>NZ_JBRAMC010000005.1:0-419316 GCF_052959335.1 Vreelandella sp. H-I2
TCCATGCCTGTTGGAGCAACACCTCAATGCGCGATGACTAAAAAACCGCGCTCACTAGTGATCGCTTCAGAAAGGAGCCTCTTAAACGACAAAACCCCACAAAAAGTGGGGTTCGTCAGCAGTCTGAGCCCTGCTATTTGCAGGGCTTTTTATTGTAGAGTAGTTAATTATTATAGAGTAGTTAAACCATCCATTCTGCTTTACAGCAGGCAGCTGTAGATCGAAAGTTATTCTCTTTGAATTACTTTCTTTGAATTACTTTCTTTAACTAATCTGGCAAGCAGAGGGGCCTAGATTTGGGAACTCCTCACCAACCCCCTTGGCCCTCTAGCAAGCTGCGCGTGTTGTTATTTAACGGCAGGCGGAAATCGGCGCTACCGAGTACCATGGCATCGCCCGCCCGCACTACCCGGGCACTTACATAGACATAGTCTTGCCCTTGCGCATAGGTGCCCATAAGAATGGAGCGGGCATTATGCTGGGCGCTTAAGCGCTGGACTTGCCGCGAAAGAATCAGCTCGCCCACGCTCTCTTCGATAAACATGCTGTCGCGCATTTTAACTTCGCGTACCTGCATGCCTTGGCGCGATAGCGCCGATGCCATTATTTCAGAGCTGATACGGCCAAGCGTCGACGATTGACTAAGGTTGTCGATGCTAACGAAAGTAGCGGCAATCATAGGGCTATAGCGCGTTAGCTCTGGGTTGCTGGTGATCATCTGTTCGGCAGCGGCATGAACCAATTCAGAAAGGTCGGGTTCTGGTTTGGCGGGTGTGTGGTTAGCATTACCCAAGGTATTGCAGCCCGCTAGCATCAGTAGCGTAATGCTAACGACCGTTGCACGGGTTGAGTGTTTTACGAAGCGAGAGCGCCATACAGTCAAAAAAGTCTTCAGCATGTCATTACCACGTGTCAGTAATGGAAACGGAGGGCGTGGCAGGGGCCTGGGGCACGCGATGAGGCGCGTATTGGCGACGATCGCCCGCATTAATGTAATAAATATTGGAGGAAGAGTAGAGAATTCGTTCGCCATCGATAATCTGGGTCGTCACAATGATCTCTTCGTTGCCGGTATGGGTCCAGCTACCGCTGGTGGTGTCGGCGAGTGCGGCGGCAGGGATTAACCCCAATGCGGGTTCGGCCCACTGGTTATAAGGAATAGTCGCCACAGCGATGCCGGCGGTGAGCGCGGTAAATGCCCCGATAGGCGGGCGTATAAAGCCACGATCCCGATGCTCGACGACTTCTACATCAATCGTGATATTGGCGCTGTTAGCGGTGGGAACCGTGGTGAGGTTGGCGCCACGTGATACTAACTCACTGGTGAGTAGCGTGCGGAATCCACGCCCAAATTCGCCACCGCTGTAGGCATGTAGTTCACCACTGTCTGCTTCGCTGATATGTAAATCGCGATTGCGTACGCGCTCGCGTTGCAAAATGCGGGTAGCTTCGTAGCGGGCCAGTACGTCCCAATGGTGAGCTGCCTGCATGCGCTGTTGTTCAGTATAAGGATAGGTGGTGGCGACCGGCGCTTGTGATGTATTGGCATAAAAGCATCCGCTGAGCATCAAGCTTGCCAGCCCCAAGCTAACAGGACGTATAAAATAGGATAATTGAAATAATGTGGGACGGATGCGCACCTGCTAGTTCCTTTTTCGCTACAAAACGGCTTTTGATAGACTGTTCGTCGTGCTTGTCTGCCACGGTTAGTTTGCCATGCCTAATTCGAAGTGCCTAACCTGACATACCTAACTCGAAGTTCTTGTATTCGAAGTTCTTGTATTCGAAGTGCTTGTATTCGATATAAATAGCTAAATCGGCCATAAGGTTCAAAACTTGAATGAGCAATAACACCCATGCTTGAAGATTACCGTAGAGGACCGCGTCATGACTCGCTAATGTCGGCTTACCATGAAGGCGATAGCAATAGCGGTTGGATGATTAGTTATCTCGATATCATGACGTTGCTGGTGGCCCTCTTCGTGGTCATTATCGCCGCTACCGGGGCGACAAGCCCTGAATGGGTGGAGGATGATTCCGCGAGTGATTATACCCACTCACCGTCGCCCACACTGGAAATTCCGATGCCCGAGGTGTTAGCTCAGGCAATGCCTGAGCGAGCCGGTATTGCCGACTGGAGTGGTGCAGGGCTAAGTCCCATGGCAATTAGTACGGCCTTGGGTGTGGCTGGATTGCCCACACTGTCTCAAGTACGTCGGCGAGTCAGCGTTGGGGTTCCGCCACTTTTAGCCGCGCCATCTCCGCAGCCTCCCACAGAGCCGGTTATCGCCCTGCCAACCCTGCTAATGCCTACAGGTATCGAGAATTTAACGTCACCCTTGGCTGACTATATGGTGGTGTTAACGGATCGCCCCCCGGTCAACGTACAGGCGGTGAGCGATGAAGCAATACTAGGTGCGGTTGCACTGGACCAGGCGCTCTCTCAGCGCGTTGAAGAGTCTCCTTATCTGCCTGACCTGGAGGGTGTTGAAGTATCGCGAGTAGCGGAAGGGATTAGTCTCCGCGTACAGGATCAGCTGCTGTTTCCTTCTGCGACAGCTGAGCTAACCAACGATGGCTCGTCGCTGGTGAGTAGTTTGCTGGCGACTATTCAACGTTACGATGGCGAAGTCTGGGTTGAAGGCCATTCCGATAGTCAGACCATTAGCACTGACGAATTCTCTTCTAACTGGGCACTCTCAAGTGCACGTGCCATTGCCATTGTTGAAGCGTTAGAAGCTGCCGGTGTTTCTGCTGAACGGCTACGCGCCGTCGGCTTGGCGGCCACAAGACCGCTCGAAAGCAACGCTACCGCTGAAGGGCGTGCGCGTAACCGGCGGGTTGAGGTAGTCATTCATGTGGAGTAGTTGTCGTGGGCTTAAAACAAAAGCTTAAAAAATACTAAAAAAAGCCCGCCGGGGGAGGCGGGCATTAAAGGGCTTGGCTTACTGCGGCCCACTGGCATCAGGTGAGGGGTATACAGGGCTGCCAGTGGGTACAGTTTGAGTATAGCTATTTACGCGAATTTTCCAAGTGTTGTGACATTTTTTTACTAGTCTGTTTAGTCAATTTGATAAGTTCTTTGCGTCTTAATTTGCAAACAAGCGGTGAGTAAGGTGCACCGTTCCGCTTCATGCGCTTTTTTGGTGCGCTAACACTGCATAAACCCACCTATCATGACCATGTAACCTTTTGCTGAATCAATACTTCTTTGTCTTGGCGCATAACTTGCTACATTGGTTAGGTAACCTAGAGATGCCATCTTAACGATGCGTTAAGACTGATAAGAGGTAGTGTCATGCCTGAATCCACTCGTCTTTCGGTGCCAGTTCCTCCGGCAGAGCCCGCTTTGCAGCCACGGCTGGTATTGACTGATTTAGATGGCTCGCTGCTGGATCATCACAGCTATGACTTCGCTCCCGCGGCACCATGGCTTGCCCGCTTAAAGCAGATGGGGGTGCCGGTAATCCCGGTGACCAGTAAGACTCGTGCCGAGCTGCTTCCGCTGCGTGAAGCACTGGGCCTCACGGCGACGCCGTTTATTGCTGAAAATGGTGCGGTCATTGGCTTACCCGCGGGGTGGTGCCATGCGCGCTTAGACCGGCCTGGTAGCGGTCGTGACGGGGTCGTTATTAAACACCCAGGTGTCGATGTGGGCTTTATTCGCGCTCGTTTGAAGGTATGGCGTGAGCGCCTGAATATTCGTTTTACCCGCATGGGTGAACTGAGCGTGCACGAAGTGATGGAACTGACCGGGCTTGATGAGGCGCGCGCTCGGGAGGCGCGTCAGCGGGAGGGGAGTGAGCCACTACTGTGGGAAGATAGTGCCGCGGCGTTGGAAACGTTTCGTGCCGCGCTAGAGGGGGATAGTTTGCAACTCACTCAAGGGGGGCGTTTCTGGCATGTCATGGGGCGCTCAGCCGATAAGGGCACCGCCGTGGAATGGTTGATTAAACGCTTTACGTCGTTAAGAGGCCAGCCCCCGCTTTCATTGGGGTTGGGAGACGGGCCGAACGATATCACTATGCTTGAAGCGGTCGATCAAGCGGTGGTGATTCGTGGTTGTCATGACTTGGTCGTCGAGCCCCGTAATACGTCGCTATATCGCACGGAAGCAACAGGACCGACCGGCTGGGCCGAGGGAGTAACCCACTGGTGGGGGCGAGATGACCGCCGTTTAACGACGGCGGAGAAGCATGTTGCCGTTTCTTTATGATTTTAGGTTCATGACTTAGGTCCATGAAAACAGGGAGGTAAGCACATGAGTGACTTTCATCAGAACGGTATTATTACTGACTTTCACAATCTTACCCAGCGCTCGGTTGATGCGCTTGAGCAAGAGTTATGTCAATTTTCCCATCGACGCCCGATGGGATTGATTCTTCCCTCGCTTTTTTCGGAACTGGAAGGACCGGCGTTGTCGGGGATAGTTGATGAGCTGGTTAAAGTCCCTTATCTCAATGAAATTGTGATTGGTTTGGATCGAGCTGACCGTGAGCAGTTCTTATATGCCCGGGAGTTTTTCTCTCGGCTACCGCAGCATACGCGTATTTTATGGAATGATGGCCCTCGGCTGAGTGCCTTGGATGCCGAGTTAGAGGAGCATGGGTTAGGCGCCTTGGAGCCGGGTAAAGGACGCAATGTGTGGTATTGCGCAGGCTATATGCTGTCGTCAGGGCGTTCGACGGTCGTAGGGCTTCATGATTGCGATATATTGACCTACGAACGCGGGCTGCTGGCGCGCCTGATGTACCCTGTGGCCCACCCTAATTTTAACTATAGTTTTAGCAAAGGGTATTACCCACGCATTGCGAAGGGCAAGCTCAATGGCCGTGTCTCACGGCTGCTCGTGACGCCCCTGCTGCGGGCGCTTAAAACCGTGTGCGGACCATTGCCCTACCTCGACTATCTGGATGGTTTCCGTTATCCGCTATCAGGCGAGTTTGCGATGCGCCGTGAAGTGCTGGAAGAGATTCGCATGCCTGCTGATTGGGGGCTGGAAATTGGCGTATTGTCAGAGTTACAGCGCAATTACTCACTGCGGCAGCTTTGCCAAGTGGATATCGCTGATGCCTACGACCATAAACACCAGCCGATTAGCGAAGAAGATCCCAATGGCGGTTTAAACCGCATGAGCCTTGATATCTCCAAAGCGCTCTATCGCAAATTAGCGACCCAGGGCGTTACCTTTAGCAGCGAAGACTTCCGCACGCTCAAAGCGACTTATTACCGCTTTGCACTGGATTTGATTGAGGCTTATGACCATGATGCGACAATGAACGGCCTAAGCCTTGATCGTCATAGTGAAGAGCAGGCCGTGGAGCTATTTGCCAGTAATTTGCTCGAAGCAGGCAACCTGTTTTTGGATAACCCCAGAGAGCGGCCCTTTATTCCCAGTTGGAACCGCGTGCAGGCTGCCGTGCCGGATCTACTTGCGCGTATGCACGAAGCGGTAGAACTCGATAACCAAGGTAAGGTGTAAAGGCTCAGCTTCTCCGTTATCGTTTTACCATTAAAAAGGCCAGCTACCCTGAGGTGGCTGGCCTTATGTTTAAGCGTTGTGGTTAATTTTTAGTTTTTAACCCTCTGTTTTAAACACTAGCTTCTAGCTAGCGTTAAAAATCGCTGTGCTGAGGTGAAACACGCTTGGCAGGGGCGGAGGCTGGCAAGCTAGCCTGTGCATTCCCAGTACTCTGATTAATACGGAAGTGAGCAACCAGTTGACGTAGCTGGGCACTAAGTTGTGCCAGCGACTGGGTGGCATGGTTGCTCTCTTGCACCAGGCTGGCGTTTTGCTGGGTCATTTGATCCATTTGTGTCACGGCTTGGTTAACCTGCTCAATACCACTGCTTTGCTCGATAGTGGCGGCAGAAATTTCCTGCACCAATGTGCTGAGCTGCTTGATATCATCGACCATGCCATTGATCACATCGCCAGTGGCGCGCACTTGGCGGCTACCTTCCACCACTTTACTATCCGACGCTTCGATCAGGCTTTTTATTTCCTGGGCGGCAGCGGCCGAACGGCTGGCGAGTTGGCGAACCTCATTGGCGACGACGGCGAAACCGCGGCCTTGCTCTCCTGCGCGTGCAGCTTCCACCGACGCGTTAAGTGCCAAAATATTGGTTTGGAAGGCAATGCCGTCAATGGTGTTGACGATACTGCTCATTTGGGTGGCGCTCTCGTTAATGGTCCCCATGGTGGTAATCACGTTGGTCATGGAGTCACTGCCGCGCTGGGCACTGTCAGCGGCTCTTGTGGCAAGCGTGCGCGCATGGTCTGCATGTTCGGCATTTTGCTTAACCGTGGCAGTGAGCTGTTCCATGCTGGAAGCCGTTTCAGCTAATGAGGCAGCCTGTTCCTCGGTACGTGTGGAAAGCTCTTCATTAACGCCGACAATTTGCTCGACACCGCTGTTGACCTGATCTGCCCCGTGGTGAATATCGCCAATCGTCTCGGCAAGCGTTTCACGCATGCGGTTAATGTTAAATAGTAAACTTTGCTGGTCTTTAGCTGAAAGCTGCGTTACCTGGGTCAGGTCACCGTCAGCGATATGGCGCACCACGCTGGCAGCGTAGCGTGGATCACCGCCTAAACGCCGGGAAACATCGCGGATAACCAAGCCCATTAACAGCGTTACCGGTAAGCCGATGATCAGCAAGATGCCAATCGATTGAATCAAATCGGTAATAAACGCTTCATTGATGTCATCGACATACACGCCCGTGGCTAACGACCAGCCCCACTCGGGAAGATGGGCGACATAACTGGTTTTCGGTAGCTGTTCATCACCACCGGCGCGGGTCGAGTAGTAATTAACGTGTCCACCGCCTGCTTGGGCAACGCGCAGCAACTCCGGATAGAGCGCCATGCCGCTAGCGTCTAAATAGTCGGTCATGTCCGTGCCGGACTCACGGCTGGGGTGGGAAATAACTAATAAGTCATCATTGAAGGAGAAAATATATTCGCCAGCGCCGAAGCTGACGCTAGACATGTTGTTGATCGCGCGTTGCTGCGCCTCTTCGAGGCTGAGCTCACCGACGGCAACCCTTTCCTGAAGTGCTTCAATTTGGTTTTGGACGCTTTCGACCACGTACTGAATGCTGTCGCGGCGTTCGCTTACAATCGTTTGGCGGTTCTCCAGAGCCAGCCAGCCCACCAGGAGCAGCATCGCGATCCAGATGATGCCCAGTGTTCCCCAAAGTTTTTGTGTTGTTGTTAGGCGCGTCATGTTTTTCCTGTTTTTTTGTAATTGAGTCCTTATTCTTTATCGGCCTAACGCGTCGATACCTTAACGGTATTTTTTGGTTTATCCCTATTGTTGAGGTCAACAGTGACTAAGAGGCGATGAAACCAACCATCGCCCCTGTATCTAGCTAAGAGCAATATCTAGCTAAGAGCAACTACACTAGCTAAGGGCGACCAGCCAGCGCACGGCATAAGGGGGCAGGGCGCCTTCGGCGACCCAAGGTTTATTTGAGTCAAGCGCTTGCCAGGCGTGCTTACTGAGCGATTGGGTAACCGCTTCGCCCACGTTTTCTAAGGGAAGCGGCAGGTCGGAGACGTTATACAGTGCTAATAAGCGGCGCCCATCCTGCAGTGGGCCGCGTTCCACCGCCAGCAGTTCGGGTGCTGAGTCCAATACTCGCTGCGCGGCATTGGGATGAAAGCAGGGTTCCTGGCGGCGCTGATCGAGCAGCTGGTTTAAAGCGTGGAAAACATCGTGGGTGGGGGTCGAGGGGCTATCTAATAGTAGGTCGAGCTCGCTGCGCTGCCAGCGCCGGCGATTGATCGAACGCAGACGTCCACTGCGCTCAACGCCTTCTACGTCATTGAGCGTGCCCGTTAACGTATGGATATAAAGCGCGGGAATCCCCTGTAAGCTCAGCATAATCGCTTGGCTACATAGGAAGCGGGCAATTTGCCAAGGGTCCTGGCCTCGGCGGGTGCCGCGCATGGCTTCAAACCACGTGATATTGATCTCGTAAGGCGTATCGCTACCATCCGGATTGCTGCGCATGCTGACAAAACCGCCGAAACGGTGCATCAGTTCTAACAGCGCGTCCCGCTCGTGATCAGGCAGTAGGCCTTCCAGTGGACGCACGCCAATGCCGTCGTGGCTGGCGGTAAAGTTCAGATAAGTGCAGTGGTCAGGCAACACGGGCAGGCTGGCAAGCCAGGTTTGCAGGGTGCGGGCTTCTCCCCGCGTCAGGGTGTGGAGCAACAAGGGAGGTAAGGTGAACTGATAAATCATATGAGCTTCATCGGGCGGGCCTTTGGGGAGCCGTTCCAGCCCGAAATAGCTAATATTTTCCTGATGAGGAACGTTGGTTTCAGTCACCAGTAAGGTGCCGGGGGCAACATAATCCACAATGGCCCGCAGCAGGCGTATGACAGTATGCGTCTCCGGCAGGTGAATGCAGGGGGTGCCTAGTCGCTTCCATAGAAAGGCCACTGCATCCAAGCGGATAATTCGCATGCCCTGCTCAAGGTAGAACAGCAAAATGCCTACGAACTCCAGTAATACATCCGGATGTTCAAAATTTAAATCTAACTGGTCTTCGGAGAACGTTGCCCACAGGTAGCGGGTGCCGCGCCGGGTAGAAACAGGCACCAGTAGCGGATTGCTGCGTGGGCGAACCACTTGAGAGACATCGGTATCGGGATCGACTTCGATAAAGTAATCGCGGCCGGGCAGGCTACCGCTCAGATAATCTACGAACCACAGAGATTCCCGCGAAACGTGGTTGAGTACCAGGTCCGCCATTAAGTCGTAATGGCTGGCGAGCTCGCGAATATGCGACCAGTCACCCAGCTCACTATTAACCTCGCGATAGTGGATGACTGAAAAACCGTCGTCGCTACTCCAGGGGAAGAACGGAAGCACATGGACGCCGCTGATGCGTTCGCCCAATCGCACTTGAAGAAAATCGCTCAGCACCGCCAGCGGCGGTACACCCTCTTCTATAATAGAATCACCATAGCTAATCACCCATTGATCCTTTTCGCTCCAAGAGGGTGCGTTTTTAGACGGTGCATCGTCGGGGGCGGGTGAAAAGGGGGCAAGCGAAAGAAAGTGCTCAATATGCTGGTTTAAACGGCGCTGAACTTCGCCAGCACGGGGCCCATACAGGTGACTGAGGTAACCGTGAACGGTCTGTTCAAAGGAAGACATTGAAAGCTCCTGATAAACAATCTGCCACAAACACTGCAGCTTGTGTGCCAAATTGTTACAATACGAGGTTGATGTCACGTTTAAACGTTATTAATAGCACACACATTAACAGGTTATAACACGCTAACTCGTGCCGTAAGCCGACACGAGCTGACAATAGGTTGACCGCCATGCATTGCCCTTTTTGTGGTGCAAACGATACTCGAGTGACTGATTCTCGGTTGGTAGCCGATGGTGACCAAGTACGCCGTCGCCGCCAATGTGCGAGCTGCCAGGAGCGCTTTACCACCTACGAAACCGCTGAACTCGTCATGCCCCGCGTGGTGAAGTCCGACGGTTCACGGGAAACCTTTAATGAAGCCAAGTTGCGGGCAGGCATGCTGCGTGCGCTGGAAAAGCGACCGGTTAGTGCAGAAGCCATTGAGGCGGCGGTGGAGCGCATTCGTCAAACCTTGCGCGCGCGGGGCGATCGCGAGATCAACGCGCGTGATATCGGCGAGTCGGTGATGCAAGCCCTTAAAACCCTTGATCATGTCGCCTATATTCGGTTTGCCTCGGTGTATCGTAAGTTTCAGGACTTGGATGAGTTCCGCGCTGAAATTGACAGGCTTTCCCAAGAGCCCTCAAACAAGAGCGCGCCGTCAAAATGAGTGCTGTGTTTAACGAAGCCGATCACCGCTATATGGCGCGGGCGCTAAAGCTGGCACAAAAAGGGCTTTATACCACCGACCCCAACCCACGGGTGGGCTGCGTGATTGTTCGCGATGATCACGTGGTCGGTGAAGGCTTTCATCTGCGTGCCGGTGGGCCCCATGCGGAAATCCACGCGTTAAATGCCGCTGGTGAACACGCCAAAGGCGCGACTGCCTACGTCACCCTTGAGCCTTGCTCGCATACTGGACGTACAGGCCCCTGCGCTGTTGCTCTTCTAGAGGCCAGGGTGGCTCGGGTAGTGATCGCTATGCAGGATCCCAACCCCCAGGTTAGTGGACGTGGCATCCGCTTGCTTGAAGAAGCCGGCATTGAGGTGGCGGTAGGGTTGCTCGAAAGCGAAGCGCGTGCCCTAAATCCTGGTTTTATTGCCCGTATGACCCGGCAGCGTCCCTTTGTGCGTTTGAAAATGGCGATGAGTTTAGATGGCCGCACCGCTATGGGATCTGGGGAGTCTCAGTGGATTACCGGCCCTGAGGCGCGCGCTCAAGTTCAGCGGCTGAGGGCGCGTTCCAGCGCGATATTAAGCGGCGTAGAATCCATTATCATGGACGATTCGCGGCTTACCTTGCGCGCAGATCAGCTACAGCTTGCCAACGCTGCTGAGGCAGTACAGCGCCAACCCCTGCGGGTGATTTTAGATACCCGGTTGCGTCTGCCCCTGGCGGCAGCTTGTTTGAGCGAACCGGGGCGAACACTGGTGATTACTACACCTGCCCACGCGGCTGAAAAGCGTGCTCGCCTTACACAGGCCGGCGCTGAAATCCATGTGTTGCCAGCCGGCAGTGATGGCCGTATCGACCTTGCTTTGATGCTGCAGTGGTTAGCCGAACATGAGCAAGTTAATGAACTGCTGGTGGAAACCGGTGCGACGCTGGCGGGCGCACTACTCGATGCGGCATTGATTGATGAGCTACAGCTATTTGTAGCGCCCACGCTGTTAGGCGGTGAAGCTCGGCCGTTATTTGCGTTGCCGGGGCTTTCGCGCATGGCCGATCAGCGGCGATTAACGATTCATGATATACGGGCGGTGGGGCGTGATTGGCGCATTATCGCTTCCCCCCAAACGACTAGCGCAACCGGCACATCTGGTGAATTTAGCGAGAGCAAGGTAACCTGACGCGCAAATCGCAGCTAACGTGACAGTCTTTCGCGACAGTCTTTCACGACTATCTTTCGCGACGAACCGTTCGTGACTACATAAATTGGAGATTCCATGGCGCACTCCTCCTCTAGAGGCTTAGCCCCTATCGCCGAGCTGGTGGACGATATCCGCCAGGGCAAAATGGTGATTCTCATGGACGACGAGGATCGCGAAAACGAAGGTGATATCATCATGGCCGCTGAAAAAGTGCAGGCCGAGCATATCAACTTTATGGCCCGTTTTGCCCGTGGTCTGATCTGTATGCCGATGACACGTGCCCGCTGTGAGCAACTTAACTTGCCGCTAATGGTGCGTGATAACGGTTCCGGCTTTGGCACCAAGTTCACTCTCTCCATTGAGGCAACCGAAGGCGTCACTACCGGGATTTCCGCTGCAGATCGCGCGTGCACGGTACAAGCGGCAGTAGCGCCCCATGCCAAGCCTTCTGATATCGTTCAGCCGGGGCATATTTTCCCGCTGATGGCAGAGCCAGGCGGCGTACTGCGTCGGGCGGGGCATACCGAGGCAGCGTGTGACCTGGCAGCACTGGCAGGGTGCGACCCAAGCGGTGTGATCTGCGAGATTATGAACGATGACGGCAGTATGGCGCGCCGCCCTGAGCTTGAGGCGTTTGCCCACGAGCACGGGATTAAAATCGGCACTATTGCTGACTTGATTCACTACCGCATTGTCAACGAGCAGACCATCGATCATCTGGAGGCGTCATCGGTCATGACCTCCCATGGCGAGCTGACACTGCACGTTTTTCGTGATCGCATCCAAGGCGCTCACCATTTGGCACTAGTTAATGGTCAGCCTACGCCGGAGGAGTCCACCACGGTTCGCGTACATCTTGCCGATACGCTGCGCGATGTGATGGGCTTGATGAAAGGCGAACAGTGCCGCTGGGATGCCCACCGCGCGCTGGAAGAAATCGCTGGCGCCAAGGCTGGGGTGTTTGTGTTGATCGATGACGGACGCCCGCATCAGGATTTAAAAGATCAACTGGATATCTTTTTGGAGCGTACTCGTCAGCCGCGTACCAGCGATTCTGATGGTGCTGGCAACTATTTAACCATCGGTACTGGTTCGCAGATTTTGCGCTATTTAGGCGTGGGTAAAATGCGATTACTGAGTTCACCGTGGAAGTTCTCCGCGCTGTCCGGCTTTGATCTCGAAGTCGTTGAGCGTTTGGGCCCTAATGACACGGCGTATGAGCCAACCTTTCAGCAGGACTAACCCAAAAGGACTAATCCAGAAGGGCTAATCCAGTAGAGTTAATCCAGCAGAATTAATTAGCAGGAATAAATTGATGCACTCCCTCACTCAAGTTGAAGGTACTTTTGTTGATGTTGATGGCCGTTATGTCATCGTCGTCGGCCGTTTTAACCATCACGTAGTGGATAGCCTAGTAGAAGGTGCTGTCGACAGCTTGACGCGTCACGGCGTCGATGCCGAGCATATTCATATCGTTCATGTGCCGGGTGCTTGGGAACTACCGCTAGCGGTTAAACGCGTACTGAAGGTCATGAAGCCTGATGCAGTGATTGCGCTGGGCGCGGTGATTCGTGGCGGAACGCCGCATTTTGAATACGTGGCGGGTGGCTGCAATACGGCGATTAATCATTTGCAGCTTGAGTTTGATACCCCGGTAGCCAATGGCGTGCTCACCGTAGAAAACATCGAACAAGCGATTGAGCGCGCGGGCACTAAAGCGGGGAATAAAGGGACTGAAGCCGCCATGGCCGCCATGGAAATGGTCTCGCTGCTACGTGCGCTACCGCTAGGAGAGACTCAATGAGCGAGCGTAAACCCTCTGCCGCTCAGCAGGGCCGTCATGCGGCACGTGAGCTAACGGTGCAGGGGCTTTATCAGTGGCACATGACGGGCAAATCCATTACGACGATTGAAGCCGAGTTTCGTAGTCAGGTGGCGGATGACGACCTGGAAGATCACGAAAACTGGGTGAAGGTAATGGAAATCGCCGATAAGGCGCTGTTTCATGAGCTACTGCACAACACGGTGCGCTTTAAAACCGAGCTGGATCGTGAAATTTCACCCCTGCTAGACCGCCGCCTGGAAGATCTGGACGCAGTAGAGCTGGCGATTCTGCGGTTAGGCGCTTACGAGCTTTCTCGCCGTATGGAAGTACCCTATCGTGTAGTGATTAACGAAGGCGTTGAGCTGGCTAAGTCATTTGGCGCCACCGACGGCCATAAATACGTGAACGGCATTCTAGACAAGCTGGCGATTCGCCTGCGTAGTGCCGAGGTCAGCGCTCGCCGTCTCTGAACGCGAGCGATTTGACGATGCGTCTAAGGGGCCTTTGTGCTTGCCGAATTTGATTTGATTCGACGCTACTTCATGTCGTCGCAGGAGGCGTCGACTGCGTCAAATGGCGTCACACTAGGATGTGGAGACGATGCCACGCTACTGGCACCTTCTGCGGGTCAGCAGCTGGCCGTGAGTGTTGATACCTCAGTGGTGGATGTGCACTTTCCCCGCGAAGCACCAGCCTTCGCGGTGGGTCACCGTGCGCTGGCCGTTGCGCTTAGCGATTTGGCCGCCATGGGGGCGACTTCTCGCTGGTGCCTGATGGCGTTAACGTTTGATCAACACCAATTTGCCGACGATGAGGCAACCCACGTTTGGCTGGAGGCTTATGCGCGTG
Source organism: Vreelandella sp. H-I2 (assembly GCF_052959335.1). Taxonomy (NCBI): domain Bacteria; kingdom Pseudomonadati; phylum Pseudomonadota; class Gammaproteobacteria; order Oceanospirillales; family Halomonadaceae; genus Vreelandella; species Vreelandella sp. H-I2. Next base: position 13,703 of record NZ_JBRAMC010000005.1, read on the forward strand.
GTTTTCATGCGCTTAGCCAGCAACACGCCACGGCCCTGGTGGGCGGAGACGTTACATCCGGTGCGCTGTCGATAGGCGTTACCGTGATGGGTGAAGTGCCGGTAGGTGAAGCGCTCACTCGTAGCGGTGCTCAGGCAGGTGATCTAATTGCGGTCACTGGCGCGTTGGGGGGTGGGGCAGGAGGGCTGGCGCTCTGGCAGCAGGGTGAGCGTGATCTGAAGCACCCATTGTTGCGCCGCTATCTATTACCGGAACCACGCTTGGCAGCAGGCTTGGCGTTGCGTGGTTTAGCCACTGCCGCGCTGGATATTTCTGACGGCGTACTGGCCGACCTGGCGCATCTGCGCGAGGCCTCACGGGTCGGCGCCGACATTACGCTGGATGCGTTGCCGTTAGCGGAAGGCTTAGAAAGCCTGCTAGGCACGGAAGCAGCCCTGAAGGCAGCGCTTTCCGGTGGTGATGATTATGAGCTGCTAGTGACCTTAAACGCTGCCGATATAGCGAAGGCGCAACAGCGCTTGGCGTCATTAGGCTTGACGCTAACGGTGATTGGCCACTGTTGCGAGACGTTAGGCATTAGCGCCTCTGGCCAGCGTGATCTGAGTCGTTATGTCAGTGGCTATGCCGGCTGGCAGCATTTTAGTGGGGAAACGCCATGAATCGCGCACCGAAAAGTGTCTGGCGTCGCCCAACACATTTTTTTGCTTTTGGTTTAGGTAGCGGTACGGTGCCTTGGGCCCCCGGCACCTTTGGCACGCTGGCAGCGATTCCGTTCTACTGGATGATGGCGGATTTGCCACTGGGGTGGTACCTAAGCATTTGCTTTGTTGCTTTTGTTGTGGGCGTTTGGCTGTGTGATAAAACATCACAAGATTTAGGCGTGCACGATCACTCAGGCATCGTGTGGGACGAATTTGTCGGTTATTGGCTGACCATGGCAGCGGTGCCTTTTTCTTGGGAGGCTGCGTTATGGGGATTTGTGGTATTTCGCATCTTCGATGTCTTTAAGCCCTGGCCAATACGCTGGGCAGACCGCCGAGTAGCAGGTGGTTTTGGCATTATGATTGATGATGTGATGGCTGGCGCCTACGCATGGAGTACTATGCACCTGTGGTTCTGGTTGCACTAAAAAGTATGAGTGGTGTGCAACAAGGAGCAAGTGAGTTCAGTAGCGGTATATAGCTTTTTCTGGTGCTTTAGCTTCAAGGCGTTAGCTTCAAGGAGGTAGCATGCGCAAGGAACGTCTGATTGTCCCTACACTGGCAATCATCGCCGTGGTATGGATGGCAGCGCAACTGCTCTCAAGCGTTCTTTTTGAACGCGGCCTGCGCCAAGCGCTGGAAGATTTGGAAGCGCGGGGTGAATGGCGTGTTAACCGAACTGAGAGTCGGCAGGGCTGGCTAAGTTCCCAAGGTAGGCTGATTCTTTCACCGTTACTGGGTCGCCCATGGCGCCTTGAACTGACCTATCGGGCACGCCACGGTATTTTAAGCACAGATGTCGAAGGCACCGTGTTACCCCGTTTGGATACCGTGTTGCAGCAAGCGGTGGGTGAAGTAACTGCCCCTTCCGTACCACGCTGGCAAGGACGCTATCACACCCTTAGCGGTCACAGTGAACTACGTCTTTCCCTTGCCCCCTTCGTTATTCAACAAAATGGCCGTGAATTAGCCGTTCGCGGTGGCCGACTGCGCCTGGAAGGCGTTTTTGGTGATTGGCGTCTGCGTGCGTTGTTAGATCAATTGACACTCACGGATGGTATGGCGCAGCTTGCACTAGGGCCGACAGAGCTCGAAAGTCGCTATACGTATACTGAGGGCGCTTACCATTTTGCCCAACGCGATCACCTGCATATTGAAACGCTGACATTGAGCTATCCTTCCTACGATATTCAGCTTTCGCCACTCGATTTGAATAGCCATATGGAACTGGACGAAAGCGAGCTGCGTATCAACGTTGATTTAGATGTGGGCGATGTGATGGTGCCCTCTGAAGCACCAGACACGCCGCTGCTCAATGGGCGGATAGAGATGGAGCTCTCGCGTATCAACGCTGATGCCGTTCGCCACGTTATTCGTCGGTTACGCCAGGAAGCCGCCTGGGGAGATGAAAGTCTACCCATGGCCGAAGGGTTAATAGCCCGTCTTGAATCAGATTTACGAAAAATGCTCAGTGACTCGCCGCGTTTAGATGTGACGACCGTTGCCATCGATAGTCCGTTGTTGGGCATTCAACTCGATGCGGACGGGGCGTTATTTTTTGACGCTCGCCGGTTGGATGAACTTAGCGTGGTTAATCTTGGCAACGAAAAAGAGCAGGCAAAATGGCTTGATCGGGTTGATGGCGACTTTACTTGGCACGATGCACCTACCGTTGCCGCGTTATGGTTAGGACTGCCGCTCGGCACCCGCGAGCTACAATTTGATGTGGTGCGTGGAGTATGGCGGGTGAATGGGCGCCCCATGCCCCAGCTTTGGCCACAATAATTGTAAAAGGAGTGCTTGCCCGCGGCCGTAGAGAGCGGTTTAAAATGACTGTTCTACTCGTGCAGGGTTGAAGTTTTAGCGTACTGCCCACATTCCATGAACAAATCTAGGCGGTTCTTATCGCCGACATCGGTTCATTGGAGGACGCATGAGCGACCAGGATTACGAACGCGATTACGAACATCTTGATTGGCAAGTGGATGATGAGGAATCATCAGCCACAGACAACGCCCACGGCGCTGAAAATAGCGCTAAAGCCAGTTTCGAAGAAAGTTCTGATGAAGGTTCCGAAGAAAGCTCTGAAGAACAGGATAGCAAAGAGTACCGCTCAGACGGCGAACGGGTAAATTCCCTGGTGCCCGCTAGCGAAATGCTGCCCGAGCGCATTTATCTTCTGCCTATTCATAATCGACCTTTTTTCCCCGCCCAGGTCCAGCCCCTGGTCGTTAATCGTGAGCGCTGGGAAGAGACCATGCGCCGGGTAGGTAACACCCCCCACCATACGTTGGGCGTTGCCTTTGTGGGCGAGCAAGGCGTTACCTCACTTGATCACGAAGGCTTTCCTGAGATCGGTACTGCGGTCAAAGTGCATAAGCTCAAGGGCGAAGACGAGCAGATTCAGTTTATCGCTCAGGGCCTACAGCGTTTCAAGATTACCCGTTGGCTCTCCAAAGAGCCGCCTTATCTGGTCGAAGTGACCTACCCGAAAGAGCCTGTTGACGCGGAGAATGAAGAGACCCGCGCCTACGCCATGGCGATCATCAACGGCATTAAAGAGCTGCTGCCGATCAACCCGCTGTATGGCGAGGAACTTAAGCATTATCTCAATCGCTTTAGCCCCCATCAGCCGGGGCCGTTGACCGATTTTGCCGCAGCGATTACCTCGGCTAAAGGACCTGAGCTTCAGGATGTGCTCGCCACCCTCCCGGTGGGTGAGCGAATGCAAAAAGTTTTGCCCTTGCTGCGTAAAGAAATCGATGTGGCGCTGCTTCAGGGAGAGATCAGCGAGCAGGTGAATGCGCAAATGCAGGAGCGCCAGCGTGAGTTTTTCCTGCGCGAGCAACTCAAGGTCATCCAGCGTGAACTCGGCATCTCTAAAGACGATCGTGAAAACGATGTGGATACCTTTCGAGCACGGCTGGAATCGCTGGTGGTACCCGAGCGCGTGCAAACGCGTATCGACGATGAGTTGAATAAACTCAGCGTGTTGGAAACCGGTTCGCCTGAGTATGGCACCACCCGTAATTACCTCGACTGGTTAACCTCGTTGCCTTGGGGTGTTACCAGCCAGGATCAACTGGATCTACCCCACGCTCGCCAAGTCTTGGATCGTGACCATGATGGCTTGAAAGACGTAAAAGAGCGCATTGTCGAGTTTCTGGCCGAGGGCACCTTCAAAGGTGATGTGGGCGGCTCAATTGTGCTGCTCGTAGGCCCGCCCGGGGTGGGTAAAACGTCCATCGGTCGCTCGATTGCCGAAGCATTGGGGCGTCAGTTTTACCGCTTTTCGGTAGGCGGTATGCGCGATGAAGCGGAAATTAAAGGGCACCGGCGCACCTATGTGGGCGCGATGCCCGGTAAGCTGGTGCAGGCCTTTAAAGAGGTAGAGGTCGAGAACCCGGTGATTATGCTCGACGAGATTGACAAAATGGGGCAATCCTTCCAGGGCGATCCCGCCTCAGCGTTGCTGGAAGTGCTCGACCCTGAGCAGAACGTCGATTTCCTAGATCACTATTTAGATGTTCGCATGGACCTTTCCAAGGTGCTGTTTATATGCACCGCGAACACGCTGGATTCGATTCCAGGTCCGCTGCTCGACCGCATGGAGCAAATTCGCCTCTCCGGTTATATCGCGGAAGAGAAGCTGGCGATTGCCAAAAATCATCTCTGGCCGAAGCTACTTAAGCGCAACAACCTGCCCAAAAAATGCATCAACTTATCCGATGCGGCCTTGAAGCAGGTAATTGAGGGCTATGCCCGCGAAGCCGGGGTGCGCCAGCTAGAGAAACAGCTGCACCGTATTGTGCGTAAATCCGCTGTTAAATTACTGGAAGAGGAGCTGGGAACGGTCAAGGTGTCGGTTAAAAACCTGGAGGAGTTCTTAGGCGCGCCGATCTTCCGTAAAGAAAAAGTGCTCACTGGGGAAGGGGTGGTAACCGGCTTGGCGTGGACCTCGATGGGCGGCGCTACGCTGCCGATTGAAGCGGGCAAAGTACACTCGCTGGATCGTGGTTTTAAGCTGACTGGCAAGCTGGGCGAAGTGATGCAGGAGTCCGCCAATATCGCTTATAGCTATACGCTTGGCCATTTGCAGGAGTATGGCGCCGATGCAGACTTCTTTGACTCAGCGTTTGTGCACTTGCACGTGCCTGAGGGGGCCACACCTAAAGATGGTCCTTCGGCGGGTGTTACCATGACCACCGCGCTGCTATCGCTGGCCAAACACCATGCTATTAAGCGGCCCTTGGCAATGACCGGCGAGTTAACCTTAACGGGCCAAGTCCTTCCGGTAGGGGGGATTCGCGAAAAGGTTATTGCCGCGCGTCGCAGCGACATCTTTGAATTAATTCTGCCCGACGCCAACAAGCGTGATTATGAAGAACTGCCGGATTATCTAAAAGACGGCGTGACGGTGCACTTTGCCAAACGCTACCGCGATGTGGCGGATGTGGTGTTTGGTAATTGATAGAAGATTTATAACCCTTTTACGACAATTGCTTATTACCTACTTGGGCGCCATACGAAAGTATGGCGCTTTTTTTACAGTTGTTCATGGCATTGCCGATATAAAGCGCAGCGATAATAAAGTCTGTTTTAATAAAAATTAATTATTCCTAATTATTGGAGAGCTAATGCGCAATAACCAGCCAGTGACGCAACGCGAGTATGTGCTGAGTGAGGAAGCAGTACTCATTTCCCGTTCGGACCTTAAAGGAAATGTCACCTACGCGAATCCTACCTTCGTTGAGGTCAGTGGTTATAGCCGTGAAGAGCTAATTGGTGCCCCGCATAATCTACTTCGTCACCCCGATATGCCCGAAGCGGCTTACGCGGACTTTTGGAAAACCATTCAAGCAGGCGTGACCTGGCAGGGTGTGGTTAAAAACAGACGTAAAAATGGCGATCACTATTGGGTAAACGCCACAGTTGCCCCGTTGCGGGATGGTGAACGCATTGTTGGTTATACCTCTGTGCGCCGTAAAGCTGACGCAAACACCGTTGCCAGGGCAGAAAAAATTTATGCTGAGATTCGCGAAAAGGGCAAGTCACGTCACTATGGCCTGTCCCAGGGCACGCTAAGGCGCAAAGGTTTAACAGGGATACTGGCGCGATTACAGCTGACCAGCTTGAAAGCCAAGCTGACCAGTATGGTGGTGGCGTCGCTGTTGTTGCTTGGCCTCGCGGGTGGGTTGGGCGTTTATGCGTTGATGGTTTCCGGCGAGCGTCTGGAAACACTCAATCGCTCAGGGCTGGGCGAAGTCGCCTCCCTGCAGCATATCGAACGCTATATTGGACAAACGGTTGAGACGTTAGAGCCGGTGGTACGTAACCCGCGTCAGGCTGATCTGGATGCCATTAACGCGGAAATTAGCCAGTATATTGAAGCGATGCAAGGGCTATGGATGGATTACTATGTTGATGAGGCAGCCGCGGCTGAGGCCACCCAGCGCTTTAATAGTGCGCTGGCTACATGGAGTACCGGCGTAAACACCACGCTGGTGGCTATTCAAGAAGGTAATGGATTCGCGGCGTTTGAAGCCTTTAATGACATTGTGGCGCCCACGACTCAGTCACTGCGCGAGATAAACAGTACGCTGGTTGAGCAAGTGCGTGCTGATGCCGAAGTGTTGGTCGCCCAGGCGCAACGCGGACGTCAACAGATGTTGCTCGCACAATTGGCGTTACTGGCCGTTGGTTTCTTAGTCATGATTGGCCTAAGTATCATGATTATGAGGTCTGTGTTCCGCAGCTTATCAGGCGCGCGCTATATCACTTTCCAAATTGCGGCAGGTAACCTGGCCGCTCGAGAGCGTCGCCAAACCAACGATGAGTTGGGTGAGTTACTCTACTCGTTGGACACCATGCGCTTTAGCCTATCCAGCATTGTGGGGGATGTTGAAAGTCGCGTCTCGGTGGTTACGCCGGCGATCCAGCAGATAGCTGCTGAAAATGAAGAGCTCTCTTCGCGCACAGAACAACAGGCATCATCGCTTCAGCAAACCGCATCGAGCATGGAGGAGATGACCTCGACGGTTCAACAGAATACCGAGAATGCCCGTCAGGCCACCGATCTGGCAGTGCAAAATGCTGCGAGCACCCGTGACACCGGGCGGCAAATGCAGCAATTGGTGGAGCGCATGCAGCGTATTGCCCAGAGTGCCGAAAAGATGACCGAGATGATCAGTGTGATCGATGGCATTGCTTTTCAAACCAACATCCTGGCACTCAACGCATCGGTTGAAGCCGCCCGCGCTGGCGAACATGGCCGCGGCTTTGCGGTCGTCGCCAGCGAAGTGCGCAATTTGGCCGGGCGCAGTGCGGATGCCGCCCAAGAAATTCGTAAGATGATTGATAGTACTACCCAAGAAGTCAGCGGTGGCCGTAGTGCAGTTGAGCAGGCGGAACGGGCGATAGAAGAGGTCACCCAGCAAGTTAGCCGAGTCAGTGAACTGATGGAATCCATTAGCACTGCTTCCACTGAGCAGAGCAGTGGAATTGGTCAAATCAACTCGGCAATTGCCGAAATGGATCTTGTGACTCAGCAGAACGCCTCAAAAGTGCAATCAATCGCAGCGTCAGCCGATAACCTCTCACTTGAAGCTTTTGAACTCGTCAATGTGGTGGATGCGTTTCGTTTGGAAGGTGCTCAAGATGAGAATATCCAAGCGGCACGGGCGAAGTTACAACGCGCCACGCAAGCGCTTAGTAAAGCAACACGCGGTTTGCCAGCGCCTTCTGAACAGCGTGCTAAGCCGCCTGCAACGCAATCCCGCACGGATCAGTGGGAAGCGTTTTAGCGCTTATAGTAATAGAACAGCAACTGTAATGTAGGCTGCTGATTTCTCTCAATTCGTTTAACCACATGCCACCCTTCGCGGTGGCATGTTTTATGCATTACTCCTAATTGAAAAGGCTCAGCCAGTGATCGATTTAGCCAAGGGGACTCAGCTAAATCAAATGATGGTAAAAAGCCTTCAATAAAAAGTAGGGGGTTCTAAATGCGCACTGTTAAGCAAACACGATCTACCCAAGTACCGTTTACGCAAGCGACCGCCGATGTGTACGAGCTAGCCGATGATGATGTCTTGATCTCGCGCTCGGATCTTCAGGGCAGAATCACCTACGCCAACCAAACCTTTGCCGACGTTAGCGGCTATCCGTTGGAAGAGTTAATGGGCGAACCCCACAACCTGCTCCGCCACCCCAGCATGCCCAACGCCATTTTTCAGAATTTATGGGAAACCATTGAAACGGGTAAAACCTGGCAGGGGCTGATTAAAAATCGTCGCCAAAGTGGAGAAGCCTATTGGATGCATACCACCATCGCACCGCTACTCGATGGTGAACGCGTGGTGGGTTATACCTCAATCCGGCGCAAAGCCACGGCTGGGGCGATTGAGCGGGCAGAGCGTGTTTACGCTGCCATGCAAGAGGGCAAAACACGAGGCTTTAAGCTCCATTATGGTGCAATACGCCACACGGGGGTGCGAGGCTGGGTAAAGCGTTTTAGCTTCAGTAGCATGCAGGCCAAGCTTATAGGGATGGTGCTGGCTTCGATTATCTTGCTGGTGTTAGCAGGAGCGGCTGGCGTTTATGGCTTAACCAGTTCTGCTGAACGTCTGCGTACGCTCAACCAAACCGGCCTTGAAGGCATTTCCGATCTTCAACAGATTGATCAACGCGTTAGCCAAGCGATCCAAGTGCTTGAGCCTGCCGTGCGCAACCCGCGCCGTGCGGATCTCGAACTCCTCGAAACACAATTAACGACTATGAGCATTAACATTGAACAGTCATGGCAAGATTTCACCGCGCAGCGTGAAACAGAGAGTTTGCAGGAAGGGCTGACAGCGCAACTGGCCACCTTTGTAGAAAGTGCCGATATCACCCTAAACGCGATCGTTGATGGCAATGGATTTGCCGCCTTTGAAGCGTTTAATGACACCGTGCAGCCTACTTCTGACAATATCAGCGCCACGGTTAACGCCTTGGTGGAACAGGAGAGAGCTGCGGCCCAAACGCTAATGGAAAACGCAGAACAACAGCAACAAGTGCTGCTGTATGGTCAGTTGGGTGTTCTGCTGCTCGGTATTGTCTTGATGATCGGCATTAGTATGGCGGTACTCAATTCGCTGATTAAATCGCTTAACGAAGCGCGCCGGGTTACCTTTCAAATAGCGGCAGGCAACTTGGCCAATCGCGTTACCTTAAAGCGCAATGATGAATTGGGTGAGTTGCTGAATTCGCTGGAAACGATGCGCGCAAGCCTGTCGGGACTAATTACCGAGGTGGGCAATAAAGTCGATGTGGTGACGCCCGCCTCTGAACATATCAAGCAGCAGAATGAAGAGCTGGCGTCACGCACCGAGCAGCAGGCATCTTCGCTACAGCAAACGGCTTCCAGCATGGATCAAATGACGGCGACCGTGCAGCAAAATACCGAGAACGCCCGCCAAGCCAATCAGTTGGCTATGCAAAATGCCACCACTAGTCGAGAAACCGGCGAGCACATGCAGGCCCTTGTCGAACGTATGGAACGCATTGCCGCCAGCGCCGGTAAGATGACCGATATTATTAGTGTCATTGATGGCATCGCCTTCCAAACCAATATTTTGGCGCTGAATGCTTCGGTGGAGGCTGCCCGGGCTGGCGAGCAGGGGAGAGGTTTTGCCGTGGTGGCGAATGAAGTGCGTAATCTGGCGGGGCGTAGCGCCGATGCCGCTGGCGAAATTCGACGGTTAATTGACTCTGCCGCCCAGGAAATCAGTGGTGGTGCTCAAGCGGTGAAGGAGGCTGAGGCAGCTATCGATCAGGTCGTGACGCAAGTAATGAAAGTCAGCGACATTATGGAGGAGATCAGTACTGCGTCTGATGAGCAGAGCAGCGGAATTGCACAAATCAACACCGCCGTCTCCGAGATGGATCATGTCACTCAGCAGAACGCTTCCAAGGTGCAGACAATTTCCAGCGCTGCTCACGATCTCACCCGCGAAGCCTTAAGCCTCGCCAATGTCATCGCTGCCTTCCGCTTAGAGGGCGCAGCCGACGAGAGTAGTGAAACAGCGCTTAGACGTGTGCTTAAGCAGGCAGGGCTAGGATCAACAACTGCATCAGAAGCGGCAGCACCGTCGCCGTTAATTTCACGCCAGGACCGTTCGCTTCAACGCAATGCCCCTTCTCAGCCAGCCGAAGAGGTGTGGGAAGCCTTTTAATTAATTTGGCGCCATGGAGGGCGCTATCCTCTTCTTGTGTCTAGTCTCTGCGCGGCGCTCATGCCACAATCTAAAGCCGCTGATTCTTTCGGAAAAAGCCTAGCCTGCAGCCTTTCATGCTGTGGGTTAATAAAAAATAGAGCATTTCTTTAAGATAGATATCTAGAGAGTAGAGGACGCCATGCCAGAGTATCGCTCACGTACCACCACCGCTGGCCGCAATATGGCCGGTGCCCGCGCCCTGTGGCGCGCTACCGGCATGCAGGATGGGGACTTTCAAAAACCAATTATTGCAGTCGCCAACTCCTTCACGCAGTTTGTACCGGGCCATGTTCATTTGAAGGACATGGGCCAGCTTGTCGCACGGGAAATTGAGAAAGCCGGTGGCGTCGCGAAAGAGTTTAATACCATTGCGGTGGATGATGGCATCGCCATGGGGCACGACGGCATGCTCTACTCGCTGCCCAGCCGCGACCTGATCGCCGACAGCGTCGAGTATATGTGTAACGCCCATTGTGCCGATGCGCTGGTGTGTATTTCTAACTGCGACAAAATCACCCCAGGAATGTTGATGGCTGCTTTGCGCCTTAATATTCCGGTTATTTTCGTTTCCGGTGGCCCCATGGAAGCGGGTAAAACTAAATTGCTCAACCATGGCCTGGATTTGGTGGATGCCATGGTGATGGCCGCCGATGACAGCGTTGACGATGAGACCCTCGCCGAAGTCGAGCGTAGTGCCTGTCCCACCTGTGGTAGCTGCTCGGGTATGTTTACTGCCAATTCGATGAACTGCCTGACCGAAGCGCTGGGCTTGGCGCTACCGGGCAACGGGACCGTGCTGGCGACTCACTCGGATCGTCGCCGCCTGTTTGAAACGGCGGGGCAGCGTATTGTCGAGCTTGCCAAACGCTACTACGAAGGTGACGAGGCACACCTGCTACCGCGTGCTATTGCTTCCAAGGCGGCGTTTAAAAACGCCATGACCCTGGACATCGCCATGGGCGGTTCCACCAACACCATTCTGCACTTCCTGGCAGCGGCTCAAGAAGCAGAAGTGGACTTTACGATGTCGGATATCGACTGTCTGTCCCGTGAAGTGCCTCAACTGTGTAAAGTAGCGCCCAATACTCAGAAATATCATATCGAAGACGTCCACCGTGCGGGCGGCATTATGGCGATTCTGGGTGAGCTGGACCGCGCACATGTTCTGGATACCTCGGTGCCCACCGTGTATGGCGATAGCCTTAAAGAAGCGCTGGATGAGTGGGATATCATGCGCTCACCCAGCGCTGAGGTGGTCGAGTTCTTTAAAGCCGGGCCGGGTGGCGTACCCACTCAGACCGCGTTTTCCCAAAGCGCCCGCTGGCCGAGCCTGGATGGTGACCGGGCTACCGGTTGTATTCGCGATCTCGAACACGCTTTTTCTCAGCAGGGCGGCTTAGCCGTGCTGTACGGCAATATCGCGCTGGATGGCTGCGTAGTGAAAACCGCCGGGGTCGACGACTCGATTTTAGTGTTTGAAGGGCCTGCCCATGTGGTCGAGTCCCAGGACCAGGCGGTCGCCGATGTACTGGCGGATAAGGTCAAAGAAGGCGATGTCGTTGTGATCCGCTACGAAGGCCCCAAAGGCGGCCCCGGCATGCAGGAAATGCTTTATCCCACTTCGTACCTCAAGTCCAAAGGGTTAGGAAAAGCCTGCGCGCTACTTACCGATGGACGTTTTTCGGGCGGTACCTCTGGGCTTTCAATTGGCCATGTGTCGCCTGAAGCGGCAGCAGGGGGCGCCATTGGGTTAATCGAGCAGGGCGATATCATCCGCATTGATATTCCAAACCGGGCGATCAACGTCAATCTTAGCGACGTCGAGCTGGCGGCTCGCCGTGAAGCGATGGAGGCCAAAGGCGCAATGGCCTGGAAGCCCGTTGAACAACGCCCACGCAAGATTACACCAGCGCTTAAAGCGTATGCGTTATTGGCGACGTCGGCGGACAAAGGCGCCGTTCGTGACCTCAGCAAGCTGGATTGATACAGCAACTAAGCTTAGCAATCAGCCGCAGCAACAAACTGAAGGAAGGCAATGAAGGCAATTATTAACGTTGGATTGGTCGGCTATGGGTTCGCTAGCCAGACGTTCCACGCCCCACTGATTCAGGCTACGGAAGGCTTGGATTTGGTGGCGGTTTCATCAAGTGATGCCGCTAAAGTTCAGGCATCTCTGCCTCATGTAGATGTGGAGGCTCAGGCACTAGCGCTTTGCAAACGCAACGATATTGATCTGATCGTTATCCCGACACCGAATGACACGCATTTTCCTCTCGCCAAGGCAGCACTTTCTGCGGGCAAGCACGTGGTGGTGGATAAACCGTTCACGGTCACTCTTTCCGAAGGAAGATTGCTCAAAAAGCTGGCGGACGAAAAAGAGAGTTTATTGTCGGTATTTCACAACCGCCGTTGGGACAGTGACTTTCTGACCATCAAGGCATTGCTAGACGCGGGTACGCTAGGGCGTGTCGTTAACGTTGAGTCTCACTTTGACCGCTTTCGCCCCGAAGTCCGCGACCGTTGGCGCGAGAAGGCGACCCCTGGTGGTGGGATTTGGTACGACTTGGGGCCGCACCTGCTAGACCAAGCCTGCGAGTTGTTTGGCATGCCCCAGGCAATCTTGCTGGAACTGGATGCATTACGCGATGGTGCCAAGGCCGATGATGACTTCCTGGCACTGCTGGATTATGAAGGCTTCCGCGTTACCCTGTCGGCAGGCACGCTGGTAGCCGATCCAACCCCACGCTTTCGAATTCATGGAACCCAGGGCAGCTTCGTTAAATACGGTTTGGATCCTCAGGAAGACCGCCTGAAAGCAGGCGAAGTACCCACGCCCCAATGGGGCGAAGATAACCAGCACGGCATCTTAACGCTGCGCGAAGGGGAGGGTGAAAACGCGCCGCTAGCGCGCCGTGAATTGCCAACGCTGCCGGGCGACTACCTTGCTTATTACCAAGGCATCGCTGCTGCTATCCGCGATAAAGCGCCGCTGCCAGTTACTGTAGACGATGCCCTGCGCTCAATGGTCTTGCTCGAAGCAGGGTTGGATAGTCACCGACAACGGCGCTGGATATCGTTGAAAAATCATCTCTAGTGGCCGCAAAGGGGATGGGGCTATGGCCCCCGTCCCCTCTCTAGCCCCGTCCCCTATGTATCAAAGCAGATCCGTCGCGCTGTTGCGCTTCTCTTCGCGCAGTCTGTCACGCGCGATAAAAAGCGCGGCGATGGCCCGCGCCTCATGAAAATCCTCGCGCAACAAAAGGGCGGGAAGCTCTTCGATTGCGTGGGTTTCGACAATCAACGGCTCAGGCTCATCACCTGGTAGACGCTTGGGATAAAGGTCGGTGGCGAGAAGCACCTGCATACGGTGGCGCATATAGTTGGGTGCCAGTGAAAGCTCGACCAGCGGTTCAATACGACGCGCGCCAACCCCACACTCCTCCATCAACTCACGATTAGCGGCGGTGATGATATCTTCGCCGGGGTCAACCAGCCCCTTGGGCAGGGTGAGTACATAATCCTCAAACCCAGCAGCATACTCGCGAATCAATAGCACATGGTCGGGGTCTGGCATGGCCACCATCATCACCGCGCCACGGTCAGCGCCGGTTAAGCGTTCAAACTGACGCTCTTCGCCGTTGGAAAAGCGTAAATCAAGTGACTCAATCTGGAATAAACGGCTTTGGGCCACGCTTTTACGCGCCAAAATTTGTGGCTTGCGCTGGTAGCCCGAGCGCTTAACGCTAGTATCCTCGGGGGGATTAGTAGTGGGGTGCGTCGGGGGAAACGTCGACATAAAGAGAGCCTCCATGGCTGGAAAAAGGCGGTTAAGCTACAATAGCACGCTTACTCCTTATGCGACTGGAGCGGCAATGATTGATTGGCGCGAGATAGACACCGTCCTACTCGATATGGATGGCACGCTGCTGGATTTACACTTTGACAGCCATTTCTGGCTGGAGCACTTACCGCGACGCTACCGCGAACTGCACCAGTTGGATGAAGCCTCCCAGGAAGCACTGCGCGCACGCATTATCGGCGAGCAGGGCACGTTAAACTGGTACAGCCTGGCGTACTGGAGTCGTGAACTGGGCGTCGATATTGTCGCTCTTAAGCGCGAAGTTCAGCACTTGATTGGGCTGCGTAGTGACGCGCTGGATTTCCTCAAATGGCTTAAACTAGCGCACCCAAGGGTGGTGCTGGCCACCAACGCTGATCGCGCAAGTCTCGCATTGAAATTGCCTCTAACGGGTCTGGAAAGCTACTTAGACGCCATCATCTCTTCCGAGGATGTGGGGGCCGCCAAAGAGGAGCAGGCATTCTGGTTTGCCCTTCAGGAGATCGAGGCTTTTGATCCTGCACGCACGCTGTTTATTGATGACAACGTCCGCGTATTGGAGAGCGCTCGTGAGTTTGGCATCAAGCATTTGCTGGGCATTAAACAACCTGACAGCCAGCGGCCTGAAAAAGAGCTACAGGAATTTATAGCCCTTGACCGGTTCGCTCATCTGTTTCCCGAACAACTGCCGGAACAGCTGTCAGAAACGCAAGGAGAGCATTAATGAGCGAGAGCGTACGCTTGGATAAATGGCTCTGGGCCGCGCGTTTCTTTAAGACCCGCGCGCTGGCTAAAAAAGCCATCGAAGGCGGCAAAGTGCACTACGACGGGGCGCGGGTTAAAACCAGCAAAAACGTCGAGCTGGGCGCGCTTATCCGTGTGCCTCAGGGCTGGGATATTTATGAAGTGGAAGTGATCGCGCTTTCCGATCAACGGCGCGGCGCGCCAGAAGCGCGCACACTTTATGCAGAAACCGAAGAGAGTGCACAGCGCCGGGCCAAAGAAGCCGAAGCAAGGCGGCTCACGAACGAAGCGATGCAGCACCCGCTTAAACGCCCCGACAAAAAGCAGCGCCGCGATATACAGCGTTTTCAGCGCAACCAAGGGGAGTAGCCCCTTACGTCAAATAGCCCAGTTAAATATTAGGTAGCCAATTATGTCTGATCAAATTCAACGATTTATGTTCGATCACACCAATGTCCGTGGCGAGATCGTTACCTTGGCGGCCGCCTACCATGAAGTGTTGGACCGCCACGCCTACCCACCGGCTGTTAATGAACTATTGGGCGAACTGTTAGCTGCCGTCGCATTGCTTACCGATACCGTTAAGCTGGATGGCACACTGAGCATTGAAGTCCGCGGCACCGGTGTACTGTCGCTGCTTATGGCCGAATCCAATCCCGGTGGCGAACTGCGAGCGATTGCACGCATCGCGGAAGACGCCGCGCTGCCTAGCGAGCACGCCACTTTCCGCGAGCTGGTTGGCGAAGGCCAGATTGTCATTACCCTCGACCCGCGTGAAGGGCACCGCTATCAAGGAATTGTCGCGCTGGATCAAGCGACGCTCGGTGGCTGTTTGGAAGCCTACTTTAGCCAATCCGAGCAGTTGCCGACCCGCTTATGGTTAGCGGCCGATGAGAAGCGCGCAGGAGGATTGCTACTGCAGCGCCTGCCAGAAGAGTCACAAAACCAGGATGTCGATGCTTGGGACCGCAGCGTGCAATTAGCCGACACGATTAAAACAGAAGAGCTACTTGGGCTTGAGCAGCGTGAAGTGCTTTACCGCCTCTACCATGAGGAAACGGTGCGCGTTTTTGACCCTAAAGCACTGCGCTTTGGCTGCACCTGCTCCCGCGAGCGAATGAGCTATGCACTTCACTCGCTAGGTAAGGAAGAGTTGCGCGATATTCTGCATGAACAAGGCGCAATCGACACCCAGTGCCACTTTTGCCACACGAAATATCACTACACAGCGGCGGATATTGAAATTTTGTTGGACGACCCTGAGGCGCCTTCGCCCACGATTCACTAAGTATGTAGTCGAGGGTGGGTCGTAGAGCATTTTTAAGTGTCGCTAGGCGGGCCAGTGGATTCAATGAATTCGACGTTTGTTGCAAACGGCTGTTTGAATTTTTACTGCATCGCAACACAAAATATAGTGCTTTTGTAGTAGTTTAACTACAAGATATTTGATCTTCGCCCCCGTTTCCTGGGGGCTTTCTTTTTGCCATAATGCGCCGGACTTTAGCGCGCCCAGCCGGATTTGCCGTGGTTGGGAAGAACTCTAAGGCGTCGGTGACGCCCGGTAACACGAGTGAAATGGCCTTAAGGCCCAGGAATCGACATGACCACGACTCAAGCTCCCCAAGCCCACGTCAATCTCAGCAGCGCCGAACTCATCGAGCGCGCCGTGGCACGTGGCGAAGGCCGCCTCTCGGCTAACGGCGCCCTGGTAGTAAATACCGGCCTGCGTACCGGCCGTTCACCGAAAGACCGCTTTATCGTTGATGAACCCTCTACGCGTAGCCAAATTGATTGGGGAAGCGTCAACCGCCCCTTCGATGTGGACAAGTTCAGCGCCTTATGGGGCCGTGTCGATGACTATCTGAACAGCCAGGAAAATTTTGTTGCCGAATTGCACGTAGGCAGTGATTCAACCCACTACTTACCGGTTCGCGTCACCACTGAAACGGCATGGCAAAACCTGTTTGGCCGCACCATGTTTGTTCGCCCCCAAGCCTACAATCCAGCGGCTAAAGACGAGTGGACCATCCTTAATGCCGCAGGCTTTGAGTGTGATCCTTCCCGCGACGGCACCAACTCTGATGGCTGTGTGATCATCAACTTCGCCGAGAAAAAAGTGCTGATCGCCGGCATGCGCTATGCCGGTGAAATGAAAAAAGCCATGTTCTCGGTGCAAAATTTCCTGCTGCCGGCTGCGGACGTGCTGCCGATGCACTGTTCGGCTAACGTAGGTGAAGATGGCGAAACCTGCCTGTTTTTCGGCCTTTCCGGCACCGGTAAAACCACACTCTCGGCTGACCAGGCGCGTTTCCTGATCGGTGATGATGAGCACGCTTGGGGCGACGGCATTGTCTTCAATATGGAAGGTGGCTGCTACGCCAAGTGCATCGATCTTTCCGAGAAGAACGAGCCGGTAATCTGGAACGCCATCAAATTTGGCACCGTGCTAGAAAACGTGGTGCTGGATGACCGTCGTGAGCCTGACTACGCCGACGACAGCCTGACCCAGAACTCCCGCGCCGCATACCCGCTGGAGCACGTTGAGAAGCGGGTACCGGAAAACCTCGCAGGCGAGCCAAATGCCATCGTGTTCCTGACCTGCGATATGTCCGGCGTGCTTCCCCCGGTATCCGTGCTCTCTAAAGAAGCCGCGGCGTATCATTTCCTATCAGGCTACACCGCCAAAGTGGGCTCAACCGAAATGGGCTCCTCTGAAGGTCTGGCTGCCACATTCTCCACCTGCTTTGGCGCACCGTTCTTCCCGCGTCCTGCGCGCGAGTACGCTGACCTGCTGATCAAGCGGGTCGAGAAGAAAGACGCTCAGGTGTATCTGGTCAACACCGGCTGGACAGGCGGTGCTTACGGTGAAGGCGGCTCACGCTTCTCAATCCCGACCACGCGCGCCATTATCAGCGCCATTCAGTCGGGTGTACTGCGGGATATCGACACTAAGCACATTGATGGGCTCAATCTGCAAGTGCCCGTCTCCGTGCCAGGTGTTGATTCTAGCCTGCTTGATCCCCGTGATACGTGGCAAGACCGTGAGGCTTACGATCGTCACCTCAAAGAGCTGGCGACCAAATTCGTCGATAACTTCAAGAAGTTCGAAGGTGTCAACGAAGCGATCATTCAGGCGGGACCGCAGTTAACCTAGATGTAACTATTTAATTTCATTGATTAAAAGCTCTGGCGGATACGCCAGAGCTTTTTTTATGCGTGTGGGCTTCCAGTGAAGTGCATAAAGCGCTTTTTAATACCAAAGGATAAGGTTGTATTAGCATTTATGGGTTGACGCTTCTCTTTGTTGTTTATAGTTTATAGTAAACTGTTAACAATAAACACAAAGAAGGTATCAACCTTATGAGCAAAATCCAAGCTTCAACTGCACTCAAGCGCTTTCGCGTACTTGACCTATCGCGGGTGAGGGCGGGGCCTACCTGCGTCCGTATGCTGGCCGATTTTGGGGCTGATGTAATCCGTATCGAGCCCCCCGTGGGGGTGGATCCAAATGCAAATATGTTTGCAGATGTACGTTTAGGTGGTGATTTTCAGAACCTCAATCGCAACAAACGATCTCTCACGTTAAACCTCAAGAAGCCTGAAGCAAAGGAGGTGCTTTATCAGTTGGTTAAAGAGGCTGATGTAATAGTTGAAAACTGGCGTCCCGATGTGAAGTCCCGACTAGGGGTCGACTATGAGTCTTTAAAAAAGATCAATCCACGCATTATTTTAGCTAGCATTTCGGGGTTCGGTCAGGATGGGCCTTATGCTAAGCGCCCTGGTTTCGACCAGATAGTGCAGGGTATGGGCGGCATGATGTCGATCACTGGGTTGCCTGGGCAAGGGCCTGTACGAGCTGGAATAGCGGTGGCGGATTCAAGCGCAGGTCTCTATACCGCCATAGGGATTCTTACCGCGCTACTTGAGCGGGAAGAGTCGGGCGAAGGTCAATGGGTGCATACCTCGCTACTACATGCACAAATTGCCATGCTCGACTTCCAGGCTGCACGTTACCTCAATGAAGGGGATGAGCCTGTCCAAGCGGGCAATGATCACCCCACCAGTTGCCCCATGGGGCTCTTTTATGGCAACGATGGTCCTTTCAATATCGGTGTTTCTGGTGATGGGCAGTGGATAAAGTTTTGCGAAGCAATAAACAAAATGGAGTGGCTGAAAGATCCTCGGTTCGAGACGATTATGGTGAGACGCAAATACCGCCAGGAATTGAACGAACTGATTCAAGAAATTTTCTCTCAGCAGAATGTTGAGCATTGGGTCAACCTGCTAAATTCAGCGGGGATTCCCTCCGGGCCTGTCTATACAGTGCCTCAAATGTTTGAAGATCCTCAAATTCAATACCTTAACGTTGCCAAGGCCGTAGAGGACAGTGAAGTGGGTACCAAACACTTTATTACTCAGCCCGTTAACCTATCTCGTACAGCAGCTAACGTTGTCAAAATCGCCCCAAAATGGGGAGAGCATACTGATGAAATTCTAGCCGAGCTTAATTACAGCGAAACCGATATCGTGCGTCTTAAAGAAATTGGCGCCGTTTGAATGAGGATGATTTTATGCAGCAGGAAGAACAAGCGGGTTATATCAAAAGCGAATTGGATGGCAATATTTTACGAATCATGATTTGTAATCCACGTCGTTACAATGCTATGTCCATGGAAATGTGGCAAGAGTTAGGGCGAAGCGTCAAAGAGGCCCAAAGCAATGATGACGTGCGAATGATTGTTTTAAGTGGTCAGGGCGCCAAGGCCTTTATGTCAGGTGCCGATATTAGCGAGTTCAAGGAAAAGCGTAACAACCGTGAACAAGCCAAGGCCTACGCTGATAGTGTCCATTCAGCGCAATCGGCTCTACGCAGTAGCCAGAAACCAACCATTGCTGTGATTCAGGGTATCTGTATGGGAGGAGGGATGGGTTTGTCGCTCTCTTGCGATCTGCGTTACTGCAGCGAATCCGCCAAATTCAGAATGCCGGCAGGCAAGCTTGGTGTCGGTTATGCCCTGGATGGCATCAAACGATTTGTCGATGTGGTTGGTGCGTCACGAACTTATGAGCTTTTTCTCACAGCTCGCACGCTGAACGGTAGCGAGGCAGCCAGGATCGGCCTAGTCAACCAGTCCATCCCCGATGATCAGTTCGAGCACGCCGTCGAAACACGTATAAACGACATTTCTCAGCATGCTCCCCTTACTATGAAAGCAGTAAAGAACGGTGTGCGCTGCGTATTAAACGAAGATGATGCGCCCACGCCAGAAGAAGTGAATGAAATGGTGGTCGCTTGTTTTGAAAGTGCTGATTACAAGGAAGGGCAGCAGGCTTTTAAAGAAAAAAGAAAGCCAGTTTTTCAAGGTAAGTGAAGGATTTAATTTTTTCTTAGTGTTTTATTGACAATAAAAAAACTATAAACACATCGGTTATTAACAACTCCAACAACAAGCAGGAGAAATAAAATGATGACTAGAAAAATAACAAATAATTGTATGGTTGCCGCTACCTTGCTAACTGCAGGGGGCTTTCTTTTTACCTCTGGTACAGCTGTGGCTGAGGAGTATGATTCAACTCAGCAGCTTAACGTAACCATTGCCTTTGGCCCTGGAGGTGGAAATGATGTTTTATCACGAACCTTGGTTGATATTTTAGAAAAATACGATCTCTATGAAGGCGACATAGTAACTACCAATCGGCCGGGAGGAAGTGGTGCTGTTGGCTGGGGCTATCTTTATGGTCAGGAGGGAAATCCTCATCACATTTCCACAACCAGCGGCAGTTTTATTGCTACGCCACTGCAAGCAGATACGCCTTGGGATACTTTGGATTTTACCCATGTAGCGTTAATGGCAGCTGATGATCAGGTCTTGGTCGTTAATTCCGAAAGCGATATCACATCCTTTGAAGAGTTTGTTGAATCTGCGCAGAGTTCACCTCTTGCCGTCGGTGGTATCGGTTCAGTGAATAATGACTTCATTGTGGCACAGCTGCTATCAGAAGAAGCTGACTATGAGTACGATTATATACCATTCAACCAGCAGGGAGAGCTTACTACCGCACTACTTTCAAACTCCATTGATGCGATGGTGGCAACTCCTGGTTCTATAATCGGATTAATTGAAGCTGGAGATTTCCGCGCTTTAGCCTTTAGCGCAGACCAAGTGCCGGAATCCTTGGAAGGTGTGCCTAGCTTCGAAGAGCTAGGGGTAGCAGATGCTGCTGTGCCTATGCCACGAGGGTTAATCTTACCTCCCGGTGTCTCTGATGAAGCGCGTCAATGGTGGATGGATACTATTCAAGAAGTTGTAGAGACACCCGAGTGGCGAGAGTATGTAAAGGCAAACTTTCTTACTGAGAACTTACTGCTAGGGGATGATTTTACCGATTTTCTTGAGACATCTATCAAAAACTTCAGAACCATTCTAACTGAGACCGGTGCTATCTAGTTTAGTTACCGCCACAAGTGAAGAAACTGGCCGGTTGTTGCATCAACCGGCCCAATGCTCACTTATAGGAGAAGGGTCATGAGGTTATTTTTTTACATTTTTCTGCTTCTAGTGGCCATCGGCTATACCTACATGGCTTTTTTTGATCTGACATTCTTTACCAACCGCGGCCGTATGGGGCCAGGGTTCTTTCCACGGTTCATTGGTTGCTTGCTAGTTTTGTCACTGATCGTCGTGATCATCAAGGAAGCCAAGCTTGGCAAGTTGCTTGATACTGAACAAGGTGTGCAAATTCAGGATGCCGCTGTACTAATCTGTTTAGCAGTTGCTTTTGGTGTGCTGCTTATGTTTTTGGGTTATTTAGTCGCTACGCCTCTGTTTGTTGGTGCGGTGTTGCTCTACTTCAACTCCAAACACCTAGTGACGAATGGTGCTATTACCTTGGCTGTGCCTTTGGTCATTCATGTTTTGTTTGGCCAAGTACTGAATGCATCACTGCCTCACGGCATTTGGTGGTAGTTTCAACAACAATAAGAGTGCGGACATGGAAATCTTCGATAACTTGTTGATGGGACTTTCTGTTGCCATCACGCCAATGAATCTGCTTTACCTGTTAATCGGGGCTTCAATCGGCATGATGATTGGTGCTATCCCTGGTTTTGGACCCTCAGCAGGTATCGCTATTTTGCTACCACTGACGTTTAGTATGGATCCTATTTCTGCCGTCATGATGCTGGCTGCTATCTATTATGGTGCTATGTATGGTGGAACTATAACGGCGATTCTGCTTAATACGCCGGGGGACTCTACGACGGTTGCTTCCACTTTTGATGGCTTTCCTTTAGCTCAGCAAGGCAGGGCCGGACCAGCACTAGTTATGCAGGCCTGTGCTTCGTTTGTCGGCGGTACCATCGGCGTCATTCTCATTACATTGCTGGCGCCTATGTTTAGTCTTGTGACACGCAGCTTTGGTCCTCCTGAGTTCTTTTTGTTGTGTGTCATGGGCTTGTTGACTTTGGTCGCTCTGATGTCCGGCAATTGGATGCTTGGTTTGATTTCAGCCTTGATCGGCTTTGCGTTGGGTACTGTCGGTGTTGATTTGGAAACAGGGCATCAACGATTCACTTTTGGTTCGGTCGAATTAATCGGCGGGGTTCACTTTATTCCTGTCGCTATTGGGCTTTTTGGAATAGGCGAACTTTTTTACGCTTTTTACAATGGCACTCATAAAAGCGGTAGTGGTGGGATCATTCAATACAAAAGCGAAGCTCGCTTCTGGCCAACAAGAAAAGACTTTACTGACTGCAAATACACTATGCCGCGTAACTCGATTCTCGGCTTCGTAATCGGCGTTATTCCAGGCGCTGGCGCTACCATTGCCTCACTAATGGCCTACTCGTTTGAGCGCTCTATTTCAAAAAATCCGGAGAAGTTTGGAAATGGGGAAATGCGTGGTCTCGTTGCCCCTGAGTCTGCTAATAATGCAGCCTCCTCTGGCGCCATGGTGCCTCTTTTGACCCTGGGTATTCCTGGCTCTGCTTCAACAGCCGTTCTGCTTGCGGCTTTCTTAATGTGGGGGCTTCGTCCAGGTCCACTATTAATGGCGCAGAACCCTGAGTTTGCTTGGGGGCTGATCAGTAGCATGTACCTGGGTAACATGGCTCTATTGATGTTAAGTATTTTCGCCATTCCTCTCTTCGTCTATATCATCAAAGCTCCTTATCGCATTCTGGCTCCGCTGGTACTGGTGGTTTGTACGATGGGTACCTTCAGCGTTAATGCCAGCATGATTGAAACCTTTATCATGCTTGGTGCTGGGGTTGTCGGCTTTTTTATGAAGCGTTTCGGCTTTTCACCGGCTGCCGTTGTTCTGGCATTGGTACTTGGTCCAATGGCTGAAGAGTCTCTGCGTCAGACGCTTATCATTAGCCGAGGCTCTTTCGATATCTTCTTCATGCGTCAAGCATCGCTTTACATATTGATCTTTTTTATTGCCGTTACTTTAGGAGGCGTCTTCCTTAAGTCTCAACGTCGTCGCGAAAAACTCAAGGAGAAGTCCGCATGATTGATGAAATCGCAACTCGTGAGATTTTTGAACATGCGCTCGCCACTCAGCAGCCAGAGTTTGGTCAGTTCTTCCTGGCGAAGCTGTTACAACTTGATATTCGTTATGAAGACGACGTTTGTCATGTTGGTTTGCCGGTAGCTTCCCACCTTTATAATCCTCAAGGCAGCCTTCATGGTGGCGTGATTGCAGTAGCGATGGATATCTCTATGGGACATCTCATTCACCATGTCGCAGGGAAAGGGGGAAGTACTATCGAAATGAAAGTTCAATATCTTAGGCCTATACATCAGGGGGTTCTACGTTTCGAAGGGCGTTTCGTTAAGCGCGGACGCCAGCTTGCCTTTATGCAATCCCAGGCTTTCAACGTAGAAGGCAAAGCTGTCGCCATTGCATCGGCAACTTGGATGATGCCCTCTAATGGCTAGCTTGATGGCATGGATGGAGATGCTATCTCCATTGTCGGGAGTGGCTAATCTTGTGCTGATCCTTCTCAGCTTAGTGACTGCATGGATCAATAGCGCAATGGGAATTGGCGGGAGTGCACTGCTGATCATGTCGATGGCGCAGATCATGCCCCCAGCTGCCGTCATTCCAGTACACGGCATGGTACAGCTAGGTGCCAATAGCAGCCGCTTTATGTTTATCTGGCACGATGTGGACTATAAGCGCTTAATCGCTACAGTTCCAGGTATTCTAATAGGCGCTTTAATGGCAGCATGGTTACTTGTGCAACTACCACAAGGTATGCTGGAACTGCTGATTGCTAGTTTTATGGTTTACATGTGTTGGGGCCCATCGTTGCCTGCTCGTTCGGTAGGGATGGTAGGTAGCATGGTGATGGGGGCACTTACTACTTTTCTTTCTAGTTTTGTGGGGGCTGCGGGGTCGATTGTGGCTGCCTATCTAAAGCACATATCTCCAGAGCGTATGGTAAGAGTAGCGACGCACTCCGCTATTATGTCGTTGCAACATCTCACCAAAGCGTTCATTTTTGGTTTTGCTGGTTTTGTCTTCGTCGACTGGCTGGCACTGATGTTTGCTATGATCGCTGTAGGGTTTGTGGGTACCTGGGTAGGGTTGAAATTTTTAAAGAAGCTTACAAATAGTAGGTTTGATTTAATTATGAAACTGCTATTGACCTTATTGTCGCTTCGTTTGCTCTGGGTAGCCTTTGAAAAATTAGTATTGCTCTAATTTAAAATTATTCACGTAATCAGAGATATTGCTATGGATCCTGTAAGCCGTTCAGCCAGTCTTATATCTGAAAGGAAGTTAACATCTCTGACGACTATTGTGGCGCAAGAGTTGGAACGACTCATTATTACTGGTTATTTGAAACCAGGCGATCGTGTTAATGAATTACGTCTTGCTGAAGACCTGAAAGTAAGCCGTGGAATAGTTCGCGAAGCGAGACGAGGGTTAGAAAGGGCAGGTTTATTAACCAGCATTCCTAATCGAGGTGTGTTCGTTAAGCAGGTTTCCAAAGAGGAGTATATCGAAAACAGCGATGTTCGAGCCTATATTACTGGTTTTGTGTGCCAACTTGCAGCTGAGCGGGGAAGCGATAAGCAAAAAGTTAAGCTGCGTAAACTAGTGTCCGATATGGAACTGGCAATCAGAGAAGAGCGTGCTCAAGACTATTACCAGATGAACTTAGAGTTTCATGAATATATTTTGCATGTCGCTAGCCACAAGCGAGCCGCTGATGTTTACGATGATCTAGTAAAGGATTCACACCTGGTAAGAAAATTTACACTTAAAAGCCAGTCAGCTATGGCTCAGTCGAATAGGGAACACGATGAGATTGTTTCCGCTATAGAGAATGGTAATGCGGAAGCCGCCTATAAGGCTGGATTTGATCATGTGAAAAAAGGTCTGGTCCGATGGCTAAGTAAAGAGTCATTAGAAGAGGATAAGGAAATTAAATAATAATTTAACACTTTTGATTTTCAGTAACTGAATAGGCAGCTTGATAATATGAATAACAACGTAGACAAAAAAAATGTTTGGTCACCCGTGATGACCCCTTTCCTGTCAGATCTTTCCACTGACGATCAGCGCTTTGTGCAGCACTGTCAGTGGTTGCTAGATAACAATGTTGGGTTAGCCATCTTTGGCACCAATTCAGAAGCTAACTCTTTGCCATTAGCTGAGAAGCAGCGCTTGATCGGGCTATTGATTGACTCTGGTATTCAAGGGCTCGATCTTATGCCCGGCACGGGTAGCTGTAATCTGGAGGATACTGTGTCACTCACGCAAACCGCTGTGGAAGCAGGGTGTGCTGGGGTGCTCATGTTACCGCCCTTCTACTACAAAGGCGTCTCGGACGAAGGTCTCTACAATTATTTTTCTCAAATTGTAGAGCGCGTCAACGATAGTCGCCTGCGTATCTATCTTTATCATATCCCCCCTGTTGCCCAAGTGCCCCTCTCAATCGAGTTAATTGAGCGTCTACGCCACCACTATCCAAATGTGTTCGTTGGCATTAAAGATAGTGGGGGAGATTGGGCATTCACTCAGGCCTTGATCGAACGCTTTTCATCAGAAGGGTTCGAGGTGTACGCGGGTAGCGAGCGTTTCCTATTAGATACTTTACGCGTCGGTGGTGCAGGCTGTATCAGCGCCACCGCCAATGTGAACCCCCAGGCGATTGCCGAACTAGGTTTCACTTGGCAGAACAGCGATGCTGATGATCAACAGCAAGCCCTTAATCGCATACGTAGTGCGTTTGAAGGCTTTTCTATGATACCTGCTATGAAATCGGCAAAGGCACAAGCGACGAGATATGATGGCTGGCGCATTGTCCGTCCACCGCTTGTCTCCCTAAACGATGCCGCAGAAGACGCTCTTCAAAAAGCGTTGGCCGCTGAGGACTTCGCTATGGGAACATCAGGAAGGGGAGCCGCGGAGTGAGCTTTCTGACCCGAAGAACTCTTTCAAAAATCCATAACCTGCATGATGTCGAGCGACTGGCTCGACGCAAGTTGCCAAGGCCAATTTTCGGTTATATCGATCATGTTGCGGAAGATGGACGAACACAGCGGGCCAACTTGACGGCGTTTGATGAATACTGCTTTTTACCAAAAGCGTTCGTTAACGTTTCGCAGATTGATCTTCAAACGGAATTGTATGGTAAACGCTATGCAGCCCCTTTTGGTATCGCCCCTATGGGTATCAGTGCGTTATCTGCTTATCAGGGCGACTTGGTGCTCGCCCGCGCAGCAGCCATGCGCAATCTACCGATGATTATGAGTGGGTCATCGCTGGTGCCTATGGAGGAAGTCGCAAAGGTAGAAGGTGCTGACTGGTTCCAGGCTTACCTACCGGGGACACCGGAGGGTATTGAAGCCTTAATTGAGCGAATCAAGCGGGCGGGTTTCAAGAAGCTTGTAGTAACGCTTGATTATCCGGTGCCGCCCAACCCCGATAATTTTCGCCGTTCTGGTTTTTCATCCCCTCTTGAGCCATCCCTTCGCTTGGCATTTGATGGTTTGATACGACCAGGCTGGCTGTGTAATACCTTTCTGCGCACGCTCTGGAAACATGGCATGCCGCACTTCGAGAATAACCATGCCGAGCGGGGCGCGCCAGTCATCTCCCGTCAAGCTGCGCGGGACTTCTCGGGTCGTCGACATTTTGACTGGAGTTATCTCGATCTCGTGCGTCGGCTGTGGCCCGATATTTTGATTGTGAAAGGCATCCTTAATCCTAACGATGCAGTACGTGCCCATCACGCAGGCGTTGACGGTATCATTCTCTCAAATCATGGCGGCCGTCAGTTGGATTCGACTATTTCTCCTTTGCAGGTATTGCCAGAGATCAAGCGTCGCATCCACGATATTCCAATTATGATAGACAGTGGTTTTCGTCGCGGTACTGATGTCATCAAGGCGTTGGCGCTGGGAGCCGATTTTGTTTTCGTGGGTCGTCCCTTCAACTACGCGGCTGCATGCGCAGGTCAAGCCGGTGTAGAGCATGTCGCGGAACTTTTACAATGTGAAATCGAACGGGATATGGCCCTACTAGGGCTTACTAGCCTTTCTCAGCTAGACGAGTCCTGCCTTTATCAGCCAATAATCAATGGCTTGAAACAGCCTATGGTCAACACTGTGTCTATTGGCGAAGGGGTTAGCTCATGATTATTACCGGTATCAATGCAACCGTGCACTATCATGATGTGCAGGTGCCGGGAGTGGTTGAGTCAGTAGAGCGGCGTATTTTCGTTTATGTGGAAGTCTCTACCGTTGAAGGTCAAACTGGATTTGGCTTAACAGGCGCCATGCTGCCCTGGGCAGTGAAAAGCTGTATCGAACATCACTTGGCTCCTGCACTCGTCGGTAAAAATGCGCTGCACCGTGAAGCAATCCATAGCCATATCTGGCATCACCTAAATACACGTGGTTATACCGGAGTGATATCCAATGCGTTGTCAGCTATTGATATTGCCTTATGGGACCTAGCGGGCAAGCGCACTGACCAATCAATTCATGAATTGTTAGGCGGTTACCGAGATTGGGCGCCGACTTATGCCACTTTTGGTTATCCATCGCTAGATGATGATCAGTTGGTGGCCCAAGCTAATCGTTTTGTTGAAGATGGGCACCGTATCCTTAAGATGGTGGTGGGAGGTAATCCTCATCGTACTTGGCAGGATGATGCTCGCAGAGTTCAGTGCGTTCGTGAAGCGATTGGTAAGGATATCGGACTGATTATTGATGCCAATTGCCGCTTTGATCCCGTGGAAGCTCGCTACCTGGCAATGGCGGTTGAATGCTGTAATTTGCTTTGGTTCGAAGAGCCTTTATATATCAATGATGTGGAGGCTCTCCAAGATCTACGTGCTAACGTAAGAGTGCCAATTGCAGTAGGGCAGATGGAAGGCAATCGTTTTCGCTATCGGGACCTGATTGCCAGTCGTGCAGTTGATATCATCCAGCCCAATGTGATCTACAATGGTGGTTTCACCGAATCGCTTAAAGTGGCGCATTTGGCGCAGGCATTCAACATGCCAATGTCCAATGGTGGAGGCTGGCCAATCTTCAACATGCATTTATTATGTGGGGTGATGAATGGTGGGGCAGTGGAGTTTCACTATGGCATTTGGCAAGTAGGTAAGCACTTCTTTACTGATACACCAGATCCAGTAGAGGGAATTATGCGGCTTTCTGGAAAACCTGGTTTGGGCTTCACGCCCAACCATAATGCCTTGGCGGCAGCCCGAGTGGATGAGCCACGCCAACTGTTGTCAGCAAGTCATGACGCCCATGGGTACCGAACAGGTGCTTGATCTCCTTATGAATAAGAGCTCCATCAAGGGGAGGAAAAGTCACAATCTAAACCCTTCAACAATATGTTCGGCCAGGCTATCGATAATGGGCGACTGGGTGGATGAGGTGCGCACTAGAACAATAGATGCCTCCGGTAGGGCAGGAAACCCCTCTTTTTCACCCAATATTTGCATATCGGTAGTGACCAGGCTGCGCATCCACGCAGACACAGCCAAACCTGCGCCAACAACGGCTTGCAAGGTAGCTAAACTGGGGCTGCTGTAAGCAACTCGATAGGTTCGGCCTGCTCGGTCTAATGCATTGCAAGCATGGCGGCGACAAAAGCAGGGTGCCTCGAACATGGCAAGCGGCACCGGTGTTTGTAAATGGGTGCAGTGGCTCTCGGCGGAGACCCATACCATCGTCTCACGCCTTAAAATAATACCGATTTCATCGCCTATTTCTCGGGTCATTATGATCAGATCCAAGCTCTCTTGCGGCTGTTGGGAGAGCACTGAGGAGGGCGCGCAGTGCACATCGACATCCACCAACGGCCAAGCTTGGGAAAAGGTCTTCAGAATGCCGGGTAGAAAGCGCATGACATAATCATCCGGTACACCCAATCGAACACGTCCCACCATATCGGGCTGGCGTAGAAGCGTTAGCGCCTCTCCCTGGAGCGATAAAATCTTGCGCGCGTAACCAAGTAGCGTATGGCCCTCGCTGGTTAACAGTAGTTGGCGGTTCTGGCGCACGAAAAGAGGGCGCTCGATCACGTCCTCTTCCAGGCGTTTCATCTGCATGCTGACGGCCGATTGAGTGCGGTTAACCGTCTGTGCTGCACGGGTGAAACCACCTTGGTCCACAATCGCTACAAAGGTGCGCAAAAGCTCGTGATCTATCGTAGGTAGCATCGCCATGGGTATCAATCTTGTTGATGTTATACATAAGAAGTATTCGTTGGATTGATTTTAGACGCTGCTCGATACTTCCTTCAACGCTTATTTGCTATGCCGTTGTAAGCGGCTATAAGGAGCTTGAAATGGAGTGTTCAGTCGCAAGTCATCAAAACGCCCAGCGCCAGCAGGCGGAGCAGTGTGTAAGCAAAGTAACTTGGCAGGAAAGGTTCTATCGCTGGCGGCAACTGCGTCGCGAGCGCTATGCGTTGCGCACTTTAAGCGACGACATGCTGAAAGATATTGGCATTAGCCGCGATGACGTTCAGCGTGAAGCTCAACGCCCATTTTGGGATGACCGCGGCTGGCGCCGATAATGTCGCAAGTCATGCCAGCCGTGGTGGGTTTGTGATACCTTGTGGACACTAAAAAATGCTGCATGAGTTAGTTGCAATTTATGGATGTCAATCAGCGTATTATTTCCCGCCTGGCCACCGAGCTAAGCGTAAGGCCCGAACAAGTCGCCGCCACGGTGGAGCTGCTGGATGGCGGTGCCACCGTGCCGTTTATTGCCCGTTACCGTAAAGAAGTCACCGGCGCGCTGGACGATATCCAACTGCGCCAACTGGATGAGCGCCTGCGCTACCTGCGCGAGTTGGAAGAGCGCCGCGCCGCCGTTCTCGCTGCCATCGATGAACAAGGCAAGCTCGATGCCCCGCTGAAAGCGAGTATTGAGGCCGCTGAGACCAAGCAGCGGCTGGAAGATTTATACCTGCCCTTCAAGAAGAAGCGTCGTACCAAGGCGCAGATTGCACGTGAGGCGGGGTTAGAGCCGCTGGCCGATGCGTTGCTCGCCGATCCAACGCTTAATCCAGAAAGCGAAGCGGAAAAGTATCTGCGCCCAGCAGAGGGCGATATTCCCGCCATCGAAGATGCGAAAGCGGCTTTGGATGGCGCCAAGCAGATATTGATGGAGCGCTTTGCCGAAGACCCCGAGCTGATTGGCCAACTGCGTGAACGCCTCTGGCAGGAGGGCGAATTAAGCGCCCGCGTGTTGGAAGGCAAGCAGCAGGAGGGCGCCAAGTTCTCCGACTACTTCGAGCACGATGAAAAACTCGCCAAGGCGCCTTCTCACCGCGCTCTGGCGATGTTCCGGGCGCGAAACGAAGGTGTGTTGAGCCTATCAATCCGCCTGCCCGGTGAAGAGGAAGCTCCGGTGCACCCCGCTCAGGTGACGATTGCCAAGCAGTTTGGCATCAGCGACCAGGGCCGCGCGGCGGATAAGTGGCTCTCTGAAGTGGTCCGCTGGACCTGGCGCGTGAAGCTCTACACGGCACTTGAAACCGAGTTGCTCGGTCGCTTGCGCGAGCAAGCAGAACTCACAGCGATCGAAGTCTTCGCCGCCAATCTTAAAGACTTGCTGCTGGCCGCGCCGGCGGGGCAAAAAGTGACACTGGCCATCGATCCCGGCCAGCGCACCGGCTGTAAAGTCGCGGTGATTGATGCCACCGGCCAGTTTGTCGATCACACCACCATCTATCCCCACGCACCACAAAACCAGTGGAGTGAAGCCTTAAGCGTGCTGGCTAAGCTGGTCAAGCAGCACGGCGTTGAGCTGATTGCCGTAGGCAACGGTACCGCCAGCCGTGAAACCGATAAGCTGGCGGGCGAGTTGCTGAAAGCTTTGGCCCCGGCGCAGCGCCTCAGCAAAGTGATGGTCTCTGAGGCGGGTGCTTCGGTCTATTCGGCTTCTGAGTATGCTTCCCGAGAAATGCCCGATCTGGATGTCACCGTGCGTGGCGCCGTCTCGATTGGTCGTCGCCTCCAAGATCCTCTCGCCGAGTTGGTGAAAATCGAGCCCAAGTCGATCGGGGTGGGACAGTACCAGCACGATGTTTCCCAGGTACAGCTCTCGCGCAGTTTGGAAGTGGTGATTGAGGACTGTGTTAACGCTGTGGGCGTCGACCTCAATACTGCCTCCAGTGCACTGCTTTCGCGAGTGGCGGGTTTGAGCACTGCGCTGGCCGAGAATATTGTTGCCCAGCGGAACGTTAAAGGCGCTTTCAAGAGCCGGAAAGAGCTGCTTGAAGTCAGTCGCTTGGGCGCGAAAACTTTTGAACAGTGCGCCGGTTTCCTGCGTATTCATAATGCCGACAACCCTCTGGATGCTAGTGCCGTTCACCCTGAAGCCTATTCGTTGGTCGAGCGGATCGCTAAGCAGAGTGGCCGTGAAGTGCGCGGCTTGATTGGCGACAGCGCTGCACTGAAAGCGTTAAAGCCTGCCGACTTCGCCGATGAGCGCTTTGGTGTGCCCACGGTGAGCGATATCTTGAAAGAGCTGGATAAACCAGGCCGCGACCCGCGCCCGGAATTTAAAGCCGCTGAGTTTCGTGAAGGGGTCGAAACGCTTAACGATCTTAAACTCTCGATGTTGCTTGAAGGCACGGTGACTAATGTGACGCACTTCGGCGCCTTTGTGGATATTGGGGTTCATCAGGACGGCTTGGTGCATATCTCAGCACTGTCGGATCGTTTTATCGACGACCCACGTAGCGTGGTGAAAGCCGGGGACATTGTTACCGTCAAGGTCATGAGTGTGGATATACCGCGTAAGCGGGTAGGGCTTTCAATGCGGTTGGATGATCAGCCGGAGTCTGAAACGGGTGGCGCTGAAATGGGTCAGCGGAACACATCGCGTAAGCCCATTCGCAGTCAGCGCAGCAGTGCAAAGCCTGCTGAAGCGGCGGCGCCAATGGGCGCGCTAGGCGCCGCGCTGTTAAAAGCACGTGGTGGCAAATAAATGCGCGCTTTGAAAGCTAATGTTTTGAAAAGTGTCGTGTCTTGAAAAAACGATCGTTGCCGCCATATCCTAAGGTCTACTTTCGAGACAGCGATGATGGCGATGCCACCTGACTACATCAAGGCCCGCTTACAGCGGGCTTTACTGACAAGGAGTGTTCACCTTGCCTGAACCACTCACTGTGCCATCTGCGCTGACCGCGCAAGTCGAGCGCCTGATTCCTAGTGCGAGCCTTGGTCGGTTAGGCCGCCTGCGTCGCGGGCTTGAAAAAGAGGGGTTGCGGGTTGATGCCAATGGGCACATTGCCCAAACGCCGCACCCGCACGCGCTTGGCTCTAAACTAACTCACCCGCACATTACCACTGACTATTCAGAATCTTTGTTGGAGTACATCACGCCGGTTTACTCACAGCCGGGTGAGGCACTGTGCTTTTTATCTGATCTGCACACGTTTACCTATCATCACCTGAACAATGAGTGGATCTGGCCCGGCAGCATGCCGTCGCGCCTTTCGGGGAATGGCAGCGTACCGATAGCCGATTACGGCAACTCCAATGTCGGCACCATGAAACATGTTTACCGTAAAGGGTTGGACATGCGCTATGGCCGTATCATGCAGGCGATTGCGGGCGTTCATTACAACGTGTCGCTGCCGGATGATATGTGGCACGCCCTGCGTGAGATGGAAAAAGCCACCAATATTCCCTTTAATGATTACCGCTCCACCCGCTATTTCGGCATGATTCGCCACTTCCGTCGTCATAGCTGGTTACTGCTTTATCTGTTTGGTGCCTCACCGGCCATCGATAAGAGCTTCTTACCCGACGACAAGAAAGTGCCTGAAAAGCTTCAGGCACTCAGTGACGACACCTATTTCGCCCCGTATGCGACGACCCTGCGTATGTCGGACTTGGGTTATCAGAACAAGGTGCAGTCGCAGCTCAAAATCTGCTTCAACTCGCTCTCCAATTACGTCAACACCCTGCGTCATGCCATCTCGTCTCCTTGGCCGGACTACGAGAAAATGGGCGTTAATGTCGATGGCGAGTGGCGCCAGTTGAACGCCAATATTCTGCAGATCGAAAACGAGTACTACAGCGATATTCGTCCTAAACGAGTCGCCAAACACAACGAGACCCCCAGCCAGGCTCTCGAAGCCCGCGGCGTCGAATACATCGAAGTTCGCTGTTTGGATCTAAATCCTTTCGATCCTCTCGGCGTGACCGAAACTCAGATGCGCTTTGTAGACACCTTCTTGATGTGGTGCCTGCTCAGTGACAGCCCCTGGATTTCTGACGAAGAGTGTGACCGCTTAGACGACAACCGTCGCTGGGTCGTCGAGCGCGGCCGTGATCCTGAGCTTAAACTCTATAACCATGGTGAAACCACCTCGGTGCGGGAGTGGGGCGAGCAAATTTTTGCCGAGATGGGTGAAGTTGCCCGCCTGTTAGATGCCGTCGAAGAGGGCGCCCCTCACGCCGATGCGCTGGAAAGTCTCGCGCCACGCCTCGCAGACCCTTCACTAACACCTTCTGCGCAAGTGCTTGAACGGTTAAAAGAGAATGGCGGATCGCTCAGTGATTTAATGCTTAGCTTAGCCCAGGAACAGGCGGAGCAGTTAAAAGCGGAACCCATGCAGCGCAGCCGTGAAGCGCTACTGGCTCAACTGATTGAGACCTCTCACCAGCAGCAACACGATATTGAAGCCGCTGACAAAGAGACCTTTGAAGAGTTTTTACAGGTCTACTTCACCAAAGCTCGCGAGTCCCGCGCTCTATCGGCGCTGCCATCTGAGGTCCGCCAATGATTCTGCACTCCTTTCGCTCGGTGGCTCTGGCCGGGTTAGCCTTCTGCGTGCTAATGATGGCGGTAGCGCTTGGCCTGGAGCACATCGGTGGCTTTGAGCCATGCCCGCTGTGTATTTTTCAACGTGTGGCAGTGATCGTTGCGGGTATTTTGTTTGCGATTGCTGCTATCCACAGCCCGACCGGGCGAGTGGGTAAGGTGATTTACGGGCTGCTAGCGCTTATTGCCGTCGGCACCGGCGCCTTTATTGCCGGGCGTCACGTTTGGCTACAAGGCTTGCCAGCCGACGAGGTGCCTTCCTGCGGCCCTGGGCTTGATTACATGATGGAAATCCTGCCCATGCAGGACGTGGTATCCATGGTGCTGACCGGTTCAGGGGAGTGCGCCAATATCGATTTCTCCCTGCTGGGCCTCTCGTTACCCGCCTGGACGCTGGTCGGTTTTGCCATTCTGGCCATCGCCCCGTTACGAATGCTGTTTTTTAAAAGCCGGGGTTAACCGTCAGGTAGCTACGAGGAGATCGGCATGCTTTATCGGCACTTCACAACGCAAGAAGAGATCGACCGTGCCTACGACCCGATGCGCGGTCGAGACCCAGCGGTGTTGGTAAAAGATTGGCGTGAGCGTAGCGAAGCATCTCGTAACCGCCTCTTCGCCAGTCACAAAGTAAGTCTCGATCTGCCTTATGGCCCAACGCTTGCTGAGCGCATGGATATCTTTCATGCCGATGCACCTGATGCCGATGCATCTCATGACGAGCATCCAAAAGCCCCGGTGCATGTGTTCTTCCACGGCGGCTACTGGCGCTCACTGAGTCATCGTGAATTCAGCTTTATCGTCGATGATCTGGTCAACGCCGGTATCACTGTCGCGGTGGTTAATTACGCGCTCTGCCCAGAGGTGCGTTTCAGTGAGGTTGTGCGCCAAAGTCAGGCAGCAATTGCCTACGTTTACAAGCATGCGGCTGAATTAGGCGTCGATCCTGAGCAGTTGAGTATTTCGGGTCATTCGGCGGGTGGGCATCTATGCGCCATGCTGATGGCGACGGATTGGGAGGGCACGTTTGGCTTGCCCAACCAGCTGATTCGCAGCGCGCTCTGTATCAGTGGCTTATACGACCTGCGACCCTTCCCGTGGTCGTGGCTGCAGCCCAAGCTTCAGCTTAGCGGGCGCGATGTGCAGGAGTTCAGCCCGTTATGGCTACCGTGCCGTGTGTCTGCGCCTATAAAGCTGGTGGCAGGTGGCCAGGAGTCAGAAGAGTTTGAAAGGCAGATGAGTAGCTACGCTGAGCATTTGAGCCAGCAAGGCCAAACAGTGACTCAGCAGCTACTTCCCGACGTAGATCACTTTTCGGTTCTTGAGCACTATCTAAACGATGGTTGCTTTGTTGAATGGATTAAAGCGTTTCACGGTTAGTAACAGCGCCTCGCTAGAGGCGCTGTTATAACGGTTATTTAGCTGGGATCACCGCGGTCGCTTCGATTTCCACCTTGGCCTCATCTTCCACAAGCCCAGCCACCTGCACCATCGTCATGGCCGGAAAATGCTTGCCCAGCACCTCGCGATAGGCGGCGCCCACCTCCTTGAGCCGGGCCAGATACTCCTTCTTATCTGTCACATACCAGGTTAACCGCACGATATGCTCCGGGCCTGCATCCGCCTCTTTCAAGATCGCCACGATATTCTGCAGCGCCTGGTTTACCTGCACGACAAAGTCATCGCTTTCGAACACCTGCTCGGCATTCCAGCCAATCTGACCGCCCACGAAAACCGTCTGGCCGGAAGCCAGCACACCATTGGCATAGCCGATGGCAGGCTTCCAATGAGAAGGGTGCAGAAGCTGATGAAAGGTGGCGTCACTCATGATGGCTATCCTTATTGGTTATCGACGGTAATGCGCTGGCGTATTGCCTCGGTCCATGGCATCGACTTACCGCTATTTAAATCCATAAAAACCAGGGTGGAACAACTCGTTAAGCGTTTCTGTTCACCGCAATAAGCGGTGATCTGCAGGGTCAGGCTGCTATGCCCCAACGCCTGCACCAACAACTCGAACGTTAGCCGCTCCCCTAACCGGCTAGGGGCGTGAAACTGAGTGTCGATCGCGGCCGTGGGTACGCCGGTGCCGCTCTCTACATGCAGCTGATTAAAGTCGTGCTGCAAGACCTCCTCAAACCAGTCCTCGACCACTGAATTGATCAGCTCAAAATAGCGGGGATAAAAAACGATCCCCGCCGGATCACAGTGTTGAAAGCGAATTTTTCGCTGGGTGGTAAACGCCATTGCTATCTTCCTGTTCTATTCTCGGCTTTCTTCTCAACTTTATTTCACATTACACGCCCAGATAACGATCACGTACCGTGCTGTCCAGCGCAGCGGGTTTGCCGTCCCACACCGTGCAGCCTTTTTCCAGGATGGTGCAGCGGTCAGCGATGGGCAGGATTTCACTCAGCGACTTATCGACTAGCAGGGTAGCCTGCCCTTGCTCCTTGAGCAGCCGAATCGCCCGCCAGATCTCCTGACGAATCACCGGCGCCAACCCTTCGGTGGCCTCGTCCAGCACCAGCAGGCGTGGGTTGGTCATCAACGCCCGGCCAATAGCCAGCATCTGCTGTTCGCCGCCAGAAAGCGTTTTGGCCATTTGCGCGCGGCGCTCCTCCAGGCGTGGAAACAGCGCCTCCACTTTCGCCAGTGTCCACTCGCCCGGACGGGCCGTGACCAGCAGGTTTTCGCGTACCGACAAGTTGGGAAAGCAGCGGCGCCCCTCCGGCACTAGGCCCAGGCCCGCCTTGGCGATGCGGTAAGCGGGCAAGCGGCGTATGTTCTGCGACTCGAACTCAATCGTGCCGCGGCTGGCCGGGGTCAGCCCAAAGATCGAGCGGATGGTGGTGGTCTTACCCATGCCGTTACGGCCCATCAAAGCGACCATTTCACCGGCCGCGACCTCGAGCGTCACGCCAAACAGCGCCTGAGAAGGCCCATAGAACGTCTCAATATCAGCAACCTTAAGCATCAGAATCTCCCAGGTAAGCTTCCCGGACGCGCGGGTCCTCCTTGATCGCGTGGCTATCGCCATGGGCGATCACGCTGCCGGAGACCAGCACCGAGATACGGTCAGCAAGGCGAAAGACCGCTTCCATGTCGTGCTCGATCAACAGAATGGGCACTTCCAGCTTCAGTGCCTCGAGCAGCTCGGTCAGCTTTGCCGATCCTTCCGGCCCCAAGCCTGCCATGGGTTCATCCAGCAGCAGGGCGCGAGGCTTGAGAGCCAGCGCGCAGGCGACCTCCACTTGGCGACGCTCACCGTGGGAAAGCTCGAACACCGGCGTCCAGGCGCGGTGGCTAAGCTGCATGCGTTCCAGCGCTGCATAGGCGGGGTCGAGCAGGTGACGGTCGCGGGCGACGGGCTTCCAGAAGCGAAAACTATGACTCTGCAGCGCTTGAACGCCCATCATCACATTGCGCATCACCGATAGCGGTTCAGCCAGCGAAGACACCTGAAAGCTCCTTCCCAGCCCAAGGCGTGCGCGCTCGGCAATGCTCATAGTGGTAATGTCGATATTAGCCAGATAAACGCGACCCTCGTCGGGGCGCAGGCTGCCAGCAATCTGCCCGATTAGCGTGGACTTACCCGCGCCGTTGGGGCCAATTAGGGCATGGATTTCCCCCTGCCTAAGATCCAGCGACACATCGTTGGTCGCCTGCAGTGCTCCAAAGCGCTTATGCAGCTTTTGCAGTGAAAGGACAGCCTCACTCATTGCGCTCACTCCCAGCCAGCCAACCCATCACACCGTGCTTGGCAAACAGCACCACGCCCAGCAGCACCAGCCCCAAAAAGAGCTGCCAGTACTCGGTAATGCCACCCAGGAAGGTTTCCATCATCACAAACAGTACCGCCCCGGCCAGCGGGCCATAAAGGCGTCCCACACCCCCCAGGATGACGATGACCATCAGCTCGCCGGAGAAGTGCCAACTGAGCATCGAGGGGCTGACGAAACCGTTCAGATCCGCGTAGAGCGCCCCGGCAAGCCCGGTGATCGCCGCAGAGATAACGAACGCCACCAGACGAATGGGATAAGAGCTGATCCCGGCAGTGGCCAGTCGCACGTCATTCAGCCGTGCCATGGTCAGCGCAGCACCAAAGCGGGATTTCATCAGCCGCGAGGTGATCGCCATGGCCAGTACCAGCCCGGTGAAGCAGATGAGGAAATAGGTCAATGCATCACTGCTGTCGAACAAGTTGTTACCGACCTGGGGCAGGGTGTTGCGGATATAAATAGGCAGCCCATCCTGACCGCCGTAGGTGGGCCAGGAGTTGGCAAAGTAATAGATCATCTGCGCAAAGGCGAGGGTGATCATAATGAAGTAGACCCCGGTGGTGCGCAGCGAAATGGCGCCGATCGCCAGTGCCAGCAGGGCGCACAGCACGACGGCCACCAGCCACACCATCAGCAGG
The DNA here is from genome assembly GCF_052959335.1 of Vreelandella sp. H-I2. Lineage (NCBI taxonomy): Bacteria > Pseudomonadati > Pseudomonadota > Gammaproteobacteria > Oceanospirillales > Halomonadaceae > Vreelandella > Vreelandella sp. H-I2. The sequence continues at coordinate 51,985 of NZ_JBRAMC010000005.1, forward strand.
CTATCGCTGCCCGGCACGCTGAAAGGCCAGCTCATGAAGGGCGTCATGTCGAAGGCATGATAGGCGCTGATGCCCGCTACATAGCCACCTAGGCCAAAGTAGGCCGCATGACCGAAGCTCACCATGCCGCCATAGCCAATCGCCAGGTTGAGCCCGACGGCCGCCATGGCAATGATGGTGACCCGCGAGGCCAGATTGACGTAATAGGTGTGACCCAAAAAATAGGCCGCCACAGGCAGTAATAGCAGCAGGCCGAGCAGGATCATTTGCACCAACCCCTTGCGGTCGAAGTGGCTCTCCGCGTGGGTGGCTGGCGCAGCGTTCTTGGAAAGGGAAGTGGTATTAGTCATTGGCAGCAAACAGTCCCTTGGGCTTGAACGCGAGGATGACGGCCATGAGGATATAAATCAGCATCGCAGCCAGTGAAGAACCGATCCCGGTGGCCTCGGAAGGCGGCATGAATGTTTGAAAAAAAAGCGGCAGGTAGACGCGCCCCAACGTATCGACAACCCCCACCAGCAGCGCACCGAATAGCGCGCCCTTGATCGAACCGATACCGCCGATCACGATGACCACGAAGGCCAGGATCAGCACCGGCTCACCCATGCCGACCTGCACGGATTGCAATGCCCCCACCAGCGCACCGGCCAGGCCCGCTAGCGCAGCCCCCAGCGCAAACACCACGGTATACAGCTTGGCAATGTTGACTCCCAGCGCGCCAATCATTTCGCGGTCGCTTTCGCCCGCCCGAATGCGCATGCCCAGCCGCGTGCGGGAAATCAGCAGGTAAAGGCCAATCGCAATAGCGACCCCCACGCCAATCAGCATGAGCCGATAGATGGGGTAGCGGGTCTCCCCGGGCAGAGTGACAAACCCAGTAAGCCACGAGGGTGGGCTCAGCCATAGCGGCGACGAACCGAAGAGCCAGCGTGTGCCTTCTGAAAAGATCAGTATCAGTGCAAAGGTCGCCAATACCTGGTCGAGGTGCGGGCGGTGATAAAGGCGCCGTATGACCAGCAGCTCGACCAGGGCGCCGACCAGTGCCGCGGCGGTCATACCCGCCGCCAGGCCGATCAGGAAAGAGCCCGTCGAGGCGCTGACCGCTGCCGTGGCATAGGCGCCCACCATATAAAAAGAGCCGTGGGCAAGATTGATCAACCCCATCACCCCAAACACCAGGGTAAGGCCGCTGGCCATCAAAAACAGCATCGTGCCTAGCTGAACGCCGTTAAGCAATTGCTCGATTAGCAGGGTAACGGACACGTTAGTTAACCTTAACGAAGGTGAAGAGAAGTGGCTGGGTGCACGCACCCAGCCGAGGCGAGCTTACATTTCGCACTGCTCAAAATAGACGTCCTGAATATCTTCGATCGCCACGCCGATCAGACGGTTGGTGGGCTCGCCATCGTCACCTTCCACGACTTCACGCACGTAAATATCCTGGATGGGGTGTTGGTTCGGGCCAAAGCGGAACTCTCCGCGCACGCTGTCAAAGTCGGCGGCCCGCAGTGCTTCGCGGAAGGCGTCTTTATCATCGGGGTGGGCAGTTTCAAGCGCGCTGAGAATCAGATTGGCAGTGTCGTAACCTTGTGCCGCGTAAAGCGTCGGCATGCGGTCATAGGCGGCTTGGAAGCCCTCGACGAAGCGGTCGTTGGCTTCGTTTTCCAGATCGTAGGCCCATAGTGATGTATTGCGGGCACCAATCGCAGCACTGCCAACGGCCTTGATAAGAATTTCGTCAAAAGAGAACGCCGCGCCAAAGATCGGCATGTCAACACCGGAACTTTCCCACTGCTTCATGAACGAGATGCCCATGCCGCCGGGCAGGAAGAAGAATAAGCTGTCGGCATCGCTATCGCGAATCTGGGCGATTTCGGCCGCGTAGTCGGTCTGACCCATCTGGGTGTAAAGCTCGCCGACGACCTCACCCTCATAAAGGTGCTTGAAGCCCGCCAGTGCATCGGTACCCGCCGGGTAGTTGGGCGCCATGATGATCGGGCGCTCATAACCCTGTTCGCGCATGTAGGCACCCATGGCGCCATGCAGGTTGTCGTTCTGATACGCCACGTTGAAGTAGTTTTCGTGACACATGCGGCCAGCCAAGTCGGAAGGGCCAGCATTGGGCGAGAGATAGAAGGTGCCCTGACGTACCACTGAGGGAACGACGGCCATTGCCAGGTTGGACCAGATGATACCGGTCAGGATATCGACCTCATCACGCTGCATAAACTCATTGGACAAGCTGCGCGCCAAATCAGGGCGTCTAGCGTCATCCTGGATCAGCACTTCCACATCGTCGCGGCCTGACTGCTCAAGCGCCAGCATAAAGCCGTCGCGAACGTCCACGCCCAGGTGCGAACCGCCGCCTGAAAGCGTGGTGATCATGCCGATCTTGACGTCTTCAGCGTGCGCGCTCAGCACGCTTGAAGAGAGCAGTAAGCCAAGGCCAAAGCGGGATATCATTTTCATTGTTCCTTCCTCATTTTATTTAATCGTTTTTTGCTTAGAGGGTCATACGTTAGTGTCGGTGCTATTGATATCGGTGCTATTCATATTGATGCCAGGAGAGCCAGCGCTCGGGTAGTGTTCTTGGCTCAGCCGAAAACGCTGAACCTTACCCGTGGATGTTTTAGGTAGTGCCTCGATAAAGCGTAGCGAGCGAGGGTACTTATACGGCGCGATGGTCTGCTTCACGAAGTCCTGCAACATGTGCTGACACTCTTCATCTTGCTGAAAACCATCGTTTAGAACAACAAAAGCCTCGACAATTTGGCCACGCTCCTGGCTAGGGGCGCCGATCACCGCACACTCTTTAACGGCGGGGTGGGCCAGCAGCGCTGCTTCCACCTCGGGGCCTGCGATGTTGTAGCCCGCCGAGACAATCATATCGTCGTTGCGAGCGGCGAAGTGGAAGTAGCCCTCCTCATCCTGGTAAAACGCATCGCCAGTGATGTTCCAGCCTTCTTTTACATAGTTTCGCTGGCGCTTGTCGGCCAAATAGCGGCAACCGGTGGGGCCGCGTACAGCCAGCTTGCCGACTGTGCCGGGTGGGACATCCTGCATGTCGGCATCAACGATGCGCGCCTGGTAACCCGTTACCGGCTTGCCGGTACAGTGAGGGCGGTGGTCGTCCAGGCGATTGGTGATAAAGATATGCAGCATTTCCGTGGCGCCGATGCCATCGAGAATCGGCGTGCCAGTTTGCTTGATCCAGTCGTGATAAATCGGTGCTGGCAGGGTTTCGCCAGCGGAAACGGCAACGCGCAGGCTGCTCAAATCCTCGTGGCGTGTGGGCGCAGAGAGCATTGCCCGGTAGGCGGTTGGCGCGGTGAATACCACCGTGGCCTGATACTCGCGGATGATGTCCATCATGTTGGGGGGGGAGGCGTGTTCGAGCAGCACGGCGGTGGCGCCGAAGCGCAGCGGGAAGATGGCCAGCCCGCCCAGGCCAAAGGTGAAGGCCAGCGGGGGCGAGCCAACGAAGACGTCCTCCGGCGTTACCCGCAGGACTTCCTTGGCATAGCCATCGGCAATCACTAGCAGATCGCGGTGAAAGTGCATGGTGGCCTTGGGCGAGCCGGTAGTGCCCGATGTAAAGCCCAGCAGCGCCACATCGTCGGCGGCGGTATCCACGGCATCAAAGGTGGCGGACTTGCCGAGCGCCAGCCGGTCAAGCTCTGCGTCATGGTTAGCCGTGCCATCAAAGCCAACCACACGTTTGAGTACCGGGCTGTGCTGTTGGCACTCAACCAGTTCATCGAGTAGGCGGGTATCGCACAGGGCGAGGGTGATTTCCGCTTTATCGATTACCTGGCACAGCTCGTTGGTGCGCAGCATTGGCATGGTGTTGACTACCACGGCGCCCGCCTTGGTGGCGGCCAGCCAGCAGGCCACCATGGCCGGGTTATTGGCGGAGCGGATCAGCACCCGTTGACCGGGAATCACGCCCAAGTCGTCGACCAACACATGGGCAAGGCGGTTGGTCCACTCGGTGAGCTCACGGTAAGTACGACGACGGCCATTGCCTGCTAGGGCAATCCGTTCACCGTGACCCTGGTCGAGCAGCCGATCGCAAAGCTCAACGCCTGCGTTCAGCCGTTGAGGATAATCGTAGCCTGCGAGCAGAAACTCAGGCTGACAATCGATGGGTGGCAGGTTATCCCGCGCAAAAGTATCAGCATGAGCCGACTGGATCTTCATGACCAACCTCCGTATTTGGTGTCGTTGTTTATTCCTGCCTACGCCTCAAATGAAGCGCGGGCAGGGATACGGTGTCTGGCGTTGTGTTTTGTTGTTTTTAGGTCTTTACGGCTTAGTGCTGCTTACTCTTCCGCGAGCATGCTGCGGGCAATGACGACTTTCTGGACGTCCGAAGCACCTTCATAAATACGCAGCGCGCGGATTTCCCGGTAGAGACTTTCGATAATATGGCCCTTGCGAACGCCATCGCCGCCGTGAAGCTGTACCGCCTGGTCAATGACCTGCTGGGCCTGATCAGTGGCAAACAGCTTGGCCATTGCCGCTTCACGGGTCACCCGCTCAGCGCCTTGATCTTTTGTCCAGGCAGCGCGATAAACCAGCAGGGCGGCGGCATCCACATTGAGCGCCATATCCGCGAGGTGGCCCTGCACCATTTGTAGGTCGGATAGCGTGGCGCCAAACAGTTCGCGAGATCGGCTGCGGGAGAGCGACTCCTCCAGCGCCCGGCGGGCGAAGCCCAGGGCTGCCGCGCCGACGGTGGAGCGGAAAACGTCCAGCACCGACATGGCAATCCTGAAGCCTTGCCCTGGCTTGCCGATCAGCGCGCTGGCAGGCAGCACCATGTCGTTGAAGCCCAGCCGCGCCAGTGGGTGAGGTGCCACCGACTCCAGACGTTCACGAATTTCCAGTCCCGGCGTGTCGGCGGGCACTAAAAAGACCGACAGCCCCTTGGCACCGGGGCCTTCGCCGGTACGGGCGAAGACCGTATAGGTATCGGCGATGCCGCCGTTGGAGATCCAGGTCTTTTCACCATTCAAACGGTAGCTATCACCATCGCGCTCGGCGGTGGTATCCAGTTGCGCCACATCGGAGCCGGAGCGTGGCTCGCTCAGGGCAAAGGCCGAAAGTGCTTCGCCACGACGGGTTTTGTCCAGCCACTGCTTCTGCTCGTCGCTGCCATAGAGGCTGATGGCGCCGGTGCCCAGCCCCTGCATGGCAAACGCAAAGTCGGCCAGGCCATCATGGCGGGCCAGGGTTTCGCGAATCAGACACAGGCTGCGCACATCGATATGCTCGCCCGCCGTGCCTTCCAGAAACCCGGCCTTGCCTAAATCGCGTACCAGTTGAATGCAGGTCGCATCCACATCGCTGTGGTCGCGGGGCAGCTCAGCGCGACACCACGCTTCCAACTGCTCGGAAAGTTCGCGGTGCTGGGCCTCAAAGAAGGGCCACTCCAGAAAACGTTTGTCGCTCATCAGTCCCCCTTAAACTCAGGTTTTTGTTTGGCTACGAAGGCGTGGTAGGCGCGCTCGAAATCGTTGGTCTGCATGCAGATCGCCTGGGCCTGGGCTTCCGATTCGATCGCCTGCTCCAGGCTCATCGACCATTCCTGGTTTAACTGGGTCTTGGTAATGCTGTGGCCAAAGGTCGGGCCCTGGGCCAAGCGGGTGGCGTAGGCAATGGCGTCTTCTTCCAGTGAGTCTGGTTCGACCACGCGGTTGTAGAAGCCCCATTGGAAGCCCTCTTCGGCACTCATGCTACGCCCGCTGTAGAGCAGATCAGCGGCGCGGCCCTGGCCGATAATGCGCGGCAGTATCGCGCAGGCGCCCATATCACAGCCCGCCAGGCCCACACGGGTAAACAGGAAGGCCGTGCTGGCACGGGGCGTGGCGAAGCGAATATCCGACGACATGGCAATGATCGCTCCGGCGCCAACGCAAATGCCGTCGACGGCGGCAATGATCGGTTTGCCGCAATTCAGCATCGCCTTGACCAGATCCCCGGTCATGCGGGTGAACTCGAGCAGCCCCTTCATATCTTTGCCCACCAGGGGGCCGATGATTTCATGCACGTCGCCGCCGGAGCAGAAGTTATCGCCGTTGGAAGTGAACACTACGGCGTGCACATCTGAGGCATACGCCAGGTCACGAAAGGTATCGCGCAGTTCGGCATAGCTCTCGAATGTCAGCGGATTCTTGCGCTCTGGGCGATTCAACCGGATAACGGCGACGTCACCGCGCATCTCACAGATAAAGTGCTCAGGGGCCAAGTCAGCCATGCTCTTCATTTTTGTTCTCGCAGCCAGTGATAAGAAAGACGGTCGTTAGGTGGCGTCGTGAGTAATAGCAGCCGGCAAGCGGTGGAGCAGCTCGCCGATATGATGGGCATCCTCTTCGGTTACCCCTTCGAACAGCGCGTTGATCCAGCGCTCATGCTCAACGGCCATGGCACGGAAGCTTTCGCGACCGGCGCTGGTTAAGCAGACCCGCGTGGCGCGCCGGTCGCCTTCAATGGCAATGCGCTCCACGGCGCCATCTTCCACCAAACGATCGATAATGCCGGTGACGTTGCCGTTGGAAACCCGCAGCCGCTTGGAGAGCTCGTTCATCTTCAGCCCCTCCTCACTGGCGTACAGGGCGGCCATGACATCAAAGCGGGGGAGCGTGGAGTCATGCTCGGTGCGCAGGCGTTCGCGCAGCTCGGACTCCACCTGGCGGGTCACCCGCAGCATGCGCAGCCATAAGCGCAGGCGCTCCTTGCTCAAGCTGTTTTTCTCTACATTTCCAGCTTTCATACTTCACCCCCTGAAATGGAAATCGCCTGGCCGTTGATGGCGCCGCTGTTCGGGCCGCACAGCCATAGGGCCGTCGCGGTGACCTCCGCGGGAGTGACTAAGCGTCCGGTGGGGTTGGTGGCTTGGAAATGGGCGGTGGCCTGCTCGGCGGACTGACCCGTCTTGGCCACGATATTGTCGACGCTGGCGGACAGCAGCGGCGTATCGGTAAAGCCGGGGCAGAGCGCATTGACGGTCAGGTTGCGGGTGGCGGTTTCAGCCGCCAGAGAACGCACCAGCCCCACCACGCCGTGTTTAGCCGCGCAGTAAGCACCCACGTAGGCGTAGCCCTTCAGGCCAGCCGTGGAAGCCACGGCAATCAATCGGCCGCCGTCGTTCAACTGTTTCAGCCCTTCACGCAGGGTCAGAAACACCCCGCCGAGGTTGATGTTCAGCATGTGCTGCCACTGCTCAAAAGAGGTCTTGGCAAAAGGGGCGCTCTCAGCCGCCCCGGCGTTGGCGATCACGATATCCACACTGCCGACCTTCTCGAAAAGCGCCACCATGGCGGCTTCGTCGGTGACATCCACCGCGGCGATATGGATGCCGTGGTGCTGCTCGGCGACCGCTTGCAGGGCAGCCTCCCGGCGGCCGGTAATGATGACCTCGGCGCCCGCCTGGGCAAAGGCCAGGGCCATATCGGCGCCGATACCGCTGCCGCCGCCAGTGATCACGGCGCGCTTGCCGGTCAAGTTGTTAGCAGGCAGCGTCATACCCAACCCTCGCCACGCTCAGCCAAGCGTTGCAACTGATCGGCCCCGGCCCGGTAGGGCGCGGGCCATGCCACCTCGCGATCCCCCAGCCCGGCGGCCACGTGCAGCAGCCAGTAAGGGTCGGCAAGGTGCGGGCGGGCGATACACACCAGGTCGGCGCGCCCCGCCATTAAAATCGAGTTCACATGGTCGGCCTGATAGATATTGCCCACCGCCATGGTGGCAATCGATGCTTCGTTACGAATCCGGTCAGAGAAGGGGGTCTGGAACATCCGCCCATAGACCGGTTTAGCTTGTGTCGAGGTTTGCCCGGCAGAGACATCGACGATATCCACCTCCGCATCGCGTAGCCGTTTGGCGATTTCGACCGCATCGTCAGGGGTGATGCCTTCATCATCGCGCCAGTCGTTAGCGGAAATACGCACCGAAAGCGGTTTATGGGCAGGCCAAACGCGGCGCACGGCGTTGATCACCTCCAACGGATAGCGCAGCCGGTTGTCCAGCGAGCCGCCATACTCATCGTCACGGTGGTTGGTCAGTGGGGTAATGAACGAAGAGAGCAGATAGCCGTGGGCGGCGTGAATCTCGATCATGTCGAAACCGGCGCGGTCGGCCATTTGCGCGGCACTCACGAACTCGTCGCGCACCCGGTCCATATCGTCGCGATCCATCGTTTTGGGTGCCTGGTTGCGCGCTGACCAGGCCACATTAGACGCTGCCATTATCGGCCAGTTGCCCTCGGCCAGCGGGGCATCCATCTCCTGCCAGCCAAGCTGGGTAGAGCCTTTCGGGCCGGAGTGGCCAATTTGGGCACACAGCTTGGCCGGGGTTTCTGCGTGTACGAAATCACATAAACGCTTCCAAGCGGCTTCATGTTCCGGCGTGTACAGGCCAGGGCAGCCGGGGGTAATTCGCCCACTGGGGCTGACGCAGGTCATCTCGGTATACACCAGGCTTGCGCCGCCTTTGGCGCGTTCGGCGTAGTGGCTGAAGTGCCAATCGGTCGGGCAGCCATCGACGGCTTTGTACTGCGCCATGGGGGAGACCACCACACGATTAACCAGCGTCATATCACGCAGCTGGTAAGGCGCAAACATCGGCGCGCGGGCGCTGCCAGGATTGCCCGCTTGGGTCTGGAACCAGCGTTCGGCACTCTCCAGCCACTGTGGGTCGCGCACCCGCAGGTTTTCGTGACTGATGCGCTGGGAACGGGTGAGTAAGGAATAGTTGAACTGCACCGGGTCCAGATCCAGATAGCGCTCCACCTGCTCGAACCACTCGGTGGAGTTGCGCGCCGCAGACTGCAGGCGTAATACCTCGAAGCGGCGTTCTTCTTCGTAGCGGGCGAAGGCCTCCGCCTTGGTGGGTTCACTGTGCATGTAGTTAGCCAGGGCAATAGCGCTTTCCAGGGCCAGCTTGGTGCCCGAGCCAATCGAGAAGTGTGCCGTCGCGGCGGCGTCGCCCATCAGCACCACGTTATCGAAGCTCCAGCGCTCGCAGAGTACCCGGGGGAAGTTGATCCACGCCGAACCGCGTATGTGGTTGGCATTAGTCATCAGCGCATGGCCGCCCAGGTGTTTGGCAAAGATGCGCTCGCAGATCGCAATGGAGTCCTGCTGGTTCAGCTCGCCGAAACCGAATGCCTGCCAGGTCGCCTCGCTACACTCGACGATAAAGGTCGCAGTGTCCTTATCGAACTGATAGGCGTGGGCCCACACCCAGCCATGCTCGGTCTTCTCGAAAATAAAGGTGAAGGCGTCGTTAAAGGTCTGGTGCGTACCCAGCCAGACGAACTTGCAGGCGCGTACATCAATATCGGGTTTGAAGTGCTCGGCATAGGTTTGGCGAGCGCGGGAGTTCAAGCCATCGGCGGCGAGCACCATATCGAACTCGCGCCGGTACTCATCGATGCTGGCCTCCTGGACATCGCTTTCAAAGCGCATTTCCACACCCAGTTCCCGGGCGCGCTCCTGGAGCAGAATCAACAGTTGGCGGCGGCCAATGCCGCAGAAGCCGTGGCCGGTCGACACGGTTTTGACGCCGTTATGTACCACGGCAATGTCGTCCCAGTAGGCGAAATGCTCACGAATGCGCTCTGCACTGACCGGGTCATTGGCCGCTAGGTTGTCCAGGGTCTCGTCGGACAGGACCACGCCCCAGCCGAAGGTATCGTCTGCCCGGTTGCGTTCAAATACTACGATCTCATGGGAAGGGTCCTGCAGTTTCATGCTAATGGCGAAATAAAGGCCGGCAGGCCCTCCGCCCAGGCAGGCGATTCTCATTTTTGTTCTCCGTGGGAAACCTTACGCTTTACTGAAGATAGGAGAGGGGATAATAAAATTCAAGCTTAAATTGTTTAAGTTTAAAATATATTTTGAATGTGCTGGTTATGCGGCTTTGCTCGCAATGGTAGGCGGAAGATGAGAACACCTATGGCGCTAAGCGAATGGCGCGTCTGTGTCTTGAGAACCCTGCTTATCCGTCCTAGAAGAAAGAGTTATAAGTAATGAGCATTTAGTACCATGGAAACCGTACTTGTCAGGATTGACAGGGGTAGTGGGAAACGCGACTCTAAGCCTATTCACAGTTCTGCGTGTCATAGTTCTGCGTGACTGATAATAGTTAACGCTGTCAGCAATTAATGCAGACAGTTGTCAAAAGGGTGAATTAAGGAGAGAGCCCCATGCTCGAAGATTGCAAAAATGCCCTGGAGCGCTGGGGAGGCGTGCACACTCTAATCGACCGCTGGCTGGATCAGCGTCGACAGCTACTGGTAAGCTTCATCGAACTGAAAGAAGCGTGCGACGCTGAACTGGAAGCCGTGAGCAAGGCGCCTATCGATACTTTCAGCGAGCTGTTGATGGACTACATCAGTGCAGGCCATTTTGAAATTTATCCTCAGCTGTCGGAAGAAGCGCAGGCCTTTGGCGATGAGGGAGCGCTCGTTATCGCAGAAAAGTTACTTGAGCGTTTAGAAATGTCTACCGAAATGGTGTTGGAGTTTGATACTGACTTCGGCACTACGCTCAGCTGCGAAGAAAATATCGCTCGCCTGCCTGCCTGGATCGACCGCTTGGCACGCGGCCTTACCGAACGCTTCGCGCTGGAAGACCAGCTCATCGCGCGCTTACACGCCGCGCACAGCCCGCAGAACGCCAAAGCACCCGCTTAGTTTTCGAAGGTTTAAAAACGTCTAAAAGCGCCGTTTCCGGCGCTTTTTTTGCGGCATCCTTCACCCTCTGCGCCGTAATTTCCCGCCAATGACCAACATACAGGGCGTGAGCAGCAGGGTGAGCGCGGTGGCGAAGGTCAGTCCACCGGCGATGGCGCTCGACATCTGCGTCCACCACTGGGCAGAGGGCGCGTTGAAGCCGAGTGCAGGGGAGAAGAGATCGACATTGATGCCCAGCACCATCGGCATTAGCCCCAGTACCGTGGTAATCGCCGTCAATAACACCGGGCGCAGGCGCAAGCAGCCGGCTTCCAGCGCCGCCTCGCCGGGCGTCATGCCTTCTCCGCGCAGCTCGTTGTAGGTATCGATCAAGACAATGTTGTTGTTGACCACGATCCCCGCCAAAGCAATCACGCCCATTCCCACCATGACAATACCGAAGGCCTGACCGGTAATTAGCAGCCCCATTAATACCCCCGCCGTGGAGAACACAATCGCCGACAGTACCAGCCCTGCCTGGTAGAAACTGTTGAACTGGGTAACTAGAATCAGCGCCATCAAACCGATCGCAATCATGAAGGCGCTGGCCAGGAACTGCATTGATTCCTGCTGATCCTCCTGCTCGCCTGCCACGTTGACCATCAAGCCGTCAGGCAGGCTGTCGCTGCCTGCTGCCAGTAGCGCACGCAGGCGCTCGTCGGCTAGATAGCCAGGGGCGAGATCTGCATCAATGGTAATCGCCCGGCGGCCATCGATACGGTTAAGGGTGCCCACTTTCGGTGCCGGTTCAAGGGTTACAAAATGTGAAATCGGCACCTGGCCCCGCTGGGTATTGATGGTCAAGCGTTCAAGCTGATTGAGCGAGCGCCAGTTTTGCGGCAGGCGCACGCGGATATCCACCTCATCACTGACTTCGGGTGGCCGATAGCTCGCCACTTGAAGCCCGGTAGTGAGCAACTGAACCGCACTACCAATGGTCGTCACGTCGGTCCCCATGCGTGCAGCGGCTTCGCGATCGACATTAACCTGCCACTCGACGCCGGGCAGGCTGCGATTATCCTGAATGTCGGTAAAACCGCCCAGTTCGCGCATCAATTGGGTCAGTTGGTTAACCCCTGCATCGGCCACGTCGGGGTTGGTGGCACTGACTTCAAGCACGATCGGCTTGCCGCCGCCGGGCCCCATCTCCTGCTCCTGAAATTCCAGCGTAATGCCGGGAATATCTTCCGCACGCTCCGCCATATCAGCCAGGATTGCCTGGGCAGGGCGGCGCTCATACCAATCGATAAACTGGAACTGCAGCATGCCGATCACATCGTTGCCCATCTGCTCGTTGGGGACTGCAAAGGAGCGCGCATACAGCGCTCTCACTTCGCTCATGCCGGATAATTTAGCTTCTACCCGCTGTACAATGGCATCGGTCTCTTCCGCTGAAAAATCGCCCCGGGCGCGCACCAGCACCTGGGCGCTGTCAGGCTCCACATTGGGGAAAAAATCGATGCCGTGGTTAAAGCGGGCGTAGCCGGTATACAGCAGCGCCATTAACAGTATCGTCACCAGCAGTACCCAAGCGGGGTGCTTGAGCAATCTAGCCAGCACATGGCGGTAGCCACGCCCGAACGAGGTAGTCGATTCGTCATGCTTAGCGTCGGTCTGTTGTACGGCTGGGCGGGTAAACAAACGCCCCAGGGTGGGGAGAAATACCAGCGCCATGGCTAGCGACGCCAGCAGGCACAAAATCACTGTCGCGGGCAGGTACTTCATAAACTGGCCTACCACGCCGGGCCAGAACAGCAGCGGAAGAAAAACCGCCAGTGTGGTGGCGGTAGAGGCAATGACCGGCCAGCTCATGCGCGAAGCGGCATTAAGCCACGCTTTGTGAGATGTTTGGCCATCGCGCAGATGGCGGTCGGCAAGCTCACTGACCACAATGGCACCGTCCACCAGCATGCCCGCCACTAAGATCAGCCCAAACAGCACCACGATATTGAGCGTAAACCCAAACGCCCAGATGAGCAGAACGCCGGTTAAGAAAGCGCCGGGAATAGTCAGGCCGACCAGCAGCGCCATCCGCCAGCCCATGACCGCCACCACGACAATCAGCACCAGCACCACAGCGGTCAGTACGTTGTTTAATAGCTCGGAGAGCATGTTTTCAACGGTGGTCGATTCATCCAGAATGGTGGTGAAACGCAGTTGTTCGGGGAGCAGGTCATCGGCTTCCGCTAATTGCTCGCGCACCGCGTCAATGGTGGCGATGATATTGGCCCCGGCACGCTTGGAAATTTCCAGCACCACGGCGGGTTGGCCGTCAATGCGGGCGAAGCCTTCCGGCTCTTTATAGGTGGGGTGAATCCACGCCACATCGCCAAAGGTGACGACGCGATCTTCATCCACCTTGACCGGCATGTTCATGACATCCTCAAGGGACTCAATAATGCCGGGGACTTTTAAAGCCAACCGCCCCGCGCCGGTATCCAAACTGCCGGCGGCAACCAAGCGATTATTGCGCGACACCTGATTAAACAGCGCATCGAAATCAACCCCGTAGCTCTCGAGCACCAGCGGGTCCACAACGATTTCCAGCAGGTCTTCCCGCTCTCCGGCAATATCGACTTCCAGCACATCGGCGATGCCTTCAATTTCTTCCTGCAAACGCCGAGCAATCGTCATGCGTTCACGGGTATCCAGCTGTCCTGACAGACCAATGGTCAACACCGGAAACTCCGACACGTTGACCTCCATCACCCGCGGCTCATCAGCCTCGTCAGGCAACTCGCTTCGGGCAATGTCCACCCGATCGCGTACGTCGGTCAGCGCGGTATCGGGGTCGAAGCCAGGATCGAATTCCAGCGTAATCGAGCCATGCCCTTCGCTTGATTGGGCGGTAAACTTACGCAGCCCTTCAATCCCGCGCAATTCCTGCTCCATGGGGCGAATCAGCAACCGCTCGCCATCTTCGGGGCTTACGCCCTCAAGCGACAGCGAGACATAAATCATTGGTATGGTGACGTCGGGGTTGGCTTCTTTAGGAATCATCTGCCAAGCAGTGATGCCTGCCAGTAGCAGGCTCACTAACAGCAGCAGCGTGGTCCGGGTGTGGGCGAGCGCCGCATTAATCAACTGGCGCATGAACGCTATCCTGTCCGCTCGGTGGTTGTGAAATAGAGGGCTCTTCTGTAGGCACCGGCGTCACCGTTTCGCCGACGTCTACCATCCCCGCGCCCAGCGTAATCAGGCGCAGCGGGTCGGGGAGTCCGGTGACATAGGCGCGCTGAATATCGGCGCTCACCAGCTCCACGGCGGTCTGTTGAACTTGATCATTCTCATCCAGGTGCTTGACGGCCAGTTGGCCTTCGCTGTTTAGGCTGAGCAGCGCTGGCGAAAGTGAGTGCACTTGGCGGGGCGGTAGGGTAATCGTCAGCTCCGCACTGCCACCCGCTAAGCGTTTGCCGGCCGGGTTATCAAGCGTGGCCTCGATATAAAAGCTACGCGTGGCTTCTTCTGCACGATGGCTGATAAAGGTCAGTTCACCTTCGAGTTGGTCGCCATTCAATAGCCGAGCGGTGACCGGCAGCCCTACGCTTAAATCGCCCACCTGCTGCTGAGAAACCCAAGCCACACCTTTTAAACGGCGGTCGTCGACTAGCTGGCCCCATTCCTCGCCGGGCTGCAGCAGGTCGCCTAGCTCTACTTCAACGCGGTTCAGCACGCCATCAAAAGGGGCAGTGGGGCGGCTGTCTTCCAACTGTTTCTGCAACTGGGCCACGGAAGCGGCACTGGCGCTTAGCGCACTCTGCAGACGTAATAATTCCGGCTGCGAAATTAATTCACGCTGGCGAAGGTTGCGCGCACCAGAATACTCCGCTTCGGCCACGGCAAGTTCATCACGCGCTTGTTGTAGTTGCTCGGGCAGGGCGTTGTTATCCAATACTAACAGCGTATCGCCCGCTTCAACGCGGCTGCCTTGGGCCACCGGCTTTTCTTCCACAAAGCCCGCGACGTTGGCGCGTAAGGTCGTTTCGCGCTGAGCGGTGAGCTGGCCCTGCACAATTTGTTCAGGAATAAAGGCGGTACTCAATTGCTCTACCACTTCAACCCGTGAGCCCACTTCGTTTCGGGCGGTGGCGTCTGGGGGCGTGGTTTGAAAGCGCTGAAAATTGCCAAAAGCGAGCCATATCACCAGGGCCAGCACCAGGAGGCTAGCCAAGGCATAAGAGAAAGGGATTTTCCGCATGGAGTGTCCATGTCCTTAGCAAAACGATTAGCAAAATAAGAAAGGAGGGCTTAGAACCGTTGACACCATAGCGCAACTCGGCCTTTTCAGCGAGGGTCAGGCCGCAGCGAGAAGGGTAAGTGTGGTAAATGGCCAGAATATTGATAGAGAGTAGGTTAGTAGATAGTAGTCTCTTGTCTGATTGAGTTTTTGCCCGACTGGGCATACCATCTTTGCGTCTTGAGTTCTGTTGAGCCACTCCTCAGGCGAGAACCATCCCTAGGCGAACCTATCAAGGAGCAATGATGAAAGATCCAGTACGTATTGCGATTACCGGCGGTGCCGGTCAGATCAGCTACTCTCTTATTTTCCGCATCGCCGCTGGCGACATGTTGGGGCCGGATCAGCCTGTCATTCTCCAGCTTCTGGAAATTCCCCAGGCAATGGACGCCCTGAACGGCGTGGTAATGGAAGTCAATGACTGTGCCTTCCCGCTGGTACAAGACATCGTCGCGACCGACGACCCGAACGTCGCGTTTAAAGATGCCGACTTCGCCCTGCTGGTCGGTGCACGTCCGCGTGGTCCGGGTATGGAGCGTAAAGACCTGCTGGAAGCCAACGCAGCGATCTTCTCCGTGCAAGGTAAAGCGCTGAACGATCACGCTAGCCGTGACGTAAAAGTGCTGGTGGTAGGTAATCCGGCCAACACCAATGCGCTGATTGCCTCTTGCAACGCGCCTGATCTGGACGCTGGCCAGTTCACCGCCATGACGCGTTTGGACCACAACCGCGCACTGACGCAATTAGCTCAGAAAACCGGCAAGCACGTCACTGACGTCGAAAACATGATCATCTGGGGCAACCACAGTGCCACCCAGTACCCGGATCTGGCCCAGTGCAAAGTCGACGGCAAAGCAGCGTTCGATCTGGTTGAGCGTGACTGGTACGAAAACGACTTTATCCCCACCGTGCAGCAGCGCGGTGCGGCAATCATTAAAGCACGTGGCGCTTCTTCTGCCGCGTCGGCTGCCTCTTCTGCCATCGACCACATGCACGACTGGGCGCTGGGTTCCAAAGGCATCGTCAGCATGGCGATTCCGTCTGACGGCAGCTACGGTATCGAAGAAGGCATCATCTACTCCTACCCCGTGCGTTGCCAGGGTGGCAAGTATGAAATCGTTCAAGGCTTCGAAATTGACGAATTCAGCCAAGAGAAGATGAAAGCCACCGAGAAAGAACTACGCGAAGAGCGTGCAGCCGTCGAGCACCTGCTCGGCTAAATGCGCCCACTAACGCTTTAACATGAGCGCTAGTCAACGCCAAACCCCGCAAGCTTAGCTTGTGGGGTTTTTTTATTGTGTGCTTTAGTAGCGCGCAGCGGTGCCGGGGTTAAAAGTTAGTTCGTTAGTTACTCGAATTTTCGACAGAAAGAGTGTCAAATGGCGAGGTAAGCTATTTAGTTGTAAGGAGGATAAAATGCATGCGATTGAATTTGAGGCTGATATTCAGAATGGGGTAGTTAAAATCCCCGATGAATATGCGCATTTAAAGAACAGACATGCCCGAATCGTGGTGCTATATGAAAATACAACAGAGGAGTTCAGTTCCGCTGTTAAGGAAGTTGGCATTGATTTCACCTCTATAAAAGCACCCTCCCTTACCGCTCATGACGGAGTCAAATACCAGAGGAGCTTGAGGGATGAGTGGTAATTACTTTTTACTCATCTTTATTCGTTCCTTTCACCTAACTTGTTACTACACTCCAACCACTCACCACTCACCACTCACCACTCACCACTCACCACTCACCACTCACCACTCACCACTCACCTCAATTCCGCAAACTCATAATCCGCCATTGGCGCTCTTCGGCTACTTTGCGCAGGGTATCATCGGGGTCGACGGCCACGGGGTGTTCGACGATTTCTAAAAGCGGCAAATCATTGTGGGAGTCGCTATAGAACCAAGCACCCTCCATTGTTAGGTCTTGATCGTGCAGCCACTGTTCAAGGCGGGTGACTTTGCCTTCACGGTAGCTGGGTGTGCCGGAAACGCGTCCTGTGTAACGGCCGTCAATGCGTTCGGGCTCAACGGCAATTAGATGATCGACACCCAGACGCTCGGCAATCGGCGCGGTAATAAAGAGGTTAGTGGCGGTAACGATAAGCAGCGTGTCGCCTTTGGTACGGTGGCGGGCCAGTAGCTCTTCTGCCTTAGGCAAAATGTTAGGCTCGATTTTGCTGACCATAAACTGCTGATGCCAAGCAGCAAGCTGTTCAGGTGTATTGTCAGCCAACGGTTTAAGCGCCATTTCCAAAAAGGCAGCCATATCCAGGGTGCCTGCATTGTAATCGGCCATGAAGCGCTCATTGGCTTCTCGGTAAGCGATCGGGTCGACTGCCCCTTGTTCAAGCAGAAACTCTCCCCAGGCATGATCGCTGTCGATGGATAGCAGCGTATTATCCAAATCGAAAATGGCCAGACTCACGGCGCTCCCCTTATCGTTGATGTTGGTTAATTTATCATTCACGTCATTTAATTAGGCGGCGGATTATCGCAGAGTCGCCATGTCATTCCCACCAAAGCTAAGACTAAGGCAAAGTAAGCATTCACCACTTAGCGTTATATTGTATTGATACGTTTGTCACCCTTGTGGAAAAATGGGGACAACTGAAAATTTATGAAGGTGATGTCCGTGATCGACGCTGACGGCTTTCGCCCCAATGTTGGCATTATCATTGCCAATAGCCAGGGGCAACTGCTTTGGGCGCGTCGGGTAGGACAAAATGCGTGGCAATTTCCCCAGGGGGGCATCAATGCAAGCGAGACGCCACAACAAGCACTTTTTCGTGAGCTTTACGAAGAGATCGGCTTAACTGCCGGCGATGTTGATATTGTTGCCTGCACCCGGGGCTGGCTACGCTACCGTCTGCCACGACGCATGATTCGCACGCATTCGCGTCCGGTCTGTATAGGCCAGAAGCAGAAGTGGTTTTTACTTAAAATCCGTTGCCAGGAAAGCCAAATCTGCATGACGGCAACCCCGACACCCGAGTTTGATGGGTGGCGGTGGGTGAGCTACTGGTACCCGCTAGGGCAAGTAGTGCCTTTTAAGCGAGAGGTATATCGGCGCGCACTGCGAGAGTTATCTCCCCGCGTTCAGCGCCTGGCACAGGATGAAGATTAGAGCAGGCTGGCCCATGCATAAGGTAGGGTGGGCAGTCTGCCGTGAAATTCCTCAGCGAGGCAAATAAAAGTGAAAAGTAAAACGTCCATGCTTGAGGTGCTGCGCCGGGTAATACAGGAAGTGAATGGCGCGCGCAACCTTGATGCCGCGCTGTCTACGATGGTTCGCCGAATTCGTAAAGCGATGCAGACCGACGTCTGTTCCTTCTACCTTTACGATAAAGAGCTTGAATCGCTGGTATTAGTGGAAACCATTGGCCTGCGTACTCAAGCCGTTGGGCGCGTTGTAATGCCGTTAGGCGAAGGCCTGGTGGGCTTGGTCGCCAAACGCAGTGAGCCTTTAAATCTCGAAGATGCCCAGGCACATCCGCAGTTTCGCTATTTCGAAGCTACAGGCGAAGAGCGCTACTCCAGCTTCCTGGGCGTACCCATCATCCACCAGCGCCATATGCTAGGCGTGCTGGTTGTCCAGCAGGCTGAAAAACGCCAGTACGACGACGAAGACGAAGCCTTTCTGGTCACCATGGCCGCCCAGTTGGCGGGTGTGTTGGCCCACGCATTAGCGACCGGTAACTTGCTGCGCCCGACGCTTGCCGGTGGGCAGGCGATGTTTAAGGGCATTGCCGCTTCGCCCGGCATGGCAATGGGGGAAGCGGTGGTCATTACCCCGCCTGCCGACCTAAACAGCGTGCCCGACCTGGTGCCCAGCGATCAGGATTATGAGGTGGCACGCTTAAAGGAAGCCATTGGTAAAACGCGCAGCGAGATTCGAGCGGCAGCCGAACGTTTGGCGAGCCGCATTTCCGCCCAGGAGCTGGCGCTGTTTGATGTCTATCAGCAGATGCTTGGCGAAGCAGCGCTGGCCGATGAAGTCGAAAAGCGTATTCGTGAAGGGCAGTGGGCGCCGGGCGCCCTTGCTGATGTGGTCCGACGCCACGTGCAGTATTTGGAACGGGTCGACGATAACTACCTGCGTGAGCGGGCAGCCGATATTCGTGACCTGGGTCGCCGAGTGTTGGCGCACCTGCAAGAAGATACCCCCTCGACGCCGGAAACCTACCCCGATAGCGCGATTCTGGTCGGCGATGAAATCAGTGTGGCCATGCTGGGTGAGGTTCCCCGCGATAAGCTCAAAGGGCTCGTCTCGGTACGTGGCTCCAGCACATCCCACGTGGCGATTGTCGCGCGTGCCATGGGGATTCCTACGGTGCTGGGGATGGTGGATTTGCCACTGCCGCGCCTGGGTGGCGCACCGGTAGTACTGGATGGCCACCGGGGGCGTTTATTTGTTCGCCCCGCGGCTGAACTCAAAGCCCGGTACGCCAGTCTGATCGCCGAAGAAGAAGCGCTCAGCGAATTGCTTGAGCACGAACAGGATCTACCCAGCGCTACGCCCGACGGCCACACCATGCCGCTTATGGTTAACACTGGACTAGCGGTAGATGCCACCGCGCTGCTTAAAAATCGTATCGGTGGCGTGGGGCTCTACCGAACCGAAGTGCCGTTTATGATTACCGAACGCTTCCCTGGCGAAAAAGAGCAAACACGACTCTACCGCGACCAGCTAGAAGGCTTCGCGCCGCTGCCGGTGGTCATGCGTACCTTGGATATCGGCGGCGACAAAGATCTACCCTATTTCCCCATCGAGGAAGCCAACCCGTTCCTTGGTTGGCGTGGCATGCGCGTGACGCTGGATCACCCCGAAGTGCTGATGGTGCAACTACGGGCCATGCTTAAAGCGTCAATGGGTCTGGATAATCTCTACGTGCTGTTCCCGATGATTACCAACGTAGAAGAAGTAGACGAAGCTTTACGCCTGCTGGACCGCGCCATTTTAGAACTGGGCGAGGAGGGAGGGGCTGTCGTTCGGCCCAAGGTAGGGGTGATGATCGAAGTGCCGGCCACCATCTACCAAATGGACGCACTCGCGAAGCGCGTCGACTTCTTCTCAGTAGGCAGCAATGATCTCACGCAGTACTTACTGGCGGTGGATCGCAACAACCCCCGTGTGTCGAGTCTTTACGATGCGATGCACCCGGCGCTACTCGGTGCTCTGCAGGAACTTGCCGCTGATGCCTCGCGCCTCAATAAGCCCATTTCGTTATGCGGTGAATTAGCCGGCGACCCAGCTGGTGCGCTGCTGCTTATGGCGATGGGCTTTACCAGCCTCTCCATGAACGCGCCGAGCTTACCCAAGGTGCGTGCGGCTATCCGCCGGGTGCCATTTAGCGATGCCGAGCAATTGCTTAAGGAAGTGATGGCGTTAGATACGCCCGCCCAGGTGCATGCGCATTTAGATCAACGCTTGGATGAGTGGCAGTTGTCGCACCTGATGCCTCCTCGGGATTAAGACGCCGGTTCCAACGAGTCGCTGGGCAGCGTTAGGGTCGTTTCACCGACAAAGCGACCCAGCGGCCCAAAGCGCTGTTCAGTAATGTCGATCTTGCCTTGAGCGTCTAACGTCAGCCACGACGTGGCGCGGGTACCGTAACGCTCGCCGATGATAAACGCCGCTGAAAGCTGGCGTTCCAATTCAAGCCCCACGCCAGTATCTGGCAATGCCTTAATAGCGGCCTCTTGTGGGTTTTGCATCGCCCGCTGAACGGCATTAGGCCATGCCGGGAAGGCGTCGGGTGGCGCAAGGCCTGCTTGTGATAAATCTTTATTGAAAAAACCTTGTTCAAGCGCATTACGCACATTTACGAGCTTTGGCCAGGGGGAGTTAAGGTCGGCATTGGATAACCCGTGAACGCCGGGAGACACCTCGCTGAGGGCTAGACGCTCGCGGCCACGGTGCAAATGCCAAAGCCGCTGTGGCGTAGCGACGAGTAAATTAAAACCTGCGTAGCGTAATGCTTCGCCTTGGCTAAGTGTTGTTAGCCATGCTTCAATATCGTTACACTGCAGTGCATCAGCAACCAGTTCACCTCGGCTAGGTGCGCCGGGCGGTACGGTTAATTGAGGGTCACGTACGTTGGTTAACGCTGCAACGACGCCACCCCGCTTGGCCGCTAGCCACGAGCCACCGGCCTCTAAATCACGGCCTCCGACAATGTCTGGGTTGTCTTGCCACTCTGCAAGCGGCGCAGTGGGGCGCGCATGGAACTCATCACGGTTACCCATCAGCCGCAAAGGCGTAGGCGTGCCGGGTAGCCAAGCAAACGATATCAAGCACATAACAAACTCATTGGGCGAAAGAAGAAATAGTCAACGGAAGAGCAGCATGACAGTAATGAAGCGTAGACGTACACTGATGTCGGTATCATGTTTGTAGCACAAAATATCAGAAAACGGTGTAAGCAACAGGCAGTCGTTAGGCTGTCGGCAACTGCGCAGCGTTTAAACAATGGTCATATTTTCAGCGGCTATGCCGGTCAATAGGAAGGCGAAAACATGCAACGCTATCAAAGGGAGCATTTTTGGAACGCCATTGTGTGGCCGCTATTGTGGCCTCTGTTACTTGTGCAAGCAGCATTGGTTGTACTGTGCTTGATGGTTGGCGCTATGGTGTGGTGGATGACGCCGAGTCACGCCTCATGGAGCACCACACTCTGGCTAATGTCGGCATTGCTGGTTGGTAGTAGCTTAAATGCTGGCGCCTTTCTTATGCTGGTTAAAGCACGCGCCCGGCGTAAAGATAACCGTTTGTCGCATGAGCTGAGCGAACTAGAGCGTCATAGCCAAGTACTTTTTCAAGCGCTATACCATGAGCAGTTTCAAGAACAGTTTCAAGAACTGTATCAAGAACGGTATCAAGAACAGTTTCAAGCGCTGTGCCAGGAACCGTTCCAGAAGCCTTTTCCCAATGCCCACGATGACACTCTTCTGCCCAGTCAACGTTTGGCTAGCATTAATGAAGTGTTAGCCCACATGGAGCACTGCCTGCAAGACGCACAAGGGCGCAGCGCTGCCAGCAAAAATACAAAGCATGAGCATGAACAAACACTGCTGGATGATCTTCATCATCAGCACCAGCATCAACAGCAGCAACTCAAACACTTAAGGGCTGGCCGAGAAAGGGCGCGGGAGGAGTCACGTTTAAAGACGGGTTATTTAACGCTGCTGCAGCGTGAAACAGACGGTTTGCTCGACCATTTAGATGTGATGGTTGGCAAAGAGGCTACCGATAATAGTCGCCAAAATGTCACAGAAGTGCACGAGCGCCTACTGGATATCCGTTCGTTATTGGCCAATCTCGTTCAGCAGAGTGCAGAAAGCACTGAAAAACGTGCTGAGGAAAATATAAGCCAAGGCGGCACTGACGCGCAGCGTAATTTGCGCATACTAGTTGTCGATGATGGCCCTGTGAATTTGATGCTGGCGCGCCAGATGCTCGAAACCCAAGGCCTACAGGTGGAAGGTGTCAGCAGTGGCGAACAGGCGCTTGAGCGCCAACAGGGCGCGCTATTCGATCTGGTATTTATGGATATCTTCATGCCGACCCTGGATGGGCTCGAAACAACCCGGCGCTGGCGTGAATACGAGCGCCACCAAGGCGGTAGCCAAAGCGTGCTGGTCGCGTTAACGGCCAACGCGGATGATGCCAGGCTCGATGCCTGTTTAGAGGCTGGCATGGATGACCTGCTCGCGAAGCCGTACCAGCCCGAAACCCTTCTCAATATAATTACTCGCTGGTTTCCAGGGACAGCTAAAGCACTTCCGCCTGCATGACTATCGTCACGGCGTTACTCATTTATTTAACCCTGGGTGCCGTCGCCGGCACAATGGCAGGTGTGTTTGGAGTGGGGGGTGGGCTGATCATCGTTCCCGTGCTGGTGTTTGCGTTTGAGCTACAAAACATCGCCTCGGAAATTACCATGCACTTAGCCATCGGTACTTCTCTCGCGACCATTCTAGTGACTGGCTCCTCTTCGACGCTGGGTCATTTTCGCCGAGGAAGCATTCACCGTGGGTGGCTTATCGCACTGCTGCCAGGCTTAGTCTTAGGTTCCATCGCCGGGGCGTTTGTGGCTGATAACCTGTCGGGCACATTGTTGGAAACCATGTTTGGCCTCTTTATTTTATTGATTGCCACAAAAATGGTGTTTGGTTTAACGCCCAAGCCCGGCAGTGTTGCGCTAGGCAAAGGGGTAATGGCTTTGGCAGGTGGCGTGATTGGCATGATTTCGGCGCTCTTTGGGATTGGGGGTGGCGCCATGACGGTTCCGTTACTGTCACGCTGCGGGGCCAGCATGACCCAGGCCGTAGGGACGGCAGCGGCGGTCGGCTTGCCGATTGCGTTGGTCGGAGCACTAACGTTTATCATGGTGGGGTGGGGAAATCCGCTGCTGCCTGCCTGGGCAACGGGCTTCGTCATGTGGCCTGCTTTTTTCAGCATCGTTGTCACCAGCGTTCCCTTTGCGCGTTTAGGCGTTAAACTTGCCCATATTTTACCCGCCCATACGCTACGGCTCTCCTTTGCGCTATTGCTAACAGTGGTAGGGGTACGCTTTTTACTGTCGTAACGTTTGAAAAGCCAAAAGTTAGGCTGGCTTAGCCTTTGGCTGCCCTGCTAAAAATATGCGTTTTCATACTTCCTTTGGTCAGATAAGAGAGTGTAGATGATTAATTACCCGACGATTGACCCAGTGGCTATCTCCCTCGGGCCGCTGCAAGTCCATTGGTATGGTCTTATGTATGTCGTAGGTTTTGTGGCTGCTTGGTGGCTCGGCTGCTGGCGTGCTTCGCGCATCGGCCTCAATAATGATGATATCGGCGATTTACTGTTCTACTGCGCTATCGGGGTGGTGGCCGGTGGGCGTTTGGGGTACGCGCTGTTCTATGGGCTTGAGCAATGGATGGCCGACCCGCTCTGGATCTTCCGCGTATGGGATGGCGGCATGAGCTTTCACGGCGGCCTT
The DNA here is from genome assembly GCF_052959335.1 of Vreelandella sp. H-I2. Classification (NCBI taxonomy): domain Bacteria; kingdom Pseudomonadati; phylum Pseudomonadota; class Gammaproteobacteria; order Oceanospirillales; family Halomonadaceae; genus Vreelandella; species Vreelandella sp. H-I2. Next base: position 75,947 of record NZ_JBRAMC010000005.1, read on the forward strand.
CTAGGTGTCTTACTGGCTGCCTGGATATTCGCCCGTCGCAAACAGCTAGCGTTCTTAACACTGACAGACTTTATCGCTCCGGTGGTGCCCGTTGGGTTGGGCGCCGGTCGCATCGGTAACTTTATCAATCACGAGTTACCGGGGCGCGTAACGTCACTGCCCTGGGGCATGCCGTTTCCCGGCATGGGGCCTGAGCCACGTCACCCCTCAGCGCTCTACGAGGCCTTGTTAGAAGGTGTCGTACTGTTCGCCATTCTTTGGTGGGTTTCTTCCAAGCCAACATCGCGGGGGTTTGTGTCCGGACTATTTTTAGTTTGCTATGGCGTTTTCCGCTTTATGGTCGAATTTGTTCGCATGCCTGACGCCCACATCGGTTTTATTGCCTTCGGCTGGGTCACCATGGGCATGCTGCTCACGCTCCCCATGATCGCGTTGGGCCTAATCATCATCGCCTGGTCTCGCTCCCAACCTGTGGATGTGAAAATTCAAAACGCCTAATAGATAGATAATTAGTTACCTGGTCGAAAAGAAGGGCAATCCTCGCATTGCCCCTCCTCACCTCACCCCCTAGAATAAACCGCTACACCGCCTGCTAACTTGGAAACTCTGTGACTGCACCAACGCCCGCACTTGAGCAACCCTATTTAGATTTGATGCAAACCGTTTTAGAGCATGGCGTTGACCGCCACGACCGTACAGGTGTCGGTACGCGCTCTGTGTTTGGCCATCAAATGCGCTTTGATTTATCCCGTGGTTTTCCGCTACTAACCACCAAGAAGCTCCACCTACGCTCCATCATTCATGAGCTTTTATGGTTCTTGAAAGGCGACACCAACATTGCCTATCTAAAAGAGAACGGGGTGCGGATTTGGGATGAGTGGGCGGATGAAAACGGCGATCTAGGCCCCGTTTACGGCTACCAGTGGCGAAGCTGGCCCGATCCTAAAGGCGGCAGCGTTGACCAAATTGCCAAAGTGCTCAATCAAATTCGCACGTCGCCCCAGTCGCGCCGCCTGATTGTCTCTGCCTGGAACCCGGCCCAGGTAGATGAAATGCAGCTGCCGCCATGCCACTGCCTGTTTCAGTTTTACGTTGCCAATGGGAAGCTGTCGTGCCAGCTTTATCAGCGCAGTGCGGATATTTTCCTCGGTGTGCCGTTTAATATCGCCAGCTATGCGCTGCTGCTAACCATGGTCGCGCAGGTGACGGGTCTGCAACCCGGTGAATTTATTCACACCCTGGGCGATGCCCACCTGTACAGTAACCATTTGGAGCAGGCCAAAGAACAGCTGGCGCGTACACCAAAAGCAGCGCCAACGTTAGTGCTTAATCCAGCGGTGGATGACCTGTTTGCTTTCCGGTTTGAAGACATACACATTAATGCTTACGAGGCGCATCCGCACATCAAAGCCGAGGTGGCGGTATGAGCCAGCACAGCGATATCAGCAAGCAAAGCGATGACTTCGACTCTTTAGTGCCGGTGGCCATGATTGTCGCCATGGCTAAAAACCGCGTGATTGGCGTAGACGGTAAGCTGCCCTGGTACCTGCCCGAAGATTTAAAGTTCTTCAAGCGCATCACCCAGGCAAAACCACTGGTGATGGGGCGTAAAACCTTCGCCTCCATTGGTAAGCCGCTGCCCAACAGGCTTAACGTGGTTGTTACCCGCGACGTCGAGTTCTCCCATGAAGGCATACGTGTATGCCACGATTTGCCCTCAGCGCTTGAGCTAGCTGACCAGCATGCCACGATAGAAGCAGCAGAAGAGATCATGGTAATGGGCGGCGGTGAAATTTACCGCCAAGCGCTACCTTTCGCTCAGCGGCTCTACATCACGGAAGTGGATTGTGAGGTAGAAGGTGATGCAGTATTTCCTGACATCGACCCCCACGAGTGGCAGGAAGTCCAACGCGTAGCGGGGCAGCCCGCAGAAGGGCAGCCAAACTACGATTTCGTGGTCTACGAGCGCATCGCCGACTGAGAAAGTCAAAGGAGAAGGCTATGGCCGCCAGCTTAACGAACCTGTTAGATGACTTGGAAATGCGTCTTGAACGCACAAAAGCTGAGCTAGAAGCCCTGCGCGATGAAAATCAGCAGCTAAAGCAGCAATTGGCGAGAAAAGATGCCCCGGTGCAAAGCGTGCCAAGCCCGGAAGCTATGCCAAGCCCGGAAGCTATGCCTGCCGCTGAAAAACCTAGCGAAGAAACATTCAGCCCAGTAGCGCTTGAAGACGAAGCCCCGGAACAGGAAGCCCCGGAACAGGAAGCAAGCGAAACAATTGACTTGCCGCCTACGCCTGCGGATGAACCAGCCAAAACCCCGTCGCCGCATGCGCTGCTTAATCAGTGGTACGAACGCTACCCTAAGGCGTTCTTTAAAGGCCACACCAAGCCGCTTAAAGTCGGTATTCACCAAGACTTGGCAGAACGCGAAAATTGGCCGAATAAACTCATTCGCCGCGCGTTAGCTAACTACGTCAACCTTCCACGTTATATAAAAGCGGTACGCGAGGGTGCCGAGCGAGTAGATTTAAATGGCCAGCCCGCTGGCAAGGTGGATAAAGAAGCCGCGCTGCATGCATCCGAAAAGCGCGGTGAAAAGAAAGAGCACACAGATAAGGAAGAGCGCGGAGATAAAGAAAAGCGCGGAGAAAGGGAACAGAGAGCGCAGCCCAAAAAAGCGCAACCTAAATCTTTTTTAGCCACTAAAAAGCCCCGTAAAGAGTCTTTAACAGAACCAAAAGTTGAAAAAACTGAAAAAAGTGAGCCACGTAAGCCGCTTAGCATGGAAGACAAATTGCTAGGTTTGCAGGAGAAATTCAAAGGCCGCTGAGACCAAGCTTGTAAGCAGGGGTTCCATAAAAAAGTGCAAATAGTAAAAAAACACTGTTTTTTTCTATTGCGTTCCCTGGAATCCCGGTATAGAGTTTGTCTTGCGAGCATTGGACTATAACAAGGCTTAGTTGAGGACATGCCGCATACCACCGGGAAAAACCGGGGATGGAAAAGAGCATGGCCCGCAAAAGCCACCTGCCGGCTTATAAAGAGCCGAGCAGTAACGATCGAAACAGTATACGAGTTAAGGAACTTACATCATGAAAAAAACACTTTTAGCGACTGCTATCATCGGCGCCCTGGGTGCCTCTGCAGCAGCACAAGCGGCAACTGTTTATGACCAAGACGGCACCAAGCTGGACGTCTATGGCCGTATCGCAATGGGTGTCGCTGGTGGTGGCGCTGAGTATGACAGTGACGGCAACTTCCAAGACAACAGCGAAGAGTTCGTAGACGTTTACTCACGTCTTGGTCTGCGCATGAGCCACGACGTTTCTCGTGACCTGACTGCTTTCGGTCGTCTTGAGTGGCGTTTTGATGGTGACGAGCGTACCGGTCCTAGCGGTAACGGCAATACTGGCTTTAAAGAAGTTCGTCAGAGCTACATCGGCCTGCAAAGCGACCAATTCGGTACTTTCCAAGCTGGTAACTTCGATGCCATGTACAACCAGTTCGTTTCTCTGCCGTTCGATGTTTACATCGACCGTGGTCTAGAGTTCGCTGGCCACCCGACTCAGTCACGTGGTGACTCAATCGGTTACTACACACCTGATCTTCAAGGTTTCACCGCCTTCTTGCAGCTTAAGCACTACAGCGAGCGTGGCGAAGAAAATCCACGTGCCGAAGGTGAAGTAATTGCACCGCAGGGCGGCGCACGCTACCAGGCTGGCCCGTTAACTGTTGGTCTGGGTTTTGTTGAAGACGTAGTGCGTGGCGGCGGTAACGGCGAAGTGCTGGGTGGCATCGTTGGTTCTTACGACATCACTGATCAGTTCTCTGCTCGTTTGGGCTATGAAGGCCGCAAGCATAGCGACGAAGGTTACGGCAACGGCTATGATAAAGTTGGCCTAGGTGGTACGTTCACCACGGGTCCTTGGGCATTCAATGCTGACCTTTATGATGTCAATTCAGACGGCGACGGTGACGACCGCACTGCATGGGCGCTGGGTTCTTACTACAAAGTTTCCAGCAACTTCGATGTGTTCCTGGAGCTAGCCCAAGCTGATCAGCAATCTATCAGTGTAGATGTGTTTGACAATAGTAATAACCTTGTTGACGTTGAGCGTGCTGACGGCGACGACGTTTACTGGCTGACAGGCGCTCGTTACCACTTCTAAGCCTGGTTTAACTACCACGCTTAAAGGGTAACTGCCTAGCAGAACCAATAGAACCGGCCTCTTAAGAGGCCGGTTTTTTATTATGTCCAAGATGTACTCAACAAGGGCATTTAGCCTTTAAAAATATACACGATTGACAAGTTGCTTCCTTTATCATTTGCTATTTTATAACATTTCATTTTTAGCAGCGATTATTTTTTAAAGTAAAATGAGTCGGTCTGCAGGCGTTGCCGATGTAGAGGCAGCATCGGTATTCCCTTACAATAGCGGGCTGGTGCGAATTATCTAATCAGGCTGTTACCACTCTAGCCAATGACATGCTTAGTGCACCACCTACATTCACCCGCACAGAAACGTAGGGCAAGGGAACACGCCCGTTACAATCCCTGGGCGGTAGCGTGCCTTTAATTTGGAATCGATTATGCCATTACCCCAATATTCCATGGTGTCGCCAGCTCGCATGCTGCTGGCGGCGCTGAGTTTAGTCATGGTCAGCGGTTGCGCCTCATACCCCTCCGGTGCTGGCCATCAAGAAGCCCAATACGTACTTAGTAATGACCCCGCCACGTTACTGCAAGACGAAACCCTAAATACCTTTTTAACCAAAGCCCCAGCAGGCGCGGTGCTTAACTTACCCCAAAGCCCATGGGGCGATAACGTTGAGATAGTCACCGATGCCGCCTACCTGGCCGCCAGTGGGCGTGAATGCCGCAATTTACAGGTAATTGGCGTTGCCGGTAACACCGCTCGTCCCGCCTTGGTGTGTAAAACACCGAACGGCTGGGTTAATCAACGCGTCGTGGCGCAAACAGCACAGGGACGCAACGAATGAATGTTACTAAACTGCTTAGCCGCGCCTCGCTCAAACGCTCCATGGTCGTGGCCTCAATGGCGCTGATCAGCACATTGACCGCAAGCACCACGTGGGCGCAGGCGTTAAGCCTTTCCGACAACATTCTGCCCGAGCAGAGTGGGCGGCAAGGAACGGCTTCCCAGGAACAAGTGAATGATACCCCCCGTGCAGACTGGCGCAGTGGCACCTACGGCCCGGTACAACAACCCCTACAAAATCCAGATGCATTACCACCGTTTGGCGCCAACCTGTTTACCGGCGGCTTTCGGGGCGCGATGGGAGATGGCCTGAATCCTGATTACCGCATCAAGCCCGGCGACCAGGTCACCGTGCGCGCTTGGGGCGCGGTTGAATTTGATCGCGTGCTACCCGTAGATGCCCAAGGCAACATTTTTATTCCTGGCTCCGGCCCGCTGAATGTGGAAGGGCAGAACAGCCAGCAAGTCGATAATAGTGTGCGTAATGCGATTACCTCGGTCTACCCGGATAACGTAGAGGTCTACACCAACCTACAAGGCGTTCAGCCGGTTGCCGTTTATGTCACCGGTTATGTTGGAAATCCGGGCCGCTACGCGGGTACGCCTAATGACTCGCTGCTCTACTTCCTCGATCAGGCGGGCGGTATCGACCAAGACCTGGGCAGCTATCGTCAGGTGCGTGTGCTGCGTAACGACAGCACCGTGGCAACGGTCGATCTTTACGAGTTCTTGATTAATGGCAACATTGCTCGCCCTCAGTTTCAGGATGGCGACACCATCGTAGTGGAAGAGCGTGGCCCCGCGATTGCTGTAGGCGGCGATGTACACAGTGCACACCGTTACGAACTAATGGGTAACCAGTTAAGCGGTGCCGAGTTGGTTGAATTGGCGAAGCTTAAAAGCGGCGTTTCCCACGTTCTGCTACGCGGCGACCGTGAAGATGGCCCCATCGCGCAATACTTCCCCATGGATATGTTCTACGGCCAAACGATTCGCAGCGGCGATGAAGTGTTGTTCAGCTCCGACCAACGTAGCGAAACCATTGTGGTTGAGGTTGAAGGCAGCTACTACGGCCCCTCACGTTATGCGTTACCCAGAGATGCCCGCCTGAGTGAGCTTCTGGATGCGATCGCCGTGCCTGAAAACATGACCGCCGTAGAAAGCATTTCGCTACAGCGTGAAAGCGTACGCCAACAACAGGCGCAATCGATGGAAGAGAGTCTGCGCCGACTGGAAACCACCTATCTAGGGGCGCCTTCAAGCACTAATGAAGAAGCCCAGATTCGTGTTCAGGAAGCGCAATTGATTCAAGACTTCATCGCCCGTGCGAGTGAGCTAGAGCCCAGTGGCCGCTTAGTGGTGGCCTACGATGGCCGCATTTCAGATATTCGCCTGCAGGATGGCGATACCATCACCATTCCCGAAATCAGCGATTCTATCCTGATCAGCGGTGAAATCCTTGTGCCTCAGGCCGCCGTCTATCGCCCCGGCATGAGCGTGATCGATTACATCGAAGGCGCCGGTGGCTTTACCGATCGTGCGGATGACGACCACATTCTGGTAGTACGCCAGAACGGCGCGGTTGAGAATGCCCGCAACGTGAACCTGCGCCCCGGTGATGAAATTCTCGTGATGCCCGCCGCGCCCACCCACAACCTGCAGCTAGCCTCTACGATCACGCAAATCCTCTATCAAGTAGCCGTCGCCACTCGCGTAGCGGTTGATCTGTAAGAATCGTGAATGGTGAGTGGTAAGTGGTGAGTAGACTCACCGACTGTATCTTTTTAAAAAGAAATACTATGGCTAATAGTAAGAGCGCCCCAAAAGGGGCGCGCTCCTCTTGGCAAGTCACCCGCAGCGTGTGGTACGCCATGTTTATGCGCGAAGCTATTTCACGCACCATGTCAGACCGCATGGGCTGGTTTTGGATGATTTTCGAGCCAGCAGCGTTTATTGCCATCATGGTGGGTATTCGCAGCTTTGTTCGTGGTGATCGCCTTATCGTCAACGCGGAATTCATTCCCTGGCTGATTGCCGGGATGATGGGGTTCTTTCTGGTTCGCGAAGGCATGCTACGCGGTATGGGGGCAATTGATGCGAATAGCTCCCTTTTTGCCTATCGCCAAGTACATCCCATTGACCCCGTATTAGTAAGAAACTTTCTGGAAGGCATGATTCGTACCTTCGTGTTTCTTATTTTCATAGTCGGTGGCTTGATGTTAGGGCTGAATATGTACCCTGATAACGCTATTCGGGTAATTGGCGCATGGTTATCGCTCTGGTGTTTAGGTATTGGTTTAGGATTGGTAACGTCGGTGGCTGCCACGTTAATACCTGAAATTGGCCGTGTGATTCGCATGCTGTCATTACCACTTTTGATTATTTCAGGAGTGATGTTCCCCCTTAACCAATTACCCCATTGGTTGCTGGAATACTTAATGTATAACCCTATCCCCCATGCGTTAGAAGTGCTTCGCTTAGGTTTCTTTGAAAATTATCAAATTATTCACGGTACCAGCATGCTTTATTTCTGGCTGGTAACGCTTTCTCTTAACGCCCTGGGGCTATTGATGCACCTGCGCTTTATTGACCGTTTGAAGGCCAAATAATCCATGCATGTTTCATTACGTCGTTTTGTTAAAAAGTCGCCTCAATGGGCCTTGGCCTTAATTGCAATTTTACTGGTGTCGTTTTACTGGTTTGCGATCGCAGAAGAACGCTATGTATCACGTGCCACAGTGGTTTTAGAAAGCCCCCAAGTCGCCACCCCAGAAATTAGCCTATCGGCCATAATGGGGGGAGGGGGAGGCAATACGAATGACCTCCTGCTATTGCGTGAGCACTTACTCTCGGTAGATATGCTGCGCCGCCTGGATGAAGAGCTAAGTATTCGCGAGCATTACACCGAGCACGGCGATATTTTTGCCAAGTTGGGCGATAAAAATGCGCCGATTGAAGACTTGCATCAATACTACCTGCGACGGGTGGAGGTAGAGCTAGATGAATACGCGGGCGTACTGAATATTCGGGTGCAGGCCTACACCCCCGAGTTTGCCCACCAGATGACCACGCTGCTGCTGGAAGCGGGCGAAAATCATATGAATGAAATGGGGCATCGGCTAGCGGAAGAGCAAGTACATTTTTTAGAGCGGCAAATGGTGCGACTGGATGAACGCTTTACTGAAACTCGCGCTGCTTTGCTTGAGTTTCAAAATGAGCATGGCTTAGTGTCGCCAACCAGCACGGTAGAAAGTATTAACCAAGTGGTGGCAACATTGGAGGCGGATTTAGCCCGCTTCCAGGCGCAGCGCAATGCGTTAGCTAGTTACCAAAGTACTCAGTCTGCTGAGCTACGCGAAGTGGAGCGTAATATAACCGCGCTACGCGACCAAATTATTGAGCAACGCGACCGTTTGGCACAGGCCGCAGGTGGTTCATTGAACAGCGTTTCGGCGGAATACGAAACGTTAGAGCTGCAAGCGCAGTTTGCCCAGGAAACCTACTCAAGTGCCCTAGCTGCATTAGAAAACACCCGCCTGGAAGCTGCCCGCCAGCTCAAACAGGTAAGCGTATTGCAAAGCCCGCTAATGCCGGAATACCCCACAAAACCTGATCGGCTCTATAACAGCAGTGTATTCGCGATCATCACCATCTTCCTCGCTTTTATCCTCAGCATGCTCATGATGATCATCAAAGACCACCGGGATTAATGGTGTGAGAAATAGGCTAGAAGGGGTTCGGAGCGCAGTGTAAGCGTTAGCGCACCCGCGTATGGCGTCGGAACGATGCCTCAAGGCACGTAACACAACCCCGGCACCGAAGTGCGCTATCTCCAAGGTGCGCATGGGTTTAAGCCTTGTAATTGATAAAACCTGAGTACCCGTAGCGCGTGGTAACAAGTCTGTGAGGAACGAGCAACGAGGCGCCCGCGGGACGACGCCCAAACCAAATATGTAGACTCAGAATATGCATAGTCACCGTTTCAAGTTAGAAATTCACTTAACACGCCATGCCAGAGAACGGATGGCTAGTAGAAGTATCACATTTAGAAGATAAGGTAGTGGTTAAAACCCGAACGTAAAAGAATAGCTGCATCACTTTGAGTGGGAGGATAAGTAATGCGAACTACCTACGATGAAGCAGATGACATCCTGGTTCTGCACCTATCGGAAAAGCCTACCGTAAAAGAGGTTTCTCAAGATTGGAACACACATATCAGCTACGCAGAGGATGGCACGATTAACGAGATTGTTATTCTTGAAGCCTCTAAGCAAGGTGCATGGCCACTCTTAAAAAGCCAGGCAGCGTAACACAACCCTAGCACCGCTTTGCGCTACTCCCGCGGGTGCGCTAACGCTTGCGCCGCGCTACGAAAACCAGCTCGTTAATTAGTAAAGGCAAGCACCTCTAACGCGTGGTAAGGAGACTGCGAGCTATGAGGCACCTGCAGCGGCAGCTTGGCACGGAGGCGTCGGTACGACGCCCCAGGCACATAACCACCCCTTGGCACTACCTCGCACAACTCACAACTCACGGCTTTCCATGCTCAATATCGTTCACCACGGCGGGGCTACCGGCGTAACTGGCAGCTGCCACCAATTGATTCTTAATCAAAAGGAATCCCTGCTGGTGGATTGTGGTCTCTTCCAGGGTGAAGAGGCAGCGGAAGACAGCTTCGAACAGCTACAAATTGAATTCGATATCAGCACCGTCAAGGCACTGATCATTACCCACGTACATATTGACCACGTGGGCAGGTTGCCTTACCTGCTGGCCGCAGGCTTCACCGGGCCGATCATCTGTTCGATTCCCACAGCCAAGCTGCTGCCACTGGTGATTTCAGACGCACTGAAAATCGGCTTCACTCGCAACGCCCAACTAATCGAGCGGTTTCAAGCGCAGTTAGAAAAGCAGATTGTCAGCGTGCCTTACGGCAAATGGTACAGCATAGGTTTAGCAAGTGAAGTAAGCGACCACACCGGCGCTAACCCAAGTGAAAGTACAGGCACCACCCGGATAAAACTCAAACGGGCAGGGCATATTCTCGGTTCCAGCTACGTTGAAGTAAGTTACCAAGATACCGCTACCGGTGAGAAAGAGCGCGTGGTGTTCTCTGGCGATCTAGGCGCCCCCTACGCCCCACTATTACCTGCGCCGCAATCACCTTATGGCTGTGATCAACTGGTACTCGAAAGCACCTATGGCGATCGGCAACATCCCGACCGCCGCAAGCGTCGGGCCACCCTGAAAGCAGCCGTGGAGCAAGCACTTGCTAACGGCGGCACAGTGATAGTGCCTGCGTTCAGCATTGGCCGCACACAAGAGTTGCTCTACGAGCTGGAAGGCATTATTTATGAAGCCGAGCGTAACGTTAAGCGTGGGCTGCCCAAAAGTCAGTGGCAAAATCTCGAAATTATTGTGGACTCACCGCTGGCCGCACGTTTTACCAAGGTATACCGAGAGTTAAAACCTTACTGGGATAAAGAGGCTCAAAGCCGTTTACGCACTGGCCGCCATCCGCTCAGTTTCGCCAACCTCTACACGGTGGATAGCCACGCAGAGCACGAACAAACCGTGGAGTATTTGGCCAAAACCGGCCGCCCAGCGATAGTGATTGCCGCCAGTGGCATGTGTGCAGGCGGGCGTATCATGAACTACCTAAAAGCTATGCTGAGTGATAAACGCCACCAGGTGCTGTTTGTAGGCTACCAGGGGGCAGGCACCCCAGGGCGGGATATTCAGCAATACGGGCCACAGGGTGGCTGGGTAAACATCGACGGCGAGCGTATCGACATTAAGGCAGGCGTTACCTCCATCAGCGGTTACTCTGCCCACGCCGATCAAAAAGACCTGCTCAACTTCGTAAAACGCATGCGCCGCTGGCCCCACACCATTCGCCTAGTACATGGCGAACAAACCGCCCGCGATGCACTTAAAAGCGAGTTGGAAAAACTCTATAAGCGAAAGGGCAAAAGTGTGACGGTACAGAGTGAAGCGTAATGGTGAGGTGGAATGACTGCATAGCAGTTACAACTCACCATTTACAACTCACCATTCACGGCTTACAAGCAAATGATTGAAATCAAAAACCTCTACAAACGCTACCATAACCACCACGGCAGCGATTGGGTACTCAAAGACATCAACCTCACGATCCCCAAAGGGGTGAGCGTGGGACTGATTGGTGCCAACGGAGCGGGTAAATCCACTCTGCTGCGCCTCATTGCTGGCATGGACACCCCCGAGCGCGGTGAGGTCATTCGTCATAGCCGGGTTTCCTGGCCGGTAGGCTTGGTTGGAGGCATGCAAAACAACATGACGGGTCGGCAAAACGTTAAGTTCGTCGCCCGCGCTCAAGGCTCTGATTCATCTGAAGTTAAGCGCGTCATTGAGTTTGTTCAAGACTTTGCCGAAATAGGTGACGCTTTTGACGAACCCGTGCGCACTTATTCTTCGGGTATGCGTTCACGACTTTCTTTTGGTTTATCACTCTCGTTTGATTTCGACGTGTATATCTCGGATGAAGCCACTGCCGTAGGTGATCGTTCGTTCAAGGCGAAAGCACAAAAACTTTTTAAAGATAAAGTTGGCCAAGCGTCACTAATCATGGTCTCCCACGGTGAAGGAATACTGCGCGATTTGTGCCAAGTGGGTGTTTATATCAAAAAGGGTGAAGCTTTCTGGTACGACGATATCAATGAGGCAATTCTCGCTTATCACAGCGATGTAGACGAAAAAAAGCAAACAGCCGAAGCCTCAACATCGGTAGAAGTGCCACTAGAAAATACCGACCCTACCACCTTTAATAAAGCTCAGTTTAAAAAGGTACAGAAAGAGCTAAAAGCCGCTCGCCAGTATATGGGGGGTATTGCGCAACGTCTGCAGCAAGCAAAACGAGAGAAATGGCCAAAACAAGAGGTGCAACTGCTAAACCGGCTGCGCCTAGAGGCCGCCGACCGAGTTAATGCGCTAACAGATATCATTAACCAAACACCAATCGGCGAACGCCAAAATACCAAAGCGCAAATTAACCAGGCACAGAACAGCATTAAGTCGTTTACACAGTTACTTGAAAAAACAGAAGTAGAACAGTGGGCAGAAGAACGTAAAACAGTTATAGAAAAAGCACTAAAAGCAGCACATCAGCAAAAAGAAAATGCTGAAACCAAACTAGAGGCCATTGATGGCCTGGATTAATGCTTTACGCTTACGCTTCTGCTTCATTCATCGTTAGGAGAAATGAGTTAGTGAATAGAATTGCCATTGTCGGCCATCCATCCTCGGGTTACAGGGACGTAGAAGCGTTATTGCAACAATATGGATTGGTAGAGGCTGCACCTTCCCGAAGGGAGGGGATGAGCGTTCACGAAATTCAGGCCTCGCTTTGTAAGGCGCATAACGCTATCGCCATAGAGCAAGCCCAGCAAGAAGAAGAGCTTGTACAGCTAATGCCTAGCGATGTATGGCAAGGGCTGGCATTGGACTTTCTCTTGGGCAATATGGAGCAGCAAGCTGTATGGGGATGGGCTTCTCCCAATACACTGCCGTTACTCAATATGTGGCATGAGGTGGATGAACAAACGCAGTTTGTATTAGTTTACCAGCACCCTGTCGTGGCACTAGAGCAAGCGCTAGCAATTGAAAGCAGCACTACCCCGGAGGAGCTGCTAAATAATTGGGCGGCCTATCACGGTGCATTGTTATCGTTTTACTTACGCCATCCAAACCGTTGTTTGTTGGTGCATGCACAGCAAATGCTCAACGAGCCTGAAATTACCCTTAAGCATCTGTCTGGGTTAACTCACGCTGATCAGCAGAACCAAGTTGTTCCTATTAGAGGTAGTTCACCACTTGTCAAAGCACTCCAAAAATTAGCGATTGGGTCAACAGAGCAGTATGAAAAGCTGGAAGCAGCGCCTTTATCCGCTTATTTGCATCAACAGGTTGTAGAACAGCACAGCGCGCTAGCGTTATACGATGAGTTGCAGGCCAGTGCTACGCAGCCAGCAAGCCCTGGAGAGCCAGTCGATTTACATGGAGCTTGGCAGTGCCTATTGGCTCAGAAAACCACATTATTAAACTATGTTGGCCAGCTCCAAAGTTTAAAAAGCGAGTTAGAAAGTGCTGCAAACAAACAGAAAACTTCAGCGCCCTCAGTAGAAGAACTTCAGCAAGAAAATTCCATGTTGCTAGAGCAACTGCAGTTGGTACAGGAAGAGCTGGAAAAGTTCTACCAGAGTGGTGAGGGGGTTAGATTCTCAGAGCAAACCACAGGCCCATACTACGGGGCAGACGAGCGGGTTAAACGACAGCTAACCTACCGCCTAGGTGCAGTAGTGGTAAAAAGCAACAGTGTTAAAGATTTCTTTTTACTACCAATAGCACTGAAACGCGAACACACAGCCTATAAAAAGGATCTTAAAACTCGAAAAAGCGAAAAGCTACCTCCTGTCGCGCAATATGCGGATGCTCATAAAGCAGAACAGGTAAAACGTCACCTATCATACCGCCTCGGTGAAGTAATTTTGAAAAATGCTAGCTCGCCGCTTGGCTGGGTAAAAATACCTTTTGCGTTAAACAGCGAAACTAGAGCATTTCGCCAAGAGCGTAAGCACTAAGATATTAGCTTCAATTTACATTAAGCAAATAAAACTAACACTATAGCGAGCCTATTATGCCGGTTGCTTCATATGACGCTGCGTATTCAGATTTTATGCCGTTAACGCATTGGCTAACTGTACTCAATCAGATCACCCCAGCGCAGCAGCTTACAATATTGGGTGCAGGTAACGGCAATAGTGCATTATTACAGTGGGCAAGCGAGCTAGCACTGGCAAACGTCAATCTAGCAGAAGCGGGTAATAAAACTTATACCCAGTTAAAAGCCCGATGGCAGCCTCAAGCCCCTCGCTGGCAGTTTCACAATGTAGTAATTGAAACGGGCCATAATGATAAAACTTACTATACTGTCAGCAACCCATCAGAAAGCGGCCTAATACCTCCCATTACGCTAGCACCACTCTGGCCCAATTTAACTAGCCTGGATGAACAGCCTAGTGACCCTAGAACGCTTAAAGCTTGGGCTACAGAGCATTGGCAAGAGACAGGCCAGTGGCTCGTTATTGACTATTTCTGTGATGCGACGTTGCTGTCCAACAATAGCGCTGTGTTCGATGCGGTTGAGATTCTAGTGGTAAGAGTAAGTACTGAAAAAAACATGCCAGAAGGACTTAATGAAACAGCCTGGCAAAAGGCGTTACAAAACTTAGGTTTTCGTGTTGTTGCACGTGAAGCCGAGCGTCACCCGCGTGTTGAGCAGTGGCTGTGTATTAGGCAACCTCATCATGAAATAGCGACACTTCAAAGCGAGCTTGCAGAAGTAAAGCAAAAGCTTGAAGACACGCACACTTGGTTTATGAACCGTAAACAGCAGGCACTGAGTTATGAACAGCAAATCGTTACGCTAGAACAGACGCTTAAAGCCACTCAAGAAGAGCTGGCGCAGGCTCGCCATCAGGCTGCGCAGCTAAAGCTATTGAAAGAGACGTTAGACCAGTTGGATTCTCATTTAGCAAAAGGTTTTAGTGTGCAAAGCGAGCAGCGCCAGCAAGCCACTAACGCATTAGGTAAGCACCTCACACAGTTGCTTCAATCTTCGCAAGCGCAGCAGCCACAAGAGGAAAAGGATAACCTATGAGCGCACAACCTCTCGTGGTAAAGCAGGCCACGCAAGCATTTCGTCAAGGAAACTACGCGGCGGCCAAAGTACTTTATCAAAAAGCCGCGAGTCAATATGGCGAGCATTTGTTCAGGACCAACCTCTACCTTTGTGATAAGTACGCGAATAATGTTTCAAATGCCATGGCTTCCTTACCGCAAGGAGCGGCACAGGAAGCATCACAAGCGCAGCGCCAACTGCAGGAAACGCAGCAACTTCTTGAACGCTACTACCAGCGCTGCCAGGAACTTGAATACCAACTGCTAGATCGAAGATAAGACATTTAAGGTAACCGAATGAAAGTTTTAACCGTATTTGGAACGCGGCCAGAGGCTATTAAAATGGCCCCGTTGGCACTACAGCTAGCGGCAGATAAACGCTTTGATGCAAAGGTATGTGTTACTGCACAACATCGTGAAATGCTAGATCAAGTGCTATCGCTATTCGAGCTAACGCCTGACTTTGATTTAAATATTATGAAGCCAGGGCAAGATTTAAATGATGTGACTTGCGGAATATTGCAAGGGCTAAAAAGCGTATTTGAAGAGTTCAAGCCAGATATTGTGCTAGTTCATGGCGATACCGCCACTACTTTCGCTACTACGCTTGCGGCTTATTACCAGCAAATCCCCGTAGGGCATGTGGAAGCAGGCTTACGTACCGGCAATCTTTACTCACCTTGGCCGGAAGAGGGCAACCGCAAGCTGACCGGCGCGTTGGCAAAGCTGCATTTTGCCCCCACGGGAACATCCAAGCAAAATCTTTTAAATGAAGGTATCGACCCTGCCCATATTCATGTAACGGGCAATACGGTGATTGATGCTCTGCTGGATGTAGCACACAAACTAGATACCAATAAAGCGTTAGCACAAGAACAGGCAGAGCGCTTTCCTATGCTGGAAGCGAGCAAGCGTTTGGTTCTGGTGACCGGCCACCGCCGTGAAAGCTTTGGTGGTGGTTTTGAGCGCATTTGCCAAGCGTTGGTTGATACTGCAAAAGCTCATCCCGATACCCAAATTCTTTACCCGGTACACCTCAATCCAAACGTGCGTGAGCCAGTAAACCGTTTGCTGGCTGATATTGATAACGTTCATCTTATTGAGCCGCAGGATTACCTTCCGTTTGTATACCTAATGAACCGCGCACATATCATCCTGACAGATTCAGGGGGGATTCAAGAGGAAGCGCCTTCCCTTGGTAAGCCCGTGCTAGTGATGCGTGATACCACCGAACGCCCCGAAGCGGTTTCCGCTGGCACCGTAAAGCTGGTAGGCACCGATGTCACCACCATCACCCAAGAGCTTACACGCCTGCTAACAGACGAAGAAGCCTACAATGCAATGAGCTATGCCCATAACCCCTATGGGGATGGCACCGCCTGCCAGCAAATCCGTGACGCGCTAGCTCAGCAGTAATTTGCTAAGCGAAAAAAGTGAATAGGCTAAGCTTTTTTCATTTTACCTTTCACCACTCACTTTTAACTTTTAAGAGTACATCATGAAATTTGAAACCATCTCCATGATTGGCCTGGGCTACATTGGCCTGCCGACAGCAGCGGTATTTGCTTCAAGGAAGAAGAAAGTGATTGGTGTCGATGTTAATCAGCATGCGGTAGATACCATTAATAACGGTGATATTCATATTGTCGAACCAGAGTTGGATATTATAGTTAATGCCGCAGTGAAACAGGGCTACCTGCGGGCCACCACTACTCCTGAGCCTGCTGATGCATTTCTAGTAGCCGTGCCTACTCCGTTTCATACGGATGAAAATGGCCAGAATCACAAAGCTGATCTCAGTTATATTGAGGCGGCTGCAAAGTCGATTGCATCGGTTCTGCAGCCTGGAAACTTGGTAGTGTTGGAATCCACAAGTCCAGTTGGAGCCACTGAGCAAATGGCCCAATGGCTAGCAGAAGCGCGGCCAGACCTTACTTTCCCGCAAACGCATGGCGAAGCTTCCGATATTCGCATAGCGCACTGCCCAGAGCGGGTGTTACCGGGGCATGTCATTCGTGAGTTAGTCGAAAATGACCGTGTGATTGGCGGTATGACACCTAAGTGTGCAGAAGCGGCCTGCTCACTTTACCAAATTGTAGTTGAAGGCGAGTGTGTCGCCACCACCGCGCGCACGGCAGAAATGGCCAAGCTGACTGAAAACAGCTTTCGTGATGTAAATATCGCGTTTGCCAATGAGCTCTCTACCATCTGCCATGAGTTAGATATCAACGTTTGGGAACTTATTGCTCTAGCGAACCGACATCCACGCGTGAATATTCTTACTCCCGGTGCTGGGGTAGGGGGGCACTGCATTGCAGTTGACCCCTGGTTTATTGTTGATGCATCCCCTGAGCAAGCCAAAATTATTCGCGTTGCCCGTGAAGTCAATGATGCGAAGCCCCAATGGGTACTTGGCCGCGTTAAAGAAGCGCTGGATTACTACCATCAACAACATCCCGATGCTAAACGCAGTGACTTGACCGTTGCTTGCTTGGGTGTTGCTTTCAAACCAGACATTGATGACTTGAGGGAAAGCCCTGCGCTGGGTATTGCAAAAGCGATCGCCAAATTAGGCTGTAAGCTACAAGTAGTAGAACCCAATATCAAAGAGCTGCCAAAGGGTCTTGAAGGAAACAACGTTACCCTAGCCACTTTTGACGAAGCAATGGCCCAAGCTGATGTGGTGTGTGCACTGGTGAAACACAGGCCATTCATTACGCACCAAGAAATCGTACGTGGTAAGGAAACTGTGATCGATGCGGTTGGTCTGCTGGGGTAAGCGTTGACCATGAGGTAAAAGAGTGGCGACGTAGTCCATAGCGTCGCTGCTCAATAATGTCACCATTCACCATTCACCATTCACCATTCACCATTCACCATTCACCATTCACCATTCACCATTCACCATTCACCATTCACCATTCACCATTTATCTATTTGGAACCCCATGGACGAGCTTCTTCAACACGCCACGCATTTAGCGGATCAAACCAGCCACGCACTTATTACGCCTATTAAAGAGCGAGTAGCATACGTGGTGAGTCATGGCCAAAGCTATGCCAGTAATGGCTATGCGATTCGCACGCAAGGTGTTGCTAAAGCCCTTAATCATCAGGGGTTTGAAACACTTTGTTTTGTTAGGCCTGGAAGACCATGGGAACTACAGAAAGGAAAAACCGATACGCTGCCAGAAGTCATTATTAATGGCATAAGATACATTCATAGCCGCTGGCCAGACGACAAAGCGCCTACCAATGAACGTACTCACTTGGAAGCTAGCGTTCAGCAGTTTATCACGCTGTTTAGCGTGTACCGCCCTGCAGCGGTATTGGCGGCCTCTAATTGGATTGTAGGGTTGCCCGCGTGGGTGGCTGCTAAGCGCTTGGGCCTGCCGTTTTATAATGAGGTTCGGGGCTTCTGGGAGCTTTCGCGCGCAGCACAAGACCCCGCCTTTGAAGGCAGCAAAACCTGCCAAATAGAGGCGGAGCGCGACACATTTGTTGCAAAGCAGGCGTTAACCACCTTTACGCTAAACGCCCCTATGCAAGAAGAGCTAGTGAAGCGTGGTATCAAGCGCGAGAATATCCAGCTAGTACCCAATGGTGTCAGCGAGCTACCCAACATTACACCTGCCGACCCAGCGTTGAAGAAGCAGTTAGGCATTCAGGAAGGTGACAAGGTAGTGGGCTACATTGGTAGCCACAGTATTTATGAAGGCTTGGATACCCTATTAGAGGCCTGTGAAGCGTTGATACAGCAGGGGCAGAAAATCAAACTACTCTTAGTGGGTGACCATCAGCCGCTTACTCAGGCTCACAAAACCAAAAAATCAAATAGCAAACAACCCTGGTTAATTCAAACGGGGCGTGTACCTCATGAAGAGGTGGCTAATTATTATGCCCTGATCGATTTAGTGGTGATCCCTCGTAAGCCACTGCGAGTTTGCGAGCTAGTGCCACCTATGAAAGCAGTTGAAGCGCTTTCTCATGGCAAGCAGTTGTTAATGAGCGACTTGCCCGCGTTAAGAACGGTCGTACCTTCTCATGACAATGTTTCGTATGTAGAGCTTGAGGGTGCTGATGGCTTATCGAAAAGCATTAAAGCAAGCCTTGAAAAAACCACTAAAACCGATCTTGGTAATTTAGAGCGCATTACACTTGCAAATAGTGTGAAAAGCATGGTGCCTTTTCTGAAGGGGAGCGCAGTCAATCAGCAGAAAGCCACCAAAAGTGCTCTTAACGCACCACAGAAAAAGCCACTAGTGGCTGCTAGTAGCTTTGCTGCAGCTAGTCAGCGTTTTTATAAACAAGGCGAGATCAGCAGTGTCATTCAAACAATTCGCCAACTGTGTGACGCTGGAAATTCGCTTGATAAATCACAGCGCGATTTCTTAGGTTTTATCGAAGGGCTAGAGCGATTAAAAGGTGGCTGGCCCCTACCACCAAAGCAGCCAAACGCTGGGTTAATGACGCGTCGCCGACATGCGCTTTACTGTTTACATCAGTCGGTGCCTCACGCCACTAACGGCTATTCAACACGCTCGCATGGCATCGCTGTTGGGCTTCAACAAGCAGGGTGGAAATTGCGCGCCACCACACGCCCAGGTTTCCCCTGGGATGCCGGGGCAAAAGGGTTAACAAAAGGCTATCACGAAGCACAAGTAGATGGTGTCACTTATGCCGCAGTAGCTGGATGGAATTTAAATAAAACTCCTCTGGATTACTATTTAGCAGAGGCTGCAGACCACTACGTTCGCGAAGCACAAACCAGCGGTGCTGAAGTCATTATTGCCGCATCCAACCATATAACGGCTTTGCCAGCGTTAATGGCAGCGCGCCGGTTGGGCTTACCATTTGTTTATGAAGTTCGTGGTCTATGGGAAGTCACGCAGGCTTCTACACAGCCGGAGTGGGCGAATTCAGAGCGATTTCATCTCATGCGTGAGCTAGAGCAACAAGCGGCTCGCGAAGCTGATTTAGTGATAACGCTCACAGATGAGCTCTCAAGTGAGCTAGCCAGTTGGGGTGTGTCCAAGGAAAACATTGTTGTCATTCCCAACGCGGTCAACGCTGAGACTTTTACCCCCTCAAAACGCGATAGCGCCATTTCTGAAACATTAAAGTTAACACCTAATGTTCCAGTGATTGGCTATGCGGGCAGCGCAGTAGCTTATGAGGGGCTGGAATTGCTGCTTGAAGCAATGGCTAAGCTGAAACATCAGCAACAAGCATTTATCTTTGTGCTAGTGGGTGACGGTAAAGTGATCGACACCGTCAAGGCAAAAGCCAAGTCTTTAGGTATTGAAGAACAGTGCCGATTCACTGGGCGTATTCCGTTTGATGAAGTGCCGCGCTACCTTTCTTGTATGGATATCATGCCTGTTCCAAGACTTTCATCTGCCGTAACGGAAATGGTATCGGCTTTGAAACCACTCGAAGCCATGGCGATGGGCAAAGCAGTGGTACTTTCGAATGTATCTCCACATCTCACTATGGCAGGCAATAATGAACGCGCTTTGCTATTCAAAAAAGACAATGTAGAGAGCCTGACAGAAACACTCAGTAAGCTTATTCAAAAGCCTGCGTTGCGGGAGGCGGTTGGAAGTGCGGCGCGGCGCTGGATCGAGCAAGAGCGTACTTGGCATTATGTAACGCAAAGCTATAACCGTGCCTTACAACGTTTGTGGAAAAAGCCAGCGATTAGCAACCAACAACAAGCGAAAACGTTAGATCAAATTACGCTAGGCTTGATTGCAGACCAGTTCACCACGGATACGCTGGCCAGCGGCGTGAAGGTGATCAAGCTATCGCCAGATAACTGGCAGCAGGAGTTAGCCAATCAACCTATCGATGCGATGTTCGTAGAGTCAGCGTGGAAGGGCAATGACTGGGCTTGGCACCGTAAGGTAGGCTATTACAGTGATGAAGAGTTTGCTCCGCTCAGTGCATTGTTAGCGCACTGTCGTGAAAAGGGTATTCCTTCTCTCTTCTGGAATAAAGAAGACCCTGTTCATTTTGATCGCTTCCGTAAGACGGCAGCCTTGTGTGACCATGTGTTCACCACGGACTCCAGAAGAATCATTCCTTATTTGGCCACGCCGGGTGCGCTGACGCAAAGTGTTAGCAGTTGTCCTTTCTACGCTTCGCCTAAAATTCATAACTTATTACCTTCTAAACGCCCTTGGCAGCACACCGCAGCCTATGGCGGCACTTATTACGGCAATCGCTATCCTGAGCGCACCGAATACATGGATAAGATCATGAGTGCGGCGGCGCCCTTGGGGCTGACCATTTATGATCGCCAGCATGATGATCCTGAGTCTCCATACAAGTATCCAGGTGGTCTGGGCAGCTATGTGGCTGGCAGCTTAACCTACGAGGAGATGATTGAGGCGTACAAGGCTCACCCTGTACAAATTAACGTCAACTCAGTGCTTGATTCTCCTACTATGTTCTCACGCCGTGTAACAGAAGCGGCGGCTTGTGGTGCACCTATTATTTCAGGCCCTGCGCTAGGCATGAACCGATACCTAGAAGCTGCTGGGCATGTCGTTCGGCTGGAGTCAGAAGCAGCTCAATCGCTTGAAAACCTACTGCACCATGATGCCTATCGCTGGCGGGTCGCCTTGAAAGGTGCAAGAGCCGTCATGCGTGCGCATACTACTCAAGCACGTTTGATCCAAATGCTGCGTACGGCGGGTATGCGAGTAGTGGCACCCTCACTGCCGAAGATCAATCTCTACAGTGAATCGATAACAGAGGCCGCAGCGCAAGGCTTAGGCAATCAAACGGTGCTGCCATCGAAGGTAATCGCCGAGACCTGGGGTGACAAAGCAAGAGCTTACCTACACACGTTAGGCATTGAATGCCTCAATGCTAACGAAGCAGAAGCGCAAGCCAATGAGTATTGGCTATACACAGTTGCGGCTACCCTGGAAAATGCCGAGCCGGAAGATATCGAAGACCTAGCTTGGACAACAACATACTCCCCTTTTGCGCGCGCTGTGCTGGATAGGAGAGATAGCCTCGCAGAAGGGGAGTGGGCCGGTGTAGCGTTTGTTAGTGATACGGTCGAAAGCGATTTTCAGCTTGTTCGTACCGAACAGTCGCAGAGTATTGAGCAACTAACTACATCTAACCGCCAAATACCAACGCTAGCGTTGCGAAAACCACCGAAACAATTTGCACATGCACCGAACGTCGCATCGTCTAAAACAGTCGTCATTGCCGGGCATGATCTAAAATTTATCAAACCTTTCTACCCCTTTTTCACAAAGGCGGGTATGCGTCTATTGCTGGACTTCTGGCATGGGCATAACCAGCACAATGAAACAGCTAGCAAGCGCTTAGTACGGCAGGCAGATACCGTTTTCTGTGAATGGATGATGGGAAATGCTATTTGGTACGGTAAGCATAAACGCGAAGACCAAAAACTCGTGGGGCGTTTGCATGCCCAGGAATTGAGAAGCCCACTCTTCGACAAAGTACCTTTTGAGGTATTCGATACGGTCATCTTCGTTGGTCCGCACATGCTTAGGCAGGCGATTGCTCGAAATCCTGTGTTAGAAAAGAACGGCGTCGTTATCTACAACGGTGTAGATGTAGAGGCACTGCAAGCCGTACCGCGTAAGCCGATCAATGGCAAAGTATTGGGCATTGTCGGTATTGTGCCACAAAGTAAGCGGTTTGATCGCGCGCTCGACATACTGAAAGAGCTACGCAAGGAAGACAAAGAGTACACACTGCGTGTGAAAGGTAAGCGCCCAGAAGATTATCCGTGGATGAAGAATCGTCCAGACGAAATGGCGTGGTATGAAGCGCAATACAAACGTTTGGAGAATGACCCAAGCTTAAAGGGTGCTGTATATTTTGATCCTCAGGGAAACGATATGCCGGAGTGGTACTCGGGAATTGATTATATATTGTCGGTTAGCGACCATGAAAGTTTTCATTTGGCCATTGCGGAGGGTACTGCAGCAGGTTGTATGCCAGTAGTCTTTCCATGGGAAGGAGCAGATGAAATTTATCCAAAAGAATGGGGGGTTGTAAACTCTAAAAATGCATCTGAAAATATTTTAAGCGGAACTTTTATAATGGAATACAAAAAAAATAACGCTTCTGCGTCTTTTGATATTAAAGATAAAGTTAGAGAAATTATAAAGTTAGTGGGAATTTATGAGTAAGATTAAAATAATTATCATCGGTAGCTGTGTATCTAGAGACCCCATTACTTTTGATAATGGCGAGCACTTCCAATTGGAGTGTTACTTTGCAAGAACTAGCTTTGCTGTTTTAAATGGTGCACCTTTTCAGGATCAAAAGGTTTTAAATAATATCCACTCAAGTTGGCAGCGTCGTATGGTCAAGCATGACATGCAGAAAAGCTGGCTTGAAGAAGTTAGGGTAAAAGGGAAAGATGTTGATTTAATTCTGGTTGATTTGATAGACGAAAGGTTTAATTTGTATAAGAGCCATGGTTCTATTGGTACTTTATCAAGTGAATATAAACGAGCAAGTGGTCAGGCGATAGATAGAATAAATTCCAATAGCCCAATGAAGTATGCGTTGTGGGAACAAGGATTAAAGAAGTTTTTCATGATGCTCGAAAAAGAAGGTCTTATTCATAAGCTGGTAGTTAATAAAGTTTACTATGCCAAAAGAACTAATCTAGAAATAGGTTGTGGTGTTGGGCGATATGCGGCAAGCGATATAAAGAAAGAGAATGAGAGGCTTGAAGCATACTACCAGACAATAAAAGGCTTATACCCTAAGATAAGTTTTTTAGAATATCCAGAAGAAGTTTTAATAGCAGATGAAAGCCATAGGTGGGGGTGCTCACCATTTCATTACATAAGGAAGGCTCAAGAGCACCAGAACAATAGGTTGAAATTAATTGCTGCTTTTAAGAAAAAATATCCAGTAAGGCATAGTTTCTTTGAAACGATTAATTTAAGCTTGCCCATAAATTGGAAAAACAATTATGTTGGCAATAACCAGTGGATGCATCATTTGCTAAGCTTGAGGTGGGTTAAAAGAGGCTTTGATACTACTGAAGTTAAAATGATACTGAATGACTATTACAGGTTTCATTACAAGCTGAATAAAAAAAATAATTGGCAGTCTACTATTAGAGGTGATCATACAGCAGCATTAAGACTTGAAAATGTGAGCATTTTCAAGAAGCAATTTGAGGCTGTAAGTGACGCTAAAGGAGTTGGATTGTGTAACAGAATATTAAAAGAAGATATTCTGTTGCTACAGTCTGAACATATGTATAGGTATGGACATAATCATGGTTTGATGACAGATATTGCACTGCTTAAAATTGCAGTTGATGATGCCAAGTTATCTTCATTAGTTGATTTGAATTTGGTTATTAGTAGAGCAGAAAAAACAATTAAAAAATTGTGGACGAAAAATGGAGTTACCAAAGAGCATTCTGTATCTTATCAAGAGCATAATCTTTTATATACTGTTGAGTTTTATAACTTGCTAAGTAGGTTAGGTCTTGGTAAAGAGTTTCAACCTTTTATTAAAAAGCTGAAAATTGAGACGAAAAGATTTCTTGGATTTGCCTTAAGAAGTAATGGCGATTACTTTGCTTTAGGAGATACGTTGAGAAAGCCGAATTTAAATATTATAAAATCAGTTTATTTTGATAGTATACCTTCAGAGAATGAGTGTAATTTATTAAGTGATAGAAGCAAGGAGCTAGGGGCTTATTGTAAAGATGGGTTCTTTTTTTACCGAGGGATGATTGATGGAGTGCCACTTCACTTTGCTACGACTTGTAATTGGCATTCTAATAGTCACAAACAAAATGATGAATTTTCTTTTAGTTTGGATTTTAATGGTCTGAGTATAGTAGATGATCCCGGCTATTCAGGTGTTGGAGGAAGAGAAATACTAAATAATCTAAAGTCTGAAATGCATCATTCTACGCTACTGATTAATGGAGTGGCTTGGAAAGATAAAAAACTATCAGATGGGAGTTCAAGGATTTTAGGCTTTTCAACAAGTGAGTCAGGCTTTAGTGTGGAGATGGAGCATGCACGCATCGACAAAACCATAATGCGTAGAACTTTCTTGTTTAAAGATAAGACTTTGAAAGTGGAGGATTCTATTTATAGTGAACTGCAAGAGTTAGAACAATACACGGTTTCACAGAAAGTACTATTTAGTCCTGATTTGAATGTTTCAATTTTGAATGATTACGAAGCCGATCTGATATTAGGCAATGACAGCATTTGTAGAGTGCGTTCATCATATGATTGTGAATGTTTTGTTGATCAAATTATGGTTGTTGGTAGGAGTAAAAGTGAGTTTTTGAAATCTTCTCTTTTCGAATTTCGATCAAATATTTTATCATTTGAGTCGAATCGCTTAGTTAGAAGTTTTGAACTAGATTTTAGAGGTAATAATGTTAAATAAGTATTTGGGAAAACCAGAAATTTTTTGGGCAGAAAGTCACCGTAGGAATGCTTATAAAATTCATCGAGCAGTGAAGTTAGGACTTGAGCAAGGGGGGTGTTCTTCTAGAAATGGTTATATTGAGCAATTAAAATCTTTAGCAAAGTTGCGCAGCAAATTTAATTGTATGCACTTTTATTTGGTTAATACTGGTAGTGCCGGTTCTCATTGGATTGAAGCAATGCTTGGATTGCTGCCTGGGTTCTATAACGGTGGAGAAGTTTATTTTCCTCAGAAAATTAAAAATCACCTAGAGACTTTGGCGCCCAAAGAAGCTCACGAATTTTTGGATACGGTTTATTTGCTTCATTCAGGTGGCGTTTTTGAGGACTCTTTAATAGCTACAGTTAGTAACTCTTCACACCTAGCAAACCATCAGCAAATTTCTAATCATAGCCTTAATAAAAGAGTAGCTTTGTTAGTAAGAAACCCAGTCGATGTGGCGATATCTCGAACTTTCAGAAAAGATGAGTATAAGAATGATGTAGCTCCTTCATTAGATGATAAAGAGTATCTTTATCGTAATTGTGCTTACATTGAAAATTTTTTTACGAATCTAGATGAGTCCAGCTTTGATACAATAATTAAGTATGAAAATTTTGTTGCTTCTCCATTGCGTAACTTAAAGAAACTTGTAGAATTAATTGGTCTGGAAGCCACTGAAGATCAGTTGCGTAATTCTATAGAAAAAACTTCTATTAAATCAGAATTAAAAGCCGTTAAGAAGGGCGGGAATGCAATAACAAACATCTATATGGGTAAGCGACGAGAGTATGACTGGGCTAAGGCGTACACCGAAGAAAGATTGAGTAATGTAATAAAGCGCTTTGGTTACTAAGATGAAGGTTTTTTTATGATTAAATATGACGATGTCAGTCGCAATAAAACCTTTCGAGAGATGGATCTAGGTACCCATATCTCTCTGAAAAATAAGTATATATATTTTCAGGTCAGTAAGTCTGCTAGTAGTACAGTCAAGTTTTACCTTCAAAGCTTAGAGATATATGGTACGCAGCGAAAAGTTATCGATGTCAATAATAGAAACCTGTCGCCTCATGTTTGGCCGAGTCAACTGCCAGAAAGTCAGTTTTTTAATTTGCTCAATGATCCTGCCATCAAAAAAGTGAGCTTCGTAAGAAACCCATTTTCTAGATTGCTATCCTGCTATCTTCATCGAATCAAAGAATTGCCCAGCTCGCCTAGTGTCAGAAATATCAAACGGTTTACCAAAAATAGATTTGATCATAATCTATCTTTTGATGATTTCATCAATATAGTGTGCGATCAAAAAAGTATGGAGCAGGATTCACACTGGCGGCTACAAACCGATGAGATTTTTTATAACCTGATCGATTCTTGGGATTTTATCGGGAAAGTTGAAAATATTGACAATGATCTTCATGAAATGCTTCGTATTGTGTCGCCTACTCGAGAACATAGTAACGAGGCACTAAAAGATTTTTCTCCCAGCGTGACGAACGCAAGCTCAAAACTCGAAAAATATTATAATCAACAGCTAGTAAGTAGGGTTGTTGAACGCTATAAATTAGATTTTTTAAATTTTGGATACTCTAAGTCAATTGTCGGTCATTGATTTTTTAATTTTTGGATAAATGATATGAAGTTGAAGTTGGACGCTGAAAGCGAGCTTTGTAAATGTATTTTTCTTAAAATCGATAAGGTGAGTTTATCAGAAGAGTATGCTGCACTTGGCAATAACCTATATTTAGATAGGCAACTTCAACTAGCTCCGTTTGATCCCGTAAAACTTGATGGTTGGCATATTTGGGAAAGTGATCCACTTTCCAATCGTAGCTGGCAATGGCGTTTGAACTGGCTTTCCTTTTTATCTTATCTGATAGCGTATCATCGCTCCACAGGTAATGATGATGTTTTGCAGTTTGCAAAAGATGGAATAGTGTCATGGTTAGATACCTATATAGGTACTGATGATAGCTACTCTTTTGAATTTATCTGGCACGACCACGCGACTGCATTGCGCGCAGAGCAGCTAGCTTTATTTGCCTATTATTGTCGTGAATATGCACCTCAATGGGCAAAACAGAATAGAGAGTTCTTAGATTATATCGAAAAGGCATTAACGGTGCATGGTGAGTGGTTATCTGAAGATAGCTTTTATTCCGAAAATACTAACCATGGGTTAGAACAAGCGCGTGTTTTATTGTTACTAGGTACCATATTCAAAGGGAAAACAGCAAAGTCGTGGCAAGAGCTTGCGGCTCAACGCATCAAAAGTGAGCTTGATTTTTCTTTTACGACTGAAGGCGTTCACGTCGAAAATAGCCCCGCTTACCATATTTTTGTATTTAAGGTTTTCTTAGGGATTATTAAGGACTACCCCATTAACGTGTTAGGTGATTTGGCTGAACAGTTTGAAAAGTTTTCTGCTCAAGCGCTAGGTTTTATTACACAAATTCTGCGCCCTGATGGCACTTTGCCACCAATTGGTGATACTGAGCAGTTGCCTACTTCTGATGCGTATCGTGAGATGTTTGGTCATACGCTAGAGTATCAGCATTTTCTATATGCAGTTAGTCAGGGTAAGCAAGGCTTAAAGCCATCAAAAAATAATCAGGTGTATGTCAAGTCGGGTTATGCGGTTTTTAGAGATTGTTGGCCAGATGTTAAGCATTTCTCAAAAGCCTTTCATATCATAGCTAAAGTAGGCTGCTCTAGTCGGTACCATCACCAGCAAGATGAAGGGCATGTGAGTATATATGCTGGCGGTGAAGATTGGTTGATTGATTCAGGTTTATACAACTATATTAATAATGATCCTGTTAGAAAGTATATGCGTGGCCGCCCTGGGCATAATGTGCCCATTGTTTCAAATGCACGTTATGCTGATGAATTCGAACACAGATTAAACGCTTGGAATGTTGAAAGCTATTCAGAGCTAAATAGTTTTCCTTACGTGTGTATGCAGCTGGATGTAATGCCCCCGGTGACTCATCAGAGGCGTTTGCAATTTGACTCTCAGACTAAAATTATCAAAATAGCTGATAAAGTAAGTGATGTTGAAGGTCAAGCGAAAAATATTACTCTTCAATGGCATTTTCCGAAGGACAAAGCTATTTCTATTGAAGGCTACGAGGTGACTGTCACTAGCAAATCAGGCAATAAGCTTTTGATATCTTTTGGTGGGGCCTCACCAGATGGCATTTCTGTTGTAAAAGGCAAGAAAGGCGATAAGGTTTTAAGCTGTATCTCTTACAAAGCCAACAAGGTTGAACCCAGCCAATCGTTGAGGGTGCTTTTTAAGAATCATCAGCATCTGGATGTGGTGACTAAATTCACGTTTGTAATGGCTAATGAGCATGTTGCGCCTTTAGCGGAGCCTGCTTTACCTAACGTAAAATCATTTTCTTCTTTGTTATCAGGCTTGCACGATTCGGAAAACCCAATCCGCAACTCTGTAATGCTAGGGGATCATTCGTCTGGCAGTGAATTGGCTCAATTACATCGAGATAAGAAATTAGGGGGAGTTAATGTACTGATCAATACTCCCCAGCAGGGCTCCGAAGCTCAAGATAGTTTAAAGATCCATCAGCTTTCTCCTTGGGTAATCTATTCTCCATTAAATCTATCAAGGTTAACTCCTGTTACTATTGATGATAGCGCTTTGAATGGAATTGCATGTGTCGATTTATTAGTGGTTACAGGAAAAGGC
The DNA here is from genome assembly GCF_052959335.1 of Vreelandella sp. H-I2. Classification (NCBI taxonomy): domain Bacteria; kingdom Pseudomonadati; phylum Pseudomonadota; class Gammaproteobacteria; order Oceanospirillales; family Halomonadaceae; genus Vreelandella; species Vreelandella sp. H-I2. The sequence goes on from NZ_JBRAMC010000005.1 coordinate 104,826, forward strand.
TTTGATGAAGATGAGTTTGAAAAAATATTGCTCTTGACGTTGCCTCAGCTCTTAAAGCGGATGAATAAGGGGCGGGGGGTTTGGGTGGCAAATAGTTTGGCACCTAAGTGCAAAAGCCTATGTGAAGCGATTGCGCAGAAGCATGAAAAGCCCTTAACTTTTGTTGTCGGTTTGGAATGAGGTGTGTGAGTTGCCTTTTGGTTGAATAAGAAATGTAGTTATCATTTTCTTATTTTCATTGAACATATCTAGACGTTAATAACGGAATTAATATGTGCGGCATTGTCGGCGCGGTTAGCGCAAAGGATAGCACTCCCTTTCTACTCGAAGGGTTAGCAACATTGGAGTATCGCGGCTACGATTCGGCGGGGTTGGCGCTGTTAGCAAGCGATGGGGTGAGCGGCTTGCAGCGCGCACGTTCCAAGGGGCGTGTTGCTGAACTGGCTGCGAAGGTCGCGCAAGAAGGCATTAACGGCCGGGTCGGTATTGCTCATACCCGCTGGGCGACCCACGGCGTGCCCGCCGAGCGCAATGCTCATCCCCATATCTCCGCTGGTTTGGCGGTCGTGCATAACGGCATTATTGAAAACTACGAAGCGCTGCGCGAACAGCTACAAGGGTTGGGGTATGCATTTACCTCCGACACCGACACCGAAACCATTGCCCACCTGATTCAAGCCTGCTTTAAAGGCCAAATTGGCGAACCGGCGGAAAACCTGTTTTCCGCCGTGCAGTGTGCCGTGGGGCATTTAAAAGGCGCTTTTGCGCTGGCGGTGATCAGTGAAGAAGAACCCGAGTGCGTCGTGGTGGCCCGCGAGGGCTCGCCGCTGATGCTGGGTGTTGCCGAAGATGGCCACTACGCCGCCTCGGATGCCTCGGCGCTACTCTCGGTAACCAAGCGCATGATGTACCTCGAAAACGGTGATATCGCCCGTTTGTCGCGGGAGTCGATTACCTTGGTCGATCGGTTAGGCCAGCCTGCGCAGCGCCAAGTGATTACGTCTAGCCTGAGCCCTAATGCGGTAGAGCTGGGTGATTACAGCCACTACATGCAGAAAGAAATCTTCGAGCAGCCCCAGGCGCTAAGCAATACGCTGGAAATGATTAGCGGGGCAGGGGTACTGCAGCCCGGTATCTTTGGCGCCGAGGCGGCCGATATCTTCCCCCAGGTCGATTCCGTGCTGATTATTGCCTGCGGCACCTCCAGTTATGCAGGCATGACCGCTAAGTACTGGATCGAGCAAGTGGCAGGCATTGCCTGCAACGTCGAAATTGCCAGCGAGTACCGCTACCGCCAAAGCGTGCCGAATCCTAAGCAGTTAGTGGTGGTTATTTCCCAATCCGGCGAAACCGCCGACACCCTGGCCGCGCTGCACCACGCCAAGGCGCAAGGGCATACCTATACCTTAGCAATCTGCAACGTACCGGAATCCGCCATTGTGCGTGAAACCGCGCTGCGCTTTATTACCCGTGCCGGCCCCGAAATTGGGGTGGCGTCGACCAAAGCGTTTACCACCCAGCTCAGTGCGCTGTTCTTGTTGACACTGCTGCTGGCGAAAGCCAACCAACGCTTAAGCGAAGATGATGAAAAGGCCTACCTGGATGAGCTGCGCCACTTGCCCATCGCGGTGGATAAAGTGTTGTCGTTAGAGCCGAGCATTCAAGCGTGGTCGAATCACTTCGCCAATAAACACCATGCGCTGTTTTTAGGCCGTGGGCGGCATTACCCGATTGCGTTGGAAGGCGCGCTTAAGCTTAAAGAAATTTCTTACATTCATGCCGAAGCCTACCCGGCAGGTGAGTTAAAGCATGGCCCCTTGGCATTGGTGGATGCACAGATGCCGGTCGTGGTGGTGGCCCCCAACGACGAAATGCTGGAAAAGCTCAAAGCCAACATGCAAGAAGTCAGCGCCCGTGGCGGCCAGCTGTATGTGTTTGCCGATGGCGGCAGTGCGGTGAAACCCTCCGACGGAGTACATGTTTTACAAATGCCCGAACATTACGGGCTGCTGTCGCCGGTATTGCATGTGGTAGCCCTCCAGTTGCTTTCCTACCACGTGGCCTTGGTAAAAGGCACTGACGTGGATAAGCCTCGCAACTTGGCTAAGAGTGTGACGGTAGAGTAGTGTCAGGGCAGGGCGTAAATTACGAACTACGATTCGTAACACCGCTACTCACCATCTGGTAAGATTATTTTAAGGGGCCTTTTGGCCCCTTTTTACGAGAGCATGACAGGAGTAGTAAATAGCCATTGTCGAAATGGCTGGTGGTAACGCAGGAGGCGTAAAGCACAAAAATAAGGCCCCTATGGGCCAGACCAGAAGGGAGAAACCATGCCAATAGCAGAGCAGGAATCCATAGCCGCGCTTGAAGCCCGGCTACAAGCCTTAGTGGAACATTACGCAGTTGAACGCGGTGAGATGGCCGAGCAGCTAAGCCAGTTGTTAGAAGAAAATGACCGTTTAAAAAGACAGATAACGCAATTGGAAAACACTTCCGGCATAACGCTTAGCCAAGCCGAAAAGGGTAGCGGGCATGCCCTGGCCTTAGATTTTTCATTACCCTCACAGCAGCCAAAATAGCTGCTTTCAGTGAGGCAAGTAGCGACTAGGAGTAGGGATGTATTGGTTACCAATGGGAGAAGCACGGCTGCGTCAATGGGCTGGTCAGCATGCATTGGCCTTGGCAAAAGGTGGTCAGCGGTTTACTGAATCAGCGGCGGGTGTCTGGTCGTATTATCGGTTGGGCATGTACGCACAGGTTGTAAGTCTTCCATCGTATCCAACCAATATCAATGCGCAATTTGCACGGATTGCTTCACTAGCGGCGTTAGGAGAAAGCCAGCAAGCAGAAAAGCAGGCGCTTGCGTTGTTGGAAAGCGGTCAGCTAGGGAAGCGGATTCCAGCATTTATTCAAGCAGTGGCTGCCTTCTCGCCACCATTGGCTGAATCGCTTTGTGGCCATGCTACATTGCCGGCTTCTTCGTTTTTGCCTACGGCGCTAGCCATGCGTTTAGGCAACGTTTCATTAGCACAGGAGCGATTGACGGCCTATAACAGCGTAGTTAACAAGCCCACGCCTGAAGCTATTCTTATTGAAAGTAATCTAAATGCCCACACGCCGCGTCAACAGTGCGAGGCAATGAATCGCTTTTTGGCAAGCCATGGGCTATCAGCGGTAGTGCCGGTTAATGAAGGCGCGCCGCTGGGGGTGATGAATTTATCGTCAGCTAATGAAGCCGTTGACGCGGTAACGAATTCAGGGCCTTTAGTCAGTGTGTTAATGACCACTTACTGTTCAGGAGCGCGGGCGGTACGTGCGATTCATTCGTTGCTGGCCCAGCAGCACTGCAACCTTGAAATCATCGTTGTGGATGATGCCAGCCCCGACAGCACCTTCGATAGGCTCTTGGAGTGCGCAGAGCGAGATGCGCGGGTTAGATGCTATCAGTTGCCCAAAAACGCGGGTACTTACGTTGCCAAAACCTATGGTTACCAGCGGGCTCATGGCGAGTTCATTACCTGCCATGACTCGGATGACTGGTCGCATCCGGAAAAAATTAGCCGCCAGTTGGCGCCTATGCTTAAAACCCCTTCGATTATGGCCACCACATCGCAATGGGTGCGCTTGAGCGATAGCGGCGCTTACTTTGTCCGCCAAGCGGCCCCTTTTACCCGTTTGAACCCTTCATCACCGTTGTTTCGACGGGCAGTCATTGAGCGCATGGGAAGCTGGGATTTGGTGCGCACCGGTGCCGATAGCGAGTTTTTAGCTCGCATCAAGCTGTTTTTTGGCAAAAGGGCAGTTAAACGCCTGGTTGAGCCACTAGCATTCGGTGCCCATCGGGATGATTCACTGATGACGGCAAAAGACACCGGACACGCGGTGAATGCGGTTTCTCCGATACGACTAGCGTATTGGGAGGCTTGGAGCGATTGGCATATTCACCAGTTGCGTGAAGGGAAGCCGCTTTGTTTGTCTCCCCTGACAGCACCGCGCGCGTTTCCAGCTCCTGACGCTATCAATGTTCCCGCTGCGGATATTCGGGCACTACTGGGTAACGGTGTTTAAACACCCGGTAGGCAAGTTAATGTATTAGAGTTGGTGGGTTTGATTAATGCGCAAATATTTTGGTACCGATGGTGTTCGTGGGTTGGTGGGTGAGTTTCCCATGACACCTGACTTTGCTATGAAACTCGGCTGGGCAGCTGGCCAAGTATTAGGCGCTGAAGGCGTCAAAGAGGTCATCATCGGTAAAGATACCCGTGCCAGTGGCTATATGCTTGAATCCGCACTTGAGGCTGGGTTTTCAGCCGCAGGCGTTAATATTGCGCTGGTAGGGCCGCTGCCCACGCCTGCTGTTGCCTATTTGACTTCTACTTTCCGCGCCGATGCGGGGGTCGTTATCAGTGCCTCCCATAATCCGTTTTACGATAACGGCATCAAAATTTTCTGCCAGGGCGGTTATAAGCTCACCGATGCGCAGGAGCAAGAGATAGAGCGGCTACTGCATGCCGCGATAGAAGGCGGGATGACCTGCGTTAGCTCAGAGCAGTTAGGTAAAGCGCGCCGGGTTGATGATGCAGCAGGCCGCTACATTGAATATTGCAAAGCCAACTTGCCCAGCAGTTTAAGCCTGAGTGGCCTGAAAATAGTCGTCGATAGCGCTAACGGGGCTGCCTATAAAGTGGCTCCCGCCGTCTATCGTGAGTTAGGCGCTAGTGTAGTGAGCATTCACGATCAGCCCAACGGCGTAAATATTAACGCGGAGTGTGGCGCGACCTCGATGGAAAGCTTGCGTGCTGCTGTAATCGAGCATCACGCAGATATGGGTATTGGCTTAGACGGTGATGCTGATCGCTTAATGATGGTCGATCATACTGGTGCTGTGGTTGATGGTGATGAATTACTCTATCTACTGGCGAAAGATGCCAAAGCATCCGGCTATACCGGCGGAGTAGTCGGTACCCAGATGAGCAACTTGGGGTTAGAGCAGGCCCTGGCTTCCCTGAGTATTCCATTCAAGCGCGCCAAGGTAGGCGACCGGTATGTGATGGAGCAGCTTAAGGCAACAGGCTGGCGCCTGGGTGGGGAGGGTTCTGGGCACCTGTTAAGCTTGGACCACGCCTCTACAGGCGATGCGATTATTGCCTCCCTTCGTGTGCTTACTTGTCTTTTACAGAAGCGGGCTACGCTGTTCGATGCCAAGCAAGGTATGCAGAAGCTGCCGCAAACGTTAATCAATGTGCGTTACACTGCGGTACCCGGTAAAGATCCACTGGAAAGCGAGCAGGTGAAGGCAGCGGTTACAGAAGTGGAAATGGCATTGGGTATAAATGGCCGTGTGCTGCTGCGTAAATCCGGTACTGAGCCCCTCATTCGTGTGATGGTAGAGGCGGTGGATGCAGATCAGGCAAGGCGATCAGCTGATAAGATCGCCGCTTCTCTTGCATAAAAGATGATGGACTATTGTTAACAAAAAGCTAGCCGGTCGGCTGGCTTTTTTGTTGGTAGGAATAAAACTTTGATTTTAAAAGAGAAGCTTTTCCTGGCGAACTGCGATTCAGTACGCCAACTGAATAAACAGGAAGTAAGTGCACGTTTTATGGCAGGGGTCCTATTTGCCGATGGCGTGGTGCTCTCGCCTAATTTACTGATTGATAACCCGATGATTGTCTCCATGCTTGCCTCCGGTAATGTTCAGCGTTGGTTTAAGCGCGATGAGCATAATGAGAGCAAGCTGATGATTCGGGGGTTCAACCTTGAGCAAGGGCTTTCCCTGGTCAACTATTTTGAGGATTTGGACGATAACTATGTGGTATCTCAGCTTGGGGGGATAAGCAAAGGCAGGCTAACCTCCGACCAGGCCTCTCAGATTAAAACGCAGTTAGAGCAAGCGGGTGAGATATTAGAAAGCTATCAGCCCTCAATCGTTTCGCTTGAGAAGAAGCCGGGGGCATTGAGTGAACAAATACGCCTACGGTTAGAAAGTGCTTCTCACTTGGAAGCGGCTGAAGACCAGCGTAGCGTTCATCAGCAAACTCTGGCGCTGGTGGAGCAAAGCGGCAAGCCGTTGGGGTCGCGTTCTGATTGGTACTTGACGCTCAGCACATTGGAGATACCTGCTATTCAGCGGGACCAGTTTCGTTTAGAGGTCATAGACGCCAGTTACAACGGTTTGTTTGTTGGTGAGGGAGAGGCCTTTGTGATGGATCGCATCGCTTTGCTGTCTCATTTACCCCAATGGTTGTTGAATACTGGCATTTCTATTGGCAGCCGACGGGAAGAGTTGGCAACGCTGAAAGCAGGCTATGATCTCTTTAGCTTTATCTCTACCTTGGGTAGCGAAGAACTGGCCAGCATTATTGCCGATAAAGCCTTGGAGTACGCTGAAGAGAAAGCCAAGGCACGCGGTATTTCCTGGTGTGAGCGGCGCAATTGGTTTGGTCTTTATCCTAAGCTAACGCGCTTCATGGGCGTGGAGTTGAAATAGTGCCTACAAACCCTGTAGATGTTCATATTGAGTATCAGAACCCTTGGTTTCGTGTGTTGCGTAACGGTTCCTTCCACTATGTGGATGAGCCAGGGGCACATGCCGGGGCGGCTGTACTACCACTGGTAGGAGATACGGTGTGGCTGTTGGAGATGCGCAGACCCGCCCAGCAAGGGGCGATTACCTGGGAGATTCCTCGCGGATATGGCGAAGCCTCAGAAACATCGCTGGATTGCGCGCTGCGCGAGCTTCAAGAGGAAACGGGATTAGTCGCGCAGCAGACGCAACTAACGAGGTTAGGTAAAATGCGCCCCAATACCGCGATCCTTTCATCTTGTGTTGATATTTATATGGCGGAGCTACCCGCAGGTACAATGCCAGTGCAACGGGATCAGGAGGCGGAGCGTATTGTTAAGATACCGTTGGAGTTATTGCCCCTCCAGCTTGCCCAGGGAAAGCTTGAAGATAGCTTCACTCTTGCGGCGTTAAGCTTTTACTGGGCTGCTCTTCACTGAAGCAAAAGCGCCTTGATAGTTTGCCGTAACGTTTATTAAATGAATCTTTATTCACATCAATATTAAAACGGAAACACCCACGGCGTAATCAGCAGTACCGCCGCTGAATAAGTCATGCTGACCGGCAGGCCAATTTTTAAAAAGTCAGTGATGCGGTAGCGGCCGGGCGAATACACCATTAGGTGGGTTTGGTAGCCGAACGGAATCAAAAAGCAGGCGCTGGCACCGTAAGCCACGGCCATCACAAACGGTAACGGGTCTGCGCCAAAGGCGTTGGCGGTGCTCCACGCAATCGGAAAGGCCAATGCGGCGGCGGCGTTGTTGGTCACGGTTTCCGTGAGCAGCAGCGTCAGTAAATAACAGCCCACAAACGCGGCATAAATACCGTAGCCGCTAAACAGGCCCTGCATGCCGCTTGCAAGCAAGCCCGCCGCCCCTGAATTTTCTAGCGCTTGGGCAATGGCTAGCGCCGAACCAATAATCAGCCATAATTCAAAGGGAAAACGGCGACGCAGTTCCGCCAGGCTGATGACCTTCATCAGCAGTAGCCCGCCCAGCAGCATCAGCAGCCCATGGAACAGTGGCAGCACATTGGCGGTGGCCAACACAATAACCGCTGCAAACCCGCCAACAGTGAATAGGCTCTCTTTGTGACTCAACTGCGGCCTGGTAAAACTGCCACTCAGTAAGTGAAAGTTGCGGTCTAGATTGCGGTGCTGCCGAAAATCAGCACTGACCGCTAACAGCAGGCAATCCCCCACGCGAAGCGGGATTTTCCCCAACTGCCCCTCCAAACGTTTCTCCCCCCGCCTTATGCCCACCACCCCTGCACTGAACATACTACGAAAATCCACATCCTGCAGGGTTTTACCTGAAAGCTCGGATTCGTGGGAAATCACCACCTCTACCAAGTTGGTCGCCAGCAGGTTATTGGCCTGATGACCGAATAGTTGCAGCCCCGGAAATCGCTGCAGCGCTTGCACTTTGCCCACTTCTCCTGTGAATACCAGTGTGTCATTAGCCAAAAGTTGCTCGTCCGGCGCAACTGGGCTGATTAACCTCCCTTGACGTTCTATTTCCAGTAAATAGAGGCCATCCAGGCTACGCAGGCCGTTCTCTTCGATCGTTTTGCCGATCATGGGCGAGTCGGATTCCAGGTCGGCCGCCAGAAAGTAAGAGAGCTTTTCATCGGTATTTTCCAGCTGGTGATGAGGCAGGGCGTTAGCACGCCACATTAGTACGCACAGCGTTGTCAGCGCGACTGGGACGCCCACCAAACTGAACTGGAACATGCCCAGCTCGCTGCCGCTGGCACTTAAATTAAACGAATTCACCACCAAGTTGGTGGAAGTACCCACCAGCGTGGTAATGCCGCCCAGGATAGAGGCGTAAGAGAGCGGAATTAGCAGCCGTGAGGGCGCGATACGTTGTTGGCGCGAAATGGCACCTAAAAAGGCGGCGACCACGGCGGTGTTATTTAAGAACGCGGAAAGTACTGCGGTGCTACCCATTAAGCGTGCCGTCGCAAGCCTTGGGTGGCCCTCTAACAAGTGGCGCGAGAGCCAATCCAGCAGCGGTGAACGTTCAAGTGCCAGTGAGACCAATAGCAAGAGCAGCAGCGTTGCGAGCGCCGGATTGGTGTATTGGGCGAGCAGGGTTGATGTGTCGACAAAACCTAACAGCAAGAACATTCCGGCCAAGGTGACAAAAGCGATGGCGGGCTTTGCACGCCCACTGATTAATAGCGCCAGCAATATCGTAATGGAAAACAGAACGGCCCAGGGGGTCATGAAGGGTCCTTGCTTATGTTAATGACACGGTTTACTTGCTGGATTTTACGCAGGCTTTTATGATGGTGTCTAATGTTTGCATATTGGCTGTGTTTTTATTTATTAAAATTGCTTTAAATACATATGGTTGTGTATTAATTTGAGTACTAAACATTTATCGCCTGAAAAGCTCAATGAGCGCCGTGTACAAGCCGTAAAGCTACGCTTGGATGGTGTAACGGTCGCTTTGGCTAGCCAGCAAACCGGGCTTTCCGCCCCGACCGTTTCGGCTGCCTGGAAGGCGTTTCGTGAAGGGGGGTGGGCGGCTGTACCGGTGCGCCCCCGCGGCCGCCTGAAGGGCCAGGCCAATGTGCTTGATACGGCTATTCAGCAGCGATTGTGGCAGGCACTTTATGCCCCGCCCCCCGCTGAACAGCCAGGCTGGAGCAGCGCCGACCTTGCTGCGTTGTTACACGATGAGTACGGCGTTGAGCTCACCCAACGCGGCATTGAACACTGGTGGGAAAGCGAAGGCTTGAAGCATGAACCGTGGCCATTAAGTGCGTTGGCTAAGCAGCGTTCGCAGCGAGGGCGGTGGTATCGGCAAGCCGTTGCGCCGTTATTTGCCAAGCTGGAAGAGGCTGACCAGCGTTGGCAGGGTGGTGTGCGCCGTTTGGCACATTTTCGCCGGCCGGTTTATCAACTCTACTTGCATGGCCCGCGTGGCCGGCTGTGGATGCGCTGTTTTAACCGGCCGCCCGTAGCGGATGATTACCTAGCCGCGATGCAGGCGCTCGTTAGTAAGAGGCAAGTCGCCTTGGTGTTTCATGGCGCTTGGTTATCAGCCAGCCCGGAAGTAACGACTTGGCTGGCGCAGCATACGATGTTCTGGTTGGTGCCGGTACCTGCCGATATAGGGTTGGCTTCCTAGCACTTGAGCACACACTTACACATAACGTTGGGATCGATGATGACATCACTCACCCATTTACAGCGCCTGGAAGCGGAAAGCATTCAGATCATGCGCGAAGTGGTCGCCGAGACTGAAAACCCGGTCATGCTTTATTCCGTCGGTAAAGATTCTGCGGTCATGCTGCACTTGGCGCGTAAGGCCTTTGCGCCTTCGCCACCGCCGTTTCCGTTGTTGCACGTTGATACGCGCTGGAAGTTCCGGGCCATGTATGAATTTCGCGACAATATGGCGGAAGAGATCGGTATGGATCTGCTGGTGCATATCAACCCGGAAGGCGTCGAGAAGGACATCAATCCGTTTACCCATGGCTCGGCGATTCATACCGATATAATGAAGACCGAAGGCTTGAAGCAGGCGCTGGATAAGTACGGCTTTGATGCGGCTTTTGGCGGCGCCCGGCGTGATGAGGAGAAATCACGTGCTAAGGAGCGTATTTTTTCGTTCCGTACCGCACAGCACCGCTGGGACCCGAAAAACCAGCGCCCTGAACTATGGAAGCTGTATAACACCCGCAAGAACGGAAAAGAGTCGATTCGTGTGTTTCCGATATCCAACTGGACCGAGTTGGATATATGGCAGTACATCTACTTGCAGAATATTCCGATTGTGCCGCTTTACTACGCCGCTGAGCGGCCGGTAGTGGAGCGCGATGGTGCGCTAATCATGGTGGACGACGAGCGCATGCCGTTAGAGCCGGGTGAAGTACCCATGATGCGTAAAGTACGTTTTCGCACATTGGGGTGTTACCCGCTTACCGGTGCGGTTGAATCAGAAGCCGATACCTTGCCTGCCATTATTCAAGAAATGCTGTTAACCAAAACATCGGAACGCCAGGGCCGGGTGATTGATAGCGATAGCGCGGCCTCCATGGAGAAGAAGAAGCAAGAGGGGTACTTTTAATGTCTCACTCATCTGACCTGATTGCTGACGATATCGAAGGCTACCTGAAAGCCCACGAGCATAAGGGCTTGCTGCGCTTTATTACCTGCGGCAGCGTGGACGACGGCAAAAGTACCTTAATTGGTCGTTTGCTGTTTGAATCTAAGTTGCTGTTTGAAGATCAGTTGGCGGCCATTGAAGCCGACTCAAAAAAATACGGCACCCAGGGCGGCGAGATGGATTTTGCCCTGCTGGTAGATGGCTTGGCCGCTGAGCGCGAGCAGGGCATTACCATTGATGTAGCGTATCGTTTCTTCTCAACCGAGAAGCGCAAGTTCATCGTGGCGGATACCCCAGGGCACGAGCAATACACCCGTAACATGGTCACGGGGGCTTCCACGGCCGATGCGGCTATTTTGATGGTCGATGCGCGCCACGGCATTTTGACGCAAACCCGTCGCCATAGCTTTTTGATGTCGTTGATGGGCATGCGTCACTTGGTAGTGGCCATTAACAAGATGGACTTGGTCGACTACTCCAAAGCGCGTTTCGATCAGATCGTTGAAGAGTACCGTGCCTTCGCCAAGCAACTGGGGCTGGAGAACATCACCTTCATTCCCATGTCGGCACTGAAAGGCGATAACGTCATTGAGCACAGTGCCAGGATGCCTTGGTACCACGGCACAACGCTGCTGGGTTACCTGGAAACGGTCGAGCTAGATGCCGAACACCTTCAGCGCTCCCCCTTCCGCATGCCCGTGCAGTGGGTCAATCGCCCCAACCTGGATTTCCGGGGTTTTACCGGTATGGTGGCAAGCGGTGTGGTACGCCCAGGTGATCAAATCCGCGTTCAGCCTTCTGGCAACACCAGCACTGTCTCGCGAATTTATATCCTCGATGGTGACCTTGAAGAGGCCGTTGCCGGGCAGTCGATTACGCTGCTACTGGAAGATGAAATCGATATTTCCCGTGGCGATGTGATTTCCGGTGTAGACCAGCCAGCCCACACTGCCGACCAGTTTGAGACCACTCTGGTATGGATGCACGAAGCGCCGCTGTTACCGGGGCGCCCGTACCTGATGAAACTGGGTACCCAAACGGTGTCGGCGACCGTGACGGATATCAAGTATCAGGTCAACGTGAATACTCTGGAGCATACAGCGAGTAAGCAGCTTGACCTGAACGGTATCGGCATTTGTACTCTGAGCCTTAATCGGGCAGTTGCCTTCGATGCTTATAAAGATAACCACGATACCGGTGGGTTTATTCTGATCGACCGTATGACCAACAATACGGTTGGTGCAGGCATGCTGCACTTCGCCTTACGGCGTAGCCAGAATATTCACATGCAACATGTGGATATCGATAAGCAGGCACGGGCGTTGGCGAAAGGCCAGAAACCGGCCGTGCTGTGGTTCACTGGGCTTTCCGGGGCGGGTAAATCGACCATTGCTAACCTGGTCGAGAAAAAGCTCTTTGCCCATGGCCAGCATACCTACCTGTTGGATGGCGATAATGTGCGCCATGGCTTGAACCGTGATTTAGGCTTTACCGATGCTGACCGCGTTGAAAACGTTCGCCGCGTAGCGGAAACCGCCAAGCTAATGGTGGATGCCGGGTTGATCGTGATGTCGGCGTTTATCTCGCCGTTCCGCAGCGAGCGTCAGTTAGCGCGGGATCTGTTGCAGGAAGGCGAGTTCGTCGAGATTTTTGTCGATGCACCGCTGGATGTCGTTGAGGCGCGTGACCCGAAAGGGCTTTATAAAAAGGCTCGCCGCGGGGAGCTTAAAAACTTCACCGGAATTGATTCCGCCTATGAATCCCCTGAAGCGCCGGATGTACACCTGAAAACATCCGAAATGGATGCGGAAGCAGCGGCTGACGTTGTTATTGCAGCACTCCGTGAACGTGGAATGATCAGCTGATTTAGAAGGCTCTGGCTGTCAGGTAGTGGCGAAATTGGCCTCTACTTGGCAGTTTTTTTATTGAGGGATTTCGTTTTATAGAGGAAGTAGGATATGGCGGTTATTGATCAAGCCCTATTAGATGCCGTTGAGCGCATTGCCCATGAAGCCGGCGATGTCATCATGAGTGTCTATGCACGTGACTTCAGCATCGAAGAGAAAGAAGACAAAAGCCCCCTGACCGAGGCGGATAAAGCGGCGCACCATGTGATTGTGCGTGGGTTGCAGGCATTGCCAGAACAGTTTCCGATCCTTTCAGAAGAAGACATTGAAAGCTTTACAGGTACCGACGCTGAGGGCCGCTACTGGTTAGTCGACCCGTTGGATGGCACCAAGGAGTTTATTAAGCGCAACGGTGAATTCACGGTCAATATTGCGCTGATTGAAAACGGCAAACCGGTTCTTGGCGTAGTCACTGCACCTGTGCTGGATATCGCCTACGTGGCGGCAGAAGGCTTGGGCTCATATAAAATTGAAGCCGATGGCAAGCGCAAGGCCATTACCGTTGCTGGTAAACCTAGACCAGGTACTGCATGGCGCGTAATGGGTAGCCGCTCTCACCCAAATCCGGGTTTAGCTGCGTGGCTAGAACAACTGGGTGAGCACACCATGCTGCCCTTGGGCAGTTCGTTAAAGCTGTGCTTAATCGCTGAAGGTGACGCTGACGCCTACCCTCGGTTAGGGCCCACTTGCTTATGGGATACCGGCGCTGCCCATGCGGTGGTACTTTATGCGGGTGGTCGGGTGGAAACACTAGAAGGCGAGACGCTTAGCTACGCCAACCCTAGTGAAAAGCTCAACCCGCATTTTGTCGTTTGGGGGCATTAACAAATAACGTCATTATTGAAAATGTCGAAGTGCTGCGCGCATAGCTGCATGGCTTGGGGTTTGAATTTACCTTTGATACTGACACCAAAACCTCCAGCTAAGCGCGCTTTTCGACTGATTTTTCTGCTGACTAAAGCCAACATGCAGGCGGTCAGCGCCCGTGTCGGTCAGCGCTATGTGTTTGCTGATGGCAGCAGTGCCGTGAAACCCTCCGAATGCGTTCATGTCTCGCTAATGTCGGAGCACTATTATTTTAAGGTCAGTGGGCTGCTGTCGCGGGTCTTGCACGTTGCGGCACTGTAGTTGCTTTCGTATCATGTGGCCTTGGAAGAGGTGCCGATGTAGATAAGCCACGAAACCTCGCAAAAAGCGTAATAATGGCACGTAGAATTGGCGGTTAAACGCCTATCACTTGTTATTAGGCAGAAGATATTGCTTCTGCTGTGATTCTTGTGGTTCGAATATTTATTTAGCGTTGAACGTTATTTTTTTGAATGAGAGAAATTAAGTAAATGGGAAAATTATTATAATAAGCTTGATAATCTCAATATTTTTTTAAAATATCTTTATTGGTAAGTACCGATTTGTTTGATTAGTCGCGTATTTTGATTTTAATGACTGTTAATTGCCAGGCCTTCAGGAAAATATAAGATGTTTGATAATGCTACTATTCTTGTAACAGGCGGTACCGGTTCATTTGGTCACAAATTTGTGCCGATGGTCTTGGCCAAGTATAACCCAAAAAAAGTCATCATTTATTCACGTGATGAAATGAAGCAATGGGAAATGGCGAAGCTTTTCCAGGGCGAGGAACGTGTACGTTTCTTCATAGGGGATGTACGTGACCGTGAGCGTATGTACCGAGCCCTGGATGGTGTGGACTACGTAATTCACGCTGCTGCCACGAAAATTGTTCCCACGGCTGAATACAATCCGTTTGAATGCGTCAAAACGAATGTTATCGGTGCAATGAATATTATCGATGCCTGCATTGATAAGGGCGTCAAAAAAGTAGTGGCGCTTTCAACTGATAAAGCCAGCAGTCCAATCAACTTGTATGGTGCTACGAAACTGACGTCAGACAAGCTCTTCGTGGCAGGTAACTCCTATGCGGGTGGGCACGGAACCCGTTTTGCCGTAGTGCGTTACGGTAATGTGATGGGTTCACGTGGTTCGGTCATTCCCTTTTTCTTATCAATTCGCGATAAAGGCGTCATGCCTATCACTGATGACCGCATGACGCGCTTCATGATTTCGTTGGAAGAGGGTGTTGAGCTGGTATGGCACGCCTTTGAAGATATGGAAGGCGGGGAAATTTATGTCAAGAAAATCCCTTCTATGAAAGTCACCGATCTGGCCCGTGTGGTTGCTCCAGAAGCAAAACAGGAAGTGGTCGGTATTCGCCCTGGTGAGAAACTGCACGAGCAAATGATTAGCTCTGAAGATGCCTATTACACCTACGAATATCCCGAACATTTTAAGATTTTGCCGCAGATTAATAGCTGGGATAAAGATGCCAACCGCATCAAAGATGGCAAAAAGGTCCCCGAAGGTTTCGTTTATTCTAGTGATAACAACCCAGAATGGATGAGTGATGCCGATCTCAAAGAGTGGATCGAGCAAAACTGGGAAAAAATTGGAGCGATCTAAATGATCCCTTATGGACGCCAGGATATTCAGCCCCAGGATATTGAAGCGGTTGTAGCGGTATTAAAATCTGATTTTTTGACGCAAGGGCCTGTTGTGCCTCGTTTCGAAAAAACGGTTGCCGATAAAGTGGGGGCAGGATATGCACTGGCCGTCAATAGTGCTACGTCGGCGCTGCATATTGCCTGCCTGGCACTTGAACTTAAAGAAGGCGATTGGCTTTGGACCAGCCCCATCACCTTTGTGGCGTCGGCTAACTGTGGCCGTTATTGCGGTGCCCAGGTCGATTTCGTTGATATTGACTCTGAAACATACAACCTTTGCCCTAAAGCGCTTAAGCGTAAACTAGTCAGCGCCGAGAAAGCCGGCAACCTACCCAAAGTGGTTGTCGCTGTTCACCTTTGCGGCCAGCCGTGTGATATGCAGGCGATCCATGCCCTATCACAGCGCTATGGGTTTCATGTCATTGAAGATGCTTCGCATGCGATTGGCGGCAAGTATCAGGATGAGTACATCGGGTCGGGTCGTTATAGCGACATCACTATTTTCAGTTTTCATCCGGTCAAGATCGTCACCACAGCTGAAGGTGGCATGGCGCTAACCAATAACAAAAAACTTGCCGACAAAATGGATCTGCTGCGTAGTCACGGTATTACTCGCGACCCTGACTTGATGACAAAAGCGGCCGATGGTCCTTGGTATTATCAGCAAGTGACGCTTGGCTACAATTATCGAATGACCGAATTGCAGGCGGCGCTAGGCGTATCGCAAATGGAACGCCTTGATGAGTACGTGGCTACCCGAAATGCGCTTGCTCAACGATATGACGAACTACTCGCGCATTTGCCAATAACACTCCCGAAGCAACACCCGGATAGTTATTCTGGCCGACATCTCTATGTCATTCGCGTAGCCTTGGATAAAGTGAATGTTAGTCACCGGGCCGTATTCGAGCAGCTTCGTGAAGCGGGGATTGGCGTTAATCTTCACTATATTCCCGTCCACGAGCAGCCTGACTACCAGTCACTTGGCATTGAGTATGATGCCTTGGAAAATGCCCAGCAATATTATGCTGAGGCCATAAGCATACCGTTATATCCTACGATGACGCATGACGATCAGAATGATGTCTTGAATGCTTTAGAACGGAGTCTTTCTGTTTGAATATCGCGATCATTCCTGCGCGGGGCGAGAGTAAGCGTATTCCGCGCAAAAATATCCGTAACTTCTGCGGTAAGCCGATGATCGCCTGGTCTGTTGAAGCGGCACTGGCAAGTGGTTGCTTTGACCGCGTGATTGTCTCTACGGATGACGATGAAATTGCCCAGGTAGCCATTGAGTGCGGTGCCAAAGTGCCTTTTTTACGCCCTGCTGAGCTGTCCGATGATTACAGCGGCACGCTGCCTGTTATTGCGCATGCCGTTAATTGGGTAAAGTCTGAAGGGGTTAGCCCTGAGGCAGTATGTTGCCTTTATGCCACCGCGCCCTTTGTTCGTCCTGATGATTTGCAGGCAGGTTTAAAAGCCTTGAATGAAGAGAATGCTGATTATGCTTTCTCGGTGACCAGCTATGCGTTTCCCATCCAGCGTGCGTTACGCATGACGAAACAGGGGAAAGTGGAAATGTTTCATCCCCAGCATTTCAACACGCGTTCCCAGGATTTAGAGGAAGCATGGCATGACGCAGGGCAGTTTTATTGGGGGCGTGCCGAGGCATGGCTCAATGAACTGCCGATATTTTCTCAGCATTCTGTACCTGTCAAATTACCGCGCCATCGTGTTCAGGATATCGATACGTTGGAAGATTGGGAGCGCGCAGAATGGCTCTTTAAAGCGTGGGACGCTCAACAAACCAAGGATGATTGATGGGCATTGAGACGAACCGTGTTGTGCATATTGCCTTCCGTGTTGATGCCTCTCTGCAGATTGGCACCGGTCATGTGATGCGCTGTTTAACACTGGCGAAAGCGCTGCGCGAAACCGGTGCCAAGTGCCATTTTCTATGCCGTGAGCATCCCGGCAACTTGATTGATTCAATCGAACAACAGGGCTTTACAGTACATCGCCTGGCTGCACCTACTTCAGCAAAAGAGTATCAGATATCCCAAGACAATAGCGAGCCATGTCATGCCCCTTGGCTAGGCGTACCCTGGCAAGAAGACGCTGATGCGTGCCGGTCTTATCTGGCTGAATTATCGCCTGACTGGTTGATCGTGGACCACTATGCATTAGATCAGAAATGGGAAGCAGAAACCTGCCCGCGTAATGCGCGTTTGCTGGTAATAGATGATTTAGCCGACCGGCCGCATCGTGCCAATGTATTACTCGACCAGAATCTCGGGCATAGCGTCGATGATTACACTCATTTAGTGCCTGAGTATTGCAAATGCCTGGTAGGCACTGAGTTTGCTTTGCTGCGTCCTGAATTTGCGGCTTTACGAGAAGTGAGTTTGTCGAAGCGCCAGGGGCAGCACGGTATTCAAAAGCTTTTAGTCAGTCTTGGCGGGGTGGATAAAGACAATGCGACTGGTTTGGTTTTAGAAGCTTTACACAATTGCGCTTTACCCCCAGGCCTTGAAATCGATGTGGTGATGGGCGCTACAGCCCCTTGGCTAGCTGATGTACAGCAAACGGCATCAACGTTACCTTACCCAACTAATGTATTGGTTAATGTTAATAATATAGCGCAGCTAATGGCGAATGCTGACCTCGCCATTGGTGCTGCGGGAAGTACGTCGTGGGAACGCTGTTGCCTTGGGTTGCCCTCGTTGATGGTAGTACTTGCCGAAAACCAGCGTGAGGTAGCGGAAAAGCTAGACTCTCTGGGAGCAGCAAAACTATTGGGTGATATTGACGCTATTGCATCTGGCTTACCCAATGCAATTGAACATTTGACGCCTTATGCTTTAAAAAAAATGTCCAATAATGCTTCTTCACTTGTAGTGGGAAATGGTGTTGAAAAAGTAATTTCGGCTATTTTATAGGGCTATATTAGCAAGGCTTTTTATGGAAAATGAGTTAGGTGTATTGAGGGACATTAGGGAAGATGAGTTGCAAACCATTTTAAATTGGCGCAACGCCCCTGCGGTCCGTAGAAATATGTATACGCGCCATGAGATATCGTTAGAAGAACATTTGGCCTGGTGGAAAAATGTAGGCAGCCGTGAAGATCAGCAGTATTTTATATATGAATATAAAAACACACCCTTTGGTGTGGTGGCTTTTACTCAAATTAGTAACAAGGATAAGAATGCCAGTTGGGCATTTTATGCCTCCCCTGAGGCGCCGCGCGGCACGGGTTCTCGCATGGAATATCTCGCCCTTGAATATGCTTTTAAAGCGTTAAAACTGCATAAGCTTCACTGTGAGGTTTTGGATTTTAATCAACCCGTTGTCAATCTGCATAAAAAATTCGGTTTTAGTATAGAGGGGGTGTTACGAGACCAACACCTTCATGAAGAGAATTACTGTGATGTTATTAGGTTAGGCATCCTGCATTCGGAATGGCAGAAAGAACGGGAAGCCATTTTTCTTAAGCTAACCTCACATAACTGAAGGGGAGTACATCATGCCTAGTATCCAGATAAATGGAAGAGATATCGGCTTGGGCCACTCTCCTTACATCATTGCTGAAATCTCGGCTAACCATAATGGAAAGCTTGAAACCGCTCTGAAAATTATTGATGAAGCTAAAAAAGCCGGTGCTGATGCCGTAAAGCTACAAACCTACCGTCCCGACACGATTACTTTAGATTCGAATGACGATGATTTTAAAATAAAAGGTGGATTGTGGGATGGGCGCACGCTCTATGAGTTGTATGAAGAAGCGCACATGCCCTGGGAGTGGCATAAACCGTTATTTGAGCACGCGCGTAACGTTGGGATTACAATCTTTAGCTCGCCATTTGATAAAACCGCCGTTGATTTGTTGGAAGACCTCGATGCACCCGCCTATAAGATCGCTTCCTTTGAAGCAGTCGACTTGCCTTTAATCGAGTACGTCGCTAAAACGGGTAAGCCTATGATTATCTCTACGGGCATGGCTAACGCAGAAGAGATTCAGGAAGCCATTGACGCGGCAGTTAATGCAGGTTGCAAGCAACTTGCCATCTTGCAGTGTGTCAGTGGCTATCCCGCGCCCGCTGAAGAATACAACCTGCGTACTATTCCCAACATGATTGAACAGTTCGGGAAAGTAACAGGCCTTTCGGATCATACCTTGGATAATACGACCGCTATTACCAGTGTCGCACTCGGTGCAAGTATCATTGAGAAGCATTTTACGCTGGACCGTAAAGGTGGGGGGCCAGATGACACTTTTTCACTGGAGCCCGCTGAATTAGCCGCGCTATGTAGAGACACGAAAACGGCTTGGCAAGCGCTTGGTACAGTTGATTACGGGCGTAAATCAAGTGAACAAGGTAATGCACAATTCCGTCGCTCTCTCTATTTTGTTAAAGCGCTGAAAGCGGGTGATATCATTACCGAAGACGCAGTACGCAGCGTTCGTCCTGGCTATGGTTTGCCACCTAAGTATCTCAATAGCCTTATTGGCAAGAAGGTGGCATACGATGTTGAGCTAAATACGCCAGTGAAAGCGTCTTCTATTTCTGAATAACGAGATTTTTTATGTGTGGCATGTCGGCGTGTTAAATGGCGCCGTTACTGTAACCCCGCAAACTTGCCAAGAGCGAAATGGTAGAGCCATTCAGCTAGGGCGGCTGCGCCGCCTTAGCGGTTGCCGCATAATGCTCATCAAATTGGCGAACAGAAAATAGCATCATCATCCCCTGTTTTTACATGTCGTCATCGGTTTGTCTTGAACAGTGCTTTATGGTTGTGAGTACAGTATCGAAGAGAAAGAAGACAAAAGCCCTCTAACCGAAGCGGATAAAGCGGCGCATAACGTGATTGTGCGCGGTTTGCAGGCGCTACCGGTGCAGCTTCCGATACTTTAGACTCAACTCCCCTTTTGAGGTATGGGGGCATTAAGCCAGCAGGGCTAAGCATGGCTTTCTGAATGCGTCGCTTTGATATTTACAATACGACGCATTTATACGCTCGCCACTTTCTTTCGGTCGACGATTTTTCCTTCGCGCACAATAAATTCATAATGTGCTGTCTGGACAATCGCTTGCACGTTGCGTGGGGTAAATAGCCCCCAGCAGGTGCCGTTTGGGTTACGAACGGATCGGTACTGAATACCTTCTGAACCGCTTTTACGCAGCTGGCTACCCAGTGCGCGGGCGGCAGAATAGTCATCAGTATGATAAATAGCATGATTGGCTGGGAGGTTGGTGGCGTCGTTAAGTACATCCCCCGTGAACGTGCAGGCAAGCCCGCGGAAGGTTAAGCGGTCAAATTTCAGGTCTTCAATATTGGCAAGATATCGGCCTTGGTGATAAGTGACTTCTGCAAGCGACGTCGCCATGGTATCGGCCATATAAAGCATACCGTAGTCGCCGTTACTAAAGCGGCTTCCTTCTGGCGTCACATGCGTAAATGGAGCCGCCGCATAATGGCAGCCAGCAATGCCCCAGGGGATATCCTTTAAGTCAATATAGTTCAAGTCACCGGTCTCTTGTTTGAGCCGAGGGTTGGTCAGGGCTTGCAGGGCATAGAGGTCTTCAAACTCTTCTGAGCTTGCCACGTCATTGAATATATCAATAGGGGGCAGTTTGGAGTTGATTAGCCGGAATCCCCGTGTTTTAAGCAGGCTAATCGTAGGGAGTTGTAAGTGCGTCACCAGTCACCTATCACCATAGGCCTCCGCGAAGGGTGTCAATCCGTTTAAACGTTTCGTATAACGCAGCGAAGTCGCCACTCTCAATAACCCCTAACGGTGTCCTACCATTGAAGTAAGGGTTGTGGTTATGCTTTGCCATGAAGCCATACACGTTTTCTGGATTGTCGAACACAATTCGCAGCGCTTGGTGAATATTGAGTAAATAACTGATGCGCGTGATCTGGTCTTTATCCAGGCGAGCACTTTCTGGGTGGCTACGATATTTGTAAAACGTCGCTTTGGGTAGCCGCAGAATCGCCTGCATCTGCTCCGTACTGCAGCCCCACTTTTCAAGGATATTAAATGCTGCCTTGAGGCCGCTAGCCCCCATTTTGCGGACCAGGGTGGGTGATTTTTCTGCTGTGGCTACATTCATAGCGCGTTCTCCTTCGTGCGCATCGTTCTATCTATTTTCGTTCTATCTATTTATCACTGTCTGTCTATTTATCACCATTCCATCTATTACCATCGTTTATTGTTAGTCTCAATATAGAGGTTTTTTTTAATTTTGTCTATTTGGAGAATTTCTGTGTTAGCTAGGGCTGTGGAGTTTTCATAGGGACTCATGGCTATTTTAGGCTAAGGTGACTTGCTTGTTTTTCATCTGTTGGTTACGGAGTAACCTTGATTTCCGGCCTGCTTGTGGGCGAAGTGTCTGCTGCCTTGCGTGAATTTATGTGAGCGGGAATATTCCGACTGAACATTTTTGCAGCTATGTCCAGCGCGGACTATACTGTATTTGTCAGACGCACAGGACATATTAGCCATGGTTAAAGTGACGAACCAGCCCGGAAAACGAGTGGATCAAAGTGCTTCTGAAGTTCAGGAAGACTTTGATCGTGCTTTGAAGCAAGTTGAAGCCATTCTTCGGCCTTACTATTCGGAAGAGATAAAGGCTTTTAAAGACGGTGAAACGCTGAACGTACGCACTCCTGAAGCAAAGGTACACATTACTGGCAAAGTGGTCAGGCGCGGTGTCATAACCAAGGGCGTCAAAGCATTTCGTGCTCGAGCGGAGCTTGTTTTAAGGGGGGTTGAAGCCATATCCCGTGAGGTGGGCTATTTGCCGTCTGATTCTGTGGATCTACTGTTGCGCTCATCTGATCCAAAACTTCTTGCAGGGCTGGCGCGAGCCTCCCTTGATGACACTCAGATTGACAGGGTGGATCGGCTGAGACTCAAGGGTGCTGAGCGTTTCCAGAAATTAATTGAGGATGCTGGTGGCTCAGTCTCTTCCCGGTGGGTTTCTGAATTTCTCGGTACTACCGAAGAGGCTGTCCGGAAACGCGCTCAAAGAGGGAGCCTGATTGCGCGGCGTACGGCTTCCGGTGATTTGAGTTTTCCTCGTTTCCAGTTCGATGAAAGTAGAAGTCGGCTGTTACCTGGTCTCTCGAAACTGCTCACTGAAGCCGCAGCATGGGATGCGGAAGAGTTAATTCGCTTCCTGTTAGTACGACATGAACCTGCCAGCAGCGACGATACCCCACTCAACTTGCTTAAGCGTGGCCAAATCGATCGGGTGTTGAATCTTGCCAGAGTCCATATGCAGCAGAGGGCATAGGATGGCTCGGTTTCCGGAGGATAAGGACACACTCGAATCAATACCCATAAAAACCATCGACCTGGGCACCTGTTTTTATCGGGTCAGCGGTACAGAGTATGATTCAGCTGTATTCTATTCCGGGTGTTCCCAAAACCGTTGGACACCCATCGGTGGGAAGCCCGGCGTTTGCTATATGGCTGAGTCACCTATTGGCGCTCTGGCTGAATCAGTTTGCCGAAATGTGGCGCACCTTGATGAAGCGGAAATGTTTTCATCGTTGTCAGCGCTACGACAACTCGGCATGTATGAGTTGGTGCTGCGCAATTCTGTCACTGTGCTGGATTTCACCGTTGCCCACCTTGGTCGCTACAGGCTCGATGCCACCATTTTGGGGGATTACGATGAGTCTTTATTCCCGCCTTACAAATTTTCGCCGGCTTGGGCCTCGCATGCGGTGGAGCTGAACCTTGCCGGTATATTGTACCGTTCTCGCCATAAAATCGATGAAACCTGTTTGGCGCTATTCGATGTAGGGACTGATATTGGGGAAGGGGGATGCGGCAAGCTGGATGACAATCAGTATCTAGAAATTCTGGAAGATGAGTTCAAGTGGGGCGTTATTTGATCAGAAATCCGCATTACCGACTGACGTAACCGTATTGGCTAGCAGGTCGTAACGGCGGAAATCACGACCTACTTTCTTAAACCCCTGACAGCGCCAAGCCAGGCAAAGCGTTTCTGTTTAGGCACTCATTATGCATATCTCGCTTTGCTGGTTACAATAATATACATTGAGCTTGAATTTTAAACTTTCACTGCCGGTGGGAATTTATGTGTGGCATTGTCGGCGCGGTTAGCGCAAAGGATAGCACTCCCTTTCTACTCGAGGGGTTAGCAACATTAGAGTATCGCGGCTACGATTCGGCGGGGTTGGCGCTGTTAGCAAGCGATGGGGTGAGCGGCTTGCAGCGCGCACGTTCCAAAGGGCGTGTTGCTGAACTGGCCGCTAAGGTCGCGCAAGAAGGCATTAACGGCCGGGTCGGCATTGCTCATACCCGCTGGGCGACCCACGGCGTGCCCGCCGAGCGCAATGCTCATCCCCATATCTCCGCTGGTTTGGCGGTCGTGCATAACGGCATTATTGAAAACTACGAAGCGCTGCGCGAACAGCTACAAGGGTTGGGGTATGCATTTACCTCCGACACCGACACCGAAACCATTGCCCACCTGATTCAAGCCTGCTTTAAAGGCCAAATTGGCGAACCGGCGGAAAACCTGTTTTCCGCCGTGCAGTGTGCCGTGGGGCATTTAAAAGGCGCTTTTGCGCTGGCGGTGATCAGTGAAGAAGAACCCGAGTGCGTCGTGGTGGCCCGCGAGGGCTCGCCGCTGATGCTGGGTGTTGCCGAAGATGGCCACTACGCCGCCTCGGATGCCTCGGCGCTACTCTCGGTAACCAAGCGCATGATGTACCTCGAAAACGGTGATATCGCCCGTTTGTCGCGGGAGTCGATTACCTTGGTCGATCGGTTAGGCCAGCCTGCGCAGCGCCAAGTGATTACGTCTAGCCTGAGCCCTAATGCGGTAGAGCTGGGTGATTACAGCCACTACATGCAGAAAGAAATCTTCGAGCAGCCCCAGGCGCTAAGCAATACGCTGGAAATGATTAGCGGGGCAGGGGTACTGCAGCCCGGTATCTTTGGCGCCGAGGCGGCCGATATCTTCCCCCAGGTCGATTCCGTGCTGATTATTGCCTGCGGCACCTCCAGTTATGCAGGCATGACCGCTAAGTACTGGATCGAGCAAGTGGCAGGCATTGCCTGCAACGTCGAAATTGCCAGCGAGTACCGCTACCGCCAAAGCGTGCCGAATCCTAAGCAGTTAGTGGTGGTTATTTCCCAATCCGGCGAAACCGCCGACACCCTGGCCGCGCTGCACCACGCCAAGGCGCAAGGGCATACCTATACCTTAGCAATCTGCAACGTACCGGAATCCGCCATTGTGCGTGAAACCGCGCTGCGCTTTATTACCCGTGCCGGCCCCGAAATTGGGGTGGCGTCGACCAAAGCGTTTACCACCCAGCTCAGTGCGCTGTTCTTGTTGACACTGCTGCTGGCGAAAGCCAACCAACGCTTAAGCGAAGATGATGAAAAGGCCTACCTGGATGAGCTGCGCCACTTGCCCATCGCGGTGGATAAAGTGTTGTCGTTAGAGCCGAGCATTCAAGCGTGGTCGAATCACTTCGCCAATAAACACCATGCGCTGTTTTTAGGCCGTGGGCGGCATTACCCGATTGCGTTGGAAGGCGCGCTTAAGCTTAAAGAAATTTCTTACATTCATGCCGAAGCCTACCCGGCAGGTGAGTTAAAGCATGGCCCCTTGGCATTGGTGGATGCACAGATGCCGGTCGTGGTGGTGGCCCCCAACGACGAAATGCTGGAAAAGCTCAAAGCCAACATGCAGGAAGTGAGCGCCCGTGGCGGCCAGCTCTATGTGTTTGCCGATGGCGGCAGTGCGGTGAAAGCCTCCGACGGTGTGCATGTTTTACAAATGCCGGAGCATTACGGGCTGCTGTCGCCGGTATTGCACGTGGTAGCGCTCCAGTTGCTTTCCTACCATGTGGCCTTGGTAAAAGGCACCGATGTGGATAAGCCGCGTAACTTAGCGAAGAGTGTGACGGTAGAGTAAATGACACGGTGAGTCGAGAATTGTGAGGCGTGAATCGTAATCCTTCTGTTCACCACTCACCACTCACCACTCACCACTCACCACTCACCACTCACCACTCACCACTCACTATTTACTATTCATAATTCAGGCTTTTTAAGAATGCGACAATATTTTGGCACGGATGGGGTACGTGGTCGCGTGGGTGAGTTCCCGATGACGGCCGATTTTGCTATGAAGCTTGGCTGGGCCGCGGGGCAAGTATTAGGTGCTGAAGGGGCCAGGGAGGTCGTGATTGGTAAAGATACCCGTGCCAGCGGCTACATGCTGGAATCCGCATTGGAAGCGGGTTTTTCCGCGGCGGGGGTGAATGTTGCCTTGGTTGGGCCGCTGCCGACACCGGCCGTTGCTTATTTAACCTCTACCTTTCGGGCCGATGCAGGGGTGGTTATCAGCGCATCGCATAACCCCTTCGATGATAACGGCATTAAGATCTTTGCTCAGGGCGGCCATAAGCTTACAGACGCTCAAGAGCAGGAAATCGAACACTGGTTGCAGGTCGCCCTGGATGGCGGGATGACCTGCGTTAGCTCTGAAAAATTGGGTAAAGCGCGCCGTATTGATGATGCCGCCGGCCGTTATACCGAATACTGCAAAGCAAACCTGCCGGGGCATTTAAACCTTAACGGCCTAAAAATCGTCGTCGATTCTGCCAATGGTGCCGCTTATAAAGTGGCACCAGCGGTGTATAGCGAACTGGGCGCAGAGCTGATTAGCATTCACGCAAGCCCCAATGGCTTGAATATTAACGAGCACTGCGGCGCTACCTCGATGCAGAGCATAAGGGCAGTGGTGTTAGAGCACCAGGCTGACTTGGGCATTGCCTTAGATGGCGATGCCGACCGTTTAATGATGGTCGACCATACCGGCACGGTGGTCGATGGGGATGAACTTTTGTACCTGTTGGCGAAAGACGCCAAAGCATCTGGTTATACCGGCGGTGTGGTGGGCACTCAGATGAGCAATTTGGGTTTAGAGCAGGCGTTAGCGAGGTTGGAGATTCCTTTTCTTCGCGCCAAGGTAGGCGACCGCTACGTAATGGAACAGCTCAAAGCGACCGGTTGGCGGCTAGGCGGCGAAGGCTCTGGGCATTTGCTGAGCTTGGATCATGCCTCGACAGGGGATGCCATCATTGCCTCGCTTCGTGTACTTACCTGTTTGTTACAGCAAGGCACGATACTGTTTGATGGCAAGCAGGGGATGCATAAGCTTCCCCAAACGCTGATCAACGTACGCATTAAAGCCCAGGAAGGTAAGGACCCACTGGATTCGGCGCAGGTCAAATCAGCTGTCGCACAGGTAGAAGAACAATTAGGGCAAGATGGCCGCGTGTTGCTGCGTAAGTCTGGTACTGAGCCATTGATACGTGTGATGGTGGAAGCTGTCGATGCGGTTCAAGCGCAGCACTGCGCGGAACAAATAGCAGACTCACTGAGTAGTACAGGTTAGTGGGTTTAAACTAGTTGTGTTTTAACGAGCTAAGGCTGAAATACGCACCCAAAAAACGTGGCTAATGAAAGCAAAATACGTGGATAATGAAAGCAAGGGAGACGCAAATGGATGTTGTCACGAAGGCTTTTTATGATGAAAAACCGAGTGCTAACGAAGCAAAGGAACGCGTAGCGTTTGGCACCTCCGGTCACCGTGGCCGTTCTATTGAGCGTACGTTTAACCAATCACATATTTTCGCGATTACCCAGGCCGTTGTCGATTATCGGCGCCAAGTGGACTACCAAGGGCCGCTGTTTTTAGGCTTTGATACCCATGCGCTTTCCCGGCCTGCTTGGGAGTGCGCGCTACAAGTGTTAGCCGCTAACGATGTGCCCGTTTTCGTTGAGAAAGGGCATGGCTACACCGCTACCCCTTTGGTCAGTCACGCCATTTTACAGCACAATCGCCGTGAAAATCCGGCGGGGTCTGGCGCAGCACTGGCGGATGGCTTAATCATCACGCCTTCCCATAACCCCCCTGAAGATGGCGGTATTAAGTACAACCCGCACCACGGCGGCCCAGCGGACACCGATGCCACCAGCTGGATAGAATTGCGCGCCAATGCTTACTTGCTGCGTGAGTTAGTAGATGTACCAACCGTACCGGTTGAGCAAGCAATTGCTTATGCCCAGGCGTATGACTTCGCCGCCCATTATGTCGCGCAACTGGCGGATGTGATCGATATAGGTGCTATCCAACAAGCCAACCTGACGCTGGGCGTTGACCCGATGGGGGGTACGGCTTTGCCGGTGTGGCAGGCCTTAGCTGCCCATTACAAGCTGAATATCGAGGTAGTGAATACCGCGATTGACCCGGCGTTTGCCTTTATGCCGCCGGATCACGATGGCAAGATCCGCATGGATTGTTCAAGCTCAGCAGCCATGGCGAATCTGTTAACGATTAAAGATCGTTTTGATATTGCCTTTGGTAACGACCCCGACGCCGACCGCCACGGTATTGTGGATGCTAATGGTTTGATGAATCCGAACCATTTTCTGGCGGTGTGCGTTGATTACCTGATTACCCATCGCCCGGAGTGGGCCGCATCGCTAAAAGTGGGTAAAACCCTGGTGTCCTCTTCGATGATAGACCGTGTGGTGGCTTCCCACGAGCGTGAGCTCTATGAAGTGCCGGTGGGCTTTAAGTGGTTTGTCGATGGACTGCACGAAGGCTGGTTGGCCTTTGGTGGTGAAGAGAGCGCGGGTGCTAGTCTGCTGACCCGTGATGGCAAGGCATGGTCAACCGACAAGGATGGCATTGTGCTGTGTTTGTTGGCAGCGGAAATTATGTCGGTCACCGGCAAAACCCCCAGCGAGTATTACCGTACGCTTACCGAGCGATTTGGCGAGCCCTTTTATAAGCGCGTGGATACGGCTTGTTCGCCCGAAGAGAAGGCGGCGTTTAAAAACCTGAATGCTGAAAGCATCACGGAAAAATCGCTGGCAGGCGACCCTATCACGGCGGTGCTGGTGGCGGCACCAGGTAACGGTGCAGCTATCGGGGGGATTAAAGTCACCACGCAGAACGGTTGGTTTGCCGCTCGCCCAAGTGGTACTGAGTCGCTTTATAAAATCTATGCCGAAAGCTTCAAAGGCGAACAGCACCTGGACGAACTGATCGAAAACGCCAAAGGGTTATTGGCCGGTGTGTTGCGCTAGTGCCAGAAATTTTAGGAAGTACCAGAAGATTCATATTGCTCGCTATGTTGTTATTTAGTATTAAATTAACGGCTGGAGGACATTTATTGGCTTAAAGCTTGCTGGTTTTAGAGGAATAAAACCTGCTGTTTAGTGATGTAAAGCTTACTGAGTGACAACGCGAGTTTTTCATCTTAGCGGTACCTGAGTTCAAGGAGGAACGAATGTATTCATCAGCGCACTCATTGATGCAGCGTGTTTATACACCGCTCAATGCTTTGGAGGAACATGCTGAGCACCTGCAAGCGCAATCGCTCAGTGACTTAATCGGCGGTGATTCGGCTGCCGCCGTGCAACGGTCAAATAACTTGGCATTTACGCTGGGGTCGCTTCACTTGGACCTTAGCAAACAGCGGATTACCCCACAAACGCTCTCATTATTAGTCGATTGGGCGCATAGCTGTGGCGTTGAATCGAAGCGAAAAGCGTTGTTTGCGGGAGAAAAAGTCAACACGTCTGAGCGGCGTTCTGCGTTGCACATGGCGGCGCGTTGGCCTGCTCATGCCACGCCGCCTAAAGGAATGGAAGCAGCGGTCTCTTTTTGTCAGCACCAACGTGCCCGCTTAACAGCGATGGTAGAGCGTTTACATCGAGGCGAGTGGTTTGGTGCCAGTGGGCAGAAAATCACCGATGTGGTGCATATTGGTGTTGGCGGCTCAGATTTGGGCCCCAAAATGGTCAGCGAGGCGCTGGCAGACCGGCCGAGCCATACTTACATCAACGTTCATTATGTTTCCAGTATGGATGGCGCGCAGTTATTGCCGCTGATGGAGCGCTTAGATCCTGCCACGACACTATTGGTATTAGCCTCCAAGTCGTTTACCACCGCTGATACACAGTTTAATGTACGTACTGCGTTGACGTGGTTAAGCGATGCGCTGGAAATCGATGTGCCTACGGTATGTCGTTGTCAGCTAATTGGGGTCTCCTCAAAACCTGACAAAATGACTGAGTTTGGTATTCCTGACGCTCATCAGTTGGTCTTTAAAGACTGGATTGGTGGGCGTTTTTCGTTATGGTCACCGATTGGTGTTAGCGTCGCGATGCAGCTTGGTATGGCGAGCTTTAATGCATTGCTGGATGGCGCACATGCCATGGACCGCCATTTCCTTGAAACACCGCTGGATGAGAATTTACCCGCGTTAATGGCGCTAGTCGGTGCGTGGAATTGCCAGTTCTTGGGTATCTCCACCCATGCGGTACTGCCTTATGATGGCCGATTAAAGAGCTTGCCTGCTTATTTGCAGCAGCTAGAGATGGAGTCGAACGGTAAGAGTGTATGCCTGGATGGTCGCTCTGTTACTCATGCCACTTGTCCGATTATTTGGGGCGATGTCGGGCCGAATGCACAGCATGCGTTTTATCAATTGCTGCATCAGGGCGGGCATACCATCAGTGCTGATTTTGTCGCGGTGGCTGGGCGCGAAGTGGATGCCGTGCCGGATGTTAGAGATGCCTTGGCAGCTCAAGAACAGTTAACGTTAGCCAATTGCCTGGCTCAGGCGCAGTTATTTGCGTTGGGTGACGATGCGATACCGAAAGCGTTGCGTGGGCATATGGCGCAGGGCTATCGCGGTAATCAGCCCAATTCACTGCTGATGTTAAAGCAGTTAGATGCGTGGAGCCTTGGGGCGCTGGTAGCACTTTATGAGCATAAAGTGTTCGTACAATCGGTGCTTTGGAACCTGAATCCCTTTGATCAGCCAGGCGTTGAACTCGGTAAAAAGCTGGCGACGAGTCTTTTTAACACGCTGACGGGTAGCGCTATCGAACAGGACTTGGTGAAAGATGCAAGTACCCAGCAGCTACTGCGTAAAGTCGGCGAATGGCGTCAGCCATATAGCCAAAATAGCCCGTATAAACGCTAGAAATAAAACAGTAGATACTGTCAATAAACAAAGCCAGTCACAAAATGAAGGAAGCCACTAATGACGCAGGTACGTAAAGCGATTATTCCGGTCGCAGGTTTTGGGACGCGCTTATTGCCTATTAGTAAATCGATCCCTAAAGAGATGGTCCCTGTGGTTGACCGCCCATTGATACAGCACGTGGTGGAAGAGGCACTGGCCGCGGGGATTAATGAAATCATTCTGGTGACCCGTTCAGGTAAATCCGCCATTGAAGACCACTTCGATGCCCATGTGGAACTTGAGGATTCGCTGGCCAGTAAGGGCAAAGATGACTTGCTGAAGACACTGGCTGCTATCGCGCCGCCCTATTTAAAAATCACCAGCGTTCGTCAGCCTAATGCGCAGGGGCTTGGGCATGCGGTTTTTTGTGCCGCTCATTTATTGGGTAAGGATGAGCCTTTCGCCGTTATTCTGCCGGATGTGTTGGTGAAGCCACAGTTGGGAAGCACTACCTGTGACTTGGGTGATATGGTCGCCCGTTGGGATACAAGCAGCGCCGCGCAGATTATGGTGGAAGCGGTACCGGAAGAGGAAGTTTACCGTTACGGGATTGTGGACTGTGCGGGCGACGAACCTAACGCGGGCGATAGCGTCGATATGCGCGGGGTGGTGGAGAAACCTAAACCCGAAGACGCACCTTCACGCCTTTCGGTAATTGGCCGTTATGTGCTGCCTTATCGCGTGATGGAGCTGTTAAGCGATCAACCCCCAGGTGCCGGCAACGAAGTGCAATTAACCGATGCGATTGATCGATTAATGCAAGAAGGTAAGCCAGTGCAGGCTTTCCGCATGAACGGTCGCACTTTCGATTGTGGCAACATCGATGGTTGGTTAAAAGCCAACACCCTTCTTGCCCGCGAAGCTGGTTACGACGTGTAAGGACGTTAATCAACCCGGAGGCGGCTGGCGCCGCCCTTCGTGGGGGCGCGCCTTTGCGAAAGGCTTCGTGTGCTCGTTTCCCTTATCAATCCTCATCCTATAACCCAGTTGTGCACTATTCTGCTCATTAATTCTTCATAAAGCGTATTTTGTGCGCTA
The DNA here is from genome assembly GCF_052959335.1 of Vreelandella sp. H-I2. Taxonomy (NCBI): domain Bacteria; kingdom Pseudomonadati; phylum Pseudomonadota; class Gammaproteobacteria; order Oceanospirillales; family Halomonadaceae; genus Vreelandella; species Vreelandella sp. H-I2. The sequence goes on from NZ_JBRAMC010000005.1 coordinate 136,081, forward strand.
AGCTGCTCATCATGTTTTAAGTAGATAAATTTTGAGCGCTATATTGCGCATGGACTGGTTTTGAAACTGACGGTACAGATTCACTTTGATCAGGCTTGGCACGATGCTGCCGAGCTGTCATTTCTTGCTCCAGAGCAGGGGACACGTGGGCCGTCTCGTCTGCGTTATACGACTGACTATGCTGTCGATAGGCTCTTTCTAGATGACCTGCACGCTTGCAGCCTACTATTGCCTGTCGAGCTAATGTTAACTCACGAGTCGCCGCGCTGGTTCGGCTTCCTGGAAGATATTATGCCGGCCGGGGCTAGTCGCCGCTTTTGGATAGATTATCTTGGACTTCATGATTTACCAGCCGGACGCCAAGATGCCGAGCTACTGGCGCATGGCACCATTGCGCCGGTAGGTAATCTACGAATCAAAGAAGCCGTGCCCGATGCCTCCGCGAAGCAAATACTGGAGGAGCGACGTTTTCCGATACAAAGCGTCCTAGAGCGACAAGTGGATTTTCTTGAGTATGCTCAGCAGATGGGAGCGGCCAGTGGTGGCGCGACCGGTGCTGGTGGCGAGGCGCCTAAGCTGCTACTTAGGCTCACCGAGGATGATCAAGTTTGGATCGATACTTGGCAGGATGACATACATTGTCCTGATCTGCCCGTGTTAGTGAAATTTCCGCGTGGTAGCCGTTCTAATGATGATTGCGACATATTGCGCGCCGAGTACCATTATTATCAGGAGCTAGCTTCGCTCGGTATCGCCACTATTGACACAGCCCAAATGCGCCTGGTCGAGGGCGAGCGTTATCCCTCTCTATGGTTACCACGCTTTGATATGCAGTACCTCGACGGCGCCTGGGTTCGCTATGGCCTGGAATCCGTTTACTCCTTAATGTCGGTAGCGCCAGGCAGCTTTCTTCGCCACGGCGAGACACTCCGCCAAATGGTCAGCCTGCTACACGCTCAGTATCGAGTGCGAGAAGGAGGAGAGATATTCGATAGCGCATCGTTTGTTCTGGAGTGGGTTAAGCGCGACCTACTCAACATTGCTTTCGGAAACTCCGACAACCATGGCCGTAATACGGCCTTGTTAAAGCGCCCTGAAGGTGTCTGGTTTGCTCCGGTCTATGACTTCGCCCCCATGAAAGCAGATCCCGAAGGAGTGACTAGGACCACCCAGTGGGGGGCGCCGCTGGAAATAGGGGGAGAATATAACTGGCCAGCCATTGCCGAGTCGCTGGTAGATTTCGTCGCACCGGAGCGCGTAATGGAGGAGCTCCGCACGCTTGCGGCTGGGCTTGAAGGCGTAGATGAGCGCCTAGCCGCCCGTGGTGTTCCTGCTCGTATCCTTGATATGCCTGCCGTAGGTTTACGCACCATCAATACACGGCTCAAACGCTGGGGGTTGCTGTGAAACCACACTATCCTGATGATCGCGAAGCGGCACTGGTGGCTCTACTGAAGCGCTATTATGCGGGTGAACTTACCGACGGGCAGTTGCTACGACTCCTGCGGCGCGACGTGCTGGGTCTGACTCAGACCCGTTATGCCTCTTTAGTTGGCATTAGCCGGCGCACATTGTCGGATCTCGAAGGCGATAAGGGCAATGTCACCCTAGAGGTTAGGAACCGCGTGTATCGACCGCTAGGCCTGGAAGCGAGCCTGCTACCGCGCAAGCGTACCTTACTGGAGCAAGCGCTGGCATTTACCGAGTAAATCGGAGCCCGCTTGGTCTATGACCCCTTTAACGACCGGAAGATGTGCAGTAGCAGATCGGTGAATCCCAGCTTACCATCGTACAGACAGCAATGTCCCAACTGGTCACCTTGTGTAACAATGCCTGGTTGGCCAGCTTCAAGGTCAACTACAAAGCGTCCGTTGACTTATAAGGTCAGGGGGGAAGTTAAGCACTTCCGTTAAATTCCCCACGTCATGGTATGTTCCAGGTCATCATGCAAATTGTGAGTATCCAAGAAGCTATCTGCCCCGCCCAGCATAATGCCAGACGGGACCTTGGCGGCAATTAATAGCCAAGTGCCTCCATCACCCTAGCAGTGTCTTTTTCATGCTGTAGCATGACTTCGTGAAGTGCCTCTGCATCTAGGGGCTGCACGCCGAAGCCGGATTTTTCCATTGCTTCCCGAAACGCTGAGGAGTGGGCAGCAGCTAGCACCGCCTCTTGTAGTACTTCAACTCGATCCTCTGGAATACCTGCCGGGCCGCCCAACGCGCGCCAGGTACCGCCATCCACAGGTTCTCCAGTTAGCGTTTCGGCGAGCGGCACATTCTCAAAGCCGGGAACAGGTTGGGTACTCAATACGGTAAGCGGACGTACTTGTCCAGCCTCAGTCATAGCTGCAGCTTCAGGCAGGGAGGCCGTTTGGAAGTCAACCCCACCGCTGGCGAGTTCGGATAGCCCGCTCGCAGCGCCCTTGCCTGGGATCCAGCGTATCTTAGAGACATCGACACCGAGGTCGAGCAACATACCGGCTACAGGGATGTCCCAGACGCTTCCGCAGGCACCCGAGCAATGGATAGTATATTCTCCAGGCGCTTCCTTAAGAGCATCAACTGCCTCTTGAGCCGTTTTGAAGCGAGAATCTGCACCAGTCAGTAGTGCAGAGCTATCGCCGTTAAAGTTGGCGATCGGGGTAAAATCAGAGGCGGTGAAATCTCCCTGTCCGGTATAGTGGTATCCCGCATAAGGAAACAGAAGGCCGAGCGTGTAACCATCGGCTTCAGCATTTCGAATTGAGGTTAAGCCAACTACGCCTCCACCCTGACCTTGATTAATAATGGTAATCGTCTCGCCAAGTTCATCCTCTATCTCCTTAGCCAGTAGACGGGTCGTGGCATCGCCACCACCGCCTGCACCGGCAGGTACGATGATGGTGATAGGTCTGTCGGGAAATTCCGCCAAGGCCGTGCATGGTAGAGCTGCGATAGCCAACGTTGCTATTAGATTTTTTTTCACAGGTCTTACCTCTCTTTATGATGACAATTGTCGTTGTAATTAGCAGTCCCTGAAGCAGGGGCTGATGGCGTGCTCATCTCGTCAGTCCGCAAGTTCCTTATGTAGCGCGGTCATCCAAATACTAACGGCCATAGCGCCGCCGTCGACGGTGCCAACCGCCCGCTCACCAAGGTATGCGGCGCGTCCAAATTTTGGTTGCATCGTTTTTGTAGCGTGAGCCCCAGCATCGGCAGCACTTGAGGCATTCTCTAGGGCCTTTCGCAGCGAAGCCCCTGCTTCAATGGTCTCCTGAAAGGCCTGGGCAGCAGTTTCAAGGGCATCAACCATGGTGCGATCACCTACTTTAGCGCCGCCTATTTTCTGCACTGAGTCGCTGGCCGCTCTAAAGGCAACTGCCCATTCCTCGGCATTAGGCGTCCCAGGCGTAAGCGTATTAGATGCGCGCATCAGGCCTGCGGCATAGAAAGGGCCGGAACTACCTGCTATAGCACGTCGCAAGGCCTGAGCCATGCAGGAAAGCAACGTTTTGGGATCGGCGTAAGCCTCGTTGGGCAGGTTGCGCAGTGCCTGCGCCCCCCTTTGCATGCTGGCACCTAAGTCACCGTCTCCGCCGGCCGCGTCGAGTGCTGTAAGCTCATGCTCTTGGGCGTCGAGTTCATATGAAATCCTCTCGACTATCGCTTGCATTAGCTCGGCATGCGGGCTTGGCTCATAATCTCTTTCTTCGCTTATCGGTTTTGGGGGATCAATCACATAGCGATGCGCTGGTAGAGAAGCTGATTGGGGCCAGTATCGAGCCGATGTCTCAGCCTGCAACAGTCGCTTACGCTCTTCATCGAGAGGAATTAGCGTAAGAGAACAGCCAGGCATCTCAAGTGCAGTCATGAAATTGCCTGTCCAAACCAACTCAGGCGTGAGTCCCCGTTGTCGCAATTCTGCAAGTGCAGACCGAGCGACAATGCTTAGTTCCATCGGAGGTGTTCCACCAAGCCCATTAACCAACAGCCCGAGAGGGCGGTCGGCCCCGTCATAATTCGTTAGTATCGTATCAAGCAGTTCGCGGACAATCGAATCAGCGCTCTCAACATGAGATCGACGTAGCCCCTTCTCGCCATGAATTCCAAGTCCGAACTCGACTTCATCTTCTTCAAGCAAGAAGCCTGGTTTGCCTGCAGCGGGGACTGTGCAAGCTCCTAGCGCGATCCCCATCGATGCCAAGTCCGCCGCCGCTGCCCGTGCAAGATTTGCAACTTCGATTGCCGTTTTTCCCTCTGTGACTGCTGCCCCTGCGATCTTATGAATCAGTATCGTTCCTGCGATGCCGCGACTTTGCGATCTTGGAAGACGGTCACGAAGGGCAACATCATCAGCCACAAAAACTACTTCAGTTGGGATGTTCTCAGCACGAGCAATTTCAGCGGCGAGAGAGAAATTCAAACGATCGCCTGTATAGTTCTTAACAATGAGTACTGCGCCAGCAGGACCAGCGGAAGCACGCAGCGCAGCGAGAACAGCATCAACGCTAGGTGAGGTGAAAACATCTCCAGCGATAGCTGCGGTGAGCATACCTTGCGCAACGAAACCAGCATGAGCTGGCTCGTGCCCAGAGCCGCCGCCCGATAAAAGGGCGACGGCACGCTGTTTCGGGTCTTCAGGGATATCTGCACGCAGAATGACATTATCGTCGGATAGAATGGCGAGCTCAGGATTGCAATCGACGAGACCTTCCAATAGGTCCCTGACAACGCGGCGAGGATCATTAATTAGCTTCTTCATAAGACCTTCCTTATTAGTTCATCTTCCGCTTTACGGAACAACAAATATAAACAGATTGCAAGATCCTATATGCGGAACTATAGCCTCATGTGCTTTGACGTCAAACCCAAATTGGGAAAATAGATCGGACAAACCATTATTTTTCCGTACAATTGCAGTCACAGGCGACCGTCACCGCTAACAAGGGGATCACCATGAATGAGGGCAGGGGGGCATCATTAGGCCAAGCTCCGAGAAGCGAGATTCGGGATAGTGGCGCCAAATCCTTTTATAAGATGGCGAGAGTGCTCGATTGCTTCACGCGCTCACGCAAGCATTTATCGGTTTCCGATATCATGGATCTGACAGGCCTGCCGCGCACGACGATCCATCGTATCGTTGCATCTCTACGTGAGATTGGGATGATCGATCAAGACAATCGGCGAGGCGACTACCGGCTTGGTCTGAAAATGTTTTATTACGGCAGTGCGGTGATGGCTAACCTCGACCTCAACCGTCATGCTCATCCTCATGTGCTTCAGCTGCACCAGATCACTGGGGAAATTGTGCATCTTCATATGTTTGATGGGAGTCAGATGGTTTGCATTGAGCGAGAGGAAATGGGAGCTGAACGTAATACTACGCTGACAACGATCGAGGCTGCGCCGATCCATACCACAAGTGTGGGCAAAGCATTCCTGGCGTTTCAGGAAGAAGAGTTAATCGATCGAATTATCACTGAAGAGGGGCTTGAAAAGCGCACCGAGAACACACTTTCGACAATTGATGAGTTAAAAGCCGACCTGGCGCGTATCGTGACCCGCGGCTACGCGCGGGATGATGAAGAAAATGAGATTGGTGTTCGATGCGTGGGCGCGCCCATCCGTGACTCGCGCGGGCGGGTTTTTGCCTCAATAAGCGTGTCGGGGCCGGCTGAACGTCTTCCGGAAAGCCGCCAAGACGCCCTGGCCCCAGCTGTTATCGAAACGGCTGCCCGAATTACTCAGAAATTACAGGCCTAAGGCCAAGCTGGCTATGTTATGTGGCTATGTATTGTTCTCTAACATCGGCAAGGGAGAGTCTCCTTCGCTCGACCTAGAGGAAGCATGCTGGATAGACTGCCCGCATCTCATCCAGCCCCTTGCTTTAGTAACCGAACCTACCTTGATGTTTTTCAGGCGGTGAGCCTCTTGGTTGTATCTTCAGAAATAAATCTAAGTGTATTTTCTTCTTAAGTAAATGCCCCCCCAGTTGCCTTTCTGTCTTTTAAAAACGACTTAATTAGTGAAGTTCTCGGACATAGCTGATAGGTGGAAACTTAATAGAGTTGGCTCATTTATGTCTACATAATCCGCAATTCGGATTGACAAGTAGATTGAAAGTGTTAGCGTTCCACAGTAGAAGAATAAAAAGCATGCCGTTTCAGCGTGCCTAGCGGAGGGGCGATAACCCTCTTTCTATTCCATCCGGACTATTTCATCCGAACTATTCCACCCGAATTAGAGGAAGAGAGCTAACCATGCGCATACACAACGTGGCCATGGGCCCCATCATCGCATTCTGTGGGATCGGGATATGCCTATGGTCCTTTACTTTGCCTTCGCCAAGTCATCTCCAGTTTGGTCCTGCGACTTTTCCTATGCTAATGGGGGCAGGTTTAGCATTTTCAGGGCTCGCTGTAGGGGTTAACGGCTGGGTTCATCGAGCCGATGGGCCTATATTCCGTATGCCAGAATGGGCTTCGCAGCGTGGTCCGGTTACCCGCTTTATCGCCATTTTGCTGGCTATTCTCATCTACCGCCTCATTTCCCCCATACTCGGCTTCTTCCTAACCGCTTTTGGGCTGTTATTCGTCTTGATGGCTATTAATGGCATACGGCCTCAGAGGGCTGCAGTGGCTGCTCTGATCTTGTCTACGCTCATCAATATTGTATTCGCTTCCCTGCTTCATGTTCCCCTGCCATGGGGACCATTCAGCTCAATATCGGGCTATTTGATATGGTAGATTTCAATATTATTTTTTCACAGCTATTTGACGGCCATTTACTTACCGTCATTTTCGCCTCCGCCGCCTATGGTCTACTGATCGGTGCTATCCCAGGGTTAACCGCACTGCTTGCGAGTGCGCTGCTTGTGCCATTCATTATTTTCATGGAGCCACTTCCAGCGGTTGCCTCCATAATTACGGCCTCAGCCATGGCTATTTTTGCAGGTGATATTCCTGGCGCATTGCTACGTATGCCGGGTACTCCAGCCTCGGCCGCCTATACAGATGATGCACATGGCATGGTAAAACGGGGCAAGGTGGGCATTGCGCTCGGCGCAGGCTTGATCGCCTCTTCGCTAGGCGGACTTTTGAGTGCAACTATCCTGACGCTAGCTGCGCCGTCACTTGCTCGGATCGCGCTTGCTTTCAGTTCGGTAGAGTACTTTTGGCTTGGGGTACTTGGCTTGAGCTGCGCCACTTTTGTAGCCGGAAACTCTCTGGCTAAAGGATTGGTTTCTTTATTTTTAGGTCTTTCGTTAGCCACTGTCGGTATGGACCCGATCACAGGGATCCCGCGCTTTACTTTAGGCTCGCCCAACCTACTTAGCGGTTTCGGGCTTATTCCGGTTTTAATTGGGCTTTTCGCTATCTCTGAACTGCTGCGTGGGTCGGCGCATCCTATGAACCGGCCAAGCTCGCCACAGGCCAGTGGGCCAATTTTCGTGCCAAGCTTAGTGAGCCTTTGGCACCATAAACTTGGCGTCGCACGGGGAGGGGTGATCGGGACGCTGGTCGGAGCATTGCCTGGGGCAGGGTCGGATATTGCCGCCTGGGTATCCTACGCAGTGGCGCGGCGAGGCACTCGCGCTGGTCAGCGTGAAGACGACATAGGCGCGACGGAGCGGCTTATGTCCGCCAGCGCTGCTAATAATGCAAGCCTCGGCGGAGCGTATATCCCTGCAACCGTTTTCGGCATTCCAGGGGATGCAATAACAGCCATAGTGATTTCCGTGATGTTTATTAAGGGAATCAATCCCGGTCCGACCCTGTTTTTAAATAACCCCGACGTGATATACACGATCTTCGCGATATTTTTCCTTGCCAACTTGGTGATGATTCCACTTGGCATTCTTTGTATGCGCGGGTTTGGCCTGGTCTTGAAGCTACCCCAGGCAGCCATCTCTCCAATAGTGCTGCTTTTCTGTATCCTCGGCGCTTTCTCGGTAGAAAACACTCTCTTTTCAATTGGGATAGTCGCTATCTTTGGCCTGCTTGGTTACTTGATGGAGGAAAATGGTTTTCCGTTGGCCCCTACTATCCTAGGGCTAATTCTCGGCCCAATGATAGAGGAAACCTTCATGGTTACCCTTTTAAAAAGTCAGGGTGAGCTTTCCATATTCTTCGAGCGGCAGGTAGGGGCTGTCTTGGGCGTGGTCACTATCTTGGCATGGCTGCTGGCGATTGGCCTTCAGTTACGTGCTCAAAAGGCAACAAAGCGATAGAGGTACTGGTGTTGGTTCCACAATATGGAATAAAAAATAAAAATCTTTCTTTATTTCCATTATTTTGTTGATATTCCACATTTAGGGATATAGCCTCCATATTGAAGTTCAGTTTCAATAAGTGGAGATAACAATGAAAAAATTAGCTTTAATCCCTATTTTGGCTGGTGTCCTAGGTGGTGCGTTCGCCTCGACTGTTCAGGCTAATCAGGCGGAGGAATGGCCCTCCAAGCCGGTACAAATGATTGTCATCGCCGGTGCTGGCGGTGGGTCTGACGTAACCTTTCGTTTGCTAGCGCGGGAAATGGAGGGCGAGATCAGCCAGCCTATCAGTGTGGTAAACCAAGCACAGGGTGGTGGTGTTGTCGGCATGACAACCTATGTCAACGCGAAGCCTGACGGTTACACGCTGGGCCAGCTTTCACCTTTTGCGCAGTATAAGTTGCTGGGGCAGGCGGATTTCACTTCTGACAGCTTTTCCCCGATTGCGATGGTGAATATGGATCCGGCCGCAGTGACTGTAGCCAAGGGCTCTGATTTAGCTGATCTCAACGCTATTATCCAAACCCTGAAGAGCGAACCATCCAGCCTGACAATTTCATGTGGTGGTACCTGCAATGCGAGTTGGGATATCCCTTTCGTATCATTGATGCTCGACGAAGGAGTCGATGTTACGAAGCTTAACCTGATCCCAGCCAAAGGGTCTGCTGCTGCACTCCAGGAGTTGGCGTCGGGTGGCATGGATATCGTCCTTTCTTCCTTGCCTGAGACAGATTCACTTCGTGATTCCGATATGGTCGAAAATGTCGCGGTCTTCTCAGACAGTCGGCTCGATCGCTACCCGGACGTACCTACAGTCGAGGAAGTTACTGGGCAGGAAGTAACCGGTGGAACCTGGCGTGCTGTAGGGGGGCCAGCCGGTATGGATGATGCGCTTGTATCCAAGATCGAAGATACAGTGAAGGCAGCTTTCGAATCTGATGGGTTCCAAAACAGCATGGCTGATAGTGGATTCGGTGCAGTTTGGATGGATGCAGAGCAGCTTTCCCAGTTTATACGTCAACATGAAATCCAGACCCAGCGCGTGCTGAACGAGCTTGGAAACTGAGACAGCGTATATATCAAAAAGACCAAGTAAGGAGTTTAAAGTGAAACACGAACTAAAAGGCATCATTCCACCGCTGGTCAGCCCGTTTCGCGACGATGAAACGCTTGATGAAGCAGCATTGCGTGAGAACATCAAATTCATGATGTCACGTGGGGTCCATGGGATCTGCCTAGGCGGTAGTACAGGTGAGGGCCATACTTTGTCGGTCGAGGAGCTAGCCCGTTCCATCGAAATCGCCTGCGAGGAGGTCGATGGGGCTATTCCGGTCGTTGCAGGTATTATTGCCAACAGTACGCGCGATGCCATTGCTGCGGCCAAGGCAGTCAGTGCTTTCGATGTGGCTGCGCTGCAAATCACCCCAGTGCACTATGTCTTCAAGCCGGACGACGATGCGACTTACGCACATTTTGAGCGGCTCACGAGCGAGACTGATATTCCTATCGTGATTTATAACGTAGTGCCTTGGAATTACTTATCGCCAAAGTTGCTGGTTCGTCTCATGGAAGGCTTACCCGGCATTATGGGTGTTAAGCAGAGCGCTGGCGATCTGAAACTCATGGCCGATTTGATGTTGACCGTTCCCGAGGGCCGGAAGGTGTTCACTGCCGTGGACGCGCTTCTCTATCCATCTTTCGCCATCGGCGCTCATGGCACTATTGCTGCTAACCCAGCAGCGGTTCCTGGCGTCTGTGTGTCGTTGTGGGACGCAGTCCAAGCGGGAAATCACTCACTTGCAAAAGAGATTCATGCCGCGCTGCTGCGTTTCTGGAATACAATTTACGCTGATAACCTTCCTGCAAACGTTAAATATGCCTTGGCGAAACAGGGAGTCTCCACCGGTATTCCTCGTATGCCAATGCCAGTCACTTCTCCAGCCCAGGCTGAGGCAATCGATCGAGAGCTAGCCAACGTGCTCAAGTTCGAGAATCTTAAAGTTTAAGGAAGAGCAAGTTAGCGAATTTTGCAATTGGTAATGATGAATGACCGGGCGGTAATATATGCTCGGTCATTATTTCGAAAGGGTTCCCCGTTACTGGCTCGGACAAAATAAGACCCTAAGATTTAACTCTGGAATTATGCAAACACGACCTGGGCGAACTGAAGGCAATGCTTCTTGCCTTCGCGCCTGTATTTATTCATTTCTCAATAAATTCCCTAATTTTCAACCGCTTAAAGAGACGCAGTAGCAATCATTGCGTAGCGGTCTCTCTGGTCTCAAGGCTATTGATTACCTGTCGCATGCAGGGCGAAGCAATGCCGGGGGTGCAACCTCGTTACCACGCGCTACAACTTACTTAAGGTCTCTAGCGGTACTTCCAGGTTCTGCGGACGGTTGAGTACATTAAGTAAAACAATGGCGCGCTCTTCACCCTTACAATGGGCGAAGATGGCTTCTAGGTCTTTGAAGGGGCCAGCGGTAATGGTGACTTTCTCACCGGCGCTGAAATAGGTATGGATTTCATCTTGCTTGTGCGGTTGGGCACGCAGGGTATCGATTAAAGCGTCGGGTGTCGCGACGGGTCGATTACCAAATGTAAGCAGCCGAAGCACACCCCGGGTGGAGCGAATCGGCCGCCAGTTACTGACGACTTGATCTAAACGGATAAATAGATAGTAAGGAAATAACGGCTCGTTCACGGTCACGAGCTTGCCTTGACGCTTTCGCTTGATGTTTAAGACAGGATGGAACACCTCGTATCCTTGGTTGGTGAGGTGCTCAGCGGCGCGGAATGATTCCCCACCTTTACATTGAATCACGTACCAAGAAGGCATTGCGCCTTCTAAGTCGTTGAAAGACTCCATCCGCTCATCCTTGGGTTTAACGAGTACTAGCTATATAGACCATAATGATTAGATTACGGTAGCAGCGTGGCTAATGCATGTAACGTTTGGTCAATATGTGTTTTGGTGTGCTCACACGAGAGGAAGAAGCGCAGCCGCGCGCTTTTTTCGGGTACTGCGGGGTACAGAATCGGTTGTACGTTGATCTGCTGTTCTAATAGCCCATGGGAGAGCCGGGCAGCCGCCGCGGAGCTGCCGATAATGATTGGCACGACCGCTGCACCGATGCTTTTGCCGGTATCTAACCCGCGGGCAGTGGCCTGTTCGAGGAAGTAGCGCGAAATAGCATGCAGGCGTTGTGCCCGTTCGGGCTCTTGCTGCATCAATTGCAGCGCGGCCAGCGACGGGGCGGCGACTTGCGCGGGCATGCCTACGCTGTAGAGGAACCCAGGGGCGAGGTAGCGCAACGTTTCCACCAAAGGCTTGCTGCCTGCGATATAGCCGCCACAGCCCGCCATGGCTTTACTCATGGTGCCCATCCAGATATCTACATTGCGCGGGTCGATATCGAAGTGTTCGCGTAACCCCAGGCCGGTTTCGCCCATCACCCCAAACGAATGAGCTTCATCGACCATTAGCCATGCTTGGTAACGCTGCTTCAGCTCGATAAAACGGGGCAGTTCAGGGATGTCACCATCCATGCTATAGAGGCCTTCAATCACCACTAGCACCCGTTCGAACTGATGCCGGTGGCGGGCCAAAAGGGCTTCCAACGCTGCGGGGTCGTTATGACCAAATGACATGCGTTTGGCGCCGGAAAGCTGTGCGCCGACTAACGAGCTGTTGTGGATATACTCGTCATGGAGCACTAAGTCTTTAGGGCCGAGCAGATAACCCAGCGTGGAAACGTTAGTGGCGTGACCGCTAACAAACGCGACGGCATCTTCAACGTCGTACGCTTTGGCCAGTGCCTGCTCCAGTTCCTGATGGATGGGTCGTTCGCCGGAAACCACTCGACTGGCAGAGACCGACGTGCCATACCTGGCCACGGCATCACAAGCGGCTTGATTGATGCGCGGGTCGCCGGAGAAACCGAGATAGTTATAGCTGGCAAAATTGATACAGGTTTGCCCGTTAATCACGCTGGTCGCGCCGGCGGTGCCTTCGTGCACCTTAAAAAACGGGTCGACCAAACCTAGCTGATCGGCGGCTTGACGCATCATGGCAATTTGCTGATAGCCGGGCTGGGCATCAAAACGTGTGAAGCGTTCAGGCACCGTGCGCTGTTCCATCCCTTGCCCGTTAGATGACGAGGCGGTAGTGCTGGCAGCACGCGGCGAGGTTCGCTTGCGTGCTTTTTCCAGAAGCTGCTGTTTTAGTTCAGAGCGCTTAGCGGTCATGGTGTCTCGGTCGCGGGTGATGAGGAAGCGGAAGCAGGTTCAGTGGTGAACCCTTCAGACCCGTGTTGTGCGGCCAGTGAGGCTAACGCATCTTGTGGCGCTTCTTCAACATCGTCGTGTTGATGCATTTTCTGAATCAAGACGCCTGCCAGTTTGTCCAGCGTGGAGGCTTCGCTGAGCACCATCACGGAAACCTGAACACCCAGGCGGTTCTCAATAGCAGTCATCAACTCTACGCCCATCAGCGAATCAAAGCCCATGTCGTAGACCGAGCGGTGAATATCGAGCTTCTCTTCATCGATCAGCAGGATGCTGGCCAGTTCGGCGCGCAGCAAGTCGGTGACTGTGCTGTGCAGTTCCTCAGGAGAGAGGTCCGCCAGCAGGGCGCTGATATCGTCATCGGCATCTACGCTGCTGTCGTCGTCGCTGGCGCGGGCAATTTCGTTAAATCGCGGCGCTTCAGCAGTGGGCAAGAAGCGAGCAAGGGCACCCCACTCCAATTCCAGCACGCCCAGGCTTGGCCCAGGAGACAGCAGCATTTGTTCGAGTACGTTCAGTGCGTCATCCGAGCGCAGCGCCGAACCGCCCAGGCGTTCTTGCAGCGCATCGCGGGTGCGGGTATTGCGTGCCAGGAAGCCGACGTCTTCAATCGCGCCCCAGCGTACGCAGGTCGCTGGTAATCCCGCGGCGCGGCGGTTAGCGGCAAACGCTTCCAGCCAGTGGTTCGCGGCCACGTAGTTAGCCTGGCCAGGGTTGCCAAACAGCGTGGTGGCGGAGGAGTAGAGCACGAAGAAATCCAGCGCTGCCTCCCGGGTGAGTGCATCAAGATGACGGGCACCGTCAATCTTGGGTGCCAGTACTTTCTGAATACGCTCGGCGCTCAAATTGCGGATCAGACTGTCGTCAATCACAGTAGCGGCATGAACAATGCCACGCAGCGGGTTGAGTTCAGTTTCGATGCGCTCAAATACGTTAGCCAGCGCATCGCGATCGGTAATATCACAGGCAACTGCCAATACCGTCACGCCTTGCTGTTCCAAGCCTGCAATGGCTGCTTGAGCCTCTTCACTGGCAGGGCCGCTGCGGCTAAGCAGAACCAACTGACGTGCGCCTTTGCTTACCAGCCATTGAGCGGTTTTGAGGCCAAAACCACCCAGACCGCCGGTCACCAAGTAGCTGGCCTGGTCGGACAGATGCATCGACCCATTACCCAACTGTTCGTTTTTGGGCGGGGCGATGGGCTGTTCATAGGTCACTACCACTTTGCCGATCTGTCGCGCCTGCTGCATATAGCGGAAGGCATCAATTACCTGGCTGTGGCTGAATGACGTAAACGGCAGTGGGCTTAAGGTGCCGTGATTAAACAGCGCCATCATTTCGCCAAACAGGCGTTGAGTCAGCGCCGGTTGTACTTTCATCAATTGGTCGGAGTCGATGCCGAAGTAACTTAGGTTGTTACGGAACGGACGCAGGCCAATATGGGTGTTTTCGTAGAAGTCGCGCTTACCCAGCTCCAGGAAGCGGCCGAACGGACGCAGTGCGCGCAGGTTCTGATTGATCGCTTCCCCGGCCAGCGAGTTGAGCACCACATCAACGCCTTCGCCTTGGGTGTCTTCGAGGATCTCTTCCGCGAAGGTGAGCGAACGTGAATCGTAAAGCCGCTCGATACCCATCAGACGCAGGAAGTCGCGCTTCTCTTCGGAGCCGACCGTGGCGTAAATTTCTGCCCCCAACCATTGGGCAATTTGCAGCGCGGCGATACCCACGCCGCCTGCGGCGCCGTGAATCAGGACTTTCTCGCCAGGCTCTACCCGCGCCAAGTGTTTAAGCGCGTAGTAGACCGTAAAGAAGGTCGTTGGGATCGTTGCGGCAGCAGCAAAACTAATGCCTTCCGGAAGCGGTGCGACGGCATGCTGGCTGGCGATAACGTTATCGCTGAAGCTGGCGGGACCGAAGCCGACCACGGCTTGCCCAGGCGTTAGGTGAGTGACGTTGCTACCCACGGTTTCGACCACGCCCGAAAATTCCAGGCCCAGCGTGGGCCCGGCGAAGCCGTTCTCAATGGCTTCATCGGAGAGCAGGCCCAGGGTGTACATCACATCGCGGAAGTTTAGCCCCGTGGCTTTAACGCGAATTTCCACCTCATCGGCACTGGCTTCTGGTAGTGGGCGTGGGCGCCAGGTTAGCTGGCGCAACTGGCCGGGCATGGCAAAGCCGAGTGTCATCGCTTGACGCGGCTGTGCTGTTTGTTCTGCTGCTGCGGGGTGCGGCGCAGGCAGCGTGCGCAGCCGGGTGGCAAAACGGTGGCCCTGGTTATCTATCAGCGCTTCGTTTTCACCGTCCGGTTGAGTAAGTAGCGTCGCCCAGGCGTTTAGCGCAGTTTCGCTGATAGCTGACGGTACATCCAGCAGGTAGACATTATGGCCCACGGCTTCATTGGCGAGCGAGCGACCAAAGCCCCATAGGGCGGCATCGCCTGGTACTTCACCTCGTGCTTCACCTCGTGCATCGGAGACGCCGGTAGCGGCTGTTGACTGCCAGAGCGCGCTGAGGCCGTGGGTCACTAACCACAAAGAAGCTGTGATCGACTGCTGCTCTAGTGCCAGCGTCCACTGCAGAGCGTGATTACAGCGCGTGGTTTGCGCTTCCGTGCTATTCGCGCCCAAGCCACGCAGGTCAATCACATTGAGCGTTAACTCGGCCTGGTTTTTCAGTTGCGGTTGACCCAGCGCTGGCTGGGTCAGGGCGTGAGCTAGCAAATCAGCGGGCGCGCCTTGGTTAACGCTGAGCTGAGCAAAAGCGCCGAGTGCTTGCAGTGC
The DNA here is from genome assembly GCF_052959335.1 of Vreelandella sp. H-I2. Lineage (NCBI taxonomy): Bacteria > Pseudomonadati > Pseudomonadota > Gammaproteobacteria > Oceanospirillales > Halomonadaceae > Vreelandella > Vreelandella sp. H-I2. The sequence continues at coordinate 151,401 of NZ_JBRAMC010000005.1, forward strand.
TTCGACCAGGTTGATGGCGAGGGTTTCGCTGTTGTTATCTGCCACCACCAGGTGGCATCGCTGTGGTGCATTTGCTGCGCTGGTAGCCGTATCTGTTGCTGTTATATCCAGCGGATAGTGGGCATGGAGCAGGTAGGCGCCGCTGTCATTCTCTTCGAGCGCCATCGGGGCGGATACCACAAAGCCTTGGTCGTTCAGCCAGCCGATAACGGTGTCTTGCTCCAGTGCCGTTTGATCGATACCTGGCGTGGCCAGCAAGTCATCAAGCCAGCGGCTGGGCGCTATGCCTACCAACATGACCTGGGCGCCTGGGGCCAGTTGCGCTGGCAGCGCTTCGATCAACTGACGCGTCGCAATTGGTTGGGTGATATCTACACTGACGAACGCGAGCTGCGCTTTTTCGGCGTTGGCCGGTGCCGTCAAGTCGGTATCGCCGTCTTGGCTTAAGTACTGCAAATCCATCAGCGGGAAGCGTTCTTGCAGCTGTTCGGCTTGATGGCGTGCGCTGTCGTGGGTGGTAATCACCCGGTAATGGCTGAGGTCGCGTTGCTCCGCTTGCCCGTTAGCGCTGCGCTCCAGTAGCCGCTCGCCGAGGGCGGGGGCGCTGGGACCTGCTTCGAGCAATTGAAGGCGCTGCCCCGCAGGCAGCTCCGTGAGTAGCGAATCCATCAATTGGCCTAGCTCGCCAGCCAGGGCTTGCCAGCCGCTTTCGCCTACCAGCACACGGTTCAGGCGCGCCAGATGTTCCTGGCTAATGCCCAGGGTTTCCAGGTCGCTTGAGCCGCTGCGCAGCGCCTGTTGGTGAAGGCCCAAACGGCCCACCAGATGAACGGGTGCAAAGTAGTCGGGATAATCCTGCACCAGTAGTTGCCAGATAACGTCGGGCGAATGCTGCGCTTCATCGTCATCTATATTTGGACCCTTGGTTACCAGACGTTGCTGTGCAAAGGCTTCGCTCAGAGTATCGAGCAATGGGGCGACTTCGTTAGCGTAGCGCTGTCCGGTATGTTCGCTATAGACACTGGCGATGTCGGCCAATCGAGCGAGCGCATCAGCAGGTAAAGCTAACGGCTCTGCTTGCAGCGGCGCTGGGGTCAGTTCCACATCCAGATAGCTGAATTGCTGATGATGGGCGCGATTGAGTCGAATCGCTTTAAAGCGGGTTTTGCTCAATACAGCAACAGCATTGCCAGCGGCGTCATACAACTCAAAATCAGCGGTGAAGGAGTGCGGCGCGCGTTTGCCCATCACGGCGCGGGCGACGACCGGCGCGCCTGCCTGGGTGTTTACTTGAATACGTCCCACGCGTACCGGTACAAATGCCAACTGTGCGGCAAACTCGCTATGCTGTGCCAATAGCGGGATAAACATTTGGAAAGCGCTATCCAGAATGCCGGGGTGCACGTGTAGCGTGGCTAGCTGCGTTTTTACTTCATTAGACAGGGCGATTTCGCCAATCACCGCATCGCCTTCAATCCAACCCTTGGAAATCGCCTGGAAGGCGGGGCCGTAATGCAGGCCAATACGCTCGGCCATCTGCAGATGTTCTTCCAACGTGTAGTCCGGGGCACGCGTGGGCAGCGTAGGGGCTTTACGGTTGAGCAAGAACCCACGGCTTTCCCGCATGGTACGGGCCACGGCATTCAGTTGCCATTCGCTGGTGGTGGAGGGCTCGCGGGAGTGAATCTCCAGGCGGCCGTCTTCCGCCAGGTAGTGCAGCCGCATAGTGCGGCCATGGGGACCGTCCAGCAGCAGCGGGGCACGAATTTCCAGTTCTTCGATATCCAGCAGTGGTGTGTCTTTTAGCTGCAGCGCTGCCGCCAGCGTTAGCTCCACAAAGCCAGCGCCGGGGAAAACGGCGCCTTCACCAACCACATGGTCCGCCAGCCAGGGCTGTCGTTGAGTATCCAGCTGGCTTTCCCAGGTATGGTTATGTTGGGCAAGCGGATACCCCAGCAACGGATGCTGGTAGTAGCGTGAAAGCAGACCTTGGCTGTCGTTGGTGGTGTGCACCCAGTGGCGGCTACGCTGCCAGGCATAGCGCGGTAACGGCACACGCTGCCCTACCACTGGCAAATGGCGGCTAGAAAGGGGCAGGCCGCTTAGCAGCAATTGACTAAGGCAGCGCTGCAAGCCTTCAAGACCGGGTTTGTGGCGTTCAATAGTGCCGAATACCAGACCAGCATGCTCCAACTGGCGGAGCGATTCATTGAGGTAGCGACGTAAAATGGGATGCGCGCCAATCTCGATAAAGACGTTGTTGCCTTGCTCAATGAGTGCACACGCAGCGGCGTCGAACAGCACCGGTTCACGAATGTTTTTCCACCAGTAGGTGGCGTCCAGCTCAGCACCGTCAATAGATCCGCCCGTCACCGTGGAGTAGAAGGGAACCTGGGTGGCTCGAGGGGTAATATCGGCCAGTGCGTTAATGACGCCCGCTTCAATGCTGTCCATCGCGGGGCTGTGGAAGGCGTAATCCAGCGGCAGGCGCTTGGCAAAGATATCCTGCTCGCCCAGGGCGGTTTCCAGAGCGCTTAGCTGTCGGCTATCGCCCGCCAGGGTAATACCTTTCGGGCTGTTAATGCCGGCCAGACACACCTGATCGAACTGGGGCTTTTCGAGCCATTCGGTGATATCAGCGGCGCTCATGGCCACCGCGGTCATTTCGCCCTGGCCGCGGGTTTTACCTTGGTAGTCGCTGCGGTAGTAGATCACTTTCACCGCATCTTCCAGGCTTAAAGCACCACTGGCCCAGGCGGCGGCCACTTCGCCCACGCTATGGCCGAATACCGCAGTGGGCGTAATGCCTTGTGCACGCAGCCACTCTGTGAGCGCCACTTGCAGTGCAAACAGCGCTGGTTGGGCGATTTCGGTCAGTCCAAAACGGTTTTCACCGCTTTCTCCTTCACCATTTTTGCCTTCCAGCTCGGCACGCAGCGAGAAGTCACCGTGCTGCTGGAAAAGGGCGTCTACGCGGTCAACGGCATCAGCGAAAACGGTTGAATCACTGAGCAGGTCGCGGCCCATGGTTTCCCATTGACAACCATTGCCATCGTAAACAAACACCGGTCCTGTGGCGTTGGGCAAACGCTCGAGTGTGGTGACGTTTTTCGTTTCACCAGCGGCAAATTCGCTGAGCAGCGTAACGGCTTCTTCAGTCGTTTGGGCAAACAGCAGGGCGCCATGGCTATGCCGTTCACGGTGACTGAACAGTGTGTAAGCGATGTCATAAAGGCTGGCATCACTGTTATCACGCAAATAGGTGGCAAGCGATTCGGCGCTTTGGGTGAGCGCGGCTTCGCTGCGGGCGCTTAGGCGAATCGGTAGCGGTGAGTCTGACGCCTGCGTTTCGAGTTTCGCCCGTTCGGGAGGGCTTTCCAAAATAACGTGGGCGTTGGCCCCGCCAAAACCAAAAGAGTTAATGCCGATGACCAGACGACCCTCTTTTTTCAAAGGTTGACCTTTGGTAACTACCGACAAGTTCCACTCATCGAACTTGATGCGCGGGTTAAGCTTGCGAATGCCAATGGTCGCTGGGACTTCTCGGTGTTGAATGCTATAGAGCGCCTTGGCAAGCCCTGCCACGCCTGAAGCGGTTTCAAGGTGGCCCAGGTTACTTTTTACCGAGCCAATCAGCAGCGGCGTTTTACGGTGCTGGCCAAGCGCTTCGCCAATCGCACGGGTCTCAATCGGGTCACCCACCGCGGTGCCGGTGCCATGGGCTTCTAGGTAGTCGATTTCATCCGGCGAGATACCCGCCTGCTGATAGGCGCGGCGCATCAGGTCAATTTGAGCGCCATGATTCGGCACTGTCAGGCCGGATTTATGGCCGTCAGTATTCACGGCAGAGCCGGCCACCACGGCAATAATATTGTCGCCGTCCGCCACTGCTTGATCGTAATCTTTAAGCAGGAAAATGCCTGCCCCTTCCGAGCGAACATAGCCATTGCCGGCTTCATCGAATACCTGGCAGCGTCCTGTCGGCGAGAGCATGCTGGCTTTGGAAAAGATGATAAAGCCATATGGGTGTAGGTGTAGGCTAATGCCGCCCGCCAGCGCCATGTTGGTTTCACCACTGCGAATCGATTGGCAGGCCTGATGAAAGGCTACCATTGAGGACGAGCAGGCGGTATCCAACGACATGCTGGGGCCGTGCAGGTCAAATACGTACGATAATCGGTTCGAGGCGATACTGGAGGTATTGCCAGTGGCAGTGGAGGCGTCAATAGCACCCATGTCGTCAGCGATGCGATAGGAGTAGTCGAGACTGGCCACGCCTAAGAACACCCCGCAGTGACTGCCGCGTAAAGTGCTGGGCAAAATACTGGCGTCTTCCATGGCTTCCCAGGCGAGCTCTAAGAGCATGCGCTGCTGCGGGTCCATGTTGGCCGCTTCGCGGGGCGAAATACCAAAAAACTCAGCGTCAAAGCCACTAATATCACCTAGGCTACCGGCGGCAAAGGTCACGCTGGTGCCGGGGTGGCGTTTATCGGGATGCAAAAAAGCGTCATGGCTCCAGCGATCGGCGGCCACTTCAGTCACTAAATCTTTTTCGGCTTGCAGGTCCTGCCAGAACGTTTCAGGGGTGGTGCCGGGGAAACGATGGGCGGCGCCGATGATGGCAACGCGTTTAGTCATTCTTGCTCCTGAGGTTCTGGTTCTGCCTTGTTCACATCGCTACTTATACCGTGTCCAAACACTTGTTTAAATAACTGGACACCAAGTTCGTCTGCGGCTAATTCGTATGGCTCGTTGGTCGTTGTCAACCTTTCGCCTGAGGTAATCCGCTGTTCGGATGACCATATCATGTAGGGAGTGCGTCCATCCGGGGGCGTAAAATGGGCATACGCCACGGGTAGAATCGGCACGTGATCTCCATACCAGCCTAGCAGCCCCGGTCGATTTGCTGTACTAAGCGACGCTTTAACGCTTGCCAACATCTTGTCGGATTCACTTAGATGGTGCAAATAGACCGTGAGGTCGCGCAAATAGCTGGGCAACGGCCAAGAGGCGCCCGGTAATGTGGCGGCTTGCATAGCCTGATTAGGTGCTTCCAAATGTAGCGGCCCGTGATTTTCCATGGTGATCACAAATACAAATAGCGGCCTATTATCGTCATCTTCAAGCAGTCGTCCAATTTTTCGTGCAACTGCTAGGTCGCTAATGTATTGGCCGCTTTTGTCACTGGGCTCGAAAGCATTGATATCTATAAAATGATCAAAGCCTAACTGGGGTATCACTTTGTGACGAAAATAGAAGCTTGCTAGGTAAGGGTGCACACAGACGGTGCGATAACCCGCGGCTTTAAGCGCACTCGACAAGCTTGGCAATGGGTGGCGCGATAACGTTCGGTAAGGGTTGAACTGCCGGACACCCCATTGGTCAGGAGTAATCCCCGTTAACACGGCACATTCGGTTCGCACGGTGTTGGCACCCCAGGCGGGCACGTTTAATTTGCCATGCGATATGGCTTTTTCACGCGTGGCGTCAAAATGGTGGAGCAGATTGGCATTCACCTCTTTGCACCAGGGGCGTGGATCGAAAAAAGATTCGCTCTGTACCAGCACCACGTTAGGCAATACCTGTTTGTCTTGATGTGTTTTCGCCACCGACGTTAAGGCATGAAAAGGGGAGTGCTCCGGGGCGGGAGCGTGGGAGCGCATTAGCGCCACGCCATAGGCCCAGAGGCTGGCGAAAAGCCCTAGCTGGTGCATGTCGTCTATAGGTTTTAGGGTGATGGCGGGTAGCCTGCGCACACTAAAGGCGAGCAACAGGGCGCCTATGGCGATAAGCCCAAAGGCGTTAATTAAAAAGTGGCTGGCGCCCTCGCTAGTAACTAGCGATCTTTCCCAGTAGAAAAACGCGCCAATAGCCACTGCCGCAGCACTGCTGGCAGCAATCGCCAAGCCTATGCCGAAAAAGGGTACATACAGGCGGGGGTGCAGAATAGCATCCCAGAAGTATTCGAAGTCGTGGCAGATAAATGGCTCGTTGAGCGTATGCGATTTGGCGTTGCTTGACTGCACCACGACCAGTTGCAGTGAGAGAAATACCATCATCGCAAACCAGGGGCGCTGTAGCAGCAACAGCAGCAACCCGAAAAACAGTAGCCATGAGGCAAGGTGTACGCCATTTGCCGCTAAGCCGCGTTGCCAAAAAGGACGCGGCCGGGGGCTAAGCAGGGCTTCAAAACCTCCACTTATCAATAGCCCAGCGAGCAGCGGCCATGCCAGCGCGCTACTCATGTGGCGTTTCTCCTGAGTGGTTAAAGCCTAGGCGCTTGATTAACCATTGAGAAATCCCTGCGGGCAGTACCGCTAGCCACCAAGTGCCGAAATTGAGTGGGAAAGGGAAGCTAATACGCGCTCGGTTAGCGGTAATGCCACGTTTGATGACGTTGGCGGCACGCTCGGGTGGCCACTCCCAGGGTTTGGGGCCGGGCATGGCGTTGCACATCGGCGAGGTCACATAGCCGGGCATGACCACTGTTACGCCAATGCCATGTGGCGCGAGCAGGCCGCGTAATCCTTCGCCATAGGCTTTCACTCCCGCTTTACTGGCACTGTAACTGGGGGTTGTGGGCAAGCCATGCCACGCGGCGAGCGAACTGATCAACACAAATTGGCCGCTGCCCCGGGCCTGCATGGCAGGCACTAAATGCTGCACCATGGCGATAGGCGTTTTCAGGTTGAGATCCAGCAGCGCCTGCACTTCCATCCAGGATTCTAGTGTATTAGGTCCTTGGGGGTGGGTATTCTTGCCCGCGTTGGCAATGACGATGTCAGGTACTTGCTGGACGCAGAGTTCGACTAACCAACGTTGCAGGGCGTCGTCATCGGTTAGATTGATGGTCGAGAGCGTGACGTGAGCGCCTTGCTGACGGCAAGCTTCAGCAAGTGCTTCTAACTTAGCCTGCTGTCGCCCATGCAATACCAAATGCGAGTCGGGAGCCGCATAGGCGTGTGCTAAAGCGCCACCAATCGCACCGGTGGCACCGGTAATCAGTACGCAGCGCGAGCGTTGAGATTGGTTCACAGTCGTTGTCACAGTACCCGTCACAGTAACTTCTCCAGCGGCGATGGGCAGGCTTCCAGTATACGGGCCGCGTTGTCCACAGCTAAATCGATGCTAGGCTGGCAGTAGTAGCCACCGTTGACCTGGACAGCGTGCATCACTGTTTTTTGAAAATAGCCAAATAGCTCACTACTGGGTGGCTGCGGCTGCTGCCAGAAATCTGCTAAGTCGCCTTGGTAAGTCAGCCCGTCCAGGTTGTAAATCGGGTCACTTAACGCAATGGTCGGGCAGTTTTTCTCAAGCGACACGATTCCCACGGTACTGTTAACAGTCACATTACCGTTGGCGTGTTTGATCAGAGCGTTTAAATCACCCGATTCAAGATAGACGATTCGCCCTTGCAGGCCATAACGCGCGGCAAGCTGTTTAATGACTTTCGGGTAATTGACCAACCCCATATCCAGTGGGTGATTCTTGATGCATAGCTGCGTATCGCTCGGCGCATGCTTGGCAAACGATGCCATCACATCGTTCATCACTTCCTGCATATTGGCATAAGGGGAATGGTCGCGAATTTGCGCATCACTGTTTAACTGCAGTGGCAGCATAAAATAGGGGCGACCACTCTCTATCAGCGCTTTGATACGTGCCTCATCACGTTTTTTCCAAACCGCCTTTAGCTGGGAAAACCGCTTAAGGTAGCCTGCGTATTCGACAGGGGCGGTGATCGGTGCGTGATTACGGTAATGAGGTGCGACAAGCGGGTTGGCCAGCCCTGCCAAGTGGTAGCCCACATCGTGCATCGCGCGGATTTTAAACGAGGAACGAAAGCGGACCGGCGCGGGCGGTTCGGGCAATGCTTTGCCGGTTTCATAAAACCAAGCTGGGTCGCGGGGGAGCAGCGAGTGGCCATTAACGCCTTCGCGTTCCAGGGTGATCCAGAACGGACGAAAATAGCCTTCCTCAAATACATGGGTGCGAACGCCCGCCGCGGCAGCATTATCGACCGCCGGGCGATGAATGGGACGTCGGTCACCGAACACGACCTGATCTGTGATGGCATACTGGTGCCACAGCGCTTTGATATAACCGGGTAGTTCAGCCGTAGGGCCGCGAAACAGGTGACTTACACCGTGGGTACGCTGCCAGTAGACAATATCGCCCGCATTAAAGTTGACCTTAACAACGCGGTGCCCGTCGTTGACCAACCGCTTGGCCAAGCGCTGGTAAAAGGGTGAGCAAACGCCCTGCAAAAATAAGAATGCACGCTTCTGATGCTTCAACTCAATGCCTTCCGATCAACAAGTTACGGTAACAGCGGTAAAGATGCTGTTTCCATGTAAGGGAGTTCTTTTGTGTTCTTGCCTGTTCCAACAAGCTGACGACGGTTTCAGCATTGCATAGCTGACGGGTCGTTGGGTCGACATAGCCGGGATAGAGAATTAGCGTGCCTGCAACCAGTGCATTCAATGAGAGTGCGCGCGTGCGGCGCGGGCAGCTAAGCGTATCCTGGGTTAGCCCCCAGCCCGCATAAAACGGCAGACCATAGGTAGTGACTTCACGCTGACGCAAAAGCGCCTCAAATCCGGTTAGAGAACTCATTGTATGAACCGCATCGACGCGCTCTAACAGGGTCGCAATGTCAATATTGCTGGCGTCCAGATCATACAGGCGTTTGGCATTGGTATCGAGTGCCCCAACACGTGCACCGCTCAATACATCGGGGTGGGCTTTATAAACAATAAAGGCATCCGGGTGCGCCTTGCGTACTGCGCTCAGAAGGCCACTATTGGTATTAATGTGCGGTGAGCCGGTGGCAATCGATGCATCGCTCTCCACTTGGCCGGGCACCAATATGGTGTAACGCTCTTTGGGTAGCTCGACCTCTGCCTGACCGCGCACATTGTACTTAGAGAGTTTGAGTGCCACTAGCCGTTCACGTAACTGCCGCGCACGTAGCAGGAGGTCGTCGCTAAACGTAGCGCTGCTGAGCAGAGTTTCCAAATCACTAGGCTGGCTGGGGTCGTAATAAATACCTTGTGAATCGATTACCAATGACAGCGGTTGTGTAAGGTCGACCCCCAGGCCCACCGAGCGGATAAAGCCATCTTCCATATGCCATAGTGCTGCCATGTGTTGGGCGTGCTGATGTTTAAAATCGGCATCAATCCGGCTCGACCACACTAATAGCCGTTCGTTGGTCTGCTCGTTGGCTGGCAGCTCGGCACAATATTTCACCTGCGCGGCGGGACCCAAAAAATCGCCGATAAAGCGGCGTTTCCACGATGAGAATCCACATGCCCGCCAGTTGCCTCGGTAACGTTCCTGTTGGCGTTTCTGGTCCGCGATTAAGGCAATCGTTTCTTCCAGCGTGGCGAATTGCCGGGTGTATGGGTTGGCGTAGCGGCAATAGCGTAAGTAAGCGGCGGCAAACACTTCCGTTAGCGTGCGTTTAGTGCGACGGCGGTGGCAGGGCAGTTGATCATGGGTGAGTCCCCAGCCTGCATAAAACGGAATGCCAAAACAGTGCACCTGCTTACCCGCCAAGAGCGCTTCTAAACCTAATTGGCTAGTAACGACATAAACGTGATCGACTTGGTCGAATAGCGACCAGGGGTTCACGTCTTCTCCGATGACCCGGCAGCGCGGGTGACTAGCAGCGTTAAGAAGATGGCCCTGTTTTTTGCCTGCGATCACATCAGGATGGATTTTGACCAAAATATCGCTTTCAGGGTGCGCTACTATTGCGGCATTCAGCATTTGCTGGAAACTTTCTTTTTGGGCGCCACCGTAATGAATAGACGCATCGCCCGCAGTTTGGTCGACGACAAGCACGCGCGCCCGGGCGGCATCCTGGATGGGCTGGTCGAGGGCGTGGTTATATTTGGAAAGGCGGTAGCGGGCGATCAGAGCCATACAGCGCTCTGCCTGAGCTAGCTCTTCGCCATCAAAGGTAGCCGTATTGAGCCAATTTTCTAAATCAGACGGGCGCGAGGCGTCGTAATAAATACCGGTTTCATCGACGACTAAACTATGAGGTTGAAAACCATTTACGCCTAACCCCAACGAGCGTATAAAGCCATCTTCTAACGCAATATACGTTAGCTGGTGACGCTGAGCATACCGCCTGGCGTGGGCGCTGGTGGGCTTTAATCCCCAACCAATGACGGCATCCGGTTTTTTGTTTAAGGGGCTTATGCGGTCGAAACGATCAAATTCGGGCAGCAGTGCGGGCAGGGCAGCCAGCTTGCGAATACCTGATGATGTGTAGCCTGCCGTTCGTCTCGCCATAAATAAGGCCGTCGTTAAGTAACAGGATAAAAGATAGGCGGGCGAACATACGTGAATTAGCGAGGGTAATCAATTCGTCTTTCCTTTTGTGTTAGTTTAATCGCTAACTTCGAGAAAATAACAACGATTTGGTTAACTTTGTATTTGTAAAAGCTATGTTATTTTTTTTATCTATTAGGTATCTGGATACGTTGAACTTTATAAAAAAGTTTTTAATGCCTTAAATTGAATTTACAATTTATGAGATTCATCGTTGAAAATGCTTATTACGTGCGAATGGTTGATACGTATCAACGGTTGAATGCGCCATAATATTGTTAAGTTGGCTATTGTATTGGCATTGCAGATACTGCCCTCCTAATCAAAAGCAATTGGATATTATGTATATCAAGGTCATTCAGTGCGCTTGGCTTCTCCGCTAAAACTAATGCTTATCTCCCGTTCATTAAGGAGCCGGCTGCTGCTGGGGCTCGCCGTTACGTGGTTCCTGGTCGTAACGCTGTTGCTAGGCATGTCCTGGCAACTGGGTAAAACCATGGTGCACGATACCAATATGTCGCATCTTCGGTATGAAGCTACTCTTCTGGCCGATGAGGTCACGCAACAAATAGAACTGCGTTTCCAGGCATTAGAACGTCTAAGTGAAACGATTGGCAGCACTGATGACGCGACTTGGGTTAGCTATCAATTGGAAAATAATGATGCTTTATCGGCCTGGTTCGAGGGAATTGTGGTCGCCAATCGCGAGGGGGAAATCATAGCCGACTGGCCTGCCGTCGTGGGTCGAGTAGGGCTTCAAACCGCTGAGCTTGAATACTTTCGTATGCTACGTGGTTCCCGTCGGCCTTATGTCAGTGAGCCATTTGTAGGGCGAGCGAGCGGTATGCCGATGGTATTAGTCGGTGTTCCTCGGTTCACCGAGCAAGGTGATTTTAACGGTTTGGTCGGCGGTATCGTAAGTCTTGCTTCGGGGGGGATGTTTAGCCGTTTAGCCAAGGTGCGCTTGGGCGAGAGTGGCTATGCGGCTTTTGCTACTGCGTCCGGGAAAATTTTATACCATCCCAATGGAGCGCTGGTTAACGACGCAGTGCCTTCTAAAAGTTTTAATCCCTGGCTGGACTTGGCGCTGGATGGCTGGGAAGGCGATAGCGTAGGCAGATTATTAACTGGCCAAACGGCGTTACAGTCGTATGCACAAGTGTGGCCTGCCGGTTGGGTTGTTGGCCTCTATTTGCCGATTGACCAAGCGCAATTGCCGCTGGCTGATTTTATTCGAAAACTCTGGTGGTTATGGCTGCCGCTGGCAATATTAATGCTTCCCTTGCTATGGTGGTTGTTGGGTCGTGTGCTTGCGCCTCTTAAACATTTGGAAAAACAAATTGGCGAGGTAGGCTGGGGCCACCGCGAGCATGTCAGCCTGGCGACTAATATGCAGGAGTTGCAGCAGGTGGCGTTTACTTTCAACCGAGTAGAAGAAGAGCGGCAATTGTTGCTTAGCAACCTTCAAGAGCGAGAGGCGTTTCTTGATTCTGTGCTTAATGCGGCGCCTCAAGGCATGTTTGTCGCTAATATTCGGGGCGATATTACGTATATGAACCCAGCGCTGCTGACTATGCTGGGGATTTCTGCTGACCTGCCCATGGAGGCTTGGCTGCCCCAAATCCACATTGACGATATCGCCGGTGCTCAAGATATGTGGCGGTATAGCTTGCTTACCGGTAATGATTTCGTGCGCCAGCTTCGATTCTTGCGCAGCGATGAAGAGTTGTTATGGCTGGATATCCATGCCCGCGTGGTCATGCTTTCTCAAGATGGCCATACCCTCGGTTTAGTAGGCGTTGTGAAAGATATTACCGAGCGCCGAGAGCAGGAGGCTCTACAGCGTTGGGAGGCGGAGCACGATCCCCTAACAGGTCTGCTTAATCGTCGCGGTTTCGAGCGCCGCTTAGAAGAAGCCTTTGCCGACTTCCAAAAAACCAGCACGCCTTCGGCTTTATTGTTTTTCGATTTGGATCACTTCAAGCCCATTAATGATGAAGGTGGCCACGCCTTAGGCGACGAGATGTTGCGTCGTATCGCTCAGGTAGTCGCCTGGGAGGTTCGCCGCAGCGATCACGTAGCACGCCAGGGGGGCGACGAGTTTGGCGTGCTGCTACCCAGCTGCACCTTGTCTCAAGCGACGAGGGTTGCTGAAGCTTTACGGCAAGCGGTAGGCGATATCTCCGTGACCCATGAAGGCAAGGAGTACAGGGTCACCCTCAGTATTGGCGTTACGACGTTTAATGAGAGTGACTCCAGCGTAGCCCATGTTTTAGCCCGTGCTGATGCCGGTAGTTACGAGGCCAAGGGGCTGGGCCGAGATGGGGTAGTGGTGAATATGAACCAACATCAAGTAAACGCCTCGATGCCCTTCGATGCGCTTAATTAATCCTTGGTAATCGCTTTGAGCTGTCAATCGTGCTTAGAGAGCGCTTATCAGTCGACAAAACTTGCCCAACAGTTGAATATAAGCAGGAGCTGAACTTATTACTTGAATTCAGGGTTAGAAGCCAGTTTTTAATCTAGGCTGATCGAGATACTGTTGTGAATCTAATTGAACTGTTTACCCGCACGTTGGATACCACGCTGCCTGTATTTGCAATGGTATTTGTAGGCCTGGGCCTTAAGCGTTTGAAATGGATAGATAGCGCTTTTGTCTCGACCGCTTCAGCGCTAGTGTTTAAAGCAACGCTCCCCACCCTGATTTTCCTCAGTTTGATAAAAGCCGACTTAAGCGTTGCGCTGGATGTGTCGCTTATGGTGTTTTTTGCCTTGGCAACGCTGGGGCAGTTCTTGCTGAGCTGGGTGTGGGCACACTACCGTGTAGCTTACGAGAATCGCGGCATATACGTTCAAGGCGCCTTTCGCGGTAATTGTGGAGTAGTTGGGCTGGCGCTAGCGGCGGGTATGTATGGTAACTATGGCCTTTCGGCGGGTAGCCTGCTGTTAGGTGTGTTGATTGTACTGTACAACGCACTTTCAGTCGTAGTGCTAGCGTTTTACCAGCCTGGGCAGTCAACGGATTGGCGTAGCTTGCTTAAACACGTGGTGACGAATCCACTGATTGTCTCTGTAATTTTGGCGCTGCCGTTTACCGCGCTCCCGATTCCGCTGCCTACTTGGGTGATCACCTCCGGGGACTATTTTGCCTCGTTAACACTACCGTTGGCACTGATTTGTATTGGTGCGACGCTCTCCATGTCGAGCATGCGCGACAGCAGCCAAGTGGCACTCGGCTCTAGTCTGATGAAGATGGTCACGCTACCAATACTCTCCACTTTGGCGGCCTGGATGGTGGGCTTTTCAGGCGAGCAGTTGGGCTTGCTGTTTCTATTCTTCGCCAGCCCCACCGCCGCCGCCAGCTTTGTAATGGTGAAAGCGATAGGTGGCAATGTGGCTCTAGCCGCCAATATCATCGCCATTACCACCCTGATGGCGAGCGTTACCGTGACGCTGGGCGTCTTCGCACTACGTTTGCTCGGCTGGATATAGACCGAATGGCCCTGCTGAATAGCGCAATGCGGTTGGCCCTGACTAAGCCGACGCGTTATACTACGCGCCCGCTAGTTTAAGACCATGTTTGTCCCTGTAGCTCAGTAGGATAGAGCAGCCGCCTCCTAAGCGGCAGGTCGCAGGTTCGACTCCTGCCAGGGACGCCATATCACTCCCTCTAGTCGCCCCTAGTTACATCCAAAACCGACAAGCATGCGGGATTTGCCCCTGCTAAAATGCCTGTAGTCACTCCACGTTAACTCTGCTTAACCCATGATTTTATGTATGTGTGGGTGTCTGCTAGCGGACATTTCAAGCTGTGGCATGCCTAATGTTGTCACTGTGGCACAAAAACCCCGCTAATGCGGGGCTGAATAATTAAGCAGCCTGACTCATCAAGCTCTCATAAGGGATTCGAAGTCCCTCATGCAGGTTCTTTATCATGCGCAGGCTGAGTTTTCGCTTACGGTTCAGCACCTCTGAAACTCGTCCGCTAGAGCCGATGTATGCTTCAAGATCGCGCGGCGTTAGCCCCTGCTGCTCCATACGGAATTTGATCGCCTCAATAGGATCAGACGGCCCGATAGGAAAGTGTTTGTCCTCGTATTTCTCTATGAGGATTGAGAGCACTTCGATCTCGTCCGCTTCAGGAATGCCTGGCTCAGCAGCCCAAAGCTCCTCAAGGCGAGCAAATGCGCGGTCAAGATCGGCATCGTTATGGATAGGCTGAATGTTCATCATATTGTCTCCGCATCGACTTTATCGTACTGGGCGTGGGTGCCAACGAAACGAACCCAGGCAATTTGCTGCTCATACCGAATGGAGAGTATGACTCGGTACTTGTTGCCGCCGATATTGAAAACAACGCGGCCGCCTTTAAGGATGCTGGCGGTTCCAATATCGGCCTTCAACTGCTGTGGCGTTTCCCAGGATGCTTTGAGCATCATATTGTACCACTCGGTTAATGGGGTCTCGGCGTCGTCATAGCCCTGCTCCCAAAACTCTTTCAGTGTGCGCTTTGCTATGACTCTCATTTTTCCTCCCATTTTGGGATATTGTAGATGCATCCGTTTTGGGAGTAAAGCCTGAGTTTAACTAATAAGTGCAACACCTGAGGTTTGGTATCTCAGCCGCTTTCTTGGTCTACCGTTAAACTTATTGACTTCATTTCGTAGCTCGGCATCGGTCACTCATGAGCGGTACTGGTCGCAAAAATAGGCCTTTGTGGAGACGGTGTTGGCTACTTTCCTGCGCTCGGCAGATTCCGACCCATCATCCAAAGTGCTGCGGTTATTCTATGAATCCAGAAACCAAGGCTAGTAAGATGTAAGATAGCTGTATAGACAAACGGTCTTAATCGAAAAGGAGTTTCATGACGCGTCCTCCCCTCTACCAGCAGATCCGTCAACACCTGTTGGATAAGATTCAGTGTGGCGATTGGCAACTGAATCATCAGATACCTACGGAAGAGCGGCTGGCGAAAGACTTTGGCGTGAGCCGGATGACGGCCAATAAGGCCATCAGGGATTTGGTGCAGCAAGGGTATCTCGTGCGTCAACCCGGTGTCGGCACCTTCGTTACCGACCGTAAGGTTGAGTCCTCTTTGGTGGAAGTATACAACATTGCCGAAGAAGTCCTTTCTCGAGGGCATCAATACAGCAATAAAGTGATCAGCCAAGAGGCGATTGAAGCAGACGATGAAGTGGCGCTGCGGTTAGGCATGAGGCTTGGGAGTCGGGTTTTTCATACCCTCTTGGTGCACTATGAGAATGACATTCCGATTCAGCTTGAGAACCGCTACGTTAACCCACGTTGGGTGCCTGATTATCTTGAAACTGATTTTTCACGCCATACGCCGAATGAGGTGCTGGTCGCTGCTTGCCCCATAACGGATATGGAGCATATCGTTGAGGCGGTGCTGGTGGATGAGCAGACTGCAAAATGGCTAAGTATCGATACCCAGACGCCTTGCTTGAGCATGGTGCGACGTACCTGGTCTGATGAGCATTTGATTAGCTATGCGCGCCTGCTCCACCCTGGCGACCGCTATAAGTTACGCTCCTCCCTGCAACGAAAAACCGCCTAAATCGACGTTAAGAAGCTCAGCAAGGTCGGTTCCTTCGACCTCGTGACTTGTCATTAATGCCAGCATTCAACTGATGAGTGACTGAACCAGGTAGCCCGCGGGCACCGCAAGTAGCAAGCTCAAGGCAGCGCGAATAAGCCACACGATTAGCATGCGGCCTACTGAAAGCGGAATAGTGGTAGAAAGAATGCAGGGGATGGAAGCCGAAAAGAACAGCACGGCGGAGACTGACACCACGCCAGCCGCAAAGCGGGCGACGAATTCGGCCTCGGCCATCAGTAGAGCCGGTAAGAACATTTCCGCCAGTCCAGAAGCAGATGCCTGCGCTAGCGCCGCAGCGTCATCTAGCCCCCAGATGGCGACAAAGGGGTAAAACAACCATCCCAACCATTCAAATAAGGGCGTGTATTTGGCGATGAGAAGCCCGAGCAGGCCTACCGACATGATCGACGGCAGGATGCTGATGGCCATTATCAACCCTTCTTTAAAGTTGAGTGCTACGCTGCGGTGAAGGCTTGGCGCGTTGGCTGCAACCTCCGTGCCTGCTTGCCAGGCAGTGCTTAAGCGCTTCCCCGCGATTGCCTCCGGTTCTCCGTCACGCTTATGGTCATCCATGTTTGCCAGAGGCGGCAGTCGTACCGTGACCGCCGTGACGATGAACGTAATCACCAGGGTGAGCCAGAAGTACAAATTCCAAACGCCCATAAGATCCAGCGTACGCGCCACGATGATCATGAACGTTGCCGACACCGTGGAAAAACCGGTGGCGATGATGGCGGCTTCCCGGGCTGAATACTGTCCCGCTTGATAAACCCGATTGGTAATCAATAGCCCGATCGAGTAACTACCGACAAAAGAAGCAACGGCATCGATTGCCGAGCGCCCAGGGGTTCGCCATATGGGCCGCATGACCGGCTGCACCAGTACGCCAATCAACTCCAGCAATCCATAGCTGATCAGCAGTGCCAGGAAAATAGCGCCAATGGGTACGATTAAACCTACCGGTATCACCAGTTTTTCAAATAAGAAGGGCAGCATATCCGGTTCGTGCAGAAATGCTGGGCCCCAACCCGTTAATGCCATGACGGCAACAACGACACCGATGATTTTCAGCACAGTAAAAATGCTTTCGGTCACTGTTCGCCGCCAATAGCCTTTGAACAGTGGGTAGGCGGCGCCCGCCACGATCATCACTAACGCATAAATGCCGCTGTAATCGCCCATCAAAGAGCGCAGTCCTGTGACCATATGGTCAAGCAGGATAGTGCTTTGCCCACCTATCTCGATGGGAACAAAGAAAATCAGGATACCCAGTGCGCTAGGCACAAACAGCTTAAAGAGGGTGGCAACGCTAGTGCGCTGCTTGGTGGGCGGGTCTATGGGGTGCATGGGTAGGCCTCTCATTGTGTGGTTATCGTTCTGATGACTTGGGCTCGTTTTATGTATATACAATAAGCTAACCCTATACAGCATTTGCGCATAGCACCTAGCAGTAGACATTAGTCTAGTGGGGTGGGCGTTGTAAGCTCTTTTGGTTGATGGTTTTTTATTTCAAGTTATTGTTATTAATAGGTTTTAATTATTTTTCGGAGATTTTTAAGATATTTTCTTGTGCGAGTTTGCTGAGTTCGCAGCTTGACGAAGGAAACAGGTATGGGCTTAATTGTATATACATTATGTTTGCTCCAAGGAGACCTCCATGGCTAATAACAAACAACGCTACATTTGGCGCGATATCAGTCTCTTCGATGGTCTGAAAACATTGCCTAAGCCCATGGCTGTGATTACTCAAGGTGAGCGTGTTGTCACCATGACGCCCATGGATGGCTTCGATGAGTCACAGGCTGAGGGTTGCCATGATATGGGGCGGGGCGGTGTCATGACGCCCGGTTTGGTGGATTGCCATACGCATTTGGTGTTTGGCGGCGCCCGCGCGGACGAGTTCGAGGCGCGTTTGGAAGGTGCCAGTTATGAAGAGATTGCGCGCCGTGGCGGAGGCATTCTGAATACCGTTTTGGCGACGCGGGAAGCGAGTGAGCAAACGCTCTTCAATGCCGCCTTGCCACGTCTTAAAGCGCTGGTTGAGGATGGCGTCACTACGGTCGAGATCAAGTCGGGCTATGGCTTGGACGTGACTAATGAACTGAAGATGCTGAGGGTGGCCCGTCGTCTAGGTGAAGAGTTACCAGTGAGCGTGTTGACGACACTGTTAGGTGCCCATGCCTTGCCGCCGGAGTATGAGAACGATAGCGACGGCTATATCGAACTGGTCTGCAATGAAATGATTCCTGCCGCAGTAGCCGAAGGGTTAGTCGATGCCGTCGATGTCTTTTGTGAAAAAATCGCTTTTTCAGTAGCGCAATGTGAGCGGGTTTTCAAAGCAGCGCAGGCCCATGGCTTACCCATCAAAGCACATGCCGAGCAGCTCTCAAATTTGGGGGGCGCTGCGATGGCAGCCCGCCACGGTGCATTGTCTGCTGACCACATTGAGTATCTTGATGACGCCGGTATTGCCGCCATGCGTGAAGCAGGCAGCGTGGCCGTCATCCTCCCTGGTGCTTTCCACACCTTGCGTGAAACGCAGCAGCCGCCCATTGCGGGGCTGCGCGAAGCGGGCGTGCCGATGGCTGTGGCTACCGACGCTAACCCAGGCAGCTCGCCGATATTTATGCCCACGTTAATGCTCAACCTGGCTTGTACGCTGTTTCGCATGACGCCCCAGGAAGCGTTGGCGGGGATGACCGCCAATGGTGCTGCCGCTTTAGGGTTGAAAGGGCAGGGGCAGCTTCACGAAGGCGCGGTGGCTGATGTGTGTATCTGGGATATTGAGACCCCCGCTGAGCTGGCGTACGCGGTGCATCCAGGCCGCCTACGGCAGCGAGTCTATCAGGGGGAGTTAACTCATGGCCGCTGATAAGCCCATTGATATGTCGCTCTGGCAGGGGCGCACTGATCCTGAACCCGATAGTGACCGCTGGCACCAGCGTATTGAGCCGTTAACCAACAACGCCGCGCCGGGGTGTGCACTGCTGGGCTTCGAAAGTGATGCGGGTGTTGCGCGTAATCAGGGCCGCACCGGCGCTGCTGAAGGCCCTAATGCGTTACGCCGTGCGCTGGCGCCGTTGGCCTGGCATCGCACAGCACCTGCTTACGATGCCGGCAATGTGCGCTGTGTTGATGATGGGTTAGAGGCAGCGCAACAAACGCTTGCTGACCGTCTGACATCATTATTAACCGCTGGTCACCTGCCTATTGTGCTGGGTGGCGGGCATGAAGTGGCCTACGCCAGCTGGCTCGGTCTGGCGCAGTTTTTTATGCCAAAAGGCCCAGGTTCAAAAAACGTTGTTTCGAAAGCGACGCCACCACGGATTGGCATCATCAACTTGGACGCGCACTTCGATTTGCGCGATCCAGCGCATATTCGCTCCTCAGGCACCCCCTTCGCCCAGATTGCCGATAAGTGCCAAGAGTGGGGTTGGTCGTTTCGATACGCCTGCCTGGGGGTAAGCCGCGCTGCGAATACGCGCGCCTTATTTACCCGCGCCGCCGCACTCGGAACATTGGTCCGTGAAGATCGCGAGATCGATGCGCTACGCCTTGATTCTATCGTCAGAGACATGCAGCGCTTCATCGCCAAGTGCGACCACATTTACCTAACCATTGACCTGGATGTACTGCCTGCTGCCGAAGCCCCCGGCGTAAGTGCGCCTGCCGCACGCGGTGTCTCGCTTGCCTTGATTGAGCCGCTGATTGAAGCCGTGCGTGACAGCGGCAAGCTTCGCCTTGCGGACTTGGCAGAGCTTAACCCCAGCCTGGATATCGACAGCCGCACCGCCAGAGCGGCGGCTCGTCTGGTGCATTTGCTGACCTTAGATAGCTGAATTTTGAAAGCTGAATTTAGGGAGCGAGCCCTGGATAACTGACAGGGCGCTTCGTTAGCTCAATCAATAATGAACAGAAACACAAGGAATGACGCCATGCCAATCAACGATAAACGTCACGATGCTTCACGTAAAATCATTGCCCCGACCGGTACTGAGCTCAGTTGTAAAAGCTGGTTGACCGAAGCGCCGCTTCGCATGTTGATGAACAACCTTCATCCGGATGTGGCCGAAAGCCCCGAGGATTTAGTGGTATATGGCGGCATCGGCCGCGCTGCCCGTGACTGGGCGTGCTACGACAAAATCGTCGAAACACTACAGCGTTTGGAAGATACCCAGACGCTGCTAGTGCAGTCTGGTAAACCCGTCGGTGTTTTTGAGACCCATAAGGATGCGCCCCGGGTGCTGATCGCCAACTCCAATCTGGTACCCGCCTGGGCTAACTGGGAGCACTTCAACGAACTGGATCGCAAAGGCCTGATGATGTACGGCCAGATGACGGCGGGCTCTTGGATCTATATCGGCTCCCAGGGCATTGTGCAAGGCACCTATGAAACCTTTGTTGAGGCGGGCCGCCAGCACTACGACGGTGAACTCAAGGGGCGTTGGATTCTGACCGCTGGGCTGGGTGGTATGGGCGGCGCTCAGCCGTTGGCGGCGACGCTGGCCGGTGCCTGTTCGCTGAATATTGAGTGTCGGCAGGCGAGCCTCGACTTCCGCTTGCGTACCCGCTACCTGGATGAACAGGCTGATAACCTTGATGACGCCCTGGCGCGTATTGAGCGCTATACCGCCGAAGGTAAGGCTATTTCTATCGGCCTGTGTGGTAACGCCGCCGATGTTCTGCCGGAACTGGTTAAACGCGGCATCAAACCGGATATGGTCACGGATCAGACCAGCGCCCACGACCCATTACATGGCTACCTGCCTTCCGGCTGGACATGGGAAGAGTACGTAGCGCGCGGCAAGTCTGAGCCTGAAGCCACCGTGAAGGCGGCCAAGCAATCGATGGCGGTGCATGTGCAAGCGATGCTCGACTTCCAGAAGATGGGTGTACCCACGTTTGATTACGGCAATAACATTCGCCAGATGGCAATGGAGGAGGGGGTTGCCAACGCCTTTGATTTTCCGGGTTTTGTGCCTGCCTATATTCGTCCTCTTTTTTGCCAGGGGATCGGTCCCTTCCGCTGGGTGGCGCTCTCTGGGGATCCGGAGGACATTTATAAGACCGACCAGAAGGTCAAAGAACTCATTCCCGACGACCCGCACTTGCACAACTGGCTCGACATGGCGCGCGAGCGGATTAGCTTCCAGGGGTTGCCAGCGCGCATTTGCTGGGTGGGGCTTAAAGACCGTGCCCGCTTGGGGCAGGCCTTCAACGAAATGGTGAAGAACGGCGAGCTAAAAGCACCGATCGTTATTGGTCGCGACCATCTCGATTCGGGTTCTGTTGCCAGCCCCAACCGCGAAACCGAGGCGATGATGGATGGTTCTGACGCCGTTTCCGACTGGCCACTGCTCAACGCGCTGCTAAACACCGCAGGCGGTGCCACATGGGTTTCGCTACATCATGGCGGTGGGGTAGGCATGGGTTACTCCCAGCATTCTGGCGTGGTGATCGTGTGTGACGGCAGCGATGATGCCCACGCCCGCTTAGGCCGTGTGCTGCGCAACGACCCGGGCACCGGCGTGATGCGACACGCCGATGCTGGCTATGACATTGCTAAACGGTGCGCCCAGGAAAACGGTCTTGATTTGCCGATGGTTAAGTAAGACTCCCCTTTAACAACTTCCCTACCTTTGATGTCCCTGGACACATTGATAAGGGGCCGACAGGCAGCATGTCGGCCCCTGATAAAAAAAGCGCTACAACAATAAACTTCAACAGGAAGCATAAAATGTCACTAACAGACAGGAAACAGTTAAAGCGAAGTGTCTTTATACCAGCCTTCGTGATTATTATGTTGGCCGTCCTGATTGGCTTGGTTAATAACGAACTGCTGATCAGCGTTGCTAGGCAGTTATTCTATCTCTCGCTCTCTGACTTTGGTTGGCTTTATCAGTTGTTGGCCATTTCGACGCTTGGCGTTACTGCGTTTATATTCTTTTCCAAGGCTGGCAATATTCGGTTGGGTGGGGCGAACGCTAAGCCTACGTTTTCGTTGGCGGCTACCTTTGCCATGGCGTTAACCGGTGGAATAGCGACTGGGGTGGTTACCTACTCGGTCAATGAGCCCATTATCTACTTGGGCAATGTCTATGGCGAGATCGCCAATCAGTCATTTGAGCCCAACAGTGGTGAAGCGGCGATTTTCGCTCTGGCCAGGAGCTTCCATAACTGGAGCTTTATTCCCTATGCCATGTACTCCATTGTTGGCTTGATGATTGGGTATATGCACTTTAATCGCAAAGAGCGCTTTTCTATCTCTTCAACTCTCTCCCCGCTACTGGGTAGTCGCGAGCGAAGCCCAGTCGTACGCGCCGTGGTCGATATTATTTCAATACTTGCCATCGCACTGGGGCTTGCATCCTCTTTAGGGGCTGGCTTAGCGCTGATTAGCTCTGGCATTGAAGCTGAGTATGGTATCGCATCTAATCCTACTACTTGGCTGATTTTGACGCTGATTATTTCGGCCATTTTCATTACTTCGGCGGTGTCTGGTCTCAAGCGGGGCATTCGATTTTTATCATCAATCAATGCTTATATTTTTTACGCGTTTGTAGCCATTCTGCTGATTATTGGCCCAGTGAGCTACATCCTGAGCCTGTCGGTTACCAGCTTGGGTTACTGGTTCGATAACTTCTTCCTTTGGTCATTTGACACCAAAGAGTCTGGAGGTGAAGCGCTAGTCACATGGTGGACCATGTATGACTGGTCGATCTGGATAGCCTATGCACCTTTGATGGGGCTGTTTCTGGCGAGGATCTCCTATGGTAGAACGCTCCGTGAGTTCCTGGTGATTAACTGGATTCTACCTTCTGTGTTCGGCATCGTTTGGTTCGCAATATGGGGTGGGTCGGCAATTAAGTGGCAGATGGATGGCACCCTCGACCTTGTTAGCGTGGTGACCGAGAACGGTGCGGTATCAGGGCTCTGGGGCTTTCTACAACACCTGCCATTATCCGCTTTGTTAATTCCGCTGGCCATTGTGACGCTGATCATTTCTTTCTCCACTTCTGCTGACTCAATGTCTTCAACCATTGCGACCATCTGCACTAAAGACATGACAGCGGAAGAAGAGGCTCCTCGTAAGCAGAAAATTCTCTGGGGGCTTTCAATTGCGATTATCGCCTATGTGATGGTGGCCTTCGGGGGCGGTGCTCAGGGTGTCGACGGTATTAAGTTCCTGGCGGCAGCGGGAGGTTTTATCGTGCTGTTTCTGTTTACTCTGATTGTGGCTTCTGCGGTGAAGGTTTTCATTATGCAAGGAGCTGGTGAGCCTGCAAATAAGTCAGCTCTTTCCGTTGAGCAGACCGGAGATGCGCATGAGTGAGTTATCTGGGCATCTTGAAATCGGCACTACGCCTCCTGCTTGGCTGGAGGTGGTCAAGGTCGCCCGCCATGGGTATCAGTTATCGCTGTCGCCTCAAGCCTGGGAAAGGGTGAGCTGCGCGCGCGAGGCTGTCGAAAAGATTGCCGCTTCAAGCGTGCCCCATTATGGCATTAATACCGGTTTGGGGGCGCTGTGCGATGTTGTGCTTAAGCAAGATGAGCTGCAGCGTCTTTCACACCACACTTTGATGAGCCATGCCTGTGGTGTTGGTACACCTCTGCGAACGGAACAAGTTCGGGCGATCATATGCTGCGCGGTGATCAACTATAGTCATGGTTACTCTGGTATTAGTCTGGCTGTGCTGGAGGGGCTGATCAAATTGTTGAATGAGCAGGTGACTCCGATCGTGCCCTCGCGCGGCTCGGTGGGTTACCTTACTCACATGGCGCACATTGGGCTGGCTCTGATAGGTCATGGCGATGTTGACTTTCGCGGGCAACGCATGCCTGCCAAGCAAGCGCTGGATGTCATCGGTATGCCGACGGTAACGCTTGGCCCCAAGGATGGTTTGAGCCTCGTTAATGGTACCCCCGCTATGACGGGATTGGCTTGCCTGGCGCTTGCCGATGCCGCCCGCCTATCGGCTTGGGCGGATATTATTGGCGCTATGAGTTTTGAAGCATTGGGTGGGCAAATGAATGCCTTTATGGCTGAGGTGACGGCCCTAAAACGCCACCCAGGGGTTCAGCAAACAGGCGACAACTTACGTCGGCTTCTCGCGGATAGCCCGCACCTCACGCGCCATAAAGGTCAGCGGTTGCAGGATGCGCTGAGTCTGCGCTCAATGCCTCAGGTACATGGAGCCTGTCGAGATCAGTTCGATCACGCATCTCGGCAGGTAGAGAAAGAGCTTCACTCAGCGACCGATAACCCATTAGTCATTCCACATAACGGTGACTATCAAATTGTGTCGCAAGCCAATCCTCACGGTGCTTCGGTGGCGATGGCGTGCGATCTCCTTACCATTGCTGTCTGCGAATGGAGCTCAATCTCCGAGCGGCGCGCTTATCGACTGGTATCACCTCAGGCCAATCAGTTACCGCCTTTCTTGACTGTCGAAAGTGGCGTCAAATCCGGCATGATGATCGCTCACTATTCCGCTGCCTCATTGGTAGCTGATAACAAGCGTTTGGCTCAGCCTGCAGTTACTGACAACTTTGTTACCTCGGGGCTACAGGAAGACCACCTCAGTTTGGGTGAAAGCGCAGCCCTGAAGCTTGATCAGGCCATCGACAATGCTTTCTACGTCCTTGCTATCGAATACCTGTTGGCCGCACAGGCCTTTGATTTGATCGACGGTGAAGACTTCGCCGTGGGTACTTCATTGGCCTGGAAATCACTTCGCGTACTCCTCCCTGCTTATCAGGAAGAGCATGCTCTGCACTTAGATATACAGAAGGTCTACGAACGATTGCGAATTGACCAGGGGCTGGAACAAATTCTGCCTATAGCTCCGAACTTACTGCCTGGAAATTAGACAACACAATTCTGTCGTTTAACATCCAGCTCTCAGCCGCCGTAACGAGGCAGCGGCTGGGGCGCCTGGAATATCAACTGAGAGTGAGTGATAAGGCGATCAAATGAAACATCTCGAAATTCAGCCCGGCAAAATGACCCTTGCCCAAGCCCGCCAGATCCATCAAGCGCATGTGCCTGTTACGTTGCCGGAAAGCGCCAATGCGTATATCCAGCGAAGCGTCGATTGCGTGAACCGGGTCGTTAGTGAAAACCGCACTGTCTATGGCATTAATACGGGATTTGGCTTATTGGCCCAGACCCGCATTGCCAACGAAGACCTTGAATCGTTACAGAGCTCCCTGGTGCTCTCTCATGCCACTGGCGTGGGGGTGGCGATAGATGATGCGCTGGTGCGTTTGATTATGGTGCTTAAAGTCAACAGCCTGGCGAGAGGCTTCTCCGGCATCCGCCGTGAGGTATTGGATGCCCTGGTGGCACTGATCAATGCCGAGGTTTACCCACATATCCCCCTGAAAGGATCGGTGGGCGCTTCAGGTGATTTGGCGCCCCTGGCGCATATGAGTGCCGTGCTGCTAGGTGAGGGCAAAGCCCGCTACAAAGGTGAGTGGATTTCCGCCGAAAAAGCATTGGAAATCGCTGGCCTGGCGCCAATCACACTGGCACCTAAAGAGGGCCTGGCGCTGCTTAATGGCACCCAGGTATCGACCGCTTATGCCCTGCGGGGGCTATTCGACGCCGAAGACCTGTTTGCTGCGGCGACAGTGTGCGGTTCGCTAACCGTAGAAGCCACCTTGGGCTCACGTTCACCCTTCGATGCCCGCATTCATGAAGTGCGTGGTCAGCGCGGCCAAATTGATGCGGCCGCCGCTTACCGCCATCTACTTGGTGAAAAGAGTGCCGTCGGCGACTCCCATGCCAACTGCGATAAAGTCCAGGATCCCTACTCGTTGCGCTGCCAGCCACAGGTGATGGGTGCTGTGTTAACCCAGGTCCGTCAGGCAGCCGAGGTACTCGCGGCGGAAATCAACGCAGTCTCTGATAACCCGCTGGTGTTTGCCGAGCAGGATGACATTATTTCCGGCGGTAATTTTCATGCTGAACCGGTGGCCATGGCCGCTGACAACCTGGCGTTAGCTATCGCCGAAATTGGCTCTCTGGCCGAGCGACGTGTCTCCTTAATGATGGACAAACACATGTCGCAGCTACCGCCATTTCTGGTCGAAAACGGCGGGGTCAATTCCGGGTTTATGATTGCCCAGGTCACCGCCGCGGCGCTGGCGAGTGAAAACAAGGCCTTGGCGCACCCGCATAGTGTCGACAGCCTGCCAACCTCGGCTAACCAGGAAGACCATGTCTCCATGGCGCCTGCCGCCGGTAAACGGTTATGGGAAATGGCGGAGAATGTGTGCGGCATTTTAGCCATCGAATGGCTGGGGGCGTGCCAAGGGTTGGACATGCGCCAGGGCTTGTCCACCTCCCAGCCGCTAGAACAAGCCAGGCAACTGCTACGTGCCCAGGTCAGCCACTACACACAGGATCGCTTCTTCGCGCCGGATATCGAAGCCGCTAGTGAATTGATTCGCGAGCGTACGCTAACCCCACTGGCTCACCCGCATACATTGCCAAGCCAAGTTTAAGGCATTGCATGCTTCCCTGTGGCGCTAGCCTGTGACGACTCTAGGCCATAGGGAACGCACTATTTACCCTCTAACAACAAAGTAGGTTTTTCATGAATGCTATCGTTCTGGCTATCCTAGTGATGGTCGGCTTGAGTCTTGCTCGCGTTTCAGTTGTGTTTGCCCTTATCGTCGCCACGTTGGTCGGTGGGTTATATGCAGGTATGCCTATTGGAGAGATCCTTGACGCCTTTAATGAGGGGCTGGGTAATGGCGCCACCATCGCGCTCTCTTATGCGGTGTTAGGGGCCTTTGCCGTCGCTTTATCCCGTTCTGGTATCACCGAGCTGCTGGCCAGCCGGGCCATAAGGCGCTTTCAGCTAGATGAGTCTGGCGGTAGCCGCCGCACGGTTACCTATACGCTACTGGCGGCGCTGTTAGCCGCGGCAATCAGCTCGCAGAACTTAATTCCTGTCCATATTGCTTTTATTCCAGTGCTGGTGCCGCCGCTGCTAAAGCTGATGAACCACCTGAAGCTTGACCGGCGACTGGTGGCTTGCGTGATTACCTTCGGTATCACGGCGCCGTATATGTTGCGGGGCTATGGGCGGGCTTTGGGTGAATTGGGGTCATGCGAAATCATGCGGATTTGTGCGTTTTCAAAAGGCAAGTAGAGTTAATGAGTCTCAAGCTAGGCCATGGGCTGACCGATAGCTAAGAAAAACATTGCTTATAAGGCTTGCTGGTAACGGCGGGTTCCTGCTAGAGGCGACGTGGTATGGCCTAAAGTCTCAAGTGGTTGGCTTGTGCAGACGCACTGAGATGGTGAATACCGCTTAAATATAATGAAGCAAGATAGTGGTGCTCGAGGAGTAATATTTAGCTTGTAACCTTTGATTTGCGAGGCATTAGCCACCGTTTTGGGGCAGAGAAGCAATGTCACTGCTTTATCATAGAAGCATGCATGACTTCCGATTCAGCTTTTAAGAGAGAGCTAGGTATACTGCGTGGTATATTGAAATTTCTGTATTTTCATTAAATACTTTAAAATCATTCGTTTATGTGTTATTTTTCTCCTGAAAGGGACGCCAATTAACTTAGCCGATTAGGCAGGCTTTTAAGTTTTATATTTCGCGATTTTGCTTTCGACCTCACAGGCGATCCACAGTGAAAGCTCACTGAAAGCTGTAGACGTCTCCGATATGAATACTCTGTATTAACTATTTTTTAGAGCTGATCAACCATTTAATGGCTTAACGTCTTTGCAACTCTTCTAGCTGCTTATGCAGAATAATGTCCAGTATGTCGTTATCAGATCAAAATTTCTGACTAACACTATGAACAAAAACGAGATGGGCCGGGAGAAAATGCTTTGAAGAAGACGATCGCTCCGCTGGCAATATCAGGGGATACTCGCGTCAGCCCTCGTAGGTATCTTCACTCACAAAATTGTCTCGTCCGTTATGGTATTTACGCCTTTCTTCTGTTGCTGGGTTTTCTCCCGACAACTGCCGCCCAGTCGGATCCATTAAGGTTGGGTCAAGATATTCCGTATAGCGTACTGACAGATCCTCAAGGGAAACTCTCTCTCGAACAGGCCGTAGAGCAGCTCCAAGGACAGGCTTCGACGGAGCGGACTACTTTCTCTCGTGGCTACGTACGCGATACCTTCTGGCTTCGGTTTGAGTTATCGGAAACCATTTTCGCAGGTCAGCCGCGCTGGTTGGAGTTGGGGCCGAATTTTGTCGATGACATCCGCCTGTTCTATCGCCCAAAAAATTCCGACCAGCCTTGGCACTTCAAGCAAACGGGCGACCTGCTGCTCGGGCGATCGGATATTGACTACCGTAACCCGGTGTTCGTGCTTCCTCCTCTAGATAACGGGCAGAGTTACGAAGCGATCATTCGGGTACAAAGCAGTAGCACTACCATTCTGAAAGCGAGCCTATGGCAGCCGGCCGAGTTCCTACGCTATGCGAGCCGTACCACGGCCTTCTGGAGTTTCTACTTTGGCCTTGCCGCTATCTCCACCCTGCTTGCCGTTATACTGTCCATCGTACTAGGTGGCCGTCTGCTTTGGTCAGTTACTACCTTTTCTATCACCTACCTGTTTGTTGCCAGTATTCAGGGATATCTGAATTGGTTATTACCGGATATGGGCGTGCCGCTTCAGCATTATCTGACCAGCATATTAACGCTCACCTCGTATATCGCGTTGCTTTGGCTATGCGTTGAAACTGTCAATATGAAACAGCATCTGCCCTGGGCCTATAAGATCATGATGGCCTGTTGCGGGTTGACGTTATTATTGTTGATCCTCATCCCCCTGAATCGGTACGACCTGGCTGTTAAAATACAGGCGTTGTTTTACCTGCCTACCTCCATTACGTTCATTATCTCGGTGTTGTTTGTATGGCATCTGGAAAGCTATCGCATATCAACCTTGCTGCTAGGCCTGAGCCCCTTGATATGCATCGCTGCCAGCATGTTCGGGTTGTTTACAGCGTTCGGCTGGATTCCCTTCAGGCCTGAACTCTACGTCATCTGGCAATATGCGCTGATCGTGAATATGCTGCTGGTCATGGCGATTGCGGTATATCGCATCAGAGAAAAGAAGCTGGAGGAGTATGAAAAACGCCAGTTGGCCAGCGAACTCAAGGCAGAACGTGATGCCAGTTTTCATCAGCGTCAATTCATGGGCATGGTCTCACACGAATTCAGAACGCCACTGGCGATCATCTCGGGTAGTCTCGAGAACCTTCGCTATCTAGAGCACGATAACAGTGACCGAACGCCGCGCTACAACAAGATCCAGCGGGCCACTGAACGGCTCGTACAACTGACTGACAACTGCCTGGCTGATGCCAGGCTGGCCGCCAAAAACCTCTACTTGGACCCACAACCGGCCAACCTGTTCGAGCTGATTGATTCTTCAGCGGCCCTGGTACAGCTGTCGGATGTTCACCAGCTCATCATGACCATAGAGGGCAAGCCGGCCAGTCAGGCTCCCGCACTGGAGTGGACTGTTATAGTAGATGCCGCACTGATTAGAATTGCGCTTTCGAATGTGATTGATAATGCCGTTAAATATTCGGCAGGCGGCGCTATTCACATAGACTGCAGCCAAAAGGATGGCCGCCCCATTGTCAGTATTTTTGACAAGGGGTCAGGAATCAATGAGCAGGATGCCAAGCAGATTTTTGATCGCTATCGCCGCGGAACACAAAGCAAACGAGGAGCGGGACTCGGTCTCTATGTAGCTCGTCAGATTGCCCGCGCCCACGACGGTGACCTACAGCTACACAGTAGCTCACCGGAAGGCAGCTGTTTCGTCTTTCTCTTTTAACAAAAAATATGGGAGTCAGTAAGTTAATGACATCCAGAGAACCCACTATCGCCATCATTGAAGACAGCAGCGACCTCCGAGAGGAGCTGATTTTCTTTCTTCAACACCGAGGTTACAACGTTTGGGGGGCAGACAGTGCAGAGAGTTTCTGGAAAAAACTGCACCGCAGCCCGGCGGATATTGTGCTGGTGGATCTTGGTTTACCCGGCGAAGATGGTTTCAGCGTGGTCGAATACCTGGCCGACCTAGGTAATTTCGGCATGATTATCGTCACAGCCCGCGGCCAGCAGTCCGACAAGCTTCGCGGCCTGAATCTGGGTGCCGACCTGTATCTGGTCAAGCCCATTAATTTTTCTGAGCTGGCAACGACCCTACAAACGCTTTGGCAGCGAATGCAGCATGAGCAAGTAAGTGCGGGAGTAGCGCATCCGCGAGAACACGACGGCGCTGAATGGCGCCTGGTTTCGGGCCATCAGTGCCTTGAGACACCCAATGGTAAAACCGTCCAGCTTTCCCCCCAGGAATATAAACTGCTGAGTGTACTTGGCCGCTCACCCAGCGAGATTTTTGCCAAAGAAGCACTGCTGGACCTTATGTTTCAATACGACGAAACGCCAGAGCTCCATCGTATTGATGTCATCCTGAGCCGGCTGCGTAAAAAAGCCAGGCAGCACGATATCTCCCTGCCGATTCGCTCCATTTTTGGTAAAGGCCTGGTCTTTGTTGGGCAGATCACAGAATAAATATCAGAAATAAGCGCCACACTGAGAGAGTTGAGAGGTTTGAGACTGACAACTATCAGCGATATCACGCACATTAGCCTAGGGAAAAAAACAAACTGGGGGTGCGGGGATGAATCGGGTTTATCAAGTGGTATGGAATCGAAGTAAAGGGGTGTGGCAGGCCGCCTCAGAGCTTAGTCATTCGAATCAGAATTCATCAAGTGGTTCTGGAGGTGTCGTAGGGTCGCTGAAAGCCATATCCGCAGGCACTCTATTCCTGATGGCTCTGCCTCTGCACGCTGCTGGCCTGCCTTCTGGGGGAGCTGTCGTTGGTGGTCAGGGTAGTATCAGTGGCTCGGGTAACACCCTCACCATCGAACAGAATAGCCAGAACATAGCCATCAACTGGCAAGATTTTTCTATTGCCGAAGGCCATGCCGTCAACTTCGTCCAGCCTAATGCCCAGGCCGCCGCACTCAACCGGGTGACGGGTAATAATGTTTCTGATATTCGCGGTGCTCTCAACGCTAACGGCCGCGTATTCCTGGTCAACCCTAATGGCGTGATGTTCAGTTCTACCGCCCGAGTGGATGTTGGTTCACTGGTCGCCTCCACGCTGGATATTTCCACTGAAGACTTCATGGCTGGCAACTACCACTTCGAGGGAGCCAGCGCCAACGCCATCGTTAACCAGGGCAATATCGCCACCGCGGAAGGCGGTGTCGTCGCGATGATTGCCGCTGAAATCATCAACACCGGCAACATCACCACGCCCCAGGGCAGCACGCTGATGGGCGCTGGCAGCAAGGTCACACTGGACCTCGGCGGCCCAGTTAAAATTGAAGTCGAGGAAGCGCTGCTCGACACCTATATTGAACAGGGCGGCGTCATTCGCGCTGACGGCGGCCTCGTTTACCTCACCGCCAAGGCAGCCGGTGAGTTGGCCTCTAGTGTTATCAACCACACCGGCGTCACCGAAGCGCGCACCCTCGCTACAGGTGAAGATGGCCGCATCATGCTGATGGGCGATATGGACAGCGGCCAGGTGCAGGTGGCGGGTACGCTGGATGCCAGCGCACCGAAGGGCGGCGATGGCGGGTTTATCGAGACCAGTTCAGCCAACGTCAGCATTCTTGATGAAGCCACTGTGACCACCAAAGCGGATAACGGTGAAACCGGCGAGTGGTTGATTGATCCGAACGACTACACTATCGCCGCTAACGGCGGGGACATTACTGGTGCGCAACTCGGGATCAATTTAGCAGATACCAACGTTACCATTAAAAGTGTTGATGGCGGGAATACCGATGGCAATGGCGATATTTTTGTTAACGACGAAGTAACGTGGTCAAGCGGTAATACCCTCACACTGAATGCCATCCGCAATATCGAAATCAATTCAGCCATTGATGCCAGTGGCGGGGCTGGTGGCAAACTGGCACTGGAGTATGGGCAGGGTGCGGTTAATGCCGATAACACTGCGAGCTACAATATTAACGCTCCGGTCAACCTGCGAGCCGGTCAAAACTTCAGCACTAAGCTTGGAAAAGATGTAGATGGTATCGATTACACCGTCATTACTGATTTGGGCGCGGAGGGCTCAACTAACGGTACTGACCTGCAAGGCATGAATGGTGATTTATCAAAGAATTATGCGCTGGGATCCCATATTGATGCGAGTGTAACCACTAATTGGAACAGTGGCAGTGGCTGGACACCTATTGGTAGTAATAGCGTGTTTACCGGAAATTTTGACGGTCTAGGTCATAGTATTTCAAATCTTTTTTACTTCGACAAAAGCGCTCATGGTCGAGCAGGTCTGTTTTCATACGCACAAGGTGGCAGCATAAAAAATGTTGGCATCTTGGATGCAAATATAACTGGATATAACCAACTAGGAATTTTGGTTGGCGAAGCTCACACTTTAGCGATAGAAAAAACCCATGTTACTGGCAGTGTTACCGGTAATAGAGAAATCGGCACCCTTGTAGGCAAAGCAACATTTCTTGATGTGAATAATTCATATTCTACTGCAAATATTAATGGTGATGGTGATTATGCCATCAGTGGTTTAGTTGGGTACTGGTATAAAGGAAGTCTTGTAGATTCATATATGTCAGGTGAAGTAACTGGTACCAATGGACAGCTTTCAGGGCTATTTAAGTCATTTAGAAATGAATCCGTTGATAACTATCCTACTGTTACAAACTCTTATTACGACACCGACACCAATGCAGGAGTGATGGTAGACAGTGCAACCTATGGAAAAACCAAAGCTGAAATAATTGAAACCACCAATAACCATTGGGACACTAGTATCTGGGCAACTTCAATATCAGGTGCCGACTATGCAGGCTATGCAATAGGCACTATTGATCTTCCTGTAATTAAAGCCATATACAAACCCACTGAAACCCTTTTTGAGGGAGGGATGGGCGTAGAAGGTGATGCTTACACCATCGCCAACTGGGACCAGCTACAAAACATCAACTATAACGCGGATGTCTTAGCTGGTGATTATCATTTCGACTTAGCCAATGACTTAGACACAAATACCTTTGGTTACAACGAACAAGCCAGCGCAAGTGCCAATAATGGTGCCGGTTGGACACCGATTGGCAACCACGCTAATCAATTTACCGGCACCTTTGATGGCAATAACCATTCACTTTCAGGTTTAGCCATTAATCGACCTGATACAGATTATGTGGGCCTTTTTGGCTACACCCAAGTTGCAACCATCAAAAACCTTGGGGTTAACGATGCTGATATTAACGGCAATGGTTATGTAGGTATTTTGGCTGGCCAAACTAATGCCGCCACCCTTCAGAATGTTCATTCATCAGGTAGTGTTACTGCGCAATCAACAAGGGCTGGTGGGTTGGTCGGTTTTGCGAATAGTGCCTCAAGCGTTGATCAATCCTACAGCACAGCAAATGTCATCGGTACTAATGCAGTGGGTGGATTGATCGGCGCAAGTGGTTACGATGGTTCTGGTGGATCAACGTTATCTGAAGTTTATGCCACGGGTGATGTTAAGGGTACGGGAGTGGCGGTTGGCGGGTTAGCTGGTGAAAGCAGTGGCAGCATTGAAAATGCTTACGCCACCGGTAACGTTGAAGGAGATAGATTTGTTGGTGGTCTAGTTGGCCTGAATAGCTATGGCACGATTAAATCCTCCTACGCTGCCGGAAGCGCTACCGGTGCTACTGATATAGGGGGGCTAGTAGGTGAGCATGTTGGAACAGAAGAGGTGACCAATAGTTTTTATGCCACCACTGATGCCGATGACAACGCCATCAATCAGACCAACGACTCCGGCCTCGGCGAAGGCAAGACTTGGGCCGAGCTAATGGACCCCGACAAAGGTGACGGTAACACCGGCGGCGACAATACCGGTGGCGGTGATAGCGGCGACGACAATACCGGTGGCGGTGATAGCGGCGACGACAATACCGGCGGTGGTGATAGCGGCGATGACAATACCGGTGGTGGTGATAGCGGCGACGACAATACCGGTGGTGGTGATAGCGGCGACGACAATACCGGCGGTGGAGATAGTGGCGACGGCAATACCGGCGGTGGAGATAGCGGCGACGACAATACCGGTGGTGGTGATAGCGGCGACGACAATACCGGCGGTGGAGATAGTGGCGACGGCAATACCGGCGGTGGAGATAGCGGCGATGACGATACCGGTGGTGGTGATAGCGGCGATGACGATACCGGCGGCGGTGATAGCGTCGACGACAATAGCGGCGGTGGAGATAGCGGCGATGACGATACCGGTGGTGGTGATAGCGGCGATGACGATACCGGCGGTGGCAATAGCGACGGTGGCAACACTAATAGTGGCAATCAGGCCTTACGCGCGATCGCTGCGGTGCAGCAGCTAAGTTCTGGTCTGAGGGGGGAGAGTAGGCCTGGCGCGGGTTTTGACAACGATGCCATACAGTTTGCCATGAACTCCAGCGTTCCTTCATCCAATCAACGCCAGGAAAACCAACGATTATCGGGCGGACTGGAATTGGTTGATACCGAAGAAGCAACCATTACTGAGCAAAACAGCAAGCGTGATCAATCAGGTCTTCTTCCAGTGTTCGTGGTGGATGGCGGCTTATATCTGAACAATTCGCAAAATTCCGACGAACAATAACTGAGATTGGACGATTTATTATGAAGCTGTTTGCATTGTCACCCATGACGATAGCCATTGCTCTGGCCACCACCATTTCTTTACCTGCGTTTGCACAGGAGCCACCCGATGCTGGCCTGATCTACCAGGAAAACCGACAAGACACACTTCAGCCGCAACGCCCTTCAGTTGATATTCGTCTGGAAGGCCAAGCACTGTCCGAGCGCGAGGCTGGCGGCCCTGAGGTTGCAATCAACCAAATCCAGTTCAAGGATAATACCGCTTTATCAGCAGAGGAACTGTTAGCCGCACTGGGCGAAGGTGTATTTGAACAAACCTACGACTTGTCCGAACTGCAGGCTTTGGCCAACCGCATCAGCGAACTTTACCGCACGCAGGGCTACCCATTCGCACGGGCCATATTGCCAGCGCAAACGCTGGACAATGGCACCTTGCTGATCACTGTAATTGAGGGGCACTACGGCAAGGTATCTGCCTCTGGTGAACCTGCGCTGGCCGGCACGGTTGGAAAATTCCTGGAACCGCTGGCACCGGGTGACGTCATTGAGTCCTCTGCAATGGAGAGGACACTGCTGATCGCAGGCGACCTGCCGGGGCTGAACATTGTTCCTGTGATGCGTCCCGGACAAGACTATGGCACTGGCAATCTGGATGCTCAGGTTGAACAAGGTGACCGGTTCACTGGCCGAGTGGGTGTGGATAATCATGGCAGCCGTTACTCCGGTGAGTACCGTACTCGAGCGGACCTGCAAGCCAACCGCCTACTAACCGTTGGCGACGAGCTGAGCATAGCTGCCCTTTACTCCAGTGAGGACACCTGGCTCGGCCAGCTCAGCTACTCTCTCCCACTAGGTTACTCGGGGCTACGCGGTACAGTCGGTTATGATTTTACCGATTACACGCTCGGCAAGGGCTTCGAAGGCTATACCGGCACTGCCGAAGTACTATCAGCCGGGCTGAGCTATCCGCTGATCCGCACCCAGCGAAGTAATCTGAGTTTTTCAGCTACTTACCAGCAAAAAGACCTGGACGATAACGCTGATTTCATCGGCTATACTAAAGCTACTGAAAGCCGCTCACTGCCGCTGGCACTTCAATTCGATCATCGTGACAATCTATTTGGGGGAGGCATTAGCTACGGCGCCGCTACCCTGACGCCCGGCAACCTTGAAGCAGATCAGACGGCCGCTGTCGGTAACGATTATGGGTTTACCAAATTGAACCTGGATGTCGCGCGGCTGCAAAGGCTGACATCGCAGTTGACGTTGTTTGGTCGTTTCAGTGGTCAATGGTCAGACCAGCGTCACCTGGATGGTTCCGAAAGCTTCTATCTCGGTGGCCCTAACGGCGTACGCGCTTTCCCGGTGGGTGAAGGGTCTGACAGCCGAGGCTGGCTGGCTCAGTTGGAGCTGCGTTACAACCTGGATGGTGGGCTAAGCCCTTACTTGTTGGTTGATGGCGGCCGAACTCTTAACGGTGGCATCGACGAAGGCGACGATCGGAGCCTATCAGGGGGAGGCTTCGGTCTAAAATACAACTCCAATGATTGGAGTGTCGATCTTGTGTCAGCCTGGAAGCTCAGCGGCGGCGATGCTCAGTCGGATGAGCGTCAGAAAGACCCACGATTCTGGTTCAGTGTTGGCTATCGTTTCTAACAATATAAGGCGGCAGCACGAAACGCGGGCTGCCGCCTACTCAACTATCTCGGTAATGGTTCGTAGCTCTTTTCGGATCTGCCCTTATGAGTTTGGACGGTGATAGAGACAGGTATCGTCAGTATCAACTTACTCAACGCAGCGCATGGCCATGAAAAGGTTTGGGTTGTGGGGCTGGATCAAGAAGATTCTCCAAGGCGACGGCAATGGCTAATAGCCTCGAATCGGTATTTCCTGGGCCGTTTAATTGCAAGCCAAGTGGCAAGCCATCCGAATTTATCCCCATTGGTAGAGTAATGGCGCACCAATCGAAATAATTGGCAGGCTGGGTATTGCGTGTCATACCCATTGCCGCCTGCATCGCCATGTCAGGGTCCTCTAGTTCCTTCAGCTTCTGCGGTGGCGCCTGAGTGGTCGGGCTGACAATTAAGTCTACTTGATCAAACAAAGATTTAGCCGCCTCAATATGACAGTGCCGTTCTTCCGCCAGTGTTAAGTAGTCATGGGCTTTGATACCAGTACCCTTATCAATACGTGCACGAATAATAGGGTCTACAAGCGCTTTATGGTCCAGAAAGAACCCTTCTCCTAACCATGCGAGCAATTGAGCGGGCATGGCAACAGGGAAGTAACGCTCGCGTCCATCCACATTGGGTATCTGTAGGGAAACCTGCTTTACACCACTCGCTTCAAACCCTAATAGGGCATGTTCAAACGCGTTTTGCATTTCTGCATCGATACCCTCAAGGAAGTAATTGTCTGGCACGCCCAATGTAAGTTGACTAGGGGTTATCGAAGCGTGATGGGTTTGAGATGACGGATTGATTCTGGCATTCAACGCATCGAAGGCAATGGCAGCATCCTGAGCGGTTCGAGTGAGTAAGCCGATGGAGTCGGTGTTGGGTTCAAGAGGAAAGGCACCGTCAGTGGGCCACAGGCCTACCGTGGTCTTTAAGCCGAACAAGCCGCACATCGCTGCCGGCACTCTGACGGATCCTCCTGTATCGCTACCGATAGATAAACCACATAAACCCGCGGCGAGTGCGACCCCGGCGCCTGAACTTGACCCCCCAGGCAGCCGATGGTGCTGGTCATCCCACGGATTCCAGGGCGTACCACGAGAGACGGAGTGTCCCGTTATCCCGAGCGCAAACTCGACCATCCGAGTGGTTCCCAGAATGACGCAACCCGATGACTTCAACGCACGGATGAAGGTTCCTTCTTGCGTGCCCAGCTTGTCCTGAACAGGTAGGTTGGAGCCTGCATGCGGGGTTATACCATCGATAACAAACAGATCCTTAACTGAGACCGGAAGCCCCATCAGTGGCCCTAAGTCGACACCATTGGCCAGCAGCGTATCCATGGCGCGAGCCGTGGCTAGAGCACGGCGGGCGTCCACTGTTTCATAGGCGCAAAGCAACGGATCCAATATTTCGATACGGGCTAAATACGCGCTCACCGCTTGTTCTGAGGTGATTTCACCTCTGCGCAGCGCGGCGGCAAAGCCAGTGATGCCTAGTGACGCCACTGGATCCGAAGGGATCGTCATGAAAACTCCTTATTGAATAAATGAGCGACCAGATTGGTACATGACTGAGTAAGGGGGCGTACCGTTTATTGAGGTTGTCTTGCAGCCGTTAGCAAGCTTGGTCTATACATAATTAGTCGTGAATAATCGAAAAGCCACTAAAAAATCGACATAAATTGTTTTATAGATCTTGGAGGGAGAGAAAACAATGAAGAAATTGATCGCTGCCGCTTCCATGGCCCCCTGGCTTCTGGCGGCCCCCGCCGTATTCGCTGATATCGAAGTTGGTGTCATTAACAGCTTGTCGGGTCCCTTCGCCGCCTTTGGTGAGCGCTATCAGGCAGGAATGGAAGTCGCGTTGGAGGAAATCAACGAAGGCGGTGGGGTGAGGGGAGAGCCTCTGGCGCTGGTCGTGCAAGATGATCGTTCTGAAGCTACCAGTGCGTTGGCAGCGACCGAGTCACTTAATCGACAGGATGTTCCTTTGATTATGGGCTCTTATGCATCAAGCATTACTGGGCCGATGGCACAGCTAATGACCCGTCAAGAGATTCCGCTCATTGTGCTCGGTAGCGCAGACAACAGTATTACCAAACCAGGTTCACCCTGGGTATTTCGTGCCAAGCACAACTCAACGATTGTGGCAGAGAGCTATTTCGACTATTTCGATTTTCTACGCGAACAAGACGATAGCTTGGAAACCGTCGCCATGCTGTATGGCAATGGGGCTTGGCCGGCGTCATTGGCCGAAGAGGGCGCACGTTTAGCCGAAGAGCGGGGCTATGAAATCGTGGGCGACCAATCTTACGATCAAGGCACCTCTGATTTTAGACCCATCCTCAACCGTTTCCGCTCCGAGGAGCCTGACCTGCTCTATGTGGTTGCCTACGCTGAAGATGGGGTCGCTATTGCGCGTCAGATGCGCGAGGTAAACCTCAATCCCAAAGCGGTGGCTATCGACACCGGTGCCGCCTTGCCTAGCTTCGTCGATCAGGTGGGTGATCTTGCCGAGTATGTGGCCACTGTGGTGAGTTGGAGTAAGGATGTTCAGTACGAGGGCGTGGAAGATCTCTATGAACGCCTTAAGGCTAAGACGGGCGAAGAGCCTACCTTCTACGAAGCTGAGGGTTATCTGGCACTTCGTGTGGCGGCCGATGCACTTGAACGTGCCGACTCCCTTGAGCGTAGTGACGTCAGAGATGCACTAGCTGAAACCGACCTGGATACACCGGTCACTCATGTTGTGTTTGAAAGCTTCGATGGTTTTCAAGGACAGAACCCGATTCGCAGCCTTGTATTGCAGATCCAGGACGGTGAGCACGTCACCGTATTCCCAGCCGACCTGGCTGCTGAGGAAGTTCGTTACCCAACACCGGCGTGGGACGAGCGCTAATCGGGACGCCTGCATGGCACAACTAGAGAGATCATGATGTTTGACTATGTATCTTTTTTGCAAAACTTGTCTAATGGGGTATTGATCGGTGGGGTCTATGCGCTGATTGGGGTAGGGCTAACGCTGGTGTTCGGGGTAATGAAGATAATCAACTTCGCCCACGGGGACTTCGTTATTCTGGGCATGTATTGTGCCGTGTTGCTCAACTCCCTATTGGGCTGGGATCCTTATCTGTCTCTACTTGTTGCCATGCCACTTGGGTTTATGGCCGGGGCATTACTACAGCGATTAGTGCTCTCCCGCTTAATGGAAGCACCGCCAGAAAGCTCGCTCCTGGTCACCCTTGGGCTAGCCTTGGTTATCGGCAATATATTGTTACTGACCTTTGGCGCCGAGCCCAAGTCCGTCAATGTGTCGTATGCCTCCAGTACGGTTTCCCTTGGGGATGTCAGCTTCTCAATGATCCTGCTGCTTGCTGGCCTGGCAACGCTGGTGGTGATTGCCGGCCTCTATATGGTACTCAACTATACGGAACTGGGCCGTGCCATTCGTGCTACTGCCGACAATCGCTTGGGTGCTGAACTCGTGGGTATCAATACCCGTTGGATCGAAGCCGTGGTCTTCGGTATTGGCATGGCACTGGCGGTTACGGCAGGTGTGGTGCTGATTCCGCTACTGTTTGCCACGCCGACATTTTCAGGTGCCATTTTCACGCTCAAGGCCTTTGTGGTCACCGTGTTAGGGGGACTGGGTAATATTGGGGCTGCTATCGCCGGTGGGCTATTGCTGGGAGTGGTAGAGGTAATGGGGGCTTCATATCTTACATCGGACTACCGAGATGCCTACGGGCTGTTGGTGTTCTTGTTGATACTGTTACTACGCCCCGAGGGCCTGTTCGGTAAGACGGTGAAGCGCGTATGAAAAAGCATTACGTCATTTTTGTCGGATTGCTTCTGGTGGGTATTTTCTATCCACAGTTGTTTCCCGGCTATCTATCGGTAGCCATTACCTTACTGTTATACGCTGGCTGGGCCACCGCCTGGGATATCCTGGGTGGTTGGGCCGGTCAGGTGAGCTTAGGCCATGCTAGCTTCGTAGGACTCGGTGCCTACTTCGTTGCAGTGGGGACATCCCATCATGAAATTGCTCCCTGGTGGGCGGTTCTGATGGCACTGTTCGCTGCCTCTCTGGTGGCCTACCTATGGGGGCGCCTGACGTTTAAGCTCAAGGGGCCTTACTTCACACTCTCCACCATCGCCATTGCTGAGATCTTTCGACTGATCGCCATTAATGAAGGGTGGTTAACCGGCGGTGCGACTGGGGTCTTTATCATGACACTGCCGGAGCCCTTCGGACTGGATCTCTTCTCTCGCCAGGTCAATTACTATCTGGCGCTGGCATTTGCGGCGATAACCGTCTTGGTAGTGATGCTTATATCGCGCAGCAAGTTCGGCTACCAGCTGCGTGCCGTGCGAGAAGACGAAGATTCCGCCATGGCGTCGGGCATTAACCCCACCACTGTCAAACTGAAAGCGTTCATGCTATCGGGTGCATTAACGGCACTGGGAGGAGGTATCTATGCGATCTTTCTCTCCTTCATCGAACCTCACATCATTTTTTACCTGCTGCTGTCGGTACAGATCGCCTTAACGGCCATCATCGGAGGGCGGGGAACCATCTGGGGGCCATGCATAGGGGCGCTGCTGGTCGTAGGGTCGGGTGAGATATTCCGGACGACGTTCGCAGAGGCCAATATGTTGATTTACGGCTTGTTAATCATGGTCGTTGTTATCTTCATGCCTCGTGGCATTGTTGGCGAGCCAGCGCGTTATTTGATTAGGAGGGTTTATGCCAAGCGCGCTCAGAGCTGATGGCATCACCGTAAAGTTCGGTGGTGTCGTCGCGGTAAATGATGTTTCGCTGGATGTCGAGCAAGGCAAAATCCTTGGTTTGATCGGGCCGAATGGAGCAGGCAAGACCACATTATTTAATGCCCTAACGGGCTTCGTTACCCCCCAGGCAGGCCGCATTTACTTGCACGGGAATGAAATCACCCGACTTCCTCCGTATATGCGCACACGTATTGGTATTGGACGTACGTTTCAGACGGAAAGGCCTTTCGAAGAACTGACATTGCTTGAGAATGTCTTGGTGGCGGCCTTTCTAAAGGAGCCCAAGCGCAAGAAAGCCGAAAGATTGGCCATGGACGTCCTAGAAAAAGTGGGCCTAGCCGACCGATACGACCAACCCGCATTGGATCTGAACTTGGCCAGACGACGACGCCTTGAACTCGCCAAAGCACTGGCCGTCCAGCCCAGTGTTCTGTTCCTTGATGAAATGATGGCCGGCCTCAATCCACCCGCACTTAAAGACATGATCGGTTTTGTGCGTCAATTGACTGACCAGAACCTGACTATCGTGATGGTGGAGCACATCATGGAAGCCATCATTGCCTTATCGGATCATGTGATTGTGATGGCAAACGGCAGTGTGATTACCGAGGGTTTACCACATGATGTGATCGAGAATCCACGCGTCATTACCGCCTACCTGGGAGAGGACTGATGGCAGAACATGCGGCTACTGTGCTAAATGTCCAAAACGTCGATCTTGGGTACGGTTCATTAAAGGTGGTTTTCGATGCCTCTTTGTCAGTTAGTAGCGGTGAACTGGTGGGATTGATCGGGGGTAATGGCAGCGGTAAGTCGACGATCCTTCGAGCAGTTTCAGGGATGATCAAACCCTGGAAAGGAGCCATTCATTTTGCTGGGCAAGATGTCTCCGGGCGTAAGCCGTATGAAATGGCGAGATTGGGGCTCGCTCATGTGCCGATGGGGCGTCAACTGTTCGGCAATATGACGGTACACGACAACCTGTTGCTGGGCGCTTCATTGCCCTCTGCGCGTGAGCGCCGCGACGAGAACCTAGAGAAAGTTCATAGACTGTTCCCGGATCTTAAAAAATACGAGCGTGAAAAGGCCGCGCAACTTTCGGGGGGGCAACAGCAGATGGTAGCGATTGCTAGGGCGCTCATGCTTGGCCCCAAGATGCTACTGCTGGATGAACCAAGCCTGGGATTATCGCCTCTATTGGTCAAGGATGTGATGGCGGCAATACGCCGAGTAGCCGACACCGGCATGCCCATTTTGTTGGTCGAGCAGAATGTTAAACAGGTACTACAGGTGAGCGATCGAGCTTACGTACTGGAAAATGGCTATCAAGTTCTGGATGGGCCGTCTAGCGAACTGCAAAACAATGAAAAGATTAAGAAGGCTTATCTCGGGCTATGATAGAGGAAGGAGTTAACACCTAAAACTGGCAGGCTGCCGTTAGGGAAGTTACATAGCAAATCGCTATTTTGGCTAGTTCTGTGAGAAATCCACACATTTTATGTGGGCATCTCATCTTTATATTAGCGCTGCCAAAAGAGGCACATATACCGAAAAGCATCTGTGATTTGCTTTTCGGTATAGCGTGACTTTTTCATAATGTGATTTCCATCAACCAAGGTTAGCTGGAAATCTCGTTGAGTTCATGGTGTTTTAGTTTTGGGAAAAGAGCAATCGACGCCTAGTTTGAAAAAATCATTTTCCATGTCGATGACAAAAAGAGCAGTTTTATTGAAGTTTTTTAGTTCAAATTTCATTACTCATTCCTTCTTAAATGTCTGCAGGCTTAATGGGAAATATTTTTGAAGGAGTTAAGGCATTAAGCCAGGCAGCCAGAGCGCTATTGCAGGGAAGAATATGCACAGAGCCAGCCCAGTGATCTGGAGAAGGACAAAGGGGATGATCGAACGATAAATAGTGCCGATTCCGATCTTACCTTCTGTAATTCCTTTAAGGTAGAACAGCGCGTATCCAAAGGGCGGAGTGAGGAAACTCGTCTGCAGGTTTATGGCGACCAAAATGGCAAACCAGATTAGAATGGCTTGGTTGCTTAGCCCCAATCCGAAATCTAGAATTTCTACCACCGGTGCCACTAGGGGGAGAACTACAAAGCTGATTTCTATCCATTCGAGGAAGAACCCGAGTACGAAAATTAGTCCCATTATTAGCAGCAGCAAACCATAGGGGCCAAGCCCCGTGCCGGTGATCAAGGCCTCGATCATATAATCGCCACCCAACCGCTTGAAGACGACAGAAAAACAGGTAGCACCGATCACGACGAACAGAATCATCGCCGATGTGCGGGCGGTCTCCTGTACAGTTTTACGCAGCGTGTTCCAACTGATACTGCGCATCAACAGCGCAAGGATCATGCTGCCCAGTGCACCGATTGCCGCAGCTTCTGTTGGCGTAGCTATTCCTGCCATGATTGAACCCAATACGGCAAAGATCAGTACGCATGGGCCAAATAGGTCTCGCGCCAAAGCCAACACGAGAGGAGATGTGTCAGTGTCGATTGCGTCTGGGTCCGGCAGTGGTGCCCATTGGGGCTTGATACGAGCGATGACTAACAGGTAGGCAACGTAGAGGACGCCGAGCAATAGCCCGGGTATTAGCGCGGCTTTGAATAAATCACCTACCGATACTTGAAGTATCGAGCCCATGAGTACGAGCATGATGGAAGGTGGGATGAGAATCCCGAGCGTACCGGAAGCCGCTATCACCCCACAGGCCATCTCTGGGTGATAGCCTTGCCGCATCATCACAGGTAACGCTAGAAGGCCAAGCATGACGACCGATGCACCGATAATACCCGTACTGGCAGCCATCACTACGCCTAGAATAGCGACGGAAATGGCGAGTCCACCGGGCGTCCGCCCGAATACACGCTGCA
This sequence comes from Vreelandella sp. H-I2, assembly GCF_052959335.1. Taxonomy (NCBI): domain Bacteria; kingdom Pseudomonadati; phylum Pseudomonadota; class Gammaproteobacteria; order Oceanospirillales; family Halomonadaceae; genus Vreelandella; species Vreelandella sp. H-I2. The sequence goes on from NZ_JBRAMC010000005.1 coordinate 195,435, forward strand.
AGGTTAGCAGTAGTCGCCTCGCCACGCCGGAACTCTCAAGCATTAGGCCCATAAACACGAAGAGCGGGATGGCGATCATCAACCAATTCTCGACCACACCACCGTAGATACGTGATCCTACTGTGGCCAAGAAAGGAACGGGAATGCCGCCGATGAAGGCGAAAATAATGCCTAGCCCGCCTAACAGGAACGCTACAGGATAACCGGTAAAAATACCGGCCAGCAGCGATACCACCATCAACATCGCCAAATAATATTCACTGATGAATTCAGCCATTGTTGACCTCGTGATCTGTCTCCGCTTTTCGCGGGTCAAGGATGATGGTTAGCTTCTCGAATACTTGACCAAGGGCTCCCAAGGCTAAGAAAACCAGAGAGATGGGAAGTATGGCCTTGATCAGATAGCGATCCGTGAGTCCCCCGTAGTTCGATTTCTCCCCTGTCATGAAGGACATCGTCACGAAGTGCTTAGAAAGCCAAGCGACCAGCAGACAAAAGGGAATCAGTAACACCAAGTGACCGATCACATCCACCATGGCGCGATGACTGGGCGATAAGCGGTGATAAATCAGATCGACACGCACATGGGTATCGTGATGTAGGGCGTAGGTGCCTCCGAACAGTGTCAAGACACCGAAAAGGTGCCACTGAAGCTCAGTGATGCTGTTGATGGTCAGGGCATTTCCGAAAAGGAGCACCTTATCGTTCCAGCGAGCAATCTCGTTGATGCCAGTAGCGTTGAGCAGTACGGTCAGCAGGACAGCCGCCATCACCAGCAATACCAGCCAGCTGGTGACGCGACCTACCAACAGCCCCAGCCCGACCAAGGGTCGAGCCAGGGCGGAAGAGACCGCAGCGCCACGCTCACGCCAAGGAGCGAGAGGGGCCGTAGTCATAGTCAGTCCCCTTGGACATCTGTTTTGCTAGGAAGGGTTTGGAGGTCATGCCACTGCTGCATCTTTTCGGCATGCTCCATTAGTGATGTGTACGCTTCGTCGAACTCGGGACTCTCAGCCATTAGTTCGCTGCGCACTTCATCCCAACTATCGTGTAGGGCATTGAGAACCTCATCAGGGAAGCGACGGATCTTTACGCCACCCTCTTCCAGTTCGCGCAGTGTCTCGACCTGGGCCGGGATCACCTCATCAGCCTCTTGCTGGATATTGGCCTGACAAGCGGTGCGGATCTGTCCTCGCTGAGCATCGCTGTAGCCATCCCAGACGCTCTGGTTGATGAGCAGGGCGAGCCAGCCCGCCCCTTGCTGCCAACCGGGGAAATAGTAATACTCGGCAATCTCGTCCAAGCCCATCGCACTATCAACTTGGGGAATTGAGAACTCGGCGGCATCAACCCGACCACGCTCGAGAGAGAGGTATACCTCGTTCCCAGGAATTAATTGTGTTGAAGCGCCGAATTTGTTCAGCACCTGTGCGCCCAGCCCGGAAATTCGCATCGACAGACCGTTCAGGTCATCGGTGCTGTTGATTTCCTTGTTGAACCAGCCGCCCGGCTCTTGGGGCAGGTAGGAGCAAGCCAGGAACTTGACGTTGTAAGGGTCCAGCGCCTTCTGCAACAGCTCGCTTCCTTCGCCAGCAGACGTCCAGGAGAACACTGCCTCTGCGGGTGGGCTGAATGGTAGAGCGCCATAGAGGTTAGCAATGGGCAAGTTGCCGGAAAGATAGGCGATGCTAGTCCAGCCGGCGGGGATGGCACCAGACGAGACAGAGTTAAAGATCTCAAACGGAGGTACGAGTTCGCCCGGATCATGGACTGCGAACTCAAACTCACCTGACGACATCATTTTGATTCTTTCGGAGATGTTCTTGGCGCTCTGGCCAAAGAGGTTCTGAGTCGAGTAGGCACTCGCGACATCTAGCCTTTCGCTGGCGTGGGCAGTGCCCACAGATGCTGCAGCTATAGCGACTGCTAGCGGGATGATGCGTGCGGTGATTGATAAGTGTCCAAAGGTCTTTGTAGTCATCTCACAGCCTTTTTATGTCTGAGTATGTTTGTTAGGCCTTGAAAGGATTACAACCGCTGCAATCTAGAGCAATTACTTAATAGGTTTGAAGTTATGCTTTAAAGGTTTGTCTTGTTCAATTCTTCGGATGCTCTTACATAAAGTTTTTCTTTTTTCCTTTTTAGACAGATCGGCCCATTGCCTCTGTGGTGCTAATGGAAAACTTCGTGGCGTAAATACATTTAGTAACACCTTAGTTTTATAGACTAAAGGTGTGTGCGTCAGAGTGATAACAAGCCCAGGATGGCCCGACGTCACCCCCTGATTGAATAAGCTACTAAATGACTTTTTGCTGGAGATAGAGGTGATTTGCGAGAACTCATAATGTGATTCTTTAGTATCATGTGCTAAAGGGTGACGTTGTGTTTTCCTAATAGGTATAACAAAAGAGTGCATTAGTATGGATTATGGTGTTGCAGGTAATCTTTGAGAGTTAACTGTGGCTTTTCTAACTATGTCTACAAGCTCTATATTTGGTACATAAGTTTAATCCCATAAAGGTACCCATCTCAGCAATTGATACTTGCGCCTTACGCTTCGTTTGTAGGTTATTCCTACTTAAACCGGTCATCTGGCTCGTTGCTAGGCATGGCATAAACGTCTAAGTGGCTACTGAACTTCATCTTGGGCTTTACATTTTATCTCATTATCTTGCAATCGAATCCTGGCTTAGCAAGCTGCAATGGAGTTATGGATATCGATAGCCAAAAAATAACTGACTTGATGTCAGTCAATAGCCCTTAACTTCCTTGATATGATAATGCAAAGGGTGTGTTTCTTAAAAAGATTAACTATTTGTTTCTAAAGGCTTTTAAGAGTTGCCTTTGTTTTTTCAACAAACTGATTAGGTATGTTCCCCAACCTGATAGGTATTGGTAGCGCGATAATTCAATCGCAACAATCACCTGCACTGTCATGACTATGCAGGTAAATAATATGTCGCAAATTTCAGAGGTAGCTGGCCGGGAATCCAATACGGACATCGCTGCTTTTAAGCCTATTTCCCTTGTCCTGGGCATTCTCGTTAGCCTGGGTGTTTTCTTTCTGCTGCCCGAGACGTTGACTTTCAATGCTCGTCTCGTGGCGTCGATAGCCATGCTGATGGCCATTTGGTGGATGACTGAGGCGATCCCTATTCCGGTTACCTCGCTACTGCCCTTGGTTCTTTTCCCCTTCTTTGATATTGCCTCGGTAGGTGAGACAGCGTCGCCCTATGCTCACAGCATCGTGTTTCTAGTGCTGGGAGGTGTCCTGTTGGGCTTGGCGACACAGCGCTGGAACCTCCATCGACGCTTTGCGCTACTGACAGTGCTGGCAGTCGGCACCAAGCCCGCTCAGATCGTTTTTGGTTTAATGTTTGCTAGCTGGTTTATCACTATGTGGGTTAGCAATACTGCTACGGCGGTCATTATGGTGCCGATAGGTGGCTCTATTATTGCCTTAGTAAAGTCGCTGGGTAACGGCGATGACACACCGAAATTCTCAGCGGCCGTGCTGCTTGGCATTGCCTATGCGATTACCATTGGTTCCATGGCGACGTTGATAGGTCAGCCGCCTATGGCTTTGATGCGTGCTTATATGGAGAACGCTCATGGACTAAGTATCGGTTTTGGCCAATGGATGCTGTTGGGGGTGCCTTTCTCCACCACGATGCTGGTTGCGGCCTGGTTCGTGCTTAATAAGATTGTGTTTCGAGCAGAAGTTGAGGATATTCAGGGCGGCCGCGCCATGATTGAGTCTGAACTCAAGGCCATGGGGCAGCTCTCAGCGGAAGAAAAACGAGTATTGATGGTTTTTGCCGGTGCTGTATTTTTCTGGGTTTGTGTGCCGCTTATCGGCAAAATCCCAGCTGTACAGGCAGCATTTCCGTGGTTATCGAATATCAACGACACTAGCATCGCCATCCTGGCGGCTATATTAATGTTCATAATTCCTGCGACGAAGGGGCAGGGAGCATTGCTGGAATGGTCGTCTACCCGTGATGTACCTTGGGGTGTGCTGATTCTGTTCGGAGGGGGGCTGACCCTTTCTGCACAGTTCACTGCCACCGGGCTGAGTGTCTGGATCGGTGAGAGCGTGTCGGGTTTAGCCGGTTTTCCTCCGATTTTGATACTTGCCTTTACCGCGCTGGTGATCATTCTATTAACCGAATTGACCAGCAATACGGCTACAGCAGCTGCCTTCTTTCCGATTATGGGAGCCATCGCCGTTGGTCTGGACATTGATCCCTTCCTGATGACCATCGTGGTGACTTTCGCTGTTAGCTGTGCCTTTATGTTGCCGGTGGCGACACCTTCCAACGCTGTCGCCTTTGCGACGGGAGACCTGCCGATCAAAAACATGATACGCGCAGGCATCTGGTTAAATATGATCGGCCTGCTAGTAATCATCGTGGCGCTCTACACCATCGTTCCACTGGTATTCGATGTCTCTTTCTAAGGCGGGGTTGGAGAGTTTGCGCACTTTTTAGCCGAGAGATTAATGTTGCACAAAAGCAATAATAATTTGGGAAAAGCACTATCGTGGTGCGGAAAATAAAAAATGCCATGTCTTTTTGATAATACAAAAGTTTAATAAGAAATTTAGGCTTTTGATTTAAATATGTTTTTAATAGATTGGTCCGTTCTTTGCCATGTTTAATAAACGGCTTTTTTGGGTATTTACTTTACTTTTCATGTGATGTTGAATGTTTCTGTCAGTCTTTCGCTGACAGCAACATAACAATAAATGGAGATGACAACGGATGACTATTAAAAAGCAACTGCGGCCCACAGCAGCCCAATATCGGAAGATGACAACCCATCTTGGTACTCTGTGTATCGGTGTATTTTTCAGCACGTCTGCAATCGCTGATGAAGTCTTACGATTTAGCCACTCCTATACAGAAAATGATGCTCGCCATGAATGGGCCCAATTTATTGCTGACAACGTTTCGGAGAAGACGGATGGCCAAGTAACTATTGATATTTTTCCCAACCAGGAAATTTCCCGTGCTCAAGCTCAGCACAGCGCGCTACGTCAGGGAAGAATCGATCTGACCATTTATCCACTGCCGTGGCTGGCTGGGATGATACCTTTAGCCGAAATTGGTGCACTCCCCGGTTTAGTGACGGTCCCCACAGATGGACTGGTATGGCGTGACAGAGCCATCTGGCCCATGTTAACCGAGGCTGTCGAAAGCACAGGAGCGATACTGGCGGGTTCAGGCTGGGCAATGGCCACCATTGGCAGCACTGGCGAAGCTGTAATATTGCCAGAGGATGTTGACGGCTTGCGAATGCGGGGGCTGGGAGCTGCTTCTGAACAAATGTTGAATTCCAATGGAGCAACAATTACTTCTTTGCCAGCGTCTGAGCTTTACCAGGCCCTTCAGACAGGGGTGCTAACAGGGGTGCTAACTCAGTTTGCCTCTTTTGAGGGTTACAACCTGGAAGAAGTTATTGAGCATCTGCAAGTAGGGCCTGGCTACATCGGCGGCATGCATACCATCTTGCTTTCTACAAATATGGAACAGAAGATTGGAAGTGAGCACTTTGACCTGGTTATGGAAGCTATTCAGGAATCAGAAGTTTGGTTTGCAGAAAAGATGATTGAGGATAGCCAGCGTATCGCCGAAGAGTTTGAGAGTGCCGGAGTACAGGTGCACGAACTTTCAGAAGAGGAAGTGGCTGCCTGGGTTTCGAATGCTCGCGATACTGCTTGGCCCTACTTCATAGAGCGAGTCCCCGAAGGAAAAGCTGCATTGGAGGCTGTAGAGACTCCCCTCTGACACTAGTCCCACTTTTATCATAATAAGGAAGAAATCTTCGGAATACTTCCAAGTTCAGGACTTGTGCTCAACGAGGTAAGAATGCTTATTTTACTTAATCGCCTAAGAGTCTGGCTTGATAGACTGAACTTCCTGATTGGCGGTATAGCGGCATGCGGCATCTTATTTGCCTGTGGTGCTATTACCTGGGCAGTGGTCGGACGAGGCTTGTTCGGTATGAATACGATTTGGGAGTTGGAGGCTAGTGTTTATCTACTGATCTATGCTGCTTTTCTGGGGCTTGCCTACTCTGATCGTGCTGGGAGCCAGATTGCTATTGATATCCTGCGTGTGCGCTTCACAGGCAAGGCGCGATTGGCGCATCGCATTGTTTTAGATGCAATAGCTTTGGTTCTGTTTAGCTTGTTGTTCTGGTCGTCGCTAGAGATGGTGCTTCATGCTTGGCATACGCAGTGGCGCTCCATGAGCCTATGGGGCCCACCTCTTTGGATCCCGTATCTGGCTATCCCAATTGGGACTGCCATTTTAATCATCAATCTCGTTTTGGACATCCTGATTCGACTACACGGTCAGGCTGTGCCTGCTGATGCCCTACAGGGAGAGCATTGATGGATCCGATTCTGTTAAGCATCTTGACGGTCAGCCTGTTATTGCTGCTAATTTTCTTTGGTTTGCCAATCGCCTACTCACTTGCAGTATCGACATTAATAATGATGTTGGTCTCGGGATCGGGAAGTGATGCATGGTACATCGCTGAATATACCTTTCAGTCGCTGGACTCCATTGATCTTATAGCCGTGCCCATGTTCATCTTCATGGGCACGATCATTGCTGTTAGTCCCGCAGGAAAGGATATCTACCGAGCTCTTAGCCTAGTATTGCCCATTCCGGGAGGATTAGGGGTGGCCTCAGTGGGGGGCTGCACTGTGTTTTCGGCTATGTCCGGTTCATCACCTGCGACTGCCGCAGCTATTGGATCTTCCGCCATTCCTGAAATGATCTCTCGGGGCTACCCACCAGCGCTGGCTTGTGGTCTGGTGGTAGGTGGAGGAACGTTGGGCATCCTTACTCCCCCATCCATTGTGTTGCTACTCTATGGCGTGGTAACAGGGACCTCCATTGGTAAGCTATTCATGGGAGGAGTGGTGCCAGCGATCATGGTGGCGATCATGTTCTCCATGTACGTGGTATGGCACATGTGGCGTTATCAAAAGGCCAATCCTGAAGTGCTCGAAATATCTCGGCGTTATGATGAGCAGGAGGGCAAGACCAAGTATCCATTGTTACGGGTACTGCCATTTTTCCTGATGGTCGTGATGATCATGGTTGCGCTCTATGGCGGATGGGCGACGCCATCGGAACTGGCCTCTGTGGGTGCAATTGCTTCAATACTGCTTGTGTTGGTGATTTACCGTGTGACCTCCTTTGAGGTTTGGTCGCGTTTGTTGCTTAAGACAGTGCGTGATACTTCCATGGTGTTGATCATTGCTGCCTTTGCATACTATCTCGGCTCCTTCCTTTCCTATAACGGTGCTGTGACGGCGATTTCTTCCGGCCTACTCGACCTGTTTGGCAATAAATGGCTAACACTGCTAGCGGTATGGCTAATGATGTTGGTGCTGGGCACTTTCCTGCCACCTTTCGCCATTGTCGTTATTGTGGCACCCATGTTTTTACCGTTTGCTCTGGATGCTGGTTTTGACCCCGTATGGTTTGGTGTGCTTATCACGCTGAACATGGAGCTGGGTTGCATTACTCCTCCATTGGGGATCAATTTGTTTGTCGTGAAGAGCATTGCCAATAATGTCTCCATGAAAGAGATTATGAAGGGCTCCTTGCCTTTCTTCTTCATCATAGTGATTGCATCGCTGTTATTAGTGGTGTTTCCACAGATTGTCCTGTGGTTGCCGGAAACCATGTGGCGAAACTGATTGGATTGCCTGGAGGTATCAATGAACAAAAACGACCATAAGTTTATACAGCTTCGGCCGCAACGGATCGTCAAGGTCAAGGCTTGGCCGATGAATATTCCTGTCAAAGTTGAGGTGGTAGGCGTAAGCCGCACCATGCCTTTATCAGCCTGTCTTTGTGAAGTTGAGACTGAAGATGGCATCAAGGGGTATGGGTTCACCGCCATTACGGAGGAGGACGTGGTCGCTTCCGCGATCAACAATGTAATTGCACCCACGGTGATGGGGCGTGACGCTATAGCTACTGAAGCAATATGGGAAGAGCTGAGTTGGGTGCTAACACCCAGGGGGCAGTCTGGGTATGCTTCCCATGCTATTGCTGCCCTCGATATTGCACTGTGGGATATAAAAGCCCAGGCGATGGGGGTGCCGTTATGGAGGCTGCTGGGAGGAGCGCGCGAAGAAGTTCCTGTCTATACCACTTTTGGTTTCGGCTTTCTCAGCCAGGATGAACTAGTTGCCGCCGCTAAACATTGGGTGGCACAGGGCAATCGTCGATTGAAGATGACGGTGGCAGGCGAGGCCATGCGACATCGACATCGGCGAGACTTAGAAGCTGTAATTCGAGAAGACGCTGCGCGTGTGATGGCTGTACGTGAGGCGGTAGGCGATGAAGTCGACATTTATATTGATGCTAACTGTAATCTTGACCCTGTTCACGCCGTCAAGCTGGCGAAAATGTTAGAGCCGGTCAATCTTGGTTTCTTCGAAGAACCGGTATTGCAGAATGATGTTCGCCACCTGAGTGAGTTACGACGTCGCACAACCGTACGTATCGCGGCAGGTCAAAACGAAGGGCAGGCTTTTCGTTTCCGTGATTTGTTAGTAGAGCAGGCCGTTGACATTATACAGCCTAATGTAGCTATTACCGGGGGGTTTACCCAATGCATACGGATTGCTGGTATGGCGGCAGCCTTTAATACCAGCATTGCCAATGGGGGGGCCTGGCCTTTCCACAATATGCATTTACATGCTGGCCTTGCTAATGGTGGGTTGGTGGAATACCACCATCCGGCGGTACTGTTGTGTGAACAAATTTTTACTGGGCTACCTGTACCAGAGAACGGAGTGCTTGCTTTGCCCACAAGCCCAGGCTTGGGCTTTTCGCCCAATATGGACGCTGTAGAGGAATTTAGCAGAAATCCATCGGCGTCTGGAAATGGTAAAGGATAATCAGTGAAATGAAATAAGGAGGAATGATCTATGAGTACACTAAGGCCTAGGGTAGGGCTGATTGTGCCACCAGCATCCGGTGAAGTACCGCCTGAGCCGCTAGCGTTATACGGTGATAAGGTAGATTTTGTGGCAGTGGGGCTGGGTTTGGGAAAGCTTACTCCTGAAGGCTACGATGGTGTGATCGAGAGAGTTGGTGAGCTGAGTCGTTTACTTGCGGCTGATGGGGTACAGGCTGTCTCGCTTATGGGAACCTCACTTAGTTTTTATCGTGGCCCTAAGTATAATACGCAGCTTGTTGAGATCATGCAGTCGGAAAGCGGGCTGCCCGCTACTACTATGAGTGATTCGGTAACGAAGGCTTTTGACGCGTTTGGCGCCAAACGATTGGTAGTGGCAACACCATATGTATCGAGTGTGAACCGATTACTGGAGGAGTTCCTTGTTGAAAGCGGGTTCGAGGTTGTGCATCTGCATGGACTGGGGCTTGAGCGGGTCGAGGATATCCTTGCTGTGACACAATATGAGCTGCGCCAATTGGGGCTTGAGGCTATGAAAAGCGCAAAAGGGGAGGCCGACGCATTATTTATTTCTTGCGGTGGCCTACGCACGGAAGTGGTGACCAGTGAGTTGGAGAGTGAACTAAATATCCCTGTTATTTCAAGTGCATTAGCCGGTGCTTGGGGGGCAGTGCGTTTGTTAGGGCTGTCAGGCCAGGCAAAGACAGGCGGAAAACTTTTTACGTTAGGTGATTAACCACTACATAGAGGTTTGAGTATTAACGGAAATGCACGCTTCAGTTGCAACAGAGCATGTTACGGATAGAAATTAAACGTTGCCTCTAGAGCTTGCTTTGTGGCATATGGCTGCACCCTTTTGGTGCTGCATCAGGATTTGAAAGTTTACTGCAGCAGTTCGAAAGAAAGTGGGTTAAGCAACGTGCGATGTTAATTTATTGAAAAATAAGGTCATTACAAAAAAAGGAGCTTATTTTGCATTTGCTCATAGAATGCATTTAAGTATTTACTTTACTTTTCATGTGATGTTGAATGTTTATGGTGTAGGCATTTCACCTGCATTCAGCACAACAATAAAATAGAGGTAGTAACCGATGACAAGTAAACAGCAACTAAAAACTCAGGTGGCACAGCGTCGCCGGATTCTGACACGTATAAGCGGTATGTGTGCTGGGCTAGTGCTAAGCACCGGTGCGATAGCAGAGGATGTCAGCTTGAGCTATGCCTTCTTTGCACCATCCCAGACCTTTCCAGCCGTGCAAATGGAGCGCTGGGCGGAGCTGCTTAACGAGAGAACCGATGGTCAGGTATCGGTCAATACCTTCCCGGGTGGGACACTGCTAAGTGCGGCCAATATGTTTGACGGTGTTTTGAACGGTGTTGCGGATATCGGGCTCTCGGCCACATCCTACGAGCCGGGACGTTTTCCGCTGATCAATTTGGCTGGAAATCTGACTGGTATTGACGTGAATTCGCAAGTGGCTAGCCAATCAGTATACGAGCTAATCAATGAGTTTCCTGCTGATGAACTAGGCCTGGAAAACTTTAAGGTAATTACGGCGTTTACCTCTGAGCCAGGCTATCTACATACTGAAGAGCCTGTCACCTCGCTGGAAGATCTTGAAGGTAAAGAGATTAGGGTGCCGGGTGACAGCACTGCCGTCATTCAGGCACTTGGTGGTGTACCTGTGGGTCTCACACAGGCAGAAACGGGTGAAGCTCTTCAGGCTGGCATCGTTAACGGCTATGTTGGGTCGCGTGAGACATTGATGGATCTGCAGTATGCACGCAATGTGACCTACATCACTGATTACCCGCTGACCAACGTTGTCTTTGTTGCTGTTATGAACCAACAGCGATGGGATTCTTTACCTGAAAATGTTCAGCAGGAAATCGACGCCTTGGGTGCTGAAATGGCGGCCTATGCTGGCGAGTATCTAGATGAACACATCCAGGAATCCCTGCAGTGGGCAGCTGAATCCCATGATGTCGAACAGCTGTCGCTAAGTGATGAGGAAGCTGAGCGTTGGCAAAGCCTGCTTGAACCTATTAACGAACAACGCTTGGAAGAGGTTGCTGCCCAAGGTTTTCCCGCCTATGAGCTGCGTGATCGCTATCTTGAATTGATCGAAGAAAAACAATAATTGTCATCATTTTCTGGTTCGGGTACGTCTTACTTGCACCAAGCGAGTGTTTGCCATGTTGATCGGTCAGGATAGTTTCTATGAATAAGCTCAATTGGGTAATTAGCCGCCTCTTACTCTTTATAGCGGGTTCGGCATTATTGGTGATGGTGTTTCTAGTGGTAGGGAATATTATCATGCGCCAAGTCAGTTCCTCTTTCGGGGGAACGACAGAAATGGTGGGCTGGCTAACGGCTGTGGTAGTGGCATTATCGTTAGCTTACTCCCAGCTTACCAAGGCGCATATTGAGCTGGACTTGCTGGTTGTACACATGCCAGCTCGTTTGCAAAGTGTCCTCTACGTCCTAGTCACTGGGGCAAGTTTTTTATTCTTTTCCATGGTGGCTTGGAAGCTTTGGGAGTATGGCTTTAGCGCTATGCAAAGAGGCTCCTTATCACAAACCTTGCGTATTGCGTTTTATCCGATTGTTTATCTGGTGGCGTTAGGTTTTTCAGCTTTCTGCTTAGTTCTTTTAACAGACTTCCTGGGCAGCCTAAAAAAGGTGGTAACACTATGAGTATGACTCTTGTAGCTTTGGTAGGCGTGCTCTGTTTGTTTCTGCTTATTTTGTTGAGAATGCCAATCAGCTTCGCCATGTTTATGGTGGGTTTTTTTGGCATGCTTTACATGACCAGTCCTATTGCCGCTTATAACGTCATTAGTTCGGGAATCTGGGAACAATTATCCGGTTATTCACTGAGTGTCATTCCCCTATTCATTTTTATGGGTGAACTGCTATTCCGCTCCGGGATAACAGAAAAGATCTTTGCTGCTGCTTACGCATGGATAGGTCATTTCCGCGGTTCTATGGCGACGACGACCATCCTAAGCAGCGCCGGTTTTGCGGCTGTTAGCGGTTCGAATACAGCGACTGCTGCGACTGTCGGTACTATTGCTCTCCCTGAAATGAAAAAGTTTGACTACAACCGTGCTTTAAGTGCAGGGAGTGTAGCGGCGGGTGGCACTCTGGGCGTTATCATCCCACCAAGCTCTGTGTTGATTGTTATTGCACTGCAAGCAGAGCTGGCCATTCGGGACTTGTTCTTGGCCAGTATTGTTCCTGGGTTGATTTTGGTCATATTTTTCATCGCTACTATTGCACTGCTCTGTCGGCGTCGACCTGAAATGGGGCCAGCAGGTGCTCGTTCGAGCTGGTCAGCACGATGGCGTTCGCTGAAGGGGATCATTGAAGTCGGTGCGCTCTTTTCACTGGTTCTGGGGGGGCTATTTGCTGGCTTGTTTACCTCTACAGAGGCTGCTGCGGTGGGTTGTATTGGTGCGATGCTGATTACCCTTATACAAGGGAAACTCTCATGGACTGTTTTAAAGGATGCTGTCGCTAATGCTCTAAAGTCATCGGCAATGATCTTAATGCTGATTGCTGGGGCTGTCATTTTCGGACGTTTTCTTACTATCACCAGGTTGCCTTACATGGTGGGCGAATGGGCGGCGGCGCTACCTCTGCCTGCTATACTGGTTATGGCATGCATCCTACTGATCTATGTGATTGGCGGGGCTCTAATGGATGCTATGGGGTTTTTGATTATCTCAATTCCGATTTTCTTTCCTGTCGCAATTGCGTTGGGCTATGACCCGATCTGGTTTGGTGTGGTGGTATGTATCGTTACCAGCATGGGGGCTATTACGCCGCCAGTGGGAGTGAATGCTTTCATTGTAAATAGTCTGGATTCAGAGTTGCGGTTGGGTGAAACATTCCGCGGAGTAGGTTACTTCATACCTCCTTACTTACTTTGCATTGCGTTTTTGTTAGTTATACCTCAACTCGTACTGTTCATCCTTTAACGTCAACTCATAACGCCAACTCAACTGGACGAAGAATTTAAATTAAAATTTATGTCTAATTACTTGAAATTTCATGTGATAAGTCTACCGAGGTGGCTGGGATGACGACACTGACATCGATATTAGACCTGGGGCAGGGCCCTGCAAGAGTCGTCGTGAAAGATACGATAGATATTGCTGGTTTCCCTACCTGTGCTGGTTCTGCGGCCTTAGCGGATTCATCTCCTGCCTCTGCACACGCCGATATTGTCTCTCGCACGCTCGCGGCGGGATATCAAATTGTAGGCAAGGCTAACCTGCATGAACTCGCATTTGGCATGACAGGCGTCAATGCATGGACAGGTACGCCAGTAAATCCCAACTTCCCCGCCTTGATTCCGGGGGGATCCTCAAGCGGATCGGCTGTGGCCGTGGCGGCTGGTCTGGCAGATATTGGTATTGGCACTGATACCGGTGGCTCAATTCGAGTACCTGCAGCTTGCTGTGGTGTCTACGGTCTCAAGCCCACCTTCGGGCGCTTGAGTCGTCAAGGAATTATGCCGTCGGTCAGCACCCTCGACTGCGTCGGTCCCATGGCTCGTGACCTTAACGTGCTGATGGCTTTCATGCGTGCGATTGACCCTGACTTTCAGATGTCAACTGATGGCTCCGTGCCTGTCGTGGGATGCATAGGGGTGGATGCAGAGTCGGCCATTTGGGAGGGTATCGAAGGGCAGCTCGGCCGTTCCGAACTTATGCGTACGGACGTGGCGCTGCCGCTGATGAATGAGGCTTTTGAAGCTGCCATGGCCATTATCAATCGTGAAACTTTCCTTGCCTGTGAGGCTTTGCTCAAGACAGGCAAGGTGGGGGCGGATGTCGATAAGCGTCTGAGGGCTGCTGCTGCGACCACCGATGCTGAGTTAAAAGAAGCGGAGCGGATTCGCCGTGCCTTTGCCGCCGAGGTAGATGCATTGCTTGAAAAGCATGATGTTCTTGTATTGCCTACGTTGCCGCATTTCCCCATGGCCGCCCAAGATGCGTTATCGGGCCACCAAGACCTGAAAATATCCCTCTTTGCGCGTCCGTTTAATCTTTCTGGACATCCCGCCTTGTCGATTCCTTTAGAACCTCATCAGGGGCTTCCCGTTTCCCTGCAATTGGTTGGGCGGCGTGGCGATGACGCGGGCATCTGCAAGGCAGGCTTGCAGATCATGAGCAGGGAGCCGTCGATAAGAGTGAAACAACAATCAGGAGAGAACCATGCGACAACATTTTGATAAGGAGCAGTGGGGCGGTGAGACACGTTTTAATGCGCTGCTCGATACGATTAGGTCCAGACGCCAGGAGTTTGAGGATCTGCGCCATATTCCGATGGATATCATCGAGGAATTTAAGGCTATTGGTGTGTATCGCGCCATGGTACCAGCAAGTTTTGGGGGCGATGAGAAATCCCCGGCTGAATTTCTGCGCATGGTAGAAGCAATTTCGGCCGCGGATGGTTCCGCTGGCTGGGTGGCCAGTTTTGGCATGAGCCCTGCTTACCTTGCGGCATTACCTGAGGAAACGCTGCAGAAAGTCTGGCAGGACAGCCCGGATGTAGTGTTCGCGGGGGGCATCTTTCCACCTCAGCCTGCCGTGCGTACGGACCATGGCTTCAAGGTTAAGGGCCGCTGGAAGTTTGCCAGTGGCTGCATGGGAGCGTCGTTGTGCGGCGTGGGAATCCAACCGGAAGACGCGGGGGCGTTGCCGCGTATGGCGGTGCTCCCACGAGAGCAAGTCGAGATCGATCCTACCTGGAACATGATCGGCATGGTGGCGACAGGCAGCCACGATCTCGTTGTGGACGAGACGGAAGTTCCAGAAGAGTGGACCTTCGTTCGGGGAGGAAAGCCAACGATTGACGCCCCGTTTTTCCGTTATCCCTCTCTGTCATTTGCAGCACAGGTTCTCTCGGTGACCACTTTGGGCATGGCGCGAGAGGCGCTGGATATCGTGCGCGCATCTGTCCAGGGGCGCAAGTCTATCACTGGCGCGCCCAACCTGGGCGAGCGGGAGTATGCCCAGATCGCCTTGGCCAAGGCGGAAGCTCGCGTGCAGGCGGCACGCCACTTCTTTTACGCCAGCACGGAAGATGCCTGGAAAGCCATTGAAGCGGGAGGCGAGCCAGGCCGGGATCAAATCAATTTACTGCGTTTGTCCACTACTCATCTAACACACGAATGTGCTGAGGCTATTCAAGATGTTTATCGCATCAGCGGCATGAGTGGTGCCGATAACGCGCACCCGCTATCGCGCATCTTACGCGACTCACAGCTGTGCACCCAGCACGCCTTTATGGGTGAGATTACTTGGAAAAACGCCGGAGCCATCTTTTTCGGTCATGACCCACTGCCGGGCTATCTGTAACCGGCCCTACGCACCTCATAACGGAGATTATCACTATGCAACGCGTACTTTTTTGTATCGGTATCAATCAGAACTTTATGGATGCTCCTGCCGAAGAGGGAAAGCAGGTTTGGCAAGCTTTCAGTCAAATGATGCAGGGCATTGATGGACTGCCTGGCGTCACCATTCTGGGAATCATGGACGACGACCGGATCATGGTTGGCCCATCCGCAACAGCGCCTTGGACGGCTTACATCATGGCCGATGTGCCTGATTACGACACCGTCGTGGAAGCCTGCAATTTTTTCCGCACCACCCCGGTGGGTGATGGTACCTACAAACTCTGGAAATACGCTCGCGTTGAGGCGCGTATCGGACGTGAGTTAGTGGTGCCTGAATAACCAACGCTATTCAGCGGCCAGGGCTCTGGGTGAAAGGGCGCTGGCCAAGTGATCAGGAGAGAACAGCATGAACCAGTTAATAGACGTCAAGAACATTACCCTGGACCCAGACAGGTTGGTTGAGAAAGGCCAGGTTGCGTCGACGATGTACACCAGCCCTGAACTGTTTGAGAAAGAGCAGGAAAAGATTTTTCGCGAGACTTGGGTATGGGTGGCTCACGAAAGCGAAGTGCCCGATAAAGGAGCTTTCAAGCTCTCCACGGTAGGTCGTGAACCAGTCATTGTGGTGCGTGACCGAAAGCGCAACATTCATGTCATGTTGAATCGTTGCCGTCACCGTGGCGCCACCGTCTGTGAAATTGAAAAAGGCAAAACCTCCTCTTTCCAGTGTCCTTATCATGGTTGGGGGTATGGATTGGATGGCAGTTTGCGCGCCATTCCTCATCCTGAGCAGTATGGCGAAGAGTTCGACAAGGACCAGCTTGGCCTGATTACGCTGCGTACTGAAAGTTATAACGGAATGGTCTTTGCCACGTTTAACGACGATATCGAGCCGCTTGACGAGTTTCTCGGCGCTGCGAAGAAGTGGATCGACCTGTTCATGAAGCAGGGTGGCGGATTTCCAGTAAAAACGCTCGGTGAGCATCAGTTTTCAGTTCCCATGAACTGGAAAGTACAGCTTGAAAACACCACCGATGCTTATCACTTCCCCATCGTACATAAATCCTTCCTTCAATCGCTTGATGAAGAAGCAGAGGAAACCTTTACCTTCCTTGACGGCGAAGGGTTTGTTGAAGACCTGGGTAACGGCCACTCCGTGATGGTCATGATTCCCGAGCTGGTCGACCTGGAGGAAGATCTGGATCGCAAGATACCCGAGCGCTTTGAGGCATTGGCAGAGGAGCTACGTAACGAAGGCTATCCCGATGATCAAGTACGGCGCATTGTGCGAGCGGTCGGCGGGTCAGGCTTCAATCTAAACCTTTTCCCCAATGTGGCCTGTTCGATGGCGTTCTTTAGGGTATTGACGCCGGTTGCCGTAGACAAGACCGATATTCGCCATATTGCACTTGGCATGGATGGCGGCCCCGCTGCAGCCAATCGTGTCCGGCTGCGATTGCACGAGCATTTCCAAGGCCCTATGGGGTTCGGTTCTCCCGACGATGCAGAGGTGTGGGAACGTATTCAGCGGGGCGTCAAGGGCGGTATAGAACTGCCTATTCTGGTGAATCGCGGTATCGAAAAGGAAGCTCAGGGCGAAGCTGGACCCCGGGGCCACGTCTCGGATGAAACGGGTATGCGCGCCGCTTATGCGATGTGGAAACGGATGATGCAGGAGTAACACATGAACAACACCGAACAAGACAACCTGCTGTGGCAGGTAACGCAGTTTATCTGGCACGAGGCTGCCATCCTGGATGCAAGAGAATACGATACCTGGCTTGATCTCTGGCAGCCCGCAGGCTTGTACATCATTCCCATCCAAGAAGCGGAGGATTATGCCGAGGTGCTTAACCTCTGCTACGACGATGACAAGATGCGTCGTGATCGTATCAAGCGATTCCAGGAGGGGTTTTCGATTTCGTCGGCGCCGCCAGCCGTTACCGTACGCACCTTGTCTCGTTTCGTCATCGATGCTGTTGATGGAAATACGGTGGTCGTTTCCTGTGGGCAGCATTTGATTGAGGATAAATTTGGGCGTCAGCGACTCTGGGCCGCCAATGTGCGCTACACCCTTACATCCACCGGCTCAAGCTTCACGATTCAGGAGAAGGTGGTTCGTCTACTCAACTCAAATGGAGTGCTGAATTCGTTCAGCTATTTGTTCTGATGGCAGCACCGCTTCCCGACAAAATTCAAACCGCTGTGGTAACAGGCGGTGCACGTGGACTCGGGGTCCACATAGTACGTGCACTTCACAAGGCGGGGTTTCGTGTCGTTATTACCGATATCGACACCGGGCCAGCCGAAGTGCTGGCATCCGAACTCGACCTGGCCGGTGAAACCGCAGTGACGGCGACTTTGGATGTCGCCAAACCAGAGGATTTCCAGCTTGTTCTGGACAAAATCGTCGACCGCTGGGGGAGTTGTGAAGTGCTGGTCAACAATGCAGCGCGAACCGCTGTACAGGACGTATTCGATATTGATCCAGCCTTCTTCAACGAAGTGATGGCCACTAACGCTGGCAGTGTCTTCGCCGGTAGCCAGGTTTTTGGTCGTCACTTCAGAGAGAGAGGCTATGGGCGCATCGTAAACTTGGCGTCACTGGCAGGGCAGAATGGCGGTACAGCTACTGGCGCTCACTATGCAGCCTCGAAGGGTGCCATTTTGACATTGACCAAGATTTTCGCCCGAGACCTGGCAAATGATGGGGTGACCTGCAACGCCATTGCACCAGGACCATTGGATACACCGATGGTGCGTGAGGTACTCGGTGACAATCTGGACAAAGCGCTTGCCAATATTCCCGTAGGCCAGTTGGGCTCCCCTGACCTGGTCGCGCAAATGGTGAGCTTCCTTGCCAGCCCTCAGGCAGCTTTTGTAAACGGTGCCTGTTGGGACGTCAATGGCGGCATTTACATGCGCTGAGTAACTGGAGATGACCATGCAAGATGACACCTTGACGCTACGTGTTGATCGCCGCGAGATCCAAACCAACGAGATAGCCGTGATTGACCTGGTGGCCCCGGACGGTAGTGACCTGCCGCCCTTCGAAGCAGGGGCGCATATTGATATTCACCTGGGTGAGGGGCTGATACGCCAATACTCGTTAAGCAACGCCCCAAGCGAAAGGCACCGTTATCGTCTCGGTGTCCTGCTCGATCCCGGCTCAAGGGGAGGGTCACGTGCGGTACATGAGCGCCTGCATGAAGGCACCGACGTGAAAGCGAGTGCGCCGCGCAACCTTTTCCCCTTGTCATCATCGGCGGCCCACACGCTTTTAGCGGGCGGCGGCATTGGTATTACACCAATGATTGCTATGGCCTATGAGCTAAAAGCGGCCGGGCGCTCTTTTGAACTGCACTACTGCTGTCGCGGCAAAGAGAGTGCTGCATTTATTGATGAATTGGAAGCCACATTCGGCAATGAGCTGGCGTTGCATTTTGATGACGGTGCGCCCGATCAACGACTGGACATCGACTCCGTATTAGCCGCCCAGCCAGAAGATACGCATCTATACGTGTGTGGGCCAACCGGCTTCATGGATTGGGTAATGGGAGCTGCCAAAAAAGCGGAATGGCCCAATTCTCATGTGCATTCGGAGTACTTCACTGCCGAGGTGGACACCAGTGGTGGGGCCTTTGAGGTGGAGGCGGCTGTCAGTGGTGTCACCGTTCAGGTGGAAGAGGGCATGTCGATTGCCAAGGCGCTTAAAGCGGCTGGGGTTAACGTTAATGTCTCCTGCGAGGAGGGGGTCTGCGGTACCTGTATCTGCGATGTGCTAGAGGGTATTCCTGATCACCGTGACCAATTTCTCAGCGATGAGGAAAAGGAAGATAACGACCAAATTGCCGTGTGCTGTTCGCGTGCCAAAAGTCCGCGGCTTGTTATCGACATTTGACCTTTAACCTTTAAAGAAGGGGGCACCGCCATGCACTCCCTAAGCAAAAGACTTTGCGAGTGGGTTCTCAATCTCTGCGGTATTTGCCTACTGCTGATTGCCTTTGTGATTGGAGCTGGCGTGTTAATGCACTTGATGGGCGTATCGCAATTGATTGCGTTCGAGAAGTCCTACTGGCTGTTGGGCAGTAGCATTACCTTCAACTCTTTGATGGGACTGCAAATACTGCTATTCACCTATGCCATGATGTTGGCGGTTGCCCCCGTGATGTGGCTTGACCGACATGTGAGAGTCGACGTGCTGCATGCGCGACTGTCATCCCGCTACCGGAGCGTCATCGAGTTGACCGGTCATCTCTTGCTCGGCATTCCCTTCTTTGCCTTTCTGCTGCTGCCCGCTTACCGGTTCGCCGAGCGAGCCTATGTTACCGGCGAGCGCTCCACAGATGGTGGCTTGACCGATATCTATATCATCAAGGCAGCGATGCCCGTTGGCGTGGCGTTGTTTTTAGCCGTACTGGTGCTGATCGTTGCCATGCGCATTTGGCACTGGACCACTGGGAGGCAAACACATGCTTGATATATGGATGCCACTTTGCATGGTGTTGCTCCTGTTTGCTGGCATTCTCGCTGGCTACCCGGTAGCGCTTGTGCTGGGTGGGGTGTCGGCGGCCTTTCTCTTGCTATCAGATCTACCCATGGCCTTTGCTAATCTGATGCTTACTCGGGTTTATGCCAATGCGCTGAACAACTGGCTCTACATCGCCATTCCCATGTTTATCTTGATGGGACTGCTGCTGGAGCGAACTGGACTGGCGCGGGATGCGTTCAAGGTCAGTGAGCGAATGCTACGGCGGCTCCCAGGGCATTTAGCGTTAACGGTGCTGTTCATTGGCGGGTTAATGGCAGCCACTACCGGCGTGGTCGGCGCATCCGTGGTGCTGCTGGCAGTGCTGGCTTTGCCCCGCATGCTGGATGCCGGTTATTCAGCCCCTTCCGCGTCTGGCCTGATATCGGCATCAGGTACTTTGGCGATCTTAATGCCCCCCTCGGTCATGCTGATTATTTTGTCGAGTCTGGTGGGTGTGCCTGTCGGGCACCTTTTTCGAGCAGCACTTGTTCCCAGTGCACTGCTGTTACTGCTCTATATGCTCTATTCCCTAGGACTTGCCTGGTGGGGAAAACCTGTAGCAACGCCCGCCGAGGACAGCGAGGCGGCCACGCTTGAACGGCGCGGCATATGGCGTAATGCACTGGCGCTCTTCCCCTTTCTTGTCTTAATTCCCACGGTTCTGGGCACGATTGTATTCGGGGTGGCGACCCCCACTGAAGCCAGTGGGGTGGGCGTTCTGGCGGTCCTGCTCTTCGCAGGACTGATGGGTAAGATCGATGGCCCTTCGGTTGTAACCGCTGCCCGGGAGGCCGTTGTCTCTACCGCCATGATCATGATGCTGGTGATTACTGCCACTTGTTTCTCGCTAATTTTTAAAGGAGTTGGAGGTGACAACTTAATTCGCAGCAGCTTGGGTCTTATGGGAGGCGGTAGTTGGAGCGTACTGTTTCTGATTCTCTTACTGGTCTTTCTATTGGGCTTCTTCCTGGATTGGCTGGAAATCTCACTGATTTTGATGCCTATCTTCGTGCCCATCGTGACTCAACTTGATTTGGCAAATGGGCTGAGCGGAGTGTCAATGCTCGTTTGGTTCGCCATTTTATTCGCCATTAATTTGCAGACTTCCTTTCTCACCCCGCCTTTTGGCGTCTCGCTCTTTTATTTGAAAGGGGCCGTGGGTGATCGCGTTGCCACCATGGATATTTATCGAGGTGTATTGCCTTTCATTGCCATCCAGCTGTTCGTTTTATTACTAATTCTGCTGTTTCCAGGATTGCTCATGATGTAAGCCGTTGCATTAATAACTACGACATTAAACAGGAGTTAACACTATGAATTTTCCTTTGAAGAAAATCATCATCGGCACAGGAGCGTCGCTACTCGCCTCTACCGCTATGGCCCAGAGCCTAACGCTTCAATCCGCTTTTCCTTTCAGTCTTGAGGTAATAGACACGTCAATTCACCGGTTCGTCGAGGATGTGGCGACGGCGACTAACGGGGAACTGACCTTTACCCCTTACGATGCTGGATCCTTTTCCCCTCCCTTCGAGATTATGGAGAACGTTGGTAACGGCAGCCTGGATGCAGGCTGGTCGGCGGCTAGCTATTGGGCAGGTCAAGTACCGGCCGCCGCGCTGTTTCAAAGCATTCCCTTTGGCCCCGACGTGCCGAAGTACCTGTCCTGGCTATATGGCGGTGGCGGTCTCGAGCTTTGGGAGGAGCTTTACGCACCCCATAATGTCGTGCCGATTCCCTGCGGCAGCATGATCTCTGAAGCGGGCGGATGGTTCACCGAGGAGATCAATAGTGTCGATGATCTCAATGGCATGAGCATGCGCATTAGCGGCCTTGGGGGGGCAGTTATGAGTAAGCTGGGAGTGTCGCCGGTTTCCATTCCAGCCGGCGAGACGTTTCTCGGGTTAGATACTGGACGAATCGGAGCCGCTGAGCTCAGCTTCCCCACCATCGATACTAGTGTCGGTTTCTATGAAGTCGCCAAGCACTACTACTTCCCTGGCTGGCATCAGCCCGGCAGCCTCAACGAGCTATTGGTCAATGCCGACGTCTGGGCCGGATTGGCAGAGAGTCAACGCGTAGCAGTACGCAATGCCTGCAGCGACCTGAGCATCCGTATGTTTGCCCACGATATGCAGGCCCAGTCAGCTGCTCTAGAGGAGTTTCGCAGTGCCGGTGTGACCGTCGAGCGCTTCCCAGAAGAGGTGTTGATCGCCTTGCAGTCGGCCACGGAAGAGGTGCTGGAGGAGGAGGCTCAACGTGATGCCGACTTTGCCGAGGTGATTGAGTCGTATCAAAACTTCAGCGAGCACTATGACGAGTACCGCGAACTGACGGCTTTTTAATTTCTAGCCTTGGTAGATGGCAACTTACTAGGTGCTTAGAGCCGTGCATGGCCACGGTTCCAAGCAAGCCAAGCCAACCGGGTTTCATTCATCAGGCCACAAAAATCAATAACGAGGATAAAGATGCCTACCGTTCACGTTTACATGATGTCAGGCAGGACACAGCAGCAAAAAGAAGCGCTGATCAGCGAAGTCACGGACGCGGTGGTGTCCTCTGTCAGCGCTCCCAAAGAGAACGTTCGAGTAATTATCAGCGAAGTGCCCAAAAGCGAGTATGGGATTGGTGGTATCACAGGCGAAAAGCTGGGGCGCTGAAGCTTACGAATAATTGAGGTGAACCATGAGTATCGATACTAGAGATTTTAGAAACGCCCTTGGCAAGTTTGCTACCGGCGTCACTGTTATCACCACCAAGGATGCTAAAGGAGAGCAATACGGGGTGACGGCCAGTAGCTTCAATGCCGTTTCCATGACACCGCCGCTGATCCTTTGGAGTATTGATAAAGGCGCCTACAGCAAAGACGTCTACTGCCAGGCAGAGCACTTTGTCGTCAATATACTTGCCAGTGACCAAGTGCCTATTTCCAACCGATTCGCCCAGCGCGGCGAAAACAAGTTCAAGGATATTGACGTAGAAGAAGGCGTCGGGGGGAGTGCTCGCATAGTCGGTGCAGTGGCACATTTCGAGTGCAGAACCTGGCAGGTATATGAAGGCGGCGATCACTTCATCATTGTGGGCGAGGTGCTGAAGTACGACTATCAGGATGGCCGTGGGTCGTTGGTCTTCCACGGTGGCCGTTATGCGTTGCCTGAGCCTCACCCCATGATGCTTTCCGAGGAAGAGAGTCGTGCCGGCGAAGGGGTGCTTGGTCAGCACTTTCTCTACCTATTACGCCAATCCCTTGCCGCCTATCGCCAGGACTTCTACCCCCGGCTGGGGCATCTGGGAGTGAATGAAAAGGAGTGGCGGATACTGACCCTGCTTCTCGACAGTGGCACTCAGCCCCTCGCCCAGGTTGCCCAGGGCGTTGCCCAGCCCCTCGAGGATTGCGAAGACACTTTGAGCGGCTTGACCCGCCGGGGATTGGTAAATGAAACGGGGAGCGAGCGCTATCTCAGCCTAACCACTGAAGGTGGCGAGTTAGCTCACAAGCTGCTTCAGATGGCGCGGGACCATGAGCAGAAATTATTCGATAGCGTGAGCGAAGAGGATATGAACCATATGAAATCGGGGCTTGCGCATGTCATTGAACAGTTAGGCACACCCTAACAACGGAGAGTCACGTCGAACTGTAGAAAATGACGCTATCACCAGGAGGAAAATGATATGACCGAAGTATCTGTAGCAGAGTTTCAGCGGCTCGTTGAGCGTGTCGATACACTCGAAGCTGAGTCAGAGATACGGCGGCTCCAAGCGCGATACATGTTTCTTTGCGATACCCCTATGCCGGAGTACGGGGTCGAAAATGATGAGCAGCGCATCAATCAAATCATGGCGCTCTATGCCGAGGATGCGGTGTGGGAGGGGGTTGGTGAGTATTACGACGGACAGTTTGGCCGTCTGGAGGGGGCTATTGCTATCCGCCGACACTTTGAAAATTTTTGGGGTCAAAAGAAAGATCCTAAATTACTCCTGAATGTGCACTACCTGACCTCTGAACAGATTCACGTCACGGGCAATACAGCGACCGGACAATGGGTGCATTGCCAGCCGTGGATTTTTTCTGATGGTAGCTCACTACTGCGCTCATCGCGGCTTAACAACGCCTTTAGAAAGCAGGATGACGGACGCTGGTTAATTACCCGTACACGGACGGAAAATGTGTTTGTCGCTCCATTGAACGAGGGGTGGGCAACGGACTTTCCTGCTGCGTCGGTGTTAATGAATCCATAAGGAGGCACCTAATGCTCCCCTCCATTGTCTCCCCGAGAATAGCTATCGTGGGTGCCGGCGCTATTGGTACTACCCTGGCGGCACGCCTTGCAGTGGCGGGGTATACCGTCAGCGTGTTAGCTCGGGGCGACTCTCTGGCAGCCATCAAGCGAAAGGGTGTTTGCCTCATCGATCAGCAGGGGCAACACACCGCCAGCGTCATTGCTACGGATAATTGTGGTGAACTCGGTAAGCAAGACATCGTATTTCTGTGTACTAAAGCTCACTCTATACCTTCCCTGTTGCCACAACTGCAGCCTCTTTTCGATCAGCACACATGCCTAGTGCCGATGGTGAACGGTACGCCATGGTGGTTACTCATGGATGCCGTGGAGCCTTGTGCCGCCAACACACCTCCTATAAAAACAGCCCCTATAGAAACAGCCCACATAGAAGCGGTAGACCCTGAAGGTGAGCTGGTGCGCTGCCTTCCTGCCAGCGCCATCATCGGATGTGTCGTCTATATTTCGGCGTATCTGCAGGCACCGGGCATTGCAATCTCAAATACCCCGCCCCGACTGATTGTTGGCGATATAGTCGCTACGCCCGACGCCGCGAATGGTCGTCTGGAAACGCTTGTTAAGGTATTGGAGAACGGTGGCATCACGACGCGCCATACAGAGTGTATAAGAGATGCCGTATGGAGCAAAATCGCTGCTAATTTAACTTCCAACCCCCTTTCGGTGATGACAGGTAGCACCCTGGCACAGCTATATAGCCACCCCTCGCTCAGAAAGGTCGTTGGGCAACTTTTTGATGAAACACGCCTTACGGCAGAAGCCTATGGCAGTCAGCTTGAGATGACACTGCAGCAGCTTCTGGATATTGGCGAGCGCATGGGGGCTGTTAAAACCTCTATGCTGCAGGACTATCAACAGGGGCGAACCCTTGAGCTCGCGGCGATCGTCGAGGGAGTGATCGAATTGGCGGATCGGAGAAGTATTCCCGTCCCCACCATCAAGTCCATTCTTTACCTTACGCGATACTTTGAAGACAGCGCTCTTCGTCAGTCACATGCCCACGGTGGCAAGGAGAATCCTTAGATGACTATCAAGCCGTTACTCATGCCGAATAACGTTCTCAAACCCGATCACTGCAGCGAAGAGGAGTGGCAGCAGCGCCTCAAACTCGCCTACTGTTACCATCTAGTCGATTTCTTCGGCTGGACGGAAACCATTTTCAACCATATATCTGCCCGAGTGCCGGGCTCAGACAATCATTATCTGGTTAATCCCTTCGGCCTTAACTACACGGAAGTAACACCGCTTAATCTGTTGAAGGTCGACCTGGACGGCAACAAGGTTGAGGTCTCTGAGTACAACGCCAATCCCGCTGGCTTTGCTCTGCATAGCGCAGTGCACGGGGCGCGGGAGGATATCCACTGCCTGCTGCATACCCATACCGTTCCCATCTCGGCCATCGTGCAGAAGAAAAAGGGCTTTACTCACCACGATTTCTACGGTGCCCAGCTCTATGGCCGCGTGGGGTACCATGATTTTGAAGGTATCACGCTCTTCGCCGACGAGAAAACGCGCATGCTGGAGAGCCTGGGGGACAAGCACGTTCTGGTACTACGTAACCATGGGATCGCCGTGGGCGAGTCCTCGATTGAGAAGGCGCTGTTCCTATTGTGGACCGTCCAGCGTGCGGCGGAAAACCAGTGCGCAGCAGGGGTATTGGGGGGCGAGGATGTGGAAATCGACACCTCAATCAGTCTGAAGTGTGCCGACCTTACCGCCGAACTGATTCGTGAAAGCGGCTTCGCCAACGAGTTCTTTGCTGCCATGGTGCGCAAGCTCAAGTCCGAACGTCCACTCCCTTTCTAAACGAGATATGAAGACTAAGAGAGACATGAAGATGGGCTGCCTGTTTGCCTCACAGCTGGCGATGGGCGGCCCACCGATCTATTCACATTACTGCTGATATTGCTCGATTAACGCCCGCATGCGGACGTATAGTTCCGCTGCCGGTAGGCCTTGCGCCGAAACCTGCTCGATACGCTGCTCATTGAGCGGTTCAATACGTCCCGCCCAGCGACTCTGCTCTTCCTCACTCAGGGCGATAACCTCCAAATCGTGGTTGGCCTGCGCCCAGGCGATGGCTTCGCGAACATGATTATCAAGATAGTGCCCGGCGTACTGAGAGGCTTCAGCGCCTAGCTCATCAATCACCTGCTGTACATCTTCCGGCAGCGACTCCCAGCGTTGGCGGCTCATCACTGCCAGCATCACAACATTAGATAGGGGGTAGTCCACGATATAGTCGAGATAGCGGGCGTACTGAAGGTCCATCAGGGTTTCGCGGGAAGAGGCTACCCCTTGAACAATGCCGGCCTGGAGCGCTTCGCCGGTTTCAGCTTGAGACATGCCAATCGGTACGGCCCCGAGTGCGCGCAAGGTGTCGGACTCTCCCGGCACACGAATTTCCAGGCCAGATAGATCTTCGAGCGTGCTTACCTGTTCTCGCGTCTGGAGATACCCCGGTTCGGAAGTAAACACAGTAATCACTTTGAAATCTTCAAGACCGAACTGTTCTTGGGGAAACTCGCGCACCAATTGGTAGGCAACTTGGCTGGCCACTTCAGAGTTGACATCGATACCGCTGAAATCCCCGATCAGATTCAGTAACGGAAAGCGTGCAGGTTCGTAGGAAGTCGTCGTAAGGCCAATATCGGTGACGCCATTAAGTACCCCATCCAGCATATTGCTGGCGGTGAGCAGAGTGCCCCCTGCAAAGGTGCTGACTTCGACCTTCCCCTCAGTGCGTTTTTCGAGTTCATCGGCCCAGAATTGCATCTGCACACCGGGAAACGTCTGAGCGGGAGCAAAGAAAGCGTAATTGAGATTAATATCACTAGCCAGCGTCGCTGAACTTAGCATCGCACCCGCCACGAGACTGCTTAAACGCAGCAGTGAGGACCGATGCTGCAAAAACGCATGTTTCTTGTGCATGGTGATCGTCATGGGGAGCACCCTCTCTTTTGTTGTTTGTTAAATGCTAATCGCTAAGAAGCGTATAAACATTCAACATCACATGAAAAATAAAGTAAATTGTTAAGTAAACAGCTGCCATTTGAAAATAATGCAAGTCGAGTTCCAGTCGTTTAAAAAGCCTAAATTATTAATTGCTTAAAGCGAGTCGAAAGTTGTTAGGTATAGTCGAGATAAGCATGCATTTCATCACTTCTCTCTGGAAAAGCACCACTCAAGCGCACTTTGGTGAAAAAAGTGCATGCCTTGGTGCACTCACTACCCCTATACGTTAGACGCCTCGAACAGTGGTTAACAGGGCTCACTTCCATGAAAGGGGATATGTGAGGGGGTTGGCTTTGTCGATAGACGGCCTGTTTCATTGAGTCGTTATTAGTTGCGTTTTTTGAATATCGGTTGCGCATTGTGGATATCCGCCAGTAGCTCTATCGCTATACCGTTTAATGACCCTGAAGGTGTTAACAAGAAACGGAGATAAGCATGAAAGTCAGCGTTATTGGCGGTGGACATGGCTGCTATGCCGCAGCCATCGAGATGGTGGAGAAAGGTTTCGACGTGACATTGTGGAGGCGGGATGGCAATGCTCTGCAAGAGTTGCGTCAATTGGGCTATTTGGACGTTAAGGATGCGCAGGGCGAGCGGCGTATTCAGATTGGTACTCACAAGGATCAACTATCTCTAACAGATAGCCTGGCGGAGGCGACGCAACAGGCGGAGCTACTGATTGTGCCGTTACCCGCCACCTCCCATGACACGTTAGCCGACCAACTGGGGCCGTTACTACGGGATGATCAGGTGGTCTTTCTACCCCCAGGTACATTCGGCAGCTACCTGTTCCACCGAGCGATGCGAAAAGCAGGCAACGACAGCCAAGTGGCCTTCTGTGAAACGGGAACGCTCCCTTATTTGGCGCGTAAGCACGGTGCTAATAAGGTGGTTATCAGCGTTTATGCAACCCGGCTCCCCACCGGCGTATTCCCCAGCGAGCTGTCAGCACATGCCTTCTCTGTCTTGCGAAACGCCTACCCCAGTGTTGAACCTATCGAAGATGGCCTTAGTGGCGCCTTAATGAACGCTGGCCCTATTATCCATCCGCCTTTAATTATGATGAATGCGGGGCCGCTGGAGCATTTTGATGCCTGGGATATTCACAACGAAGGAACCCAGCCTTCTATCCGAAGCGTGACCACCGCGCTGGATAATGAACGCATTGCCGTGCGCGAAAAGCTGGGTTACAAGCCCTCCCACTTTCCTCTTGCTAATCACTATGCCTCCGAAGGAGAGGAGTGGATGTATGGCCGGGGCGCCCACGGCAAATTGACCGATAGTGGCGACTGGCGAGAAAACATCGATCTTCATAGCCATCGTTACATGCTGGAAGACACACGAATGGGGCTATCCTTCATCGTGTCGGTTGGCCGCTGGGCGGGGCAGCCCACACCAGTGGCGGAGGGGCTTTTGAGTATTGCTTCGGCGATCACAGGCCAAGATCTCTATGCCCAAGGCCGAACGCTGGAAATGCTGGGACTGGATTCGCTCTCCCAGGCGCAGATGCGCTCTTTATTGACGTATGGCATTCAGGCCTGACCTACCGATAGAGGAGAGCGCGTCATGCAAGACAAAATCATCGTCTTGGGAGCAGGAAGAATGGGAGAGGGGATTGCCCTCTCATTCATTCTGGCTGGGAAGGAGGTCGTGCTGATTGACTTCAAATCGCGCAGCCCTGAAGAGCGTCAGCACTATTATGAGCAGGCTCGCAGCAGGCTAGTGACGGAGCTCAAGTATCTTCAGGAGAAGCGGCTCATTCAGGAAGAGCAGATCGCTTCAATGGTGGAGCAACTTCGTATCGTGGATGACCGGCAGGTGCAGATGGTGACGGGAAGCCGTCTGGTTTTCGAAGCACTACCTGAAGTCAGCGAAATTAAGCAGCAAGGGCTGGCCTGGGCAAGCCGCCATTTGGATAAGGAGGCTGTTATCGCCTCAACGACGTCCACTTTTTTGGTCACCGAACTCGCCTGCATGGTTAGCCATCCGGCCCGTTTCATGAACGCCCACTGGCTTAATCCTGCCCATTTGATGCCCTTAGTGGAGGTAAGCCGGGGCAAGGATACCGAGCAGCGTTATGTTGATGCGCTCTTCGCTGTGCTTAAAGGGATAGGGAAAGTACCAGTGTTATGTGAGGCGGCGCCGGGCTACATCATTCCTCGCCTGCAGGTGCTGCTCATGAATGAAGCCGCGCGTATGGTCGAGGAGGGTGTTGCCAGCGCCGAAGATATCGATGTGGCTATTCGGGTTGGGCTGGGATTGCGCTATTCGGTGCTGGGGGTGCTGGAGTTCATTGATTGGGGCGGTGGCGATACGCTTTTCTACGCCTCCAACTACCTATGCGACAAGCTGGATAACCGCTTTAAGTCACCTGAGGTTATTACCCGAAATATGCAAGAGCAGCGTCGAGGCTTCCAAGATGGCGTGGGCTTCTTCGACTACTCAGGGGTCGATCTGTCGAACTACCGCAGGCAGCGCTCCGACGCTTTTCTAAAGCGTCTTGAGCTACTTGATCTGATGCCGACAGTCTCTAACCGTTATTAATCCTTCACAGCCTATAAAGCGCCTATTGGAACCCTGCTGTTCCTGTAGGCCTTCGCCGAGGATAGTCATAATGAAAACGAGTACACAGGTGGGAGCGTTAACGGCACTAATAGCGGCAATGGCTCTGGTGGGATGTAGTGATGCTAAGGAGGAAGTAACCGATGCGCCTAGCGACGACGACCAAGTGATTACCCTCAGCTACGCTTTCTTTGCCCCTGCACAGAGCTTCCCGGCCATTCAAATGGAGCATTGGGCGAAAGAACTCAATGAACGTACCGATGGTCGTGTCGAGGTCGACCTCTTCCCCGGGGGCTCCTTACTTACGGCCAGCAATATGTACGATGGGGTGTTAAATGGTGTTGCGGATATAGGGCTTTCCGCCACCTCTTACGAGCCGGGCCGTTTTCCCCTGATTAACTTGGCCGGGAGTCTGACCGGTCAGGACGTCAATTCAGAGGTCGCCAGCCGCATGACTTACCAACTGATACAAGAGTTTGGTGACCAGATGCCCGAACTCGAAGAGTTCAAGGTCATTACCGCCTTTACATCGGAGCCTGCTTATTTCCAGACTATTGAGCCGATTCGTCAACTGGAAGATCTGGAGGGGCTGGAAATCAGAATCTCCGGCGATAACTCCAGGGCGCTGGATGCACTAGGGGTAACCGCAGTAGGTATGTCCCAGGCCGATGCCGGAGAGGCACTTCAGTCCGGCATTATTGATGGGTATGCGGCTTCTCGCGAAGTGCTAATGGATATGCAGTTTGCACGTTTGGCTAAGTACGTGACCGACTATCCTTTAACTAACACCATTTTTGCAGCGCTGATGTCGAGAGAGAAGTGGGAGGCGCTCCCTGATGATATACAGGCGGTTATCG
Source organism: Vreelandella sp. H-I2 (assembly GCF_052959335.1). NCBI lineage: Bacteria > Pseudomonadati > Pseudomonadota > Gammaproteobacteria > Oceanospirillales > Halomonadaceae > Vreelandella > Vreelandella sp. H-I2. The sequence goes on from NZ_JBRAMC010000005.1 coordinate 226,060, forward strand.
AGGATTTGGCGCCGGAGATGGCAACCTTCACCGGTCAATATCTCGATGAGCATATACAGCGTTCACTTGAGTGGGCGCAACAGGAAGAAGATGTTGAAGTGATAACGCTTACCGATGATGAGGCTAGCCGTTGGGATGACCAGCTCGCTCCGGTCAACGAAACTATTCTGTCGGACGCAGAGCAGCAGGGCCTGCCCGCTTACGCTTTTGCAGAAAGAATGCGTGAGCTGATAGAAGAGTATCGCGCAGAGGCTGAATAGGAGCAGAGGAGATAATAGCTTCATGGCAAAATATTGGTCAATTCATTCCCAGCAGTATGTTGAGGGTTTGACTGTAGTGTTTGCACGGGGGTCATCCCATAGACCTCCTTATACTGGGCTGAGAAGTGCCCTGGGCTGTTGATCCCATGTTGCATGATGACATCAGTGACGCGGTGCCCCCGGTGGGCAGCAAGCAGTGCTTGGTGCACGCTCTTCATGCGTTGCTGAGTGAAATAGGCTTTGGGAGTGAGTCCAATAAATTGCCGGAAACCATACTGGAGTGTGCGCTTTGACACCCCCACTTTCGATGCCAGAGTCTCGAGCTCGATACCTTGCTTGAGATTCTGGTCAATATGAATTTTAGCGCTTTTGATATAGTGCGGAAGAAGGGAGGGGTTACCGCTCAAGCGTTGACTGTAGTTGTTCATGAACAGTCCCAGGAGGCTGTCATATAAGTAGTCTTCCATCAGTTTGATCTGCTGGCGTGGGGCGTTTTGCTGGTGAAGAGAGTCGGTGATACGGGCAAAATACTTAATGGTATCCAGAAGAAATATTGTGCCGGGGTAATGCTCGGGAAAGGAGTGATCAAAGACGATCGGAAGATCAATGCGCTGCCCGAGCCGACTCGACAGGCGTTGTTCCAACTGATGGCGCGGTACTCGAACGATGATGTTATGGCAGTTCGGAGAGGTTTGAATGAGGACGCGTTGACAAGGGGATGTGACGGTAACACCTCCTTGAACCATACTTACCTGACGGTCAGCGTATACGATGGTTCCCTGACCTTCGAGAGTGATACGAAACAGATAAACGTTTGACTCTTCGACAGGGTCAATTTCGACATTGGCTCCATATTGTAGTTCGATAATGGCCAATTGGTCGAAGCTGACGGCACTCAAGCGTGAGGCAAGGCGCGGCCCATCAAACAAACGCATGCGATGTGAGCATAGGTAGTGGGTGACATGCTCGCGAATGACATCTTGTGAATCGGTTCGCAGGATATCGTGCTTCTGCAGCAGAAACGATGTTGTACCCATGGTTCACCTCAACAATACACCAAGCAGGTGATGGTTTTGGGGTGTAAAGCCGAGGTATTATCGGCCGAGCCAGTTGATAGCGTGCTCTATTCGTAGAGGCCACAAGCGCTTACACACGAATAGATATATGCTAGAATAATCTACTATTTTTTTGGATGGCGTGCTTCTTATGGTCGACAAGGATGAATTATCTTCTTCCTTTTTTCCTCTTGCCGATGAATTTCGCTCGCGTGATTTTCCTTTTTATTGGGTCGCAAGGCTGAATGCTAAATACAGCGCTGATGTCGATTCATTACTGAAGCCACACGGGCTCAGTTCGTCTAAGTGGCGTATCCTTATGATCCTACATGAACATGGGCGCCTTAGCATGTCGGATATATCAGTACACGCTGTTGCAAAATTGTCAACCACGACAAAAATTGTATATCGCATGCAAGAGGCAGGTTTACTTAAAACAGAAGCCAGCCCGCAAGATGGACGTGTAACTGAAGTAGAACTAACGGATGCGGGTGAGGCAAACCTGGATATTGCTAGACAAGTCACCAGCCGTTTGGTGGAAAAAGCATTTGCCGACTTCAGTAAGCAAGATATTATTCACATCAATCAATGCTTGAGCAGAATGTTTCATAACCTAAACGCCCTGTAAGCAACCTCAGCCCTTCTCGATACTATCCTTACCTAACCCTTCGCTTGGGCTTTTTCCGCTTTGGTGCATGGTTAACGATGTTTTTTTTATTTAGAAATAGCACTCATCTTCTGTTCTGTAGTGGTATCCCCATTGTGAAGTAAGCGTTTGACGATCAGAGGTATCTAGCCTATTTTGTTCGTAATGCAAAGTAATGTTCGCAATAAGAACAAAAGAGGTTTTCCATGTCTCAGCCCTGCATTATCTGCGTTGCTATTACCGGTAGCTTACCCCGCAAAGAAAATAACCCTGCCGTGCCTATCACGGTTGATGAGCAGATTGAAAGCACACAGGCCGCTTTTGAGGCGGGTGCTAGCATTGCCCATTGTCATGTGCGTAATGATGATCAAACACCTTCCTCCGACCCTGAGAAGTTTGGCCGCCTAATGGAAGGGCTCAAAAAACACTGTCCCGGCATGATAATTCAACTCTCCACTGGTGGCCGCTCTGGCGCAGGAGAAGCCCGCGGCGGGATGCTACCGCTCAAGCCCGATATGGCCAGCCTTTCTGTGGGCTCCAACAATTTCCCCAATCGTGTTTACGAGAACCCGCCGCAGCTGGTGGAGTGGCTTGCCGATGAGATGCTCAAGTACGGCATTAAGCCCGAAATCGAAGCGTTTGATTTGTCGCATATCCACCAGGCGGTTGCGCTCTCCAAGCAGGGAAAATTGAAAGCACCGCTCTACGTACAGTTTGTCATGGGTGTTAAAAACGCCATGCCAGCTGACAAACCCACCTTTGATTTTTATATAGAGACGCTCAAACGGCTTGCGCCGGATGCGCAGTGGTGCGGGGCAGGCATCGGTGCCAACCAATTCCTGCTCAACGAGTGGTCGATAGCCGCTGGCGGTCATACTCGTACAGGGCTAGAAGATAACGTGCGCTTGAACAGCGATATGCTGGCACCTTCCAACGCCGCGCTGGTCGAGCGTACCGTGGCACTGTGCGAAAAGTATGAGCGCCCGGTAGCTAACTGGCACCAGGCGCGTGAAATGCTTGGGTTATAAACAATACAAACCGACGGTTAATAAGCAGGAGTTAAAGTATGCCAAATATCACAGTGGTGGGTAATGCACCTGAAATCGATGAGATTAAGCGCGTCGTGCAGCTTTATGTGGATGGCTTTCAAGGCGGTAGAGAAAAGCTGGAGGAAGCGTTTCATCAGGATGCGTGGATTTTTGCGCTGGATGCAGAGGGAACCTTGGCGACAGACTTGATTAGTGATCGTTTCGAGCGCTGGGCGGCTAGCCACCGCGCGGTTAAGAGCCGCTTTATCGCCGTGACGCAGGCTGGGGAAGTCGCCAGCGTGTTGCTAGGCTTTGATAACAGCGAGAATCTTGAGGATTCTTGGGTCGATGTGATTGCTCTGTTGAAAATCAACGGCGCTTGGAAGATTACCAACAAAACGGCTGCTCATAGCACTCGCGCAGCGTGGGCAAAGCCCAGCTCCTAATGACATCTATTCAGAGAACATGGAAAACATCAGCCCACGTAGCCAGCGGTTGCCGGGGTCTTGATGAAAACGACGGTGCCAGAAGAGGTTGATCGCAATTTCAGGGAACACTAGAGGGTGTTCACGAACAGTTAGCCCGAAGCGCTTTCTCGTTGCCTCGGCTAATTTGTCGGTCACCGTCACTACAAGATCGCTGCTACTGACAATATAGGGAACGGCTGCGAAATTCGGTAGTGTTAACCTGACAGGACGATCGACCCCTGCGCGAGCAAGTTGTGCTTCGATAATGCCATGGCCGGTTCCTTGTGCAATAACGACGGCATGAGAGGCTGTGCGAAAATCCTCTAGGCTAAAATCGCTTGTGGCGAGCGGATGATCGTGGCGCATGAGGCAAACATAGCGTTGGACAAATAATCGCTGTTGGTAGAAACCAGCACCAAGCTGAGGAATAAGACCAACAGCCAGATCAATCTGGCCCTCTTCCATTTCGTATTTCAAGTCATTGTTGTGGCTGCGTACTGTATTAAGCGATACGCCTGGTGCTGCTTGCGAGAAGTGCTGCAGTAAGCGCGGGAGAAACACAATTTCTCCAATATCGGTCATATTGAGATTAAATGTGCGCTCACTCAGCTCAGGATTAAAAACGTCCTGCAGGTTCAGCGTGCTACTCACTCTTGCTAATGCATCTGCAATGCCGGGATGAAGCTGGCTGGCACGTGGCGTTGGCTGGAGCCCTTGAGAGGTACGCTCGAAGAGTTCGTCATCCAATAAGTAGCGTAAACGCTTTAACGCATGACTCACTGCCGGTTGTGTAATGCCTAGGCGTAGCGCGACCCGCTGCGTATTTTGCTCTTGATACAACAGGTCGAAAACAACCAGCAAATTGAGGTCGATATTGGCAAGCTGAACCATCAATATGCCCCCGGTTGTTTGGTCGACAATAGTCTATATCCGCTAAAGGTAGTTATCTTAACTCTTTGTTTCATCTTATTATTAGTGTCCTTTATAGTCTAAATAAAAGAGACTGTGTGGTAGCTACGTGTTCACATGGATAGCGTTAGGGGCAGAGCGTTGGCGCTCAACATGATAATGATAAGTCCCCGAGCAGAGTGAAAATATGGTAGCAAACACAGAGCAAAAAACCCTTTCGATTGGTATTGTGGGTGGTGGTATCGGTGGGGTGGCTTTTGCCGTCGCGCTATCCCGCGATAGTCACCTCGATGTTCAACTATTTGAAGCCGCTCCGCAGTTTTCCGAGATTGGTGCTGGGGTCTCTTTTGGTCCTAATGCGGTGAAAGCTATTCAACGGCTGGGTCTGGAGGCTCCCTATCAGCGTATTGCCGACGCGTCGCCAGCCCCCTATGAGGATGTGTGGTTTGAATGGCGCCATGGCAGGGATGATACTTACCTAACCGCCAGCCTAGCCCCAGGTGTTGGTCAATCTTCGGTACACCGTGCCGATTTCCTAGATGCTATCGTTGCCAACCTGCCAGAGGGCATCGCTCACTTCGGCAAGCGTTGTATTGAAGTTCAGCAAGATGCTGATAGCGCAACGGCCTACTTTGATGATGGTACACGCTTTACCGGTGACGTGATAATAGGCTTTGATGGTATTAAGTCTGCAGTACGCCATCATGTCTTACCCCCAGAGCAGTACGGGGAGATCACCCCATTTTGGAGTGGTACATACGCTTATCGGGGCATGGTTCCTACCAGCGAGCTAGAGGCGGCCCTACAGGCAAAAGGCAGTGAGAAGCGGCTGGCACTGGTACCTCAGATGTATCTTGGTAAAGATCGCCATATCCTGACGTTCCCGGTTAAGCAGTCGCAATTGGTTAACGTTGTCGCCTTTATTACTGATCGTTCTACACCCAATCCTACGTTGCCGGAAGGTGAGGAGTGGGTTCAAGCCGTCAGCCAGGAGGAGATGCTAAAAGTTTTCGAGGACTGGAGCCCCGCCTGCCAAGCGATTCTTGAATGCATTCCTGAGCCAACACGTTGGGCACTGCATGAGTTACCTGAATTGGCTCGTTACCACCGTGATCGCGTATTGATTGTTGGTGATGCCGCCCATGCGTTGGTGCCGCATCAGGGGGCTGGGGCCGGTCAGGCACTGGAAGATGCCTATGTACTGGCCAGCCTTTTAACCGATGTTAGCTGCAATCGCGACAATGTGAGCGAGGTCTTGTCTGCTTTTGAGCAGGTACGCCACGCGCGTACCTGTAAGGTGCAACGAACATCGCATGAAGCCGGGGATGTCTACGAATATGCAGGTGTTGGCATCGGTGACGATGAAGCCGAGCTAATTAACAATCTGGAAAGCCGCTTCGAGTGGCTGTGGAATCATGACCCACACGACGATGTGATTGCCGCTAAAAATAGCTTGAAGTTTGCAACAAGCGAGAACTGAAGGTGAACCAAAAGCTACTCATTTAAAGCAATAACTTCTTTTATAAAGACGAACTACAACAAAGAGTGCAACGATGAAAACAAATAATACAACACTGACGTCGTTACTTGGGGCAGGCTTTTTGCTGGCAGGGCAACTCGCGATGGCTGAAGATGGCGAGCCTGTAAAGCTAGGTTTAATGCTGCCCTATACGGGTACCTACACGGCGCTGGGCGAGGCTATTACCAATGGTTTGAAACTCGCTATAGACCAACAAGAGGGGCAACTTGGGGGGCGCGACGTCGAGTATGTTGAGCTTGATTCAGAAGCTAATCCCTCAAAGGCGCCCCAGAATATGAGCCGTTTAGTGAACAGCGATAAGGTCGATTTTGTTATTGGCCCTGTTCACTCTGGTGTAGCCATGGGGATGCTTCGGGTGGCCAAGCAAACCGGCGCTATTACTATTATTCCCAATGCCGGTTTGGGAGCGGCAACTAATGAACTTTGCATGCCCAACGTCTTTCGCACTTCGCATAACATGTGGCAGGACAGCTACCCCATGGGAAAAGTTGCCTACGATCGTGGCCACCGTGAGATGGTAACGATTACTTGGGATTATGCCGGTGGCAAAGAGGATCTCGCGGCCTTTGAGGAGGCGTTTACTGAAGCCGGTGGTGAGATCATCGAACAAATTTTGGTTCCTTTTCCCAGCACTGAGTTTCAAAGTTACTTAACGCAAATTGCCAGCCTTGACCCTGACGCGGTTTATACCTTTTTTGCAGGTGGAGGTGGCGTCAGCTTTGTGCGTGACTACGCTGCGGCCGGACTTAAAGAAAATACTCCCTTATTGGGCTCTGGCTTTATGACCGAAGGTAATTTGGCAGCATTGGGAGGCGCAGGTGAAGGCGTGTTGACGACGCTGCACTATGCGGAAACGCTGGAAAGTGAAGAAAACCAGAGTTTCGTATCCGCTTATCAAGAGGCTTACGGTGAAATGCCTGATGCCTATGCGGTGCATGGATACGATACGGGAGCCATGCTCATACAAGCACTTGATGCTGTAGGAGGTGACACCACCGACCGCGATGCATTAATTGAAGCACTAGCCGCCGTAGAGTTACAGAGTCCACGGGGGCCGTTGCGCTTCTCTGAATCACACCACCCCATCCAGAATATCTACTTGCGCGAGATCCGCGATGGTCGCCATGAGGTATTATCGGTGGCGCATGAGCTACTTGAGTCACCAGACACTGATTGCCAGATGTGAGTGAGCCCTAAGTAAAAAACGGTCCTTATGGGGAGCGTGGCTAACGCCTGAGGTGTTAGTCATGCTACTTTTCTTTTTGTCACCTCTACATTCTCATCCCTAGGCTTATTCTTTTGTCGCAAAAGATACTCAATCCAGCATGGTTTATGGAAATTAGGTTATCTCTGTAAGTGGCGCTTGAGCTTAGGGTTTCAAATTTACAGATCCGTTAATAGTTAGTAGCAGAGAAATTAAGTGTAAAAGGTCAGGTTGGTTTCTCATAAATTATGCCGCCCCATGTGTAATGACATATTGCTGTGGGCCTAGAATTATACCTAAGCTGTTAATAACAAATATAAAATATTGTGATAAAAGTAGATGTGAAGCTTGAAGGCAGATGAAGTAAGAGGTGGATAATGATGTCTGAAAATTAAAATTATCGCGATTACTAACTGTTGGTGATACCTCCTCGGTATGGCCAAGCACCTAAACAATATTGGTTCCGTCTTCCTAGCGCAATCAAACTGACTTCAAGTCAACGATTGCCAGACGCCGGAGCCTGCATGTCAACCGTCATCCAACACATTGAGACATTACTGGTCGATTTGCCGACCATCCGCCCTCACAAGCTTTCCATGACCACCATGGCTTGCCAAACCCTGGTCATTGTGCGCATGCGCCACTCTGACGGTATCGAAGGGCTCGGCGAAGGCACCACTATTGGTGGCCTCGCTTATGGGCCAGAAAGTCCTGAGAGTATTAAGCGCAATATTGATACTTACCTAGCCCCTCTGCTGATAGGTCAGCCATCTAACAACGTTCATCAGCTACGCGCCCGGCTTAACCGGCACGCTCGCGGCAACATGATCGCTAAATCTGCGCTAGAGACAGCCTTATTGGATGCTCAGGGTAAGCGTCTTGGGTTGAGTGTTGCCGAACTGCTCGGCGGCGCATGCCAAGACCATTTGCCCGTGCTTTGGACCCTGGCTAGCGGCGATACCGACAAGGATATTGATGAGGCGCTGCTGCGTTTAGAGCAGCGTCGACATTGCGACTTCAAGCTTAAAATTGGCGCCAATCCGGTTGATCAGGATGTACGCCACGTGGCGGCGATAAAAGAGGCGCTGGGTGATCGTGCCAGCGTGCGCGTTGATGTTAACCAAGCCTGGGATGAGGCCACGGCTGTCCGTGGTATTCAGGTACTGCAGGATGCCGGTATTGAATTAATTGAACAGCCCATTGGCGCTCGTGAACATGCCGGCTTAGTTCGCTTGGCTAACCGCTTCAACGTGCCCATGCTCGCTGACGAGGCCGTGCAGGATGCCCGCGACGGGCTCGATCTTGTATGTAGCGGCTTTAGCGGTGCCTTCGCCTTGAAGATTGCTAAGTCTGGGGGGATTCATGGTGTGCTGGAGCTGGCTCATGTCGCTCAGGCAGCGGGGATTGGCTTGTATGGTGGCACATTGCTGGAGGGCACCATCGGAACGGCCGCCTCACTTCACGCCTGGGCGACACTACCGGAAATGGCCTGGGGCACGGAAATGTTCGGCCCGCTGCTGTTGAAAGATGACATTGTCATCGAGCCCCTCAACTTCACCGAGTTCGGGGTAGCACTGCCGCAGGGAGCTGGGCTGGGTATTACCTTAGATGAAGATAAATTGGCGCATTATTCACGGAAGTAAAAGTCACGTAATAAAAGCGACATAAATAAAGCCAACGTTTGCGTTGCTCGCGATCAAAGAGGAGAGACCTATGCTGTTTCAAGTAGAGATGACCGTTAAATTGCCGACCGATATGCCAACCGAGCAAGCGGCTAACATTAAAGCGACTGAAAAGGCGTATTCCCAAGATCTGCAGCGTCAGGGCAAATGGCGCCACTTGTGGCGCGTGGCGGGCAGCTACTCAAACGTCAGTATTTTTGACGTCGAAGACAACGCCGAGCTGCAAGAGCTGGTCAGCAATCTGCCGCTCTTCCCTTATATGGAGATCAGTGTCAAACCGCTGTGTCGGCACCCCTCTTCAGTGCGCGACGACGACAGCTAATTCTCCACGTAACACGCCAGATCATATGACTACAACAACACTCTATAACAAACAGAGAGTTTCACCATGACCGTAAAGATATTCGATACCCCCGAAGTCCAAGAATTCGTCAAAACCGTTGCTGGTTTTGACCAAGCCGGTGGCAATGACCGTGCCAAGCAGATCGTCCATCGCCTGGTCGGCGACCTGTTCAAGCTGATCGACGACTTCGACGTTACCGAAGAAGAGTACTGGGCAGGGGTTAATCTGCTCAATGCCCTGGGTAGCCAGACCCAGTTTGGCCTGCTCTCGCCAGGGCTAGGTTTTGACCACTTCCTCGATATGCGCCATGACGCCATTGACGCTGAAGCCAAGCGCGTCGGCGGCACCCCCCGCACCATCGAAGGCCCGCTGTATGTCGCCGGTGCCCCGGAAGCCGAAGGCTTTGCCCGCCTGGACGATGAAGCGACCGAGGGCGAGACCATGTGGCTGACCGGCCAGGTACGCGACGTCGACGGTACCCCGATTGCTGGCGCCAAGGTCGAGATCTGGCACGCCAACTCCCAGGGCGGCTACTCGTTCTTCGACCCCTCGCAATCCGAGTACAACCTGCGCCGCACGATTTATACCGACAGTGACGGCCGCTACACGGCGCGCAGCATCATTCCCTCCGGCTACGGCGTGCCCGAAGGCGCACCGACCGATGTGGTGCTCAAATCACTGGGTCGCCACGGCGAGCGCCCGGCGCATATCCACTACTTCGTTTCCGCCCCCGGTCACCAGCACCTGACCACCCAGATCAACCTGGCGGGCGACCCCTACACCTTTGACGACTTCGCCTTTGCCACCCGCGAAGAGCTGGTTATCCCCGCCGAGCGGATCGAGGACCCGGCCGAAATCGCCAAGCGCGACCTGGACGGCCCTTACTCCCACGTGGTGTTCGATGTGGCGCTGGCCCCCGCCGAGGCGCCCGAACTGCAGGTGCGTCATGCCCGCCCGCGGGCCAAGGAAGACGAGCAGGATCTCGCCAGCCAGCTCGCCGGTACCGCCAAGGTATAACCCTCATACCTTGAGCAAGGCGGGCCTTCCCCTTGGCCCGCCTTCGCAAGAGATATCAGCGCGACATCATCAATACGAGGAGAGAGATCATGACTACGCAGCTTGATCAGCTCGAAACCCGCGTGCGCGGCGCCGTCCAAGACGACCCCGCCCAAGGCATCTTCCGCTGCCACCGCAGCATGTTCACCGACCCCGCCTTCTTCGAGTTGGAGATGAAGCACATCTTCGAAGGCAACTGGCTGTTCCTGGCCCACGAGAGCCAGGTCGCCGAGCCGGGTGACTACATGACCGTCACCATGGGTCGCCAACCGATCATTATCACCCGCGACAAGCAGGGTGAACTGCACGGCCTGATCAACGCCTGCGCCCACCGTGGCGCCACGCTGTGTCGCCGCAAACGCGGCAACAAAGGCACGTTTACCTGCCCGTTCCACGGCTGGACGTTCAAAAACGACGGCCAACTGCTCAAAGCCAAGAACGAAAAGAACGGCGCCTATCCCGACCAGTTCAAACAGGACGGCTCCCACAACCTCAAGCGCCTGCCACGCTTTGAGAACTACAAAGGCTTCCTGTTCGGCAGCCTGAGCGACGACGTTCAATCGCTCGAACAACACCTGGGCGAAACCACCAAGGTCATCGACAACATCGTCGATCAAGCCCCCGAAGGCCTGGAGATCCTGCGCGGCACCTCGTCCTACACCTACACCGGCAACTGGAAACTGCAGGCCGAAAACGGCGCCGACGGTTACCACGTCAGCTCCGTGCACTGGAACTACGCCTCCACCATGGAGCGCCGCAACTACGACGCCGGCGGCACCAAAGCGGTGGACGCCGACGGCTGGTCGAAGAGCAAAGGCGGCTTCTACTCCTACGACAACGGCCACATGATGCTGTGGACCCGATTGCTCAACCCGGAAGTCCGTCCGGTCTATCAACATAAGGACTGGATCCAGGAGCAGCTGGGCGACGCCCGCGCCGACTCGATCGTCAACCAGACGCGCAACCTCTGCCTCTACCCCAACGTCTACCTGATGGACCAGTTCTCCACGCAAATCCGCGTGATCCGTCCCATCGCCGTGGACAAGACCGAAGTGACGATTTACTGCTTCGCGCCCAAAGGCGAATCCGCCGAGGACCGGCGTGTGCGTATCCGCCAGTACGAAGACTTCTTCAACGTCTCCGGCATGGGCACGCCCGACGACCTCGAAGAGTTCCGCGCCTGTCAGGAAGGTTACAACGGCGCCCTGGCCGAATGGAACGACCTCTCCCGCGGGGCCCAACAGTGGATCGAAGGCGCCGACGAAACGGCCCAAGCGATCGACATGAAACCCCTGCTCAGTGGCGCCTCGCCGGAAGACGAAGGGCTCTACGTGCTGCACCACAAGCACTGGGTCGACGAAATGCTGCGCGCCATCAACAAAGAGCGCAGTCAGTTTATCGCCACCGCGTCCGCCTAAGCGCCCCGCGCCTGACGAGAGGAGAGAAGTGACATGAGCATTAGCTATCACGAGATCCAAGCCTTCCTATACCGCGAAGCGCGTCTGCTGGACGACCGGGAATGGGATGAGTGGCTCACGTTATACCGTAAGGACGCCGAGTTCTGGATGCCGGCCTGGGATGATGATGATCAACTGACACGCGACCCGCACAGCGAAATCTCGCTGATCTACTACCCCAACCGCGAAGGGCTGGAAGACCGGGTGTATCGGATCAAGACCGAGCGCAGCGGGGCGAGCACGCCGGAACCGCGCACCACCCATCAGATCACCAACCTGGAAATCCTGTCGCAAGAGGGTGACACGGTAAACCTACGGTTTAACTGGCACACGCTGAACCACCGTTACAAGAAGACCGACAGCTTCTTCGGCACCTCGTTCTACACCCTGGACGTGTCGGGAGAGAGTCCGTTGATCACAAGAAAGGTCGTGCAGCTGAATAACGACTATATCCATCAGGTTATCGACGTTTATCACGTGTGACCGGATGGGAGAGGAGATTTCATCATGAGTTATACCATTGCCCTCAATTTTGAAGACGGCGTGACCCGCTTTATTGGCTGTAAAGAGGGAGAAACCGTACTTGATGCCGCGTACCGGCAGAAAGTGAACCTGCCGATGGACTGCTCGGACGGCGTGTGCGGTACCTGCAAGGGGCATTGCGAGCAGGGCGAATTCGACATGGGCGATGAGTACCTAGAGGACGCGCTTTCTGATGAGGAGGCCGCTGAAGGGCAGGTACTTACTTGCCAAATGGTGCCTTCTTCGGACTGCGTTATCCAAGTGCCGGTCGCCTCCACGCTGTGTAAAACACAGGTGGGCAAATTCGAGGGCACGATAGCAGCGGTTGAGCAGCTCTCCGAAGACAGCATTGAACTGGCGGTCGATCTGGATGATGAAGAGGGCCTCGCCTTTTTACCGGGTCAGTACATCCATATTGATGTTCCTGGTACTGAGGTACACCGCTCCTATTCCTTTAGCTCACAGCCCGGTGATAAGCGCGCCACTTTTTTAATTCGTAATATTCCCCATGGGGTAATGAGTAGTTACTTGACTGAGCGTGCGGCGGTGGGCGACAAGCTTACGCTGACCGGTCCGCTGGGTAGCTTCTATCTACGCGAAGTGACGCGACCGGTCCTTATGTTGGCTGGCGGCACGGGCTTGGCGCCGTTCCTCTCCATGCTTGAACAGATGGTCGAGAAGGGCTGTGATGCGCCGATACATATGATTTACGGTGCCAATAAAGATGATCATCTGGTCAAAACCGACGCACTAGATGCCTTCGCCGAGAAATTACCAAGCTTCAGTTATTCCACCGTCGTAGTCGACGAAGCCAGCGAACATCCGCGTAAAGGGTATGTGACGCACCATATGGACGCCAGCGTAATGCATGACGGCGATGTCGACGTTTACTTATGTGGTCCACCCCCGATGGTAGATGCCGTTCTCAAGTACTTCGACGCTGAAGGGATTGAGCCGCAAAGCTTCCACTATGAGAAGTTCACCCCCAACGAAGCAGGGAGCGCATCATGACACACCGCTTTCAAGGTAAAGTAATGGTGATTACCGGTGCTGCTCAAGGAATTGGGCAGCGAGTTGCTGAGCGCGCAGCCGCGGAAGAGGCACGTTTAGTTCTGGTAGATCGCGCTGATTACATCCATGAAGTGGTGGCTGGAATCAGCCAGCAGGGGTGTGAAGTGATCGCGGTACAAGCGGATATGGAGACCTGGGAAGGTGCCGATAAAGTGATGCAGGAGACGCTCTCTCACTTTGGACGTATCGATATTCTGGTTAACAACGTAGGCGGTGCGATTAACTTCAAGCCTTTTACCGAGTTTACTGAAGCGCAAATTACCGCAGAGATCAATCGCTCTTTAATGCCTACGCTTTGGTGCTGTCGCGCAGCACTGCCAACCATGGTAGCGCAGGGCAGCGGCGTGATCGTCAATGTTTCTTCAGTGGCGGCGCGGGGCATCCATCGGATCCCTTACTCGGCGGCCAAGGGAGGTGTCAATGCGCTGACCGAGTCGCTGGCCTTCGAGTACGCTGATGCTGGCATCCGCGTGGCGGCTGCTGCCATCGGGGGCACCGAAGCACCGCCGCGCCGGATCTCCCGCGGCACGCCCGAGCCTAGCAACGATACCGAACGGGCATGGTTCCAGGCGCATATCGACCAGACCAAGCAGAGTTGCCTGATGAAACGCTACGGCACGCTCGACGAGATGGCCGCGCCGATTCTGTTCCTGGCCTCCGATGAGGCGAGCTACATCACCGGCAGCGTGCTGCCAGTGGGCGGTGGCGACCAGGGCTATTAGCAAATCATCTAAGGCAACGCTAAAGAAGTATCAATGGTAACTCTAAATACAGTAATTCCCTGGAGCAAACCGTGAAACATATTGAGAAAGGCGTCAGCCTAAGGTATGCGCCCCGCGATTTCCTGCGTGACCTCAATGCTGACAATGCCAGTACAGGCTTAGTCGCGGGAATTTTAGGGCTCAGCGTTGGGGTCGTTCACATTAGCGCCGGCACCTCTGCTGGCCTCGACTCTTCCTTTATTATGATATGGGTCATCAGCTACCTGATGATCAATGGCTTGTTTGGGCTTTTCATGCCCGCTTACTACCGCTTGCCGCTCCCGATGGCGAACTCCATCCCCGGAGCGTTAATGTTTGCAGCGGTCATTCCTGTAATAGGTTTAGAGGCCGCCTTAGGAGCAAGTTTGATTGCAGGGGCTATCACGCTGGTCGCTGGTGTTACCGGTGTGATGGGCATCGTCATGCGTTTGATACCGATGCCGATAGTAATGGGCATGGTAGGCGGTATGCTGCTTAGTTTTGGCCTCAACATGGTAAAGCCGCTGGAGAGTGCCATTGTGCCAGCCTCTATCATGATCCTGGCTTTCTTTATCTCTGCACGGCTGTTTCGTAAGATTCCACCGCTGATTGTGGCGATGCTGGCAGGCATTCTGTACTTGATGGCAACCGGCGTTGACCTGTCTGGTATCGAAGCAACGATCCGCTTTCCTGAGTTCATCGTGCCTGAGTTTACTCTTGGGGCTTTTCTAACCTATGGTCTTCCACTTGCCATTATTTTGGTCGGTATGGAAACACCGGCAGGTGTCGGCTTAGTGAAAGGCATGGGCTACAAAGATGCCCCGGCTAACGCGATTACCGCCGTGGGTGGCTTAGGTACCATGGTGTCGTCATTTTTCAATCTACATAGCACTTGTATCGCGGCGCCGATGACCGGTGTTTGCGCTTCGCCGGAGGCGGGGAGTCATGACAAGCGTTGGGTCGCGGCGGTGATTGCCGGGGCTATCTTCGTGGTCGCCGCGCCTTTCTACGGTTACGTAGTCAGCCTACTGGAGGCAACACCGCGCTACTTTATTGCCATTATCGCTGGGTTGGCACTCATGCGTGTGATCACCTCGTCAATGGCTATCGCTTTTTCTGGAAAGAAGCACGAAATAGGCGCGTTGTTCGCTTTTCTGATTGCCGCATCCGGTATTCAGATTCTCGGAATAGGGGCCACGTTCTGGGCATTAGTCTTGGGCATTGTTGTCTCGGCCATCTTTGAAACCAAGGACTTCGAGTTTATTTTTACCCGTCAGGCTGCTAACAAAATCAGCTAACGTTAAGCCGTATTTTTAAATTGGTTATAGGTAACCTCCTTGGCCCGTGGGTGCTTTTGCAGTACGGGTCTTTTTTAAGAATGGTATATATAAAGATGTCGAGTAAATAAGCTGTAAAGCTAGCGAAACCAAGGAGCATGAAAATTAACCAAGTACTAGTATGGTTGCTTTTATCTTTGTAATTATGCTTTAAATATTTTTATTTTGTAATGCATTTAAAGTTTTGAAAGGGTACTATGAGAATTTTTAAAGCGTGACTTGTTAAATCCGATTGAAATAAAATTAACAACTAATCGCTATATCAGTTGATATTATTTTTATTAGTGTTCTAGATGTTTGAAAGTTCTCGGTGAATAGTGTGGGTGAGCCACTGTTGTGCTACCGTATCTTCAAGCTGATTTTCCCAATAAACGCCAACTTCAAACGTTGGAAGGTCTAAGGGGATCTCCATAACCCTTGTGTTTCCGTTTTTGGCGAACATTCCAGCGACCCTGCTAGGTAGACAAACAATCACTTCGCTGTCGGGTATAATGCTAGGTAATACTGAAAAGTGTGGAATCTTAAGTGATACGTGGCGAGAAATTTCTATTTCCTTTAGTATATCTTCAACAATTGAATGCCCTGTTGTTCGTGATACGCTTACATGATGCTCATTGAGGAACTGATCCAATGTAAGTTGCTTGCCGATTCTTGGGTGTTTTGCGCAGACAAGACAAGTGTAAAATTCTTCAAAAATTGATAAATAATTCACTTTTCCTTTAAGAAAGGTTAGGTTTCCAACGGCTGCATCGATACGCCCTTTTAATAGCCAATCCTCAACTTTATTTACTTCCATAGAGACTACTTCAATGGAAATGTTAGGTGCTAGAGTACGAAGTTTTTTCATTAATATAGGCAGAAGGAAAACTTCTCCTAAGTCTGATAGAGCAATTCTAAAAGTTCGTCGGGATATTAGGGGGTTGAATTCCCTGGTCGATGCGATTGCAAGTTCAATATTCATTAAAGAAGTGCGGAACGTTTCGTAAAGTTTATCTGCCGAAAAAGTTGGCTGCATTCCATCTCGTGTCCGATGAAACAAGGGGTCATGCAAAAGAGAACGCAGTCGGGATAATGAATAGCTAATTGATGGCTGTGTAAGGTGAACCCTTTTTGCCGCTCCACTTACGCTTCCTGTTTCATATATTGCCAAAAAAATCTTAATAAGGTTTAAGTCAACTTTTGGACTCATCAGGGCCTTCCTTGATATAGATGATATCTATATAAAGTACCAAAAAGTATTTATTTGTTCAAATTAATAGCCGGTGATATGTTGAGATTAAATAAAATAAATGAGATTAATTCTAGTGAAAAATACTTCGTATTCAACTGTAAAAGATTCTGTTTATCAAATACTTAGAGAGCATGGTGTTAACAAGGTATTTGGAAACCCTGGCTCCAACGAGCTCAATTTTCTCAAAGAGTTTCCAGAGGACTTTGATTATATTCTGTGCCTGCATGAAGGCGTCGCAATAGGTATGGCTGAAGGATACGCTCAGGCTACAGGGTTACCAGGTTTCGTTAACCTGCATGCCGCGGCAGGTACTGGTAATGCTATGGGGGCTCTAAGCAACTCAGTTAATTCACATGCCCCGCTAGTGGTGACTGCTGGCCAACAGGCGCGGACGATGGTGTATTCCGACCCATTGTTAAAAAATTCAAGTGCAGTCATGTTACCAATGCCACTAGTGAAAGATAGTTACGAACCACTTAGTGCTCAAGAGGTGCCCCATGCCATTAGTCGTGCACTTCACTTAGCTATGTCGCCTGCTAAGGGTCCTGTCTATGTTTCTATTCCCTATGACGACTGGGATCAGCCTATTGCCCATGATGCGCTGCACTTAGCAACACGCAAAGTTGTTCATTTTGGTGCTCCCTCCCTAGACGAACTCGAGCCATTGCTAGCGGCGCTTGCAAAAGCTTCCAATCCAGTACTAGTGCTGGGCCCCGAAGTCGACGCGTTGCGCTGCAACAGTAAAGCGGCGTTACTCGCCGATAAGCTGCATGCTCCGGTGTGGGTAGCGCCATCGGCACCACGATGCCCGTTCCCGACCAATCATCACTGTTTCGCAGGTATTCTTCCTGCTGGTGAGGCAAGCCTTGCACAAAAACTGCATGGGCATGACCTGATTTTAGTGCTTGGCGGGCCGGTATTCCGTTATCACCAGAATGATCCGGGTGCCCTTTTACCGGAAAATTCGCAACTGTTCTTGGTGACAGGGGATGCTCAAGAGGCAGCTAGATCGCCCGTCGGTGATGCCGTCGTTGCTAATGTGGATGCCGTCCTTTCTTGTTTGATAAAGCGTGTGGCGGCGCGGGCAGGCGAATGTCCTGATTTTCGTAAACCTATCCAGCGCGTTGAGGTTGATCACAGCCAGCTTGAATGTAGTGCAATATTCGACATCGTCGATGCTATCGCACCGTGTAATACGGTCTATTTAAATGAAGCTACCTCTACAATCGCTACATTATGGGAAAGAGTAGGCATGGAGGAGCCAGGCAGCTACTACTTCGCCGCTGCCGGCGGGCTTGGATTTGCCATGCCGGCTGCACTCGGTGTAAAGCTGGCTGACCCGACGCGACCCGTCGTTGCTTTTATAGGTGATGGTTCCGCCCACTACAGCATATCGTCATTATGGACAGCGGCACGTTATCAGATTCCTGTCATTTTCATCATTATTAATAACAGCGGCTATGGCGCGTTAAAGTGGTTTAGCCAACAATTCAAGATTCAGAATGTGCCGGGTATAGAGATAGATGGCGTCGATTTTATTCAGCTATCGGCAGGTTACGGCATTGCGGCGCATAGAGTTTCTACTCGCGCAGAATTTTCTCAAGTTTTCGATAACGCTATTAATAGTAATGCGCCAGTACTCATCGAAGCTACTATTGAGAGAGTTTAAGGATGTCGCGCATAAAAAAAATATACAATATAAAAGAAATGCGACTGGCGGCTCGTGCTCGGCTTCCTAAGATCGTCTTTGATTATCTTGAGGGTGGAGCAGAAGATGAGCGCGATTTAATTGAAAATAACACCAGTTATGATCGGTGGAAATTCAAGCCGCGCCGCTTAGTCGACCTTTCAACAGTTGATCCGGCAACTGAGATTCTAGGTAGTCCAGCGTCATTTCCTGGCGTAGTCGCCCCGACTGGCCTGAATTCACTATTTTGGCCAAATGGTGATATAGCGTTGGCCCGTGCTGCCGCTCGCGCGGGTATTCCCTTCGTGTTGTCGACTGCTTCAAATGACTCGCTTGAAAATGTCGCCGCGCACACCGACGGAGAGCGCTGGTTTCAGTTGTATGTAATCGAGAAGACGCTAGCAACCAGCTTGGTTAAACGAGCAAAAAGTTTGGATTACAGCAAGCTGGTTATTACGACAGACGTCGTATTTAACGGTAAGCGCGAAAGGGACTTGAAGAATGGTTTTGGTTTACCCATGCGCTACAACCTAAAAACGATTCTCGATGGTATCACCCATCCGGCTTGGACAATGGATTACTTAAAGCATGGCACTCCTAAACTTGGCAACTTAGCCAGTGAGGAGCTTTCTCCCGAGGCTCGGGCTGCTTTACTTCGTCGATCTATGGATGCCGGCTTTACCTGGGATGATTTAGCGATAATCCGCGACTTGTGGCCAGGCCAAATCATTTTAAAGGGCATACTACACCAGGAAGATATTGATAAATGTCAGCAATATGGCATTGATGGTGTCGTTCTTTCAAATCATGGTGGACGGCAGCTAGATACAACGATTAGTCCTGTGGATGCACTTGCAAAAATAAGCTCTCAAACTCTAGACGGGCGTATTTTAATGGATGGGGGAATTCGCCGGGGACGAGATATTGCCAAAGCTAAAGCGCTGGGGGCTTCCTCAGTATTAATTGGCCGTGCTGTTCTTTACGGACTCGCTGCGGCGGGCGAGGAGGGGGCTTTTAAAGCGCTGACTATTCTCAAAGAGGAGTTTGAAGGATGCATGAAGCAACTGGGTTGCTCCAAAGTGAATCAATTAACCAGCAGTTTAGTTGAACACGCCTTTCAAAAATAAAACAGTAGGAGTATTTAATTTATGAAAATTGTAGATGTCAAAGCGACAGCTGTTAATGTGCCAGCAGAATTTTCCTCCTGTGGGAAAACTAAAAAAGCCACACTAGGTATCTGCGTGGTAGAGATAACCACGGATGATGGTCTAGTCGGCGTCGGTATGACGGCTATAACGGAAGAAGAAGTCGTCGCGTTTACCATTAATAATATTATTGCACCCGCAATAAACGGTGACGATCCTCTTTGTACAGATAGAGTCTGGAATAAATTATATTGGTTGCTGACGCCACGCGGCCAATCAGGTTATGCCTGCCACGCGATAGCAGCTGTTGACATTGCTTTATGGGATATCAAGGGTCAGGCGGTACGTCAGCCAATCTGGAAGCTATTAGGAGGTGCCCGCGAAAAAGTCATCACCTATGCGACCATCGGTTTCGACTTCTTTGATAACGATCAGTTGGTGGAGGTCGCACAAACCTGGCAGGCAGAAGGGTTTAACAAGTTTAAAATGGTTGTGGGCCACAATGCACTTAAACGCCGCGACGAGCCCAGGCCGGTATTAGAAGCCGTTCGTAACGATATCAGCAGAGTCCAAACCCTCAGGGAGGCAATAGGCGAAGAGGCTGAAATTTTCATTGATGCCAACTGTAACCTTGACCCTTACCATGCTGCTTGGTTGGCTGAACGGGTTGAAGAATACAATATCTCTTTCTTTGAAGAGCCTTTAATCGGTAATGATCCTCAGCAGCTAAACCAGTTAAGGTCTCGAACTCGCATTCCATTAGCAGGCGGCCAGAATGAAGGGCAATCATCAAAATTCAAGCAGCTACTGCTCAACGACTCTTTGGATATTCTGCAACCCAATGTAGCCATTAGTGGGGGGTATACACAGTGCGTTAAAATTGCGGGTATGGCAGAAGCTTTTAACACTGGCATAGACAATGGGGGCGCATGGCCCTTCCATAATCTCCACCTACATGCTGGAGTAAGAAACGGTGGCATGGTCGAGTACCACATCTTCGCCGTCAAATGCTTGGAGCAAATTTTCAATGGTTTACCAAAACCGGAGAGCGGGTTCCTGCACGCCCCCAATGAGCCAGGTCTTGGCTTTACATTAAACCAAAATGCATTAAAAGAGCTTGCCAAGATGCCAACTTCTCGAGGAATGGGTAAGTAACCACTAAGTGCTAGCTTAACGCTACATAACCATTTAATAATAATAGGAACATAATCATGAAAGCTCTTACGACTGCTCTCTTAACAACGTTGGCGATGACAACAGCCTCTACAGGTCTCGCAACGGAGAGCTATCCAACGCAACCTATTAGACTGATTGTCCCTTTTGGCGCGGGTGGTGGAACTGATGGTTTGGCCCGTGCTATTCAGCTGTCTGTTAATAACAACAATCTACTCCCGGAACCTATTGTAGTGGCCAATGCGCCGGGGGCGGGTGGCGCTGTAGGGACGCGACAGTTACTTGCCTCAGACCCTGACGGCTATACCATTTTGCAGATACACCAAGAAATGTTCGCTGCGTCCGCTATTGAACGTGTTAATTACACGCCAAAAGATTTTGAACCCATCATACAAGTCAGCGAAGCATGTATGTTTGTTGCTGTTAAAGAAGATTCTCCCTACACCAATCTAGATGCAATGTTTAGTGATATTAATGAGAATCCCGGCGATTTCCGTCAGGCGGATGATATTGGCGGAGCTACCCACTTTCCTTCCGTACAGCTGATGAACGAAGCAGGGGTTCAGTGGCCGATTGTTCCAGTCGGCGCAACGTCAGCTAGGTTTACCTCATTGCAGGGCGGCTTTACACAGATGGCGTTGCTCTCACCCTTATGGTTAGAGCGAGCAGCGGGAAAAATACGGCCCCTGGCGGTGTTAGGGGATGAGCGTTATGACTTTGCGCCGGATGTGCCAACGGCAAAAGAACAGGGTTATGACGTAACGGCTTGTTTAAATCGTCGTTACTGGGCACCTGCTGGTACCCCACAAGAACATATTGACGTATTGGCGGATACCATTGAAGCAGCAGCTAACAGCGAGGAAGTGCATAAATATCTAGCAGATTCCGGTGAAGTATTGAAGATCGTCAGAGGAGAAGAACTGCGAGACCTTGTCGATAAGGAGTATGCTTCATTTGTTGAAGTAGCTGATACTGTAAAAGGTAGTTTATCCAACTAACTAGTAATAATTGAAAAGTGGAAGTAGGTATGCTCCTGCTTCCACTTTATGACACAACTCCCTGGAGAGCCCAATGATAACTATATTCAGGCTCAGATATGAAATTACTTTTTTAATTCTATCGCTGACGATAGGTGTATTGATTTTTATCAATGCGAGCGGACTTCCGGAGCCTATGTACGAGCCTATGGGAGCCGCCGCGTTCCCAAGTGGTATAGCCGCCATTACTATCTTTCTAGTTGCGTTAAAAGTGTTCCGGATTTTTGTTGATAAGAAAACCCTGTTAAGCGTTGAAGATGATGAGGAAGGTCAATTAAGCTTGTTCAAATCTTTTTGCATGTTACTTATCTTTCTCATCTTTATAGTTTTGGTTTGTTTGTTTAATGTTAGGTTTTGGATCTGTGCATTTCTGTTCATGCTATTGGCAATGGCTTTTCTTAAAAGACCTAAAGTATTGAGAAGCTTTGCTGTTCAATGTGTGGCTCTAATGGCTTTCTCACTCGTGTTGGATTACGTCGTAACCGATATTTTGTATTTCAATTTTTGACGTTATTTTAATAGGTGATAATTATGATTGACGCATATCTTGAAGTCTTTTCGCTATCGGGAACGATGTGGGTGCTGCTCGGCACTGTGGTGGGAATATTAATCGGCTCAATACCAGGCTTATCAGGTGCGATGGTGATTGCGCTGGCACTGCCTATGACTTATTACATGCAAGCAACAGATGCCCTTATACTGCTGGTTGCGATGTACATTGGCTCAACAACAGGTGGGTTAATCAGTGCCACCTTGATGCGAATGCCAGGTACTGAGTCGGCCATTATGACGACATTAGATGGCTTTCCCATGGCGCAAAGAGGGGAGCCGGCACGTGCTCTGGGACTTGGTGTTATCGCTTCCTTTATAGGCGGTATGTTCGCATGGCTAGTGTTAACGACGTTATCGCCACTGCTTTCGACCTTAGCGGTTCGGTTCGGTCCCTATGAAATTTTTTCCATGACCGTGGTGGCCCTTACACTCATTGCTGCTATTTCTAAAGGAAGTTTCATGAACGGACTTCTTGCAGCAGCGCTTGGTGCTTTGTTTGCGCTACCCGGTATTGATCCTATTTCAGGGTCGTTAAGGCTAACATTTAACATTGCAGAGTTAGACAATGGCTTTAATTTGTTACCCGTTATGCTAGGCCTTTTAGTGCTGGGTCAAGTAATGATCGATAGTGGTAAAAAAAGTGAAAGTATGATCCAGAAGGCACGTAGTTCTAACAAAGTAAGCTTTAGCGCCAAAGACTTTAAAGAAAATCTGTGGAATTTTGCTAGATCTTCCATTATTGGCACCTGGATAGGTATTCTTCCGGGTATTGGGGGTACGACGGCCTCAATTGCTTCCTATTCCGTAGCTAAAGGATTTTCAAAGAATTCCTCAAAGTTTGGAAGTGGTTGCAGTGAAGGTATCGTCGCTGCTGAGTCCGCTAATAATGCCGGGACCGTAGGGTCTCTGGTGCCACTGATTACCTTAGGAATACCTGGTTCAGTTGTGACCGCTATTCTTCTAGGTGCGATGGTAATGCATAATCTGAATCCTGGTCCTCTCTTGTTTGTTCAAAACCCGGGGGTCGCCTATACCATTATTGCAGGCGTGCTTTCAGCCAATCTCATCATGTTGGTGGTTATGTGGTTTGCCACTCCATTGATTTCCCGGATGATGTATGTTGATAAAGCTTGGCTGTTACCGCCCATCATTATCTTCTGTTTTATTGGCGCCTACTCAGTATCCGGCCGGTTTTTTGACGTGATAGCGATGTGCGGCTTTGCCTGTTTAGGGTACATCTTAGTGCGCGCAAAAGTTCCACTTGGCCCATTTATCATTGCCTTTATTTTGACGCCAATGGCAGAAGAGAATCTACGCAGCGGGTTAGTGGTATATGGCAGTAGCTATTTACCTCTGCTGACACGACCAATACCACTATTTTTTATCGTTATCTCTATTATCACAGCTGTATGGGCAGTTTGGTCTGAGATTGGCCAAATTCGAAAAGCAAAAATCTAATCCATCGCTCAAAAACACTAGAAGGAAAAACTACAATGAATAAGTTCTTTTGCGCAGAAACGTTCAGCAACAAGATCTACCTGAATGGTTGGCATGAATCCACAGGGGGTGCCAGTGACGTTGTTGAACCAGCGACAGGCAACGTTTTAGCTAAGATTGCGCTAGGCAGTGGTGATGACATTCGCTCAGCCGTTACGGAAGCAAAGAAGCAGCAATCTCATTGGGCCAACCTACCGTTCGATCAGCGAGGCAAGATTTTACGCCGAGCAGCTGAGCTGATTCTCCAGCATAAAGATACATTTATCGAGTGGAATATTCGAGAGTGCGGCTCTATTGCACCGAAAGCCGAAGCTGAACTCTATGCTACCCATGAGCAATTAAACATGGCGGCGGCCATGACGATGCAGCCTGATGGTATTACCTTACCCTCAACGATTCCTGGGCGACGCAATACCTGTCGGCGCATCCCATTAGGTGTTGTCGGTGTTATCACGCCATGGAATTTTCCGCTGCTGCTAGCTATGCGTTCGGTGGCTCCGGCGCTAGCCGTGGGCAACAGCGTCGTCTTAAAACCGGATACTCAGAGTGCGGTAACGGGAGGCCTGCTGATCGCTAGGCTTTTTGAAGAGGCAGGACTGCCTGCTGGCGTTCTGCACGTACTGCCTGGCGGCGCGGAGGCGGGTGAAGCGTTAGTGGAGCATCCAATGACGGCCATGATTTCTTTCACTGGTTCGACAAGCGTAGGAAAAAAGATAGGCAGGACGTGTGGAGAGTTACTCAAAAAGTCCGCCTTGGAGCTGGGAGGGAATAATGCGTTTATCGTGCTTGATGATGCAGATATTGAGGCGGCTTCTTCCCATGGCGCTTGGGGTGCCTATCTTCATCAGGGCCAAATTTGCATGCAGTCTGGTAGACATTTCGTTCACGAGAGCGTTGCAGATGAGTATATCCACCGCTTAGCTGAACGTGCCAAGCGCCTTAGGGTAGCGGATCCCTATCTTGGCGCATCAGATATTGGACCGTTAATTAACGCAAGTCAGCTTGAAAAAATTAATAACATCATTGCTGGTTCTGTAGATGCTGGCGCTACGCTAGTCACCGGTGGCCACAGCCATGATCAGTTTTATCGACCCACTGTGCTAAGTAATATTCGTATCGATATGCCTGCTTGTCAGCAGGAGTTATTTGGACCGGTGGCGCCAGTAATCACTTTCTCTAGTGAAGATGAACTGGTAGAGATGATAGCGGCTTCACCTTACGGTCTAGCTGCGGCCATTCATTCCCGTTCGATAGGCCGAGCTATGAAGCTTGCGGACAGAGTGCCTGCAGGCATGATCCACATTAATGATCAAACCGTTAATAATGAGTTCCACGTTCCTTTCGGCGGCTTCGGAGACTCAGGGAACTCAGGACGATTTGGCGGCCCTTCCAATCTAGAAGAATTTACACAATCCCAATGGGTTAGTGTGATGGATACTCCTATCTCCTATCCTTTCTAGGTACGCGCTGCTTTTCAAAAATGGCCACAATGCTAGATCAGGAGGTTAGAAGTCATATTTTTTGAGAATGTTTCCTCCTTGACCCGCACCTGCTTTCCCGGTGCGGGTCTTTTGTTGTCCTGCCTTGCGTTTCACAGTCCCTTTATCCTTTTGTCGCAAGTTGAAATTAATGACTACTGCTTTGGAGCGGAGCAGATGAACGTTATGCCTCGCGAAAACCGCTATATCGGTTTAAAGGATTAATTAATGATGAGTCTCACTGGTTGTAATTATTAGAATTATCATTAATTTCTAACGATTTCACTTTTAAAATAAAAGGTTAGCTATTTTTTGGCTATTCCCCTTAGAACACAAATATTCAAAATTGCGCCCCTCCGAGATACCTATGAAGTATGGAAAGGAACTCAAACGATATTGGTCGGGTAACCGCGATCTAGCCGATATTAAGGCCGAGCACAACAACAACCGTCGTCTTTAGGCCCTAGATAGACGCATCCCAATATCACCTTGAACATACTGACGCTATCGCCGGGCACCAAGACAACGATAATAAACCAACGATAGGGTTTCACCATGACCGTAAAGATATTCGATACCCCCGAAGTCCAAGAATTCGTCAAAACCGTTGCTGGTTTTGACCAAGCCGGTGGCAATGACCGTGCCAAGCAGATCGTCCATCGCCTGGTCGGCGACCTGTTCAAGCTGATCGACGACTTCGACGTTACCGAAGAAGAGTACTGGGCAGGGGTTAATCTGCTCAATGCCCTGGGTAGCCAGACCCAGTTTGGCCTGCTCTCGCCAGGGCTAGGTTTTGACCACTTCCTCGATATGCGCCATGACGCCATTGACGCTGAAGCCAAGCGCGTCGGCGGCACCCCCCGCACCATCGAAGGCCCGCTGTATGTCGCCGGTGCCCCGGAAGCCGAAGGCTTTGCCCGCCTGGACGATGAAGCGACCGAGGGCGAGACCATGTGGCTGACCGGCCAGGTACGCGACGTCGACGGTACCCCGATTGCTGGCGCCAAGGTCGAGATCTGGCACGCCAACTCCCAGGGCGGCTACTCGTTCTTCGACCCCTCGCAATCCGAGTACAACCTGCGCCGCACGATTTATACCGACAGTGACGGCCGCTACACGGCGCGCAGCATCATTCCCTCCGGCTACGGCGTGCCCGAAGGCGCACCGACCGATGTGGTGCTCAAATCACTGGGTCGCCACGGCGAGCGCCCGGCGCATATCCACTACTTCGTTTCCGCCCCCGGTCACCAGCACCTGACCACCCAGATCAACCTGGCGGGCGACCCCTACACCTTTGACGACTTCGCCTTTGCCACCCGCGAAGAGCTGGTTATCCCCGCCGAGCGGATCGAGGACCCGGCCGAAATCGCCAAGCGCGACCTGGACGGCCCTTACTCCCACGTGGTGTTCGATGTGGCGCTGGCCCCCGCCGAGGCGCCCGAACTGCAGGTGCGTCATGCCCGCCCGCGGGCCAAGGAAGACGAGCAGGATCTCGCCAGCCAGCTCGCCGGTACCGCCAAGGTATAACCCTCATACCTTGAGCAAGGCGGGCCTTCCCCTTGGCCCGCCTTCGCAAGAGATATCAGCGCGACATCATCAATACGAGGAGAGAGATCATGACTACGCAGCTTGATCAGCTCGAAACCCGCGTGCGCGGCGCCGTCCAAGACGACCCCGCCCAAGGCATCTTCCGCTGCCACCGCAGCATGTTCACCGACCCCGCCTTCTTCGAGTTGGAGATGAAGCACATCTTCGAAGGCAACTGGCTGTTCCTGGCCCACGAGAGCCAGGTCGCCGAGCCGGGTGACTACATGACCGTCACCATGGGTCGCCAACCGATCATTATCACCCGCGACAAGCAGGGTGAACTGCACGGCCTGATCAACGCCTGCGCCCACCGTGGCGCCACGCTGTGTCGCCGCAAACGCGGCAACAAAGGCACGTTTACCTGCCCGTTCCACGGCTGGACGTTCAAAAACGACGGCCAACTGCTCAAAGCCAAGAACGAAAAGAACGGCGCCTATCCCGACCAGTTCAAACAGGACGGCTCCCACAACCTCAAGCGCCTGCCACGCTTTGAGAACTACAAAGGCTTCCTGTTCGGCAGCCTGAGCGACGACGTTCAATCGCTCGAACAACACCTGGGCGAAACCACCAAGGTCATCGACAACATCGTCGATCAAGCCCCCGAAGGCCTGGAGATCCTGCGCGGCACCTCGTCCTACACCTACACCGGCAACTGGAAACTGCAGGCCGAAAACGGCGCCGACGGTTACCACGTCAGCTCCGTGCACTGGAACTACGCCTCCACCATGGAGCGCCGCAACTACGACGCCGGCGGCACCAAAGCGGTGGACGCCGACGGCTGGTCGAAGAGCAAAGGCGGCTTCTACTCCTACGACAACGGCCACATGATGCTGTGGACCCGATTGCTCAACCCGGAAGTCCGTCCGGTCTATCAACATAAGGACTGGATCCAGGAGCAGCTGGGCGACGCCCGCGCCGACTCGATCGTCAACCAGACGCGCAACCTCTGCCTCTACCCCAACGTCTACCTGATGGACCAGTTCTCCACGCAAATCCGCGTGATCCGTCCCATCGCCGTGGACAAGACCGAAGTGACGATTTACTGCTTCGCGCCCAAAGGCGAATCCGCCGAGGACCGGCGTGTGCGTATCCGCCAGTACGAAGACTTCTTCAACGTCTCCGGCATGGGCACGCCCGACGACCTCGAAGAGTTCCGCGCCTGTCAGGAAGGTTACAACGGCGCCCTGGCCGAATGGAACGACCTCTCCCGCGGGGCCCAACAGTGGATCGAAGGCGCCGACGAAACGGCCCAAGCGATCGACATGAAACCCCTGCTCAGTGGCGCCTCGCCGGAAGACGAAGGGCTCTACGTGCTGCACCACAAGCACTGGGTCGACGAAATGCTGCGCGCCATCAACAAAGAGCGCAGTCAGTTTATCGCCACCGCGTCCGCCTAAGCGCCCCGCGCCTGACGAGAGGAGAGAAGTGACATGAGCATTAGCTATCACGAGATCCAAGCCTTCCTATACCGCGAAGCGCGTCTGCTGGACGACCGGGAATGGGATGAGTGGCTCACGTTATACCGTAAGGACGCCGAGTTCTGGATGCCGGCCTGGGATGATGATGATCAACTGACACGCGACCCGCACAGCGAAATCTCGCTGATCTACTACCCCAACCGCGAAGGGCTGGAAGACCGGGTGTATCGGATCAAGACCGAGCGCAGCGGGGCGAGCACGCCGGAACCGCGCACCACCCATCAGATCACCAACCTGGAAATCCTGTCGCAAGAGGGTGACACGGTAAACCTACGGTTTAACTGGCACACGCTGAACCACCGTTACAAGAAGACCGACAGCTTCTTCGGCACCTCGTTCTACACCCTGGACGTGTCGGGAGAGAGCCCGCTGATCACAAGAAAGGTCGTGCAGCTGAATAACGACTATATCCATCAGGTCATTGATGTGTACCACGTTTAATTGGCACTGATGTGACAGGGATGTCGCTGAGCTTGATAACGCCTATGGCGATATCGGGTTAGCAAAACAAATGAACAACAACTGAACCCTGGTGAAAACATAATGAAAACTTTTAAAAAGACCTCCCTAGCCACTCTGTTAAGCGCCACTGCCATGCTGTCAGCGGGTAATGTCATCGCCAATGAAGACCCGGTGAAACTCGGCTTGATGCTCCCTTACTCCGGTACCTACACAGCGCTTGGTGAAGCCATTACTAACGGTTTAAAACTAGCCATCGAGCAAGAAGGCGGTCAGTTAGGCGGACGTGAAGTAGAATACATTGAGCTGGATTCAGAGGCTGATCCGTCCAAAGCGCCACAAAACATGAGTCGTTTAGTCAACGGGGACGATGTTGACTTCGTCATCGGCCCGGTACACTCGGGCGTTGCCATGGGAATGCTGCGTGTTGCTAAACAGTCCGGGGCCATCACAATTATTCCGAACGCGGGATTGGGTGCTGCTACTAATGAACTGTGTATGCCTAACGTTTTCCGCACATCGTTCAGCATGTGGCAAGACAGCTATCCAATGGGCAAAGTGGCCTACAATCAAGGGCACCGCAAGATTGTGACCATTACGTGGGATTATGCGGGTGGCAAGGAAGACCTTGCTGGTTTTGAAGAAGCTTTTACCGCTGAAGGCGGTGAAATCGTTGAGCAAATTTTAGTGCCGTTCCCGAGCACCGAGTTTCAGAGTTATCTGACGCAAATCGCCAGCCTTGAGCCTGACGCTGTTTACACCTTCTTTGCTGGTGGTGGCGGTGTCAGCTTTGTTCGTGATTATGCTGCAGCGGGTCTCAAAGAGAGCATACCGCTGCTAGGATCTGGCTTCCTTACCGAAGGTAATTTAACAGCGCTGGGCGATGCAGGCGAAGGTGTTATGACCACGCTTCACTACGCGGAAACCCTTGAAAATGATGCGAATCAATCCTTCGTTTCAGCCTACGAAAATGCCTATGGTGAAACCCCCGATACCTATGCCGTACAAGGCTTCGATACGGGAATGATGTTGGTCCAGGCTCTCAACGTGCTTGGAGGGGATACATCAGATCAAGAGCGCTTGATCGATGTATTAGCCAATGTGCAACTGGCGAGTCCACGTGGGCCACTCAGCTTTTCTGACTCCCACCATCCTATCCAAAACGTGTATCTGCGCGAGATCCGAGACGGCAAGCATGAGGTTGTTAGTATCGCTGCCGAGAATCTTGAAGTACCCGACGAAGCCTGCCAGATGTAGCGGCATCTTTAGTCACATTGGGGCGGGGATCACCTGCCCCTCACTCGGATTCTCGGAGGGATCTTATGGATCTCGCATTTTTTAGCGTACAGCTCCTTAATGGGCTGCAGTACGGCCTGCTGCTTTTTTTGATTGCCAGCGGTTTAACGTTGATCTTCGGTATTATGGGGATTATCAATCTGGCCCACGGCGCCATGTATATGATCGGTGCCTATTTGGTTTACGACCTTACCCTGCGGTTGGGCAATTTTTGGCTGGCCATCATGGCGGCTATTCCTATTGCTATTGCACTGGGGCTCATCATTGAGCGCTTGTTTCTCGATACGCTTTACAAGCGCGATCATCTTTATCAAGTACTGTTAACGTTTGGGCTGATTCTAGTACTCAATGAAGTGCAGCGCATTATCTGGGGTGGGGATGTGCATCGTATTGCGGTGCCCGCGCCGTTTGATTTTAGTATTCAGCTAACCGACAACCTTCAGTATTCGGTTTACCGCCTTTTTGTGATGGGCGTCTGCTTGGCATTAGCAGGGGTGATTTATTGGGTGATCCGCCATACACGTCTGGGCATCATCATTCGTGCCGGCGCCGTTAATCGCGACATGGTCGAAGGCTTGGGTATCAATGTGCGCACTCTCTTTACGCTTATCTTCAGTGTTGGTGTAGCGCTAACCGCTTTTGCCGGAATGATCGCCGCACCGCTCACCTCCATTGCACCCGGCATGGGCGATAGCATTCTTATCACTTGCTTCGTGGTCGTGGTTATCGGCGGTATTGGTTCGATTAAAGGAGCTTTTTGGGGGGCCATTATTATCGGCATGGCCACCACCTTTGGTGCGGTGCTCATCCCCAGTCTCGCTAGTATGGTGATCTACATGATTATGGCGGCGGTATTGCTGGTAAAACCGCGCGGCCTATTCGCGTGAGGAGAATAAGAAATGTTGCATAGATACCCCAAGCGCGTTGCGTTCATCATGCTGGTATTAACAGCGTTAGTGGCCGCTTTTCCTCTCTGGGGAGAAGCTGTCTTCGGTGGTCAGGCCAATTTTATGTTAGAGAAACTGACATTAATGTTGATCCTGGCGTTGTTTGCCATGAGTTTGGATCTGTTGGTCGGCGTCGTTGGCTTAGTCAGCCTCGGGCACGCCCTATTCTTCGGCCTGGGTGCTTACACGCTTGCATTAGCCAGTCCTGACTTTAGTCCCGCATCGATGTGGTGGATGCTGCCTCTTGTCATGGGCGTCTCTGCCTTTTTTGGATTAGTAATAGGCATATTAGTTATCCGTACGAAAGGCATATTCTTTATTATGACGACACTGGCATTTGGTCAAATGCTTTACTACTTCATCAGCACATCCCAGTTTGCCGGCGGAACCGACGGCGTTTTTATTATGTTCCGTCCCAGTTTGGCGATCGGAGATAATACATTGATCGATCTGGATAATCCTTACAGTTTCTTTTACTTCTGTTTGGGGTTGCTGCTGATCGGATTCTTCTTTCTACGCTGGCTGACACGCTCCTACTTCGGCCAAGTGCTCGACGGAATTCATGACAATGAGCACCGGATGCAGGCATTGGGTTACGCCACCAGCGGTTACAAATTGATTGCCTTTGTTATCGCTGGGGTAATGGCAGCGATTGCTGGCATGTTAGCAGCGATGCAGTACGGCTTCGCTAATCCGGCTCAGCTTGGCTGGCACACCTCTGGCGAAGTGCTAATGATGCTGATTTTAGGCGGTATGGGTACCATCTTCGGTCCCATCTTGGGTGCCTTTGCCTATGAGATTTTGCTCTATCTCTATGAGCACGCCACTACTCACTGGCCGATCCTGATGGGACTGACCATTATCGCCGCCGTGCTGGTGCTACCACGAGGCATTGCAGGCTTGATTATTGCGCCGCCCTGGCGCCGCAAACGTCAAGTAGCCTCTGCAGCTGAGCCCGGAAAAGAGAGTGCTTCGGTAGCTCTTTCCGCTCAGCCCGTTCCACAGCGTAAGGAGAGCTAAGCCATGCACGATGAAATTGTCTTGGCCACCCATGGTTTGACCCGACGCTTTGGTGGTTTAGTAGCGGTTAATGAAGTTGATTTTGATGTTAGGGCCAATGAGATACATGCCATTTTGGGGCCTAATGGAGCGGGTAAAAGCACATTAATTAATTTGCTTTCTGGCGAGATTCCGCCTTCTGAAGGGCAAGTGCTTTATCGCAGTAAGCCGATTCAGGGTAAAAGCGCGCGCCAGGTCGCTCGAATGGGTATTGGCCGCAGCCACCAGAAGACCAATATTTTCCCCCGTCTCACTTGCCTACAGAACTGTGAGTTGGCTGCGCGTATTCATATGGGTGGGGTGTTTGGCAGCTGGCGTTCGCGACAAACAGCACACGACGTGAGCGAGCGGGCTAGAGAGGTACTGGATACCTGCCAGTTGAACCATCGCGCTCATACGACCGCATCAGATATGAGTTATGGCGAACAGCGCCAGTTGCAGATCGCGATGGTGTTGGCGACGGCACCGTCGCTGATGCTACTTGATGAGCCGATGGCGGGGATGGGCCGTGAAGAGACTGCTCAAGTAACCGACCTGCTCGCGAGTCTCACGGATCGTTACACGCTTGTGTTGATTGAGCATGACATGGATTCGGTCTTCCGCTTGGCCGATCGCATTACCGTGATGGTCGATGGTTGTGTATTGGAAAGTGGTCCGACAGAACAGATACGCACCAGCGAAAAGGTACGTGATGTCTACCTGGGGCGTCATGATGAGGGGGCAACCGCATGACCACAGAGCAAGCAAGTACGCCACTGATTGATGCCCGTGGACTGCATACTTACTACGGTGAGAGCCATATTTTGCACGGGGTGGATTTGATCCTGATGCCCGGCGAGACGCTGAGTCTGCTGGGAAGAAATGGAATGGGCAAGACGACTACCTTAAAGTCGATTCTGGGTTTTGTCCCGCCACGGCGTGGCGAAGTCCTTATCAAGGGCGTTTCAGCAACTAAGCGCCGACCTTGGCAATTGATTCGACAAGGTATTGGCTACGTGCCAGAAGGGCGCGGTATTTTCCCAGGTATCAGCGTGCGTGAACATCTCATTATGGCCGCACGGCCTAATGAAAAGGGGGAATCGCCTTGGACGCTAGAGCGCGTCTTGGATACGTTTCCACGCTTGGGTCAACGTATCAATCACGACGGTTCCTTTCTCTCGGGCGGGGAGCAGCAGATGCTTTCTATTGGCCGCGCGTTGACGACAAATCCTGACCTGATAATTCTTGATGAGGCGACAGAAGGGCTCGCACCGCTGATTCGGGATGAAATATGGAAGATCATTCGCGAAATCAAAGCCACCGGTATTTCTACCATTATCGTCGATAAAAATATCGATAACCTGCTCAGTATTGCCGAAAAACACTTACTACTGGTTAAGGGAGAGGTGGTCTACAGCGGTGATTCGCAGGGGTTAAAGAACGATCCTTCGATCCTTGAAACCCACCTCGGTGTTGCCTAAGGCGGTTTCGGCAAGTAAGCGCTTGCCGGAACCGATGACGGCTAGTTGTTAACTCCTCGGCATTGGGAAATTTATTGCATGCAATTACATAAGGACTGGTCGGTCCCTGCGATCACCGCTGGTTTTGTGGCAGTGCTGGTCTCTTACTCCGGCCCACTCGCCATTTTTTTTCAGGCGGCTCAGAGCGCTGAAATATCTATGACGATGATGACGTCTTGGGTGTGGGCCATTTCAATCGGTGCTGCTGTCTCTGGCATCTTACTGAGCCTGTGGTTGAAAGTTCCGGTGGTGACCGCATGGTCGGCGCCTGGGACTGCTTTATTGGTAACCCTATTTCCTGAGTTGTCATTAAATGAAGCGGTAGGGGCCTACCTCACAGCAGCAATGATCATGTTCTTGATCGGTATCACAGGCTCCTTTGATCGTATTATTCAAATGATCCCACCGGGCATTGCTAGTGCGATGATGGCGGGCATCCTGTTCCAATTCGGCATAGGCGTCTTCGTCTCCTTGGAAAGTGTGCCAGCATTAGCGATTGGTATGATTATCGCTTACCTCGTTTTTAAACGGCTTACGCCGCGCTACAGCCTGGTGTTGTTACTAGTAGCCGGTGTTACGTTGGCTGTTTTTTTAGAAGGGGCAAGTCTGGAGGGCATTACAGTTCAATTCGCTGAGCCACAGTTTATCCGCCCAGACTGGACATGGAGCGCTACCTTAAGCTTGGCCATCCCGCTGGTATTGGTCAGTTTGACCGGGCAGTTCTTACCTGGCATGGCAATTCTGCGCACCTCAGGTTACTCAACACCCGCCAGACCGATCGTTACCGTGGCCAGTTTAACGTCTTTTGTTACTGCTTTTTTCGGCGGTATTACCACGGTAATTGCAGCGATTACGGCAGCTATCTGCACCAGCAAGGAGGCGCACGAAGATCCCGATAAGCGCTATGTCGCAGGTGTGGCGAACGGGGTCTTCTATCTTATTGGTGGCATTTTTGCTGGCACCATTGTGGCGCTGTTTACCTCCTTGCCAGGAGAGTTCGTGGCCGTACTGGCGGGTCTTGCTCTAATCGGCGCCATTAGTAGCAATATCAGTGCTTTTGCCACTGAAAAGAGCCACCTAGAAGCCTCCGTGATTACTTTTATTGCCACGGCGTCGGGAGTCAGTTTTTTAGGGCTCGGATCAGCTTTTTGGGGGGTAATCGTTGGGGCGCTTGCTTACAACGTGCTGCACCGGCGTTATCGCCCACTTAACCATAAAACCCAATAACAACATTAACGACTTTATCGGTAGGTGGAGTATGACCATGGACAAGATCTTTGTGGCGATCGACGATAGTGAAGACTCCCTGCGTGTACTAGCATTTGGTCAAAAGTTTGCGGCGCAGTTGGCGGCGGATTTAAGAGCCATCTCAGTGGTGCCTAACAAGGATGAAATAGCCACACGTCGTTCTACCCTGAACGCGCGCCTGCTTGCTCACCACTTTGAACATATAGCCATCGACGTGGTTGCGCATGACAGTGCCAAGGAGTACCTCGGTGAGTTTGCCAGCCGCGAGGACGCTGGTTTATGTATGATGGCGCATGGGCGTCGTCCAGTGCCGGAGATGCTGATAGGCAGCGTAACCGCGGGTGTTGTGCGCCGTGCCCATCGCCCGGTCTACTTATGCGGACCTCGCTATGACGGTCATACTCACCAACGAGTTGATGTATTAGCCGTCTGTGTCGATGGCTCTAAGCTATCAGAGCAAATTTTGCCTTATGCTTCAGCCTTGGTGAAGCGTTTAGGAGCACGGTTGCAACTGCTGCAAGTGATAGATACCGCCGCTGCTAGAAAGCCAACAACGTTAGGGCACACTGATGTCATGGAGTCAGCCTATCTAACCGCTCTGGCACGCCGTGTCGAGAAGGAGCAAGCACTTGAGGTTGACTGGGAGGTGCTACATGGAGACCCTGCTGACTCTATCGTTAGCTACTTAGCGAGTAGTCATAACACGATGCTTGCCATGACCACCCACGGCCGAAGTGGCCTTTCGCAAGTAGTGGCCGGCAGTGTTAGTCATGAAGTACTGCATGAAACTTCTTGCCCTGTAGCAGTACTGCGTCCATGACTTAGGGAGATTTAAGGGTAACGGCCAGTGCGGCGGTTTTCCACGAGCACATTTAAAATAGTGTTGGCTTCCAGCATAAGGGGAGAGGGCTTTTCTCCTCGTCGACGACTGCAAATGACGGGGGAAGATATGGTCTTGTCTGCCAATGCTACGTAGGTAATGCCATCCCGCTGGACGCGTTTAACCTGTTCGGGAACCAGCGTAATGCCAATGCCCGAAGCGACAAGGCTAAGCGCTGTCTGAACCTCGTTTGCTTCCTGGACCACCTCAACCTTTAAACCCTGGCGGCGAAAAATGCCTAGTACCATATCGGCAAGGCTAGGGCGCGGTTTTGCGGGAAAGAGAATGAGCGGATAGCGAGCCAGTTCCTCGCAGGTAGGGGTGGTGCCTTCTAACGGGTGGCCGCTAGAAAGAGCTGCAATTAATGGTTCATCGAAGAGAATTTCTTGCTCGACGTCTGGGTCATCAAGACGTAAACGCCCGAATCCCATATCGATACGACCCGCTTTAAGTGCTTGAATTTGTTGTACAGTTGTCAGCTCAGCCAACGAGAGTTCAACATTATCCATGCGGCGTAAATCACGCACGAGCATAGGGAGCTGTCCGTAAAATACCGAGGGTACAAAACCAATGCCGAATAGCGCACGCTTGCTACGTGCCATGTGTCGCGTCGCGTCTATGGTAACTTCTACTTTTTCTAATATTTGCAATGCATGCTGTTGAAAAAAGACACCTGACGGGGTCAAGCGTAGGCCTCTAGAGCTTCG
The DNA here is from genome assembly GCF_052959335.1 of Vreelandella sp. H-I2. Lineage (NCBI taxonomy): Bacteria > Pseudomonadati > Pseudomonadota > Gammaproteobacteria > Oceanospirillales > Halomonadaceae > Vreelandella > Vreelandella sp. H-I2. The sequence continues at coordinate 262,337 of NZ_JBRAMC010000005.1, forward strand.
TTCAAATAGTTCAGCCCCTACTTCTTGTTCGAGTTGCTTAATTTGGCGCGAAAGAGGCGGCTGTGACATATGTAATCGTTCAGCGGCACAGGTGAAGTTAAGTTCTTCGGCCACAACGCAAAAGTACCTCAGGTGGCGTAGCTCCATAATACCTCCAAGGTATGAGTAACTTCTTAAATAATATTGGTTTTAATATTCGATTGCTTTCAAGCTGGATGCATTTTCAAGCAACCGAACAATTTTTTAAATCAGCTCAACGAGGCGCTATAACGCTACCAGTATTTACGCGTCTGAAAGCTAAGTTTTGTCTACGACTTTAGTACTGCAAGGCAGAACCAATAGAGGCCGACCAATCATGTATACTCGAATTTTAGTCCTCATTGACGGCTCAGAACACGCCAAACAAGCGTTGTCAGTGGCTTGCAAGCTATTAGATAAAAAAGCCTCAACGCTTTATTTGTTACATGTACCTGAAACGTTTGATTCTACCACCACGCTGGTATGGGGTGTTGGTGCTGTTGATGCCAGCGCTACCCTCGCTGAAAGGGAAAAATCGGGCGAGCAGTTGCTGAAGCAGGCGGTTAAGTCAGCACAGGAAGAGGGCGCTCAGCATATAGAAGAAATATTAACGCATGGGGATCCAGTTCGAGTAATTTTAGATACCGCTAATGCCAAAGATATCGATGCCATTGTGATGGGAAGTCGAGGGTTGAGCGACTTCGCTGGTGTCGTTATTGGCAGTGTCTCGCATAAGGTGAGCCATTCTGCAAAGTGCCAAGTGATTACGGTGAGTTAACAGCGTCGTTAACGAGTAAATCATTAACAAGCTATGTTAAGTCAAGTTGGTGATTTAAGAAGTACTTGGCCGCAGGAACTGATCGCAACACTTGAAAATACTAGTAAGGTGTTGGGCGAGTATCTTATACAGCGCCTAGTGTTCGAAGAACGCGCTTGTCCAGCAGGTTTTTAAAGAGCGGACCTTTCATCCAAAACTAACACCATGAACGCGCTGTGACTTCCAGCTAATCTAGGGAAAAGGACATACCAAGGAAGCTACCTATGTTTTTCATTAAAGGCGTCGCGATAAAGACGCTCATTATTATATTTGCACTATTTCCAACTATGCTACTTGCTCAAGATGCCAGCATCGGTAGTGTGCGAACCGAGTTCAAACTACTTGGCCCGAACAATACCATTGAAGTGGAACGCTTCGATGATCCGAAAGTGCAGGGCATCTCCTGTTACCTTTCCTATTCCCAGATTGGCGGAATCACCGGTGCTGTAGGGCTTGCTGAAGAAGCCAGTGAGGCCAGTGTGGCATGCCGACAGACGGGAGAAATTATCTTCGACCCTGCTAATGTTGAGGACCAAGAGGTGGTTTTTACTCAACGCCGCTCGGCGCTTTTCAAAAATATGCGTGTCGTCCGCATGCACGATACCGAAACGCAGACCTTTGTATACCTGACCTACAGCACCAAGCTGGTCGATGGCTCGCCTAAAAATGCGATCACTGCTGTCCATTACGGTGAGTTTGGCGGGCAATAATTAGCTTGTGGGCACTTAGCGTGGATTGCCTAGCGTCTGTGTCCAGTAGGTTGAGTAGCGCGACTCTGAATCCTCGGCGTTTGCCATGCCCATTTCGGTAAAGGCATCGCTCATTATATTGCGGCAGTGGCCGGGACTTTCTAGCCAGCCTTCTACCACGGCAGAGGCTGACATCTGACCTGCAGCAATATTTTCTCCCACTACTTGCCATACGTAGCCTTGGTTTTCGATACGTTGCTGAATCCCGACACCATCCGGACCGGTATGGCTAAAGTAGTCATTCTCTGCCATATCTTTTGAATGGTCCTCGGCAGCAGCTTCAAGCTTGCAGCTCCAAGCTAACGATTCCACAGCTTTGTATCGTTGGTCGCCACATTGCCGCGCCTGGCTACGTGCTTCGTTCACCAGTGAAAGCATTTCCCGCTTCTGATCGGTGAGTTCGCATTCGCTCTGCCGGGAGGCTTCGCTACCTTGCGATTCGTCAGAAGCCCATGAGCCACTTGGGCCCATGAGCATTAATATACTCAAGCTGAAAAGCGCCTTGATAGAAGGGCTCATCAGCATTTGTTTAACCGCCAAACTTTTCATTTTCGCCCATGTTCGGGGTCGCATCTTTTTTGATGTTGGCTTTGGCGATCTCGTAGAGTTGGAATGTTTTGCTCTCCTTGGCCTTCCAGTGCTCTCCCATTTGCACCTTAATTTCTAGCAGAGCGACGTCGGGGTCGTCCTTACCTTCTGGGAACCATGCCGCGATAAAAGGGTTCCAGTATTTCTCGATCAACTCACGGTTGTCGGTAAGGTTGGCTTTACCCGATAGCGAAACGTAGACACCATCTTCCTGATCGGAGAAGCTTAGGCATACGTCGTGGTCGCTTTCTGTTTCAAACACTTTTTCAGCACTGCGACGAGTGAAGAACCAAAGTGTACCGTCATACTCATCCTGAACCAGGTGCATTGGCCGTGCGCGAGGTGTGTCGTTGTCCAAGGTGACGAGCATCCCAACTTTGATATCCTTGATCATTCCCCAGATCTTCTGCTTATGCTCAGGGCTGGACATAATTTCACTCTCCTTATGAATTGGATGTTCAAATGGTCATCGACAATGCTTGTACGCTAAAGATGACTAGCTACAGCCTAGCTACCATTTTCGACATCGGCAAATGCTCTATTGAAGAATTAAACCTCTCACCAAGTATCATCCCGCTTGATGTGTTGCAGGTGACTCACCAGAATCAGAGTGACGATTAATTATATGGTCAGGGAGGAAGGCGCCAATGTGCATCAGTTCTATATACCGCTATTTTTCAATCGTAGCGCTACTGCTGTTCGGCGGTTGTGCGACGGGGGAGGAAGCGCCTCCTTCTCAAAACCAGATGACACAATACGCCGCTGAGTACTGCAGAAGCCTCGGTGGTGAGACCGAGGTTCAAGAAACCAGTTTAGGCACCGGCCGCTATTGCCGCCTGCCTGATGGCCGGGTAGAAAATCAGTGGCAGCTTTATCGCTCTGAACGTCTGGACAATGACTAGCGAGTGCATTGCGATGCGTCTTAATTATCAAGGCTCGCTGCCAGAAATGGTGGGCTTTTTGTTATTACCGCAGTACTCAATGATGGCGTTCTTTTCGGCGGTGGAGCCGCTACGGATCGCTAATCGCATAGCCAATCGCCCGTTGTTTGATTGGACCTTGATTAGCGCTGATGGCGGGCCGGTGACGGCATCTAACGGCATGACCCTGATGGCAGATCAGGCAACGGCCGATGTACACCATCTGCCTTCGTTAGCGGTATGCAGCGGTTTTACCCCGGAAGCGCATCTTACCCGGCCCTTAATGGCGTGGCTTCATCAACTGGATCAGGCGGGCTGCTGTTTGGGTGGCATTGATACGGGGGCGTTTTTGCTCGCCGCCACCGGGTTGCTAAAGCACGAGCGGGTCGCGCTGCACTGGGAAAGCCTGCCTGCGTTTCGTGAACGCTTTCCGGGTATTGATACGACCGATGAGTTGTATGAACTGGCAGAGCGTCGGTTCTCCTGCGCGGGCGGGGCGGCAGCGATGGATATGTCGCTGGAAGTGATTGCACGGCGCCATGGCGCAAAATTGGCCATCGATGTTTCCGAGCAACTGATTCATGACCGTATTCGCACTCGCAGTGACCAGCAGCGCATGGCGTTGGTGAAGCGGCTAGGCACGCACAACCACCGCGTTGTCGAGGCGGTGGCATTAATGGAACAAAACCTTGAAGAACCGCTAGCGTTAGACGATGTGGCAAAGCGTGTGGATGTATCAGTGCGGCAGTTGCAGCGTTTGTTTGAACAAGAGCTCAACATGACCCCACAACAGTGGTACTTGCAGTTGCGTATTAAGCGCGCCCGGCGGCTACTGGCAGAGACCGACTTAGCGGTGTTGGCAGTGGGCCTGGCCTGCGGGTTTAGTTCTTCGTCGAGCTTTGCGCGGTCATTCCGTACGCATTATGGGTATTCGCCCCGGCAAGTGCGCGAGAAAAGCGTTTAAGGCCTAGTATATGTCGCTTTATGTCTGATAGTTGTCGCTTGGTGCCTGGTAGTGGGTAGGCAGTCGCGCATACTAGCTAAACCCATCTAATAAGAGGTTTAGCCCAATGTCTTTCACTCCCAATACCAAGTCGTTATCGTTAAGCGCAGGATGTTTACTCTCTGCGTTGGTAGCTATGCCTGCCATGGCGGAGCTCGATGAGCTACGCTTTGGTGTTCCGCCTTGGCCTGGTGTCACGGTTAAATCAGAAGTGGCAGCTCAACTGTTGGAGACGATGGGTTACGAAACGCGTCAACAAGATTTGGCCGTGAGCGTGATTCTTGAGGGCTTATCGCGTAACGATTTGGAAATCTATTTAGGCGGCTGGTATCCGGTACAGACGGATATGGTTGAGCCGTTGGTCGCCGACGGGAAAGTAGAAAAAGTGGTTTCCAATATCAGTGGCGCCAATTCGGGTTTGGTGGTGCCTCAGTACGTTTACGATGCCGGTGTTACCACGGTGGCTGAATTGGCAGCCCATTACGATCAGTTCGACGGTGAAATACAGGGAATCGAAGCGGGCACCGGGATCAATGAGGCGATTCTTAACGCGATCGACAACGACCTAGCGGGCCTGGGCGATTGGCAACTGCGCGAAAGTTCGACCTCGGCCATGCTTGCCCAGGCGGAGCAAAAAATGGCTGATGAGGAATGGGTAACGTTTGTCGGTTGGGAACCTCACTGGATGAACGTAAGCTTCGATTTAGCCTACTTAGCGGATAGCGATGACGCGGGTGTGGCCTCTATTGAAAGCACGGTGTGGACCATTACCCCTGCTAGCCTGGCTGAGGAAGCCCCCCAAGCGCACCGCTTTTTGTCCCAATACGTCGTGGCCATCGAAGACCAAAACGAGTGGGTGCACGAATACAGCTATGAAGAGCGTCCTGCTGATGAAGTGGCCCAAGAGTGGATTGAGAACAACTTGGATACCGTTGCCGAGTGGCTGGAAGGCGTTGAAACCCGCGAAGGTGAATCGGCTATTGAGCAGGTACGGGCTCAGTTCGGCGCTTAATCGCACGTTGACGTACCCCCCCGCGACAAAGCGCCTTATGGTTTAAGGCGCTTTTTTAGTGCCTGACAAAACGCCTGCCACGCGCTTTCCATCTCGGCTAATTGAGATTGAGCATGAAGGGCGCCATGCACCATTTGTGGTGCGCAGCGATAGCCTATCGAGGCACCTTTATGACGCCAGTCTGTCACTGCGGCTTCGATTGGCCACGTCAAAGGATCGTGCTCTACGGTGAGTATTTCGATACGTGAAGCCGGTGGATAGCGATCCCGCTCAGTGGCGATGATTGCCGGACATTGCGCCCGAATGCTCAATACATCACTACGTGACATCAGCGGTGCATCCTTCCCCAGGCACGCCAGGGAAAGCTCACCGACCGGCGGATAGATCAACCCCAGCGGCGGCGCATCGCTCAACGAGTGGGCAAGGCCAATGGCTAGTCGCCCGCCCGCACTATCACCTACCAGGGCGCTCGGCTGGATGGCATCTAATACCGTACGGCACTCTGCCAGCATGGCGGGATAATCTACCTCGGGCGCAAGCCGGTAGTTCACGCTTACCACTTCGCGCTTGAGTGCCTGGGCCAAGCTGGCGGCGGTCCCATGGTGGCTATCGATGGAGCCGATCGTAAAACCTCCCCCGTGGATAAACAGTATCTGACCAGGCGTTGATGGCTGGGGAATAAAGCGGCGTACGCTGACGCACGCCATCACGCTATCTTCAACCCGCATGCCGTCCGGGTCGGGTGGGGTGAAGGTGCGGCAAAGCTTATCGTAGGCGCGCCGCGCTTGGGGCAATGGCATTGCTTCCATCACCTTGAGTCCCGCGCCAAAGCGCTGAATAAACGCGTCTACGTTCATCGCGTGCGCTCCCTGTTAACGACGAATGCCGATGGTGCGGCCAGCCAGCTCCGGCCAGGTATCGCGGTTTGCCCTAGGAAGTGCTGCTATGCGATGTGTGACCGCTTCGGGGAATGGGCTTGGTCGGCCTGACGCTTGCTTCATGCCCATTAGCATCTGTTCGCTGGTGGCCAACAGGTTGGCCTCGTCATCGAACATGGCGAAAAACACGTGCAGCCGTTTGGCATCGCTATCGAGCAGCGTTAGATCAATAGTGAGCGGCTGGTCTTGATGCGCTTCGCGCCGATAGCAGAGATGCATTTCCAGGGTATAGATCGTGTAGCCATAGTGCTCACGGCCCGTTGCATCCAAGCCTATCTGGTCAATCAGTGCTTCGCAGGCCTGGGAAAAGACGCGGGCATACGCCGCGTCGTTCATGTGACCGTTGTAGTCGACCCAGTCAGCAGCGACCTGGGTTTCAAAGATGATCATTAAATACGCCCCTTTAAGCCTTCAGCTTCCGGCCAGTATTTTTGCACTACTTCCATCAGCTCGACTAAAAAGTCATCCCTGCGGCGATCCAGTGTCACGACCGAGCGGCCAGCCGCCTGATGTTCGCAGCCTTCTACCACTTTATCGATCAACTCATCGGTAAGCTCGGGGGCTTCCAGCTTGGTCCAGGGCAGTTTTAATGCGGGACCAAACTGCTCCAGCATATGGCGCATGCCGGGTTCGCCACCGGCCAGGTGGAAGGTGAGGAAGGTGCCCATCAGCGACCAGCGCAGCCCGCAGCCGTAAACAACGGCGGCATCGATCTCTTCGGTGGTGGCCACGCCATCGTTGACCAAGTGCAAGGCTTCCCGCCACAGCGCTTCCATCAAGCGGTCAGCGATATGGCCTTCAATCTCACGGCGAACCACCAGCGGGCGCATGGCGAGCGATTGATACAGCCCTTGGGCACTTTCGATCTGCGTGGGCTGGGTGGCCTCACCGCCCACCAGCTCGACCAAGGGGAGCAGATACACCGGGTTGAAAGGGTGGGCGACGATCACGCGGCCAGGCGCTGTTTGGCACTGCTGCTGTAGGTCGGTAGGTTTGAAGCCGGAGGTAGACGAGCCAATAATCACTTCCGGTGCGGCAGCCGCATCGATGGAGGCCAGGATCTCTTGCTTGAGGGGCAGGCGCTCGGGCACGTTTTCCTGAATCAAGTCAGCGCCATCCACGGCTTTTTCAATCGTATCCGCAAAGGTCAGCCGCCGAGGGCTGGCATTGGCTGCCAAGCCGAGCTGGGTTAACGAGGGCCAGGCATTGTCGATAAACGATTGGGTGCGGGCTGGCGCGTTGGGGTCCGGGTCGAAAGCGACGACGTCCCACCCTTGGGCGAGGGTGCGGGCGATCCAACCGTTGCCAATCACACCGGTACCAATAACGGCTAAGCGGCTCATGCTTCACCTCCTGCTGTGCTACCCATGATACGTCCGGTTACTGGGTCGCGTAGCTTGAGATGAGCGCGGGTTTCTGCGGGTGTCATGACGCGGGCGCCGAGGTTTTCGATAAGGGTTGACGCTTTTTCGACCAGTTGGCCGTTATTGGCCAGCACGCCTTTTTCCAGAAACAGATTGTCTTCCAGGCCGACCCGGGCGTGGCCGCCTAACAGCACCGCTTGCGCCACCATCGGCATTTGATGGCGGCCAATGCCGAAGGCAGCCCAGTTGGCGTTGGCAGGTAATTTGTTGCGCATTGCCAGCATCGTTTCGGTGTCCGCTTCGGCGCCCCAGGGGATGCCTAGGCAGAGCTGATAGAGCGGGTCGCCATCGATCAAGCCCTCTTGCTGAAGCTGGCGGGCAAACCAGACGTGCCCCAGGTCAAAACACTCCAGCTCCGGCTTAACGCCAGCGGCTTGAACGAGGCGGGCGTGCTCGCGCAGCCAATCCGCAGGGTTGACGTAGACCATGTCGCCAAAGTTTAGGCTGCCACAATCCAGCGTACACAGTTCGGGAAGCAGTTCGCCCACCGGGGCATGGCGTTCAGCGGGCGTTTGAATATCAGTGCCGGGTCCGCCGCGTGTGGGGTCATTGAGATCGGGAATCCAGTCGCCACCACCACCGGCGGTAATGTTCATGACAATATCCACATCCGCTTCGCGAACCCGCTCCATTACCTCACGGAACTGCTCGGTGGAGTGGCTGATGCCACCGGTTTCCGGGTCACGAACGTGAATATGCGCGATGCTGGCCCCGGCGTGAGCCGCTTCGATACAGGACGCCGCGATGTCCTTGGGGGTTACGGGAACGTTGGGATTTTTGGCAGTGGTGTCACCCGCGCCGGTGACGGCACAGGTGAGAATGACATTACGATTCATGACGCGCTCTCTAGTAATAATTGATTCGCTTGCTAGTGTGTCGCGGTGAGCAGAGATTAGTTGTCGTAATGCGTCACTCACTATACATAAATGGCAGTTTTAACGTGGGAGCGCCCATAACCAGTTTTTAATCCTTCGGGCTGCTTGCCTGGGATATTTTGATCAACCACTCTCTGAGAAGACGTATTGACCGCTTTGATTGCCGATCTAAACTCAATAGGCGCGTGCAAGGTTAACAACAATTACAAACAACGTTTGGAAGGAGTGCTTGCCATGTATCCGAAACTCACACTGCGACCGCTATGCGCAGCCATCGCTGCAGCGGTCATCGCCGCTTTGCCGGCAGTTACGACTGCCAATGCTGGCCCCGAACTAAGCCAAACCGAGGTGTTGTCTGGCCTTGAAAACCCCTGGGATATGGCTTTTTTGCCTGATGGGACGATGTTTTTCACCGAACGCTGCCGTGGCTTATCAGTGCGGCTCCCCAATGGTGATGTAGAGCACCTGCTTGGCATGGAAGGCACCGATGAGTATGCCACTACCGCCGATGATCTTGTCTGTGAGGGGCAGGCGGGGATGAACGGTGTGGCGGTCGACCCCGATTTTGACGAAAACCGCACAGTCTACGTTTACTCTGCTTCCAACATGTCTGAGCCACGCACTAACCGTGTGCTGCGCATGACGGTAAACAGCGATTTTGATGAGGTCGCGGATCGCAATGATATCGTCGATGACATTCCCTACAAACCTGAGGCCACCGACCACCCGTTCGGTGATGCTGGCGCCCATAATGGCGGACGTATCCGCTTCAGTCCGAATGATGGTTACCTTTACGTGACCACGGGCGATAACCATAACAGTGAGATTCCTCAGTCGCCGGAACGTTTAGGTGGCAAGGTGCTGCGCATTGACCGGGATGGCAACGCTGCCGAGGGTAACGAGCCGCCAGAAGGGTTTGATTCACGCATCTATACCTATGGCCACCGCAACGTTCAGGGCATTACCTTCCATCCAGACACCGGCCAGCCAATCGTGACCGAACATGGTCCCTGGCATTCCGATGAGGTCAATGCGCTGGTCAACGGCGGCAATAGTGGCTGGGACCCGCGCCCCAATATGGCCGGACGTGACGACTGTCCAGACGATTACTGCGGTTACGAACCTAATCAGAACGAGGCGGTGGACCCCGAAGAGCGCGCTGCCTATATGCCGGTAACCGATACCGAGACCTATCCCGATGCCATGAAACCGGCCTGGGGCAACAATGGGCTTTCCCAAGGCATGGCGCCTGCCGAATTTCTGGTTGGTGAGCAGTGGGGCGACTGGAATGGTCGTCTGCTTGTTGGTTTTATGGGCATCGGTTTCGGCGGTACGCCGGTGGGACAGCGTATCAACGTAATAGATATTGCGGAGGATGGCCTTTCGGTCAATGACGTTGCCGAAATGTCACCACCTATGGGGGCGGCACGTTTCCGCTCGATAGTACTTGGGCCGGATGGCGACCTGTATACAGCCGTTGATGAAGGCAGCATTTACCGCATCACGCCGGAATGAGCCATTGGCAGCCGCGCTGAGTGATAACAGTGCGGCTTGCTCTCTTGCGGCGGTATTGGTTCAAGCGCCATTGATAGGGAACAAGGCCATTATGAAGAGATCATGCTTTTTCGTTGTTGCGACGGCATTGACGGTGGCGTCGGCCAGTGCGCAGGCTGCCGATAAGGCCGCTGGAGAATCGATGTACGCCGATGCTTGCGCCCAATGCCATGGCCCCTCCAGAAAGGGAATGGCCAGCTTTCCATCATTAACGGGCCGGAGTGCGGACTACATCACCTCTCGGCTTGAAACGTATCGCGCCGGCGAGCGGGTCGGTTCGAACTCCTCGCTGATGATCCCTAATGCTGCCGATTTGTCGGATGACGATATTGCCAATCTGGCTGCTTATATCGCCGATGATACCGAGTAACAAAATAAGAGCTTTTTGCAGGCGCTGCCTGCCTCCATTGAGCAATCCATGCTGTTGTTAACCCCGGTTATTAATAGCCGGTCATTTCCAGGTAGCCCTCGCCAAGCGGTTCGCCGCTGGCGCGGTCGTTGACCACCACTTCGCCCTCCCAGTAGGGTACGCTGGTGGTCATCCAGCGGTTGGCGTAGGGCGCTTCGACGCTGACATCTACATCGACTGACGGCACTTCCAAACGCCAGCGGGTAGGAATATCCCGCCCGGCCACGGCAGAGGTGGCTAGCGGCGTCATGGTTATATCCGCGTTGGTCAGTGATGTGGTTTGGCCTCGGGGCGTTATCCAGGTGCCGGAGCGATAGTTACTTGCTTCCTCGCCGGCACCGCCGCCGCGTAGTTGAAACGCCATCAGCTTGTGACCGTCATCAAGGTGAATCGAGAACCAGTCCCAGCCGGATTGGCGGGCGTTCAATAGTTGGCTGCTCCACTCACGATCCAGCCAACCGCGCCCGCTGACCGTTTTGGTCTCGCCGTGAAGGGTGACTTCGCCGGTTATCTGCCAGAAGGGTTGGCTGTAGTACATGGACCCCTGGCCATTAGTGGCTTTCTGGCTAAAGCCCGCTTCGCCGTGCAGCACTAGTGGGCCCTCAGCGGTAAGTGTCAATGAATAGCCAAAACGTGATGCACCTTCGCCGCTGTAAGCGGTTAGCGTGAGGTGATTAAAATCGCTGCTATCGGCTTCTTCACTTGCTTTAAGCTGCCAATCATCCAACCAGGCATAAAAGGGGCTAGCGGTGGCGCCTGCCTGGCTTTGCTGAGGAGTGATCGCTTCTGCCTGTGAATGGCTGCGCCCGAAACGCTCGGCCACCTGGTGCTGCTCGCCTTGGGAAATCGCCATATGGGCCATCCAGAGTTGATCTGCCGCCCAAGGGGTAGGGGCGGGGCGCTCGCTGGGTGGCATCAGCGCTTGGCGAAAGAGCGTCCACTGAAGGCCAAGTGGCTCACCGTCGGTATCCTCCAGATTCGCGGTCAAGTACCACCACTCGATACGGTAATCAGGGTGGGCGGCGTGATCCGTAGGGAACGTCAGCCGTTGGTTGGGCTCAGCGTGCTGGAAGCCATCGGCGTCCTGGCCCAAACCGGCGAAGCCAGCCTTACTCGTCGTTGGCTGTTCTCCAGAACCACAGCCGCTTAGGTTCAGGGCTGTGATGAGGATTAGCAGTCTGATTAGGCTCATTGGTTGGCCTCTTCCGCCAGTAGCGTGCGCGGGGAGGTACGCCAGAAGCGCAGCGCTGGCAGTGCTGCAGAAAGTAGCGCCACAGTGACCGCGGTCGCCAGCGTAAGGGCCATTTTCCAGGGAAATAGATAGAGCGGCAGTCGCCAGCCGAAGGCGGCTACGTTGATGATGGCGACCAATCCCCATGTAATGGCAATGCCCAGCGGAAGCGCCAGTAAGCCGGTCACTAAGGCCGCGCCCCCCAGCTGTGCCAAGCTGAGTTGGGCAAGCTTAGACCGAGAAATACCCAGCGCCCAAAGCGGTGCCAACTGTTGGCGCCGGCTGCGTGCCTGTGAGAGTAGGCTGGCCAACAGGGCCAGTGCGGCGACCCCAAGGGTCAACACATTAAGTGCGCGGGTGATCGTAAAGGTACGCTCAAAAATCTCGGTGGCGATACGTTTGATCTCGCGCTGGTCGCTCAGCGCATCGCGGCTTAGCTTAAAACGCGCGCTAAGGGCGTTTCGCAGCGCTTCCACATCGGCGTTATCATGCAGCACCACGCCCATCGAGCCAGGCGGCGCATCAAATCGCCTGGCAAGCTGGGGCGATGCCATGAGCACCTGGCCACTGGGGTTGCCATAGTCGGGGTAAACGGCTGCGATAAGCAGTGTGGCATTGGCACCTGGGGCGTTAACGGTTAGCTGGTCTCCAGGAGAAAGGTTCTCAGCAGTGGCGAGTTGCTCGTTAACGAACACAGCACCATTTTCAAAGGCTGCCCAGGCAGCATGACGGCCTTGCTGGGTTGCCAGCAAGGGCCAGTGCGGCGTTAATGATTCGCCTGGGGTAATGCCGTAAAGCTCGATAGGTGAGCCTAGTGAGCGGCTGCCTTCGGGAGTGGTGATACGCGCTAAGGTAGCATCACTACGACGGGTAAGTAGGCGTTCTGCCACCTCTGGCCGCCCGGCCAGCCAGGCATCAATTGCTTCATATTGCTCGGCGGGTGCGTTTACATAGAGCGGGGCGACAAGGCGTTGGTCAAGCCAGTCCAGAAAGGTGAGGCGAAAGCCACCGACCATACTGCCGACGCCCAAGTTGGTGGCAAGCGCAATGAGTAGTGCCATCATGGCGAGCGAAAGTTTGGGCAACTGAAGCTGCATATCCGCCACTGCCCATTGTATAAGTGGGCGCCGCCGGGCAAGGTGCGTCAGCGCTTTCAGTACCAGCGCTAATAAAGGCGGCAACCACAGGGCGCTGGCCAGCAGCAGCGCGGCAATCAGCCCAAAGCCGGCCACTAGGCCATCGCCAGGGGGCTGAAAGCGCAGCCAGCCGTAAATTGCTAGTGCCACACTCATGGCGAGTATGCCGCCGATATTCATTAGCGATAATTGGCGGCGGTAACCGCTGCGCCAAGCCTGCATCTGACCTAACTCCAATATGTTTAAGCGAGCGGCGCGCCATAGCACACTGCTGCCCGCCAGCAGCAGCCCTCCAAGACTAACCGCAAGCCCACCGATCCAATAATGCCAGGGCAGGTTAAGCTCTTGCCCGAGGCTTGCGCCATATAGTGAGCCCAGGGTTGCCGCGACATCGGGCAGTAGCAGTCGTGCCAGCCATACGCCGCTGGCAATACCAGCAAGCGCCCCGATTAGGCCGAACAGGAGCAGCTCTAAGCTGAGAGCTAGCACTAAAATGCGCCCTGATACACCCAGCACTCGCAGGGTACGCAGCATGCCCAGGCGTTGCTCTAACGTTAGGCCTAGCGCTGCTTGAACGATGAATAGCCCCACGACCCAGGCAAGTAGCCCCAGCGCGGTAAGGTTCAGGTGAAAGCTTTCAGTCAGTTGGCCAGGGGAGGCAAGCGTGGTGGCGCGGGTAAGCGTTAATCCCTGGGGCGCTTCAGTCAGTATCCCCGGGGCGGTAACGATGCGCGTAATCTCGTCGCCGCTTTCAAGCAACCGCGCTGCGGCGGCAATATCCATGATCAGCGTGCCTGGCGGTAGCGCTGGCGCTAAAACGAGCGGCGGGAGTGTCTTGCCATCTGACAAGGTCGGGGTGGCAGCCGATGTATTTTCGCGCGTTATCCCTAGGGCTTCCAAGGCGTCAGGCGCGACGCGTGTTTGCCATGGGGGTGTTAGAAAGTTGCTTAACGATTCGGAGGTGTTGGCTTGAGCCAGCGCGTTATCGCTGGAAAGGGTCAGTGGGTCAATGCCGATCAGAGTGAGCCGGGTGCCAGCTTGGGTAACGACTTCACCCTCTAGCATGGGCGAAACGGGCAAGCCTGCTTGGCGCAGGGCGTGATACTCGGCGCGGTTAAGCGGTGTGCCATCGCGCCGCTCAAGTTGATCCAGCTGGGTGTCAAACAGCGCATCGGCGCGAGCATAGCTGTCCCGCGCGGTAGCGTTGATCGCTTGGATGCCACTCCATAGGGCGCTAGCTACCCAAAGGCCGAGTAGCAACATCATCAGTTGGCCGGGATGGCGCCGGTAGTGGCTAAGCAGCGTGGATAGCACCCGGGTCATAGTGCCGCTTCGAGTAGATGACCATGGCTCAGGCGTAGGCAGTGATCAAGCGGTGCCGCTACTTGCGGGCTATGGGTGACGACCAGCAACGCGCACTGGGTTTCGTGAACAAGGCTCACGAGCAGTTCAAGCACTTCGCCCGCGGTGGTTTCATCCAAATTGCCAGTAGGTTCATCGGCCAGCAGCAGAGACGGGCGCGGCGCCAAGGCGCGGCCAATGGCTAAGCGTTGCTGTTGGCCACCGGAGAGCTGTTCTGGATGTTGTTTTTCAAGTCCTTTAAGCCCTAGCCTTTCAATGAGGTAGGCTGACCATTCGGCATCGTCACGCTTGGCTAAACGCGCCTGTAAGCGAAGATTGTCGATTACCGTTAGGCTGGGGACTAAATGAAACTGCTGGAAGACTAAACCCAATTGCTCGCGGCGTAGCTTGGCGCGGGTGGGCTCGGGGAGTGCCGCGATGTTCTGGCCTTCGAGAGTAATGACACCTTGGTCTGGAAGATCTAGTCCGGCGGCAAGGTGCAGAAGGGTGGATTTTCCGCTGCCTGATTCTCCCATCAGCGCTAGGCTTTGTCCTGCGGCCAAGCGCAGGGAGACATTATCGAGTACCCGCAGCGGACCTTGGGGGGTCGCATAGGTTTTATGTACTTGATGAAGTTCCAGCATGGGCTGCTCTGGTGCTCTGATGCTCTTAGGCGGTGCTAACCGCACACGCAGCAGGCTAATCGTTAATAGGTATAATAGATGCGCCGCGTTCGCCATATACAGCTATCCCGCCGCGTCCTGTACGCTTAATGAAATACATGCTTTTATCGGCTGCATCAATAAGTTCATCGGCACTTCCAAACCCGCCGTCCTCCAAACAGGCAATGCCGATGGAGACTGAGACATGAATCGACTCTTGGTCATTGTGGGCCATCGGGGTTCTTTCCAGGCGTTGGGCGATGCGTCTAGCGAACACAAGGGCTGCTGTGGCGTTTTCATCGGGGAGAATGATCAAAAATTCCTCGCCACCCCAGCGTCCAGCCAAGTCACCTTCACGAATTAACGCTTGCAGCGTTTTGCCAAAATTTTCGAGAACGAGATCACCCACCTGATGTCCGTATTGATCGTTCAGTTTTTTAAAGTGGTCAAGATCAATAAATACCACGGACATAATGCGAGACTGCTCCTGGCAAAGAACAAAACGTTTGTGTAGCTTTTCTTCGAGCCAAGCCCGGTTTGCGAGGCCGGTTAGCGCGTCTGTACGTGAGCGCTCTTCTAACTCATCCTGCCGTTGGCGCAGCGAGACGAGTTCAGCGTGTTGTGCATCAAGGCGTGCATTGAGCTGTAGTGTTTGCCGAAACAAAAGCTGCTGCGCCTCGGCAAGCAGTGATTCGTTATCCTGCAGAGGTGGCGCAGCCATTTGCAGCATGTCGGCTAGCGCTGGTAACTGTTGCTGAATATTTTCTAATAATTGCCCTAAAGAGAATGAGTGAGCGCCCTCATAGGTTTGAAATTCTCTTATCACAGCGACTAATGACTGGGCCGGGTGCGAAGAGAGCCAGGCATCGGCGATGGGCCCCGATAACTGGATACACAGTATGTCTGTAGCGGCCATGTTGTATTCGCCATGGCTATCACAGATACGCTGAGCGAGCGGTGTTGGCACTCCCCACTTAGCCGCAAGCCAAGCGCCGACTTGAGAGTGATCGCAGCCAAAGAGTCGTTGCTCAGATTCTGATAGCTGTCGATGAGACAATGCGGCTTCAAGATATAAATCAGTGCTTTCTTTCGGGTAGGTGGCACGTAAAGCCATAATCCCTATGTCTTGGAGTAACGCTGCCGTAAACACAGGGCCCGCCATATCCGGGCAAAGATGGATGGCAAGGTATCGTGCTGCTAAAGAGGCGATGATGGAGCGCATCCAAATACGTTGATAATGAGCGTCTATGCCTTTGTTTTGAAGAAGGCTGAAACTCATCACTGCTGCCAGGGTAGCGTCTAACCCCAAGCGAGTAGTGGCTTCCTGACACGAATGTACTTTGGTATGTGTATGCGAGAAGAAGGCGCTGTTGGCAAGCGTAATTATCCGCATGGTCAAGGCAGGATCACGCTCAATGGCGCTGGCAAAGTCGTTAACCGAAGGTTGCTCAGTGCGCGCTATTTTTAATACGTTGATAGCGACGGAAGGTAAAGTAGGCAAGGTCGGACACTGGAGCAGGTCAGCTACCAAAAATGTAGGTAATTCAGTCGTTAAGATTAATTCTTTTGAATTGTCCTTTGCCTTGATGACCTGCATTACTTTCTCCTAAATCTTATGGGCTTGCAGCAACAGCCTTAAGCCATTCCCTGGCATTTGTTTTTTAGGTGTTGGAGATATTCAAACGTTCGTATCAAGTGATCATAGGCGACTTATAGAGAAAATACTTGTATATGGCTCAAACTATTTTGCTATAGCAAGCCTTAAAAATACTAGCAAGCCTTAAAAATACTCTAATCGGTTTAGCTTTGTAAGATATTTCTTACAAATATACAGGAGGATGACTATGCAGGTGTCTATTAGCTAGGTAGCTATAAGCTATGCAAGGCTATGCAGCTAAAGGCTAATGTATTGTGTCTTTTTTTATTTTTATATAACTACCATACTAGTCATATCAGATAAGTAGCCAAAGGAATTGTCGAAGTACCATGAAGATAAACTTGCAAGCGAGGTGGCAGAGTACAAACAGTGATGTGTCGGTGCGCCAACGTCTTAATGACGTATTGCGGCAAGCGATCATTCGTATGGAGCTGGCACCAGGGCAGGCGCTTTCTGAAAAAGAGATTGCAGATTTATTTGCTGTTAGCCGCCAACCAGTGAGAGAGGCATTTATTCGGCTTTCTGAGTCAGGCTTGGTGGAAGTTCGTCCCCAAAGGGGCACCTATGTTGTGCGTATTTCGCGCCAAGCAGTGCTAGAGGCACGATTTATTCGTGAGTCACTGGAAGTAGCCATTGCTTTAGAGGCAGCTAAATTCACGCTTCCATCTAGCGTATTAATGGAGCTCAACGAGCTTATTGAGCGTCAGCGCAGCTGTATTGAGCGTCAAGATCATGACCGTTTTTTCTTTCTTGATGAGACGTTTCATCGAACCTTGGCAATTTCTACGGGGCAAACCATGGCATGGAACGTGATCGAAGATGTTAAAGCACAGTTGGATAGGGTGCGGTATTTGAGTATTCCTGACTCCACACCTATCCCTAAATTGGCCGATCAGCATCAGGCCATAGTGGATGCGATTTCTGCTGCGGATACTGAGGCGGCGGAGCAGGCAATGATTCATCACCAGCGTGAAATACTTCACTCGCTGCCTGAATTAGAGCGCCGCTTTCCGGAGTTGTTTGAAAATGTAGGTGTGGGCACTCCTGGCTATCTATAAAACCTGCAAGTCAGAGCAACAACGCAACATAGGTCGCATGACGAAAGTCCAGTCAGAGCTGGCTGGTGAATTACCAACAACAAATGAATGTCTTTAGGAGCCTAAAATGAAACTCACAACATTACTTCCTGCTCTTGCACTGGTGGCCGCAAGCCATTCGGCTCACGCCGCTTACCAACTTAATGTCTCAATAGCGCTAAGCCCTCAAGACCCTATTGCTCAGGCAATGGATAATGCTAAACAGGCGATTGCGGAGCGCTCAGAGGGGGAGTTGACCATTCAGATTTTCCCTAATAGCCAGCTTGGTTCTGACGAAGACGTGATCGAGCAGATCCGCAGCGGTGCCAATATCGCTATCTTAGTCGATGCTGGTCGCCTGTCGGAGTATCAACCCGAATTGGGCATCTTGAGCGCTCCTTATTTAGTGGAAGATCATCGTGACTATGGCCAAATCACCACCTCTCCGCTTTACCTGGATTGGGTCGAGGGGCTGGCAGAAACCAGCGGTTTGCGGCTGCTCAACTATAACTGGTTTCAGGGGTCACGGCAGATGCTGACCCAAAATGAAGTAAACACACCAGAGGACTTAAACGGCGTGCGAGTGCGCACGATTAACTCCCCTGTCTGGGTGAAAACCATTGAAGCGATGGGCGCCACTCCAACGCCGCTACCTTGGTCAGAAGTTTATTCGGCGCTACAGCTAGGTTCGATCGATGGAGCCGAAGCGCAGCTAACCGCTGCCGAGGGTCAAAACTTGCATGAAGTTATTACTCACGTGGCACTAACCAATCATATTCATCTGATGACCGGTATTGCGACTTCTGAACAGTGGTACCAGGCGTTACCCGATGAGTTGCGCTCAATTCTTGATGAAGAACTACTCAATGCCGGTGATGCTGCGAGCCAAGCGACGGCAGACGCCCAAGATTCGGTGCGCGAGCGGATGGAAGCGGCAGGCGTTACGTTTTCTGAGGTAGATATGCAAGTGTTCCGCGATCGAGTAGGCAGCGTCTACGAAGAGCTAGGTTACGACCAGTACCGTGACCAATTGCTTTCTGGAGAGTGAGCCTCAGCCCCTGCCCATTAGGGTGGGGGCTTCTACCTTTTTCTCTTTTGCTATTAGGTAACTATCCAGATGCTCTTATAGGGCGAGGAATTTGTATGTGGCATTGGTACGATAAAGGTGAGGAGTGGCTGGCTATTATGCTACTCGGTGGTACCTCTCTCACCATGTTAGCTAGTTCAACGGCTAGAGCAATAGGAAATCCATTTGCAGGTGGCGCTGAGCTTGCGCAGTTTTTATTCATATGGACCGCTGTATTAGGGGCTGACATTACCCTGCGCCACGGTGGCCAGGTGCGAATTGATGCGCTCGTGATTCGTTTACCAATTAAATGGCAGCGCCTTATTACTAGCCTGTGTATTGGAATGATGATGCTCTTTCTAGCTCTTTTAACCTGGTATGGCTTTGCTTTAGCCGCCTCAAACTGGCAGCGTCCGATGGGAGTGGCAGGGCTTAGCTATGGGTATATCACTTTAGCTCTTCCTGTTGGTGCCCTATTGATGATGCTCTCAATGATTCGCCGTGTGTTCACTAACGGCATTATCGGAAGTTTGGTTGCTGACGATGAGGACATTGTGGAGGAGGCGTTATGACCGCTGCTTTACTGCTCGGGTTCGGTTTGCTTCTGATGGCGATTGGTATGCCTGTTGCCTTTGCCATTGGCATTGCGGGGTTCTCTTACTTTTTATTGCCCGAAACGTTTTTACCGACAGGTATTGCTGTCCAGCGCATTGTGTCCTCAACGCAATCATTTCCGCTATTGGCTGTTCCGTTGTTTATATTTATCGGCCATCTGATGAATGCTAGTGGTATCACCCCACGTCTGGTCCACCTTTCTACACTATTAGCGGGATGGATGAGCGGTGGCTTAGCCCAAGCAAGTATTGTTTTAAGCACTCTAATGGGTGGGGTATCAGGTTCAGCAGTAGCGGATGCCGCGATGCAATCCCGCGTGCTGGGTAAAAGCATGGTTGAGGGAGGTTACTCGCCTGGATTTACAGGCGCAGTGCTCTCTATCGGGGGGTTGATTACCGCGACTATTCCACCCAGCATTGGTTTGATCCTCTATGGCTACTTGGGTGAAGTGTCGATTGGCCGTCTATTTATTGCGGGGTTAGTACCGGGTTTTCTATTAATGGTCGCGTTAATGGTGACCACGTACATCGTGGCTAAGCGCCGTGGCTACCAGCCAGTCAGACAGCATCTTCCTACTGGTAGTGAAGTGCTTAAGGCCTTACGAAGCAGTATCTGGGCAATCCTGTTTCCCGTATGGCTCTTGGTGGGCATTCGCTATGGGCTTTTTACCCCCTCTGAAGCGGGAGCTTTTGCCGTTGCTTATGCCTTGTTGGTGGGCTGCGTAATACACCGAGTAATGGGTATTAAAGAGATACTTAATGCCATGCGTGCCAGCGTAAGGGATATTGGCATGATCATGCTCATTATTATGTTCTCAGGCATTATTGGTTATGTTGTCTCTTTTGAAAGGGTGCCACAAACAATTGCTGAACTAACGCTAGGCGTATTTTCTAGCCACATAACACTGCTACTTGCAGTGGCTGTAATACTTGTTTTACTAGGTATGCTGTTAGAAGCCACTGTTGTCGTAATGTTGTTAACGCCCATCCTTGTTCCCGTTATTAAAGCTGCCGGTGTTGATCCTGTTCACTTTGGACTGCTAATGATGACACTTGTGACTTTTGGGGGAATGACACCACCCGTGGGCATATCTATGTATACCGTCTGCGGCATTTTGCGCTGCTCTTTTTACGATTATAGCCGTGAATTACTGCCTTTTTCTGTTGCTGTATTTATTGTCGTTCTGGGCATTCTTTTCTTTCCCAACATAGTGCTGTTTTTACCCAACTTACTGCTTGGTTAAATTGCCTGTAACACTCAAATGACAAAGGAGCGAAGATGAAATTTAACGATAAGGTTGAGTTTATGGGTAAAGACTTCCTTCTGGAAAACGAAGCAGCCCGTCGGCTTTATCATGAGCACGCGTCTATTATGCCGATTTGCGATTATCACTCGCACCTAGATCCAGGCGAAATAGCTAATAATATCCAGTTCGATAATTTAACTCAGCTATGGCTAAAAGGGGATCACTATAAATGGCGTGCAATGCGCTGCGCAGGCATCGCTGAACAGCGTATAACAGGAGATGTCAGTGATCGGGAGCGCTTTCAAGCATGGGCAGAAACCGTACCCGATTGCCTAGGTAATCCGCTTTATCACTGGACGCATCTCGAGCTTAAAAAACCGTTGGGAATAGACAATATCCTGCTTTCGTCAGATACCGCCGAGGAAGTCTGGCGGGAGTCTCAGCATCGGTTGGCAACGCCTCAGCTTAGTGCTCAGGGTATGTTGGAAAGCTTTAACGTACGTACTATTTGTACTACGGATGATCCCGCCGACAGCTTGGAAATACATCAAAGGCACTCAAAAGCTGGGGCTGGACCTACCATGTTACCGACGTTTCGTGCCGATTCAGTCTTGAAAATAGAGCAGCCTGGCTTTGTCGACTACCTTGCTACGCTTGAAGTGGCCAGTGGTGTGACGATACAGCGCTACGATGATTTGCTAGCGGCACTGTTCCAGCGTCTCGAACATTTCGGGAGTTTAGGCTGCTGCCTTTCTGATCATAGCCTCGAAAAGCCTGTTTTTGTTGAGCCTCCTGCTGTTCATGAGTTGGATCGGATACTCGACCGCAGAAGGCGCGGAAAAGAAATGTCCAGCGCTGAGGCGTATGGCTTTACCACCGCGGTATTGCTATGGCTCGGCAAAGAGTATGCCCGTCGGGGCTGGGTGATGCAGCTTCATATTGGCGCTTTGCGCGATTTAAGCCAGCGTGGTCGACGGGAAATAGGCGCTAACAGTGGTTTCGATGCCATTGGTGATGTCACTTACGCAGAACCCTTAGCGGCGTTGCTGGACGCGCTCGATAGTCAGCATCAACTACCACGAACAGTGCTTTACAACCTCAACTCTCGTGATAACGAAATGTTGGCCGGGCTTGCAGGTTCCTTTCAAGGCGATGGAATTCCAGGGAAAGTGCAGTTTGGAGCCGCCTGGTGGTTTAACGATCAGCGTGATGGTATGGAGCGGCAGTTAACTACTCAGATGCAATTCGGGCTGTTGCGGCATTTTGTGGGCATGCTGACGGACTCTCGCAGTCTCCTATCGTTTTCTCGTCATGAGTATTTCCGACGTATTTTCTGCCAAATGCTAGGCGCACAAATTGAGCGTGGTGAATTGCCCCGAGATCTGGATCGTGTTGGGGAGCTGGTTCGCGCGGTGTGTTACCACAACGTACAGCGCTACCTTTTCGAGCGTTAATTTCTTCTTACTTCTTGTGATGGATTTACCATGATCATTAGCGATGCTTATTTAATCGTAACGTCCCCCGGCCGAAATTTTGTCACGCTAAAAATTGTTACCGAATCAGGAGTGTATGGAATTGGCGATGCTACTTTAAACGGCCGCGAGCTGGCGGTAGTCGCTTACCTGGAAGAGCATGTATTACCGTCATTGATTGGACGTGATGCTAGCCGTATTGAAGATATTTGGCACTTTCTTTATCGCGGTGCTTACTGGCGGCGGGGGCCAGTAACGATGACGGCGATCGCAGCAGTAGATGTAGCGCTATGGGACATCAAGGCCAAGGTGGCAGGTATGCCACTTTATCAACTCCTGGGCGGTAAAAGCCGGGACCGGGTCATGGTGTATGGCCATGCAACGGGGCGTGATATCGAAGCGTGCCTGGAAGAGGTCGCCCGCCATGTGAAGGAAGGTTATAAAGCGGTGCGCGTTCAAGCCGGCGTGCCGGGTATTGCCAGCATCTATGGTGTCGCCAAAAAAGATGGCGAGCCTTATGAGCCTGCTGATGCCGAGTTGCCTGCTGAGCATGTTTGGAGTACCAGTAAGTACTTAAACCATGTACCTAAGCTGTTTGCCGCGGTACGGGAACGCTTTGGCGACGACCTGCACGTGCTGCACGATGTTCATCACCGCCTTACCCCCATTGAAGCCGCCCGTTTAGGCAAAGAAGTTGAGCCCTATCATCTATTTTGGCTCGAGGACTGCGTGCCTGCTGAAAACCAGGAGGCGTTTGGGCTTATCCGTCAACACACCACCACGCCCCTGGCCGTTGGTGAAGTCTTTAACAGCCTGTTTGACGCCAAAACATTGATTGAGAATCAGTGGATCGACTATATACGCGCTACCTTGACCCACGCCGGTGGTATTACTCATGTGCGCCGAATTGCCGATTTAGCAGGTCTTTATCATGTGCGTACCGGTTTTCACGGGCCGACGGATCTTTCGCCCGTGTGCCTGGGAGCAGCGATTCATTTTGATACTTGGGTACCCAACTTCGGTATTCAGGAGTATATGCCCCATACCAACGCGACGGATGAGGTCTTTCCTCACGATTATCGGTTTGAGGATGGGCACTTCATTGTGGGTGAAAATCCTGGGCATGGTGTCGACATCGATGAAGGCTTAGCCAAGCAATATCCCTATAAGCGGGCCAGCCTACCGGTCAATCGGTTGGAAGATGGCACCTTGTGGCACTGGTAGGAGCGATTGATGCCAAACGTTAAGCTGATCTCATTCTCAAGCAAGCAAAATAGCCAGATAGCGATCGTCCACTTGGGCTTAGGCGCTTTTCACCGCGCCCACCAAGCAGTCTATTTAGAACGTTACCGTCAGCGCAGCGGTGATGATACGTGGGGCGTATGCAGCGCTAATTTACGTTCTAGCGTTGGCTTAGTCGACGGGCTGCGTGCGGCAGGTCATTGCTACCATGTGGCCGAGTACGCCGATAGCGAAAGCATCACGCTACGTGAAATTGGCGTTATTGAAGAGACGCTATTCTCGGGCCGTGATGGCGCGGACGAAGGTATGGATAGCTGGGGCCGAGACCGAGAGGCGCTACTGGCGCGAATGGCCTCTGAGGATACCCGTGTTGTTACCTTAACAGTCACTGAGAAGGGCTACTTTTTAAACCCCGCGAGCGGTGAGTTAAAAGTCGATGACCCGATGATCATCGGTGATATTGCCTCACCCCAACAGCCGCGAACGGCCCCAGGATTATTGGTAGAAGCGTTGGCTCGGCGGCATGAAGCAGGCATTGCCCCCTTTACCGTGCTCTCTTGCGACAATATGCCAGATAACGGTAAGCGGACACGCCAGGCGGTGGTGCAACTGGCCGAGCATCGAAACGCAGCATTGGCCAGTTGGATTGCCAGAGAAGTGGCGTTTCCCTGCAGCATGGTGGATCGCATCGTCCCTGCGATGACCGACGCCGACTTTGAGCGCTTAGCGGTATTGGGTGTTTCCGATCCAAACGCCGTGGTATGCGAAGCGTTCACACAGTGGGTGGTTGAAGATAACTTCCCCCAGGGTCGGCCTGATTGGGAAGCTGAGGGTGTTGAGATGGTGGCAGATGTGGCGCCATTTGAAACCATGAAACTGAGAATGCTCAATGGTAGCCACTCCTTGCTTGCCTATCTTGGCGCGCTTGCAGGTATCGAAACGGTTTATGACGGCATCAATCACGTCGAGCTTCGGGCGCTATTGCGCCGATATATGCTTGAAGAAGCGGCGCCTACACTTGAGATGCCCGGGGGAATCGATTTAGGCGCTTATGCTGACTCGCTGCTGGCACGCTTTGCCAATGACAGTTTGCGTCATCGTCTGCAGCAGATCGCTATGGATGGTAGCCAAAAGCTTCCACAGCGCTGGCTTTCCGGCGCGCTGGAACGTAGTGCCGCTGGTCAAACTTCGCCCTGCGTGGCGTTGGGGATGGCGGCCTGGATTCGCTATACCGCGGGTCAAGACCTTCAAGACAATAGTTACCCCGTGGATGATCCACTAGCCAAGCGCTTTGCGGAGCTGCACCAGAAGCATGGTAGCGATCCCAGCGCGCTGGTAGCGGCCTATATAGCCATGGACGATGTGGTGCCTAACGCATTGGCACAAGACGAAGCCTTTGCGCAGGCAGTGCTGGCGGCATATCAAGCACTAAGCCATGGTGGATTGAGTGAAGCACTAGCGGCGCTATAGTTCTGTTAAATAGCTCCGTTAAGAGCAAACCCCCACTGTTTGAATCAATCAGTGGGGGTTTTTATTGCGCACTAATGGCTAACGATTAGCGAGGTGCAGCGGGCGCTTCAGCGTTCGTGAGAGTTGGTTCGGGCACTTGCTCCATACGCTTACGCTCTTGGTCAAGAATTGCCAGTGCCTGGGCAGACGTCACGCGTGAAGCGGGCGTCGCTAGGCTTACAATCACACCCGCTACCAGGGCTACTAGCACCGCGGGGATACTTGGGTTGCCCCAGAAAGCTGTCCAGTCGCTATTGGCAATAATCGCTAAGGAGGTCACCGACGCGCAAATTAACGTGGCGATGGCACCCTGCCAGTTATAACGTGGCCAGAAACGGCCCAGCATGGCACTCACAAACAGCCCTGAAAGAATCGTCGAGATCATACGGGTGATGTAGGTGATGACATTGTCTGAGGCCAGCGCGAACAGCAGCGCCAGACCAATGGTTGCCACTAGCGCAATACGCGAGAAGCGCACTACATTTCGCGCTGAGGGCGTGCGGCCCGTTGCTAGTACATACAAGTCGCGTATCAACGTGGAAACACCGGCAATGGCATCGGAGCTCGCGCTAGACATCGTAGCGGAAAGACCCGCTACCAATAGTAATAAACCCAGCCCAAGCGGCATGATCTCTGTGGCCAGGAAAGGGAAGGCGTAGTTGCTGTTTTCAAGCCCAGGGTTAAGGACATGGGTGGCCATACCAATAATCGCCGGAATGATCGAGAAGCCCAGGTAAAGAACGCCAGTGATTAAGAACGAACGGCGTACCGATTTGACTGATTTCCCTGAGTAGATGCGCTGACGAAAGGAGGGCGTAGCAAGCACGCCAATGGCAATGACCGCAGCCAGTGACAGCGCTGGCAGCGCACCAATTTGACCAATGCCTAGAAAGCTAGTGGCCCCCGCATCCATACCTGCCGTAAGGCCTGAGAAGCCGCCAACCTCCACTAGCGCCAGCACCGCCATCAAAATAAAACCCGCAAACAGCACAACCGCTTGAATGGTGTCAGTCCAGATAACCGCAAAATAACCCCCTACCACGCAGTAAATGCCGAAGCCTAACGCCACCAGAATACGCGCGGTGGTTAGATCGATATCCGCCATCCAAGAGAGATAGAGACCACCCCCAAGAATATGCGCGCCCAACCAGCCTATACAGGCGATATAGATAAGTAGCGCGACCACATTACGTACCAGCCGATTCGCACCGACGTAATAGGCGAGTTCCTCACTCATGGTCATAAAGCGAAGTTTACGTACGGGAGCAAAACAGACCGCGAGCAGTAGAATACCCACGGCACCCCCAAGCCCGTATAAGGCACCCGCCCAACCATTGGCGTAACCGAATCCGACGGCGCCCATGCTGGAGCCGGTGCCCACCATGGTCGCCACTGTAGTACCCACGGTAAGGAATAGCGGCACGCTTCGCCCGCCGAGTAGGAAGTCGTCGCCGCTGCCCCGTTTGTGTCTTGAAATCCACCAGCCAAACACAATCATGGCGACAATGTAGAGCACGAAGGTAATAAGGAATAGTTGGCTGTTCATGTTAACCTCTTATCGTTGTTTATCCGGCCGTTGCCGCGGCCGAAGGTAGGCAATGGAAGCGATTACCGCGGGGCTTTTTATCCTAATCACGCGGTAATCTGGCGCTGCACCCTTGCCGGGGTGCGGCGCTTTTTTGTACTAACGTTGAGTGTCTACACGCGATCAGCGCGGAAGCACTTCACGTCAACCTCTACTTTGCAATCCACCACCAAGTCTTGAACGCTGCAGATGCGTGCCGGTGGGTTATCGCCGAAGACTTCCTTAAACACCTTGTTGAACGAGGTGAAATAGCGCGCATCGGTCAGAACGGTGGTGACATGTACGACGTCTTCAACGCCGAAGCCTGCTTCTTGCATAATGGCCAGGCAGTTATCGAAGGCGAGGCGGGTCTGCTCAACAATGCCGCCTTCAACGACTTCGCCGTCGGTCATGGGTGTTTGGCCGGAGACGTATAGCCAGCCACCTGCCTCTACGGCACGGGCAAAGGGCAGCTTCTGACCGCCGGTGCCTACGCCGCCTTCCGTGCCGTATCGAGTAATGCTCATGGTGTTTGCTCCTGGTTGGGTTGAAAGGTGGGGATCGATTGAGCAATGCGCTCTGTTCTGCGCAGCATCCTGCCAGCGCGTTGGTCTGAAATTGCGCCTTGGTGATAGGCGATTTTGCCGTTCACTATGACCATTTCGATGCCCTTGGCGGCCGCGATGGGGGTCTCGTAATTGGCCGTATCTTCAAGCGTCGTGAGATTGAATAGGGTGAGATCTGCGTAGGCGCCTATGCGGATCACGCCGCGATCCGTTAAACCGAAATTGGCTGCCGAAAGGCTGGTCATTTTGCGCACCGCTTCTGCCAGTGGCATTAGCTTTAAATCGCGGCTGTAGTGAGCCAGCACTCGCGGGAATGCACCCCAAAGGCGCGGATGAGGATGCGGGTCGTTTGGTAACCCATCGGAACCGACCATGGAGAGCGGATGCGCTAACACTTGCTGCATATCCGCTTCACTCATGTTGTGGTAAACCGCTCCTGCCGGCTGTAGCTGCTTGGCGGCGTCTAACAGTGATACCCCCCATTCGGCGGCGATCTCTTTTAACGGGCGACGCGCCTGCTCAGGGTGCGGTGTCGACCAGGTAATGGTGATCTCAATCTCATCCGTGACCTGGCCCAGATCGAGAGTGGAGGAGCCTGCGGTGTAGGGGTAGCAGTCGCAGTGGGCGTGCTGGTGCTGGGCGGCAGTCTCCAGTTTATTTAGCGCTTTACCAGCGCCGCCCCAATTGCCCGCGCCTGCGCATTTAAGGTGCGAGATCACCAGAGGCACCTGGCCATTGCGAGCGGTGGCAAATGCTTCGTCCATGGCATCT
This sequence comes from Vreelandella sp. H-I2, assembly GCF_052959335.1. Lineage (NCBI taxonomy): Bacteria > Pseudomonadati > Pseudomonadota > Gammaproteobacteria > Oceanospirillales > Halomonadaceae > Vreelandella > Vreelandella sp. H-I2. Next base: position 289,798 of record NZ_JBRAMC010000005.1, read on the forward strand.
AGCAGGCCCGCAAACTCATCTCGAAGATGGGTGGTATATACGCCGCCTGATTTCCCAACGGCGGCCACGAGGGGGGCCATCTCGATGGTCGGCGCGTGTATCGCGTTGCGATAGGCAAGCCCTGAGCTAAGCCCTAATGCACCTTCATCCAGCGCTTTGCTTAGCAACACTTCCATGTTGGCAATTTCTTCAACAGTGGCAGGCCGGGCAAAGCTATCCATCACTTGGCTGCGAAGACTGGTATGCCCCACCAAAGCGGCAACGTTAATGCTTGGTTGAGCGGCGTCTACGGCGTTGGCGTAATCGGCAAAGCTTGGATAGCGGAAATCCTCTAGCTTGCCTAATAAATTCATTGGGTCGGGGACTTCACTGGCGAGTGTCACCGGACTTGCGCTGATACCGCAGTTGCCTACGACTACGGTGGTGACTCCCTGGGTCAGCTTGGGCAGCATTTCGGGTGTACGAATAACGTTGGTATCGTCGTGGGTATGCACATCGATAAAGCCTGGGGTCAGATAGCGCTCTTCGGCATCGATAATCGTCGTTGCGGTGGCATAGGGCATAGCGCCGATAGCGCAGATACGCTCTCCCTGAATAGCTATATCGGCACGAAAATGAGCAGCGCCTGAGCCATCCAGCACGTTGGCATTACGAATCAGCAGGTCGTAAACCATCTTAATCTCCTAGGGGCTGGCGGTTGTCGCCACCGCGATGGTCATCGAGGCTAAGCTTAAGTCGGCGCAATTTCGTCCGTGACCGTTCGCGGTGACGCATGGCAAGCTCAAGTGCCAACACATCAACGACCGCCAGCATGGCGTAGCGGGAAGCCGAAGGGTGGTAGATAAAGTCGGTCTCTCGGGAGGTGATCGGGAGCACAATGTCGGATGTTTCGGCTAATGGAGAATTCATTGCGGTTATCGCAATCACCTTGGCGCCGTACTGTTTTGCGATCTTTGCTGACTCCACCATCTCCGGCGTGTAACCCGTCACCGACAGCACGACGACTACGTCATCAGGCTCAAGAGTGGATGCCACCATGCGGGGTAGCAGTGCTTGAGGGTAAGCACAGATCGCATAGCCAAGGCGTACCAGGCGAAACTGAAGCTCTTGGGAGAGAATGCTGGAACCACCACCGGCGCCAAACACCAATATCTGACGGGCTTTATCTAACTGTTCAACTGCCCCGGTCACATCGGCTTGGGCGAGCAAGTCTCGGTTAAGCGCGAGTGTTTGCGTAGCAATGTCATACACCACGCTTGAGCTGTCTTCAGGCGTTGCTTCTTGAATAAAACGACGACCAGCGGCTAAGGCGCGGGTTAAGCGTGTTTTTAAGTCGCGCACGTTAGTACAGCCGATGGCGCGGGCAAAGCGTGTGACGCTGGCGTCGCTCACCCCAGCGCGCTGGGCGATGTCACTGATACTTGCTTCGGTGACAAATTCGATGTCAGCAAATATTAGCTCAGCAACCTTTTTTTCAGCGTCGCGCAGGGCAGCAAAGTCAGTGGTAATACGTGACAAAATGTCGATTTCTTGGCTCACCGTGGACTCCTAATGGTTGCCTGATTTAAAAAGTATGTTAGTTTCTAACTTCAAGTCAATAGTTGCGAAAATATCTAACATTGGTGCTTATTTAGAATACGAGGATATGGGCGAATGCAGACAATGGCGCTAGCGGTGGATAAAGGCGGTGTGGAATTGGGTTCAAACTTACTATCAGGCGTCAGTCTGCCTGCCGCTGTGGTGCATGAAGGCCCACTGAACCATAACGTAGAGTGGATGCAACGATTCGCAGAGGCTCACGGCGCTCGCTTGGCGCCCCATGGCAAAACCACCATGACGCCCGCGCTTTTCCATCGTCAGCTTCAGGCAGGGGCGTGGGGAATTACCCTTGCCACTGCACCCCAGTGTCGTGCGGCCTTCGCCAATGGCATCAACCGAATATTGATGGCGAACCAACTGGTGGGTCAGCCAAATATGGCCATTATCAGCACTCTTATCGAACAGGGCGCTGCGTTTTACTGTGTTGTCGACAGCCATGAAAACGCGCACCAGCTCGGGCGTTTTTTTGCTGAACGGGGTGTGACGTTATCGGTGCTTATTGAGGTAGGCGTGGAGGGTGGCCGCTGTGGCTGCCGCAATCAGCAGCAGATTCTTTCGCTGGCGGAGGCGATTGCTAATGAGCCAGCTCTTTCTCTGGTGGGGCTAGAGGGGTATGAAGGTGTGGTTCACGGGGATGACCCCGAATCTGGCATTCGTGCTTATGCTAAATACCTGGTAGATGTTGCCGTAGAGCTCGAAGCTGCTGGACGCTTTGCTGAAGAGAACCCGATTGTCACTGCATCGGGCTCCGCCTGGTATGACGTGATTGCGGAGGCCTTTCAGGGCGCACCGCTTCAGGGGAGATTTACCCCCGTGCTACGCCCAGGTTGCTACGTCGTCCACGACCATGGCCTTTATCGTGAAGCGCAATCAGCGGTATTAGACCGTCGCCCGGATTTGCAGCAGGGGCTCGAGCCGGCCCTGAAAGTCTTTGCCCAGGTACAGTCGCTTCCCGAACCTGGGCTTGCCATTGTGGCGCTAGGTAAGCGTGATATCGGTCATGACCAGCTACCCATTGTCCTGCGTCGTTTCCGGGAAGGAGGCGACTCCTCGCAGCCATTATCGGTGACTGGTTGGGAAGTGACGAAAATTATGGATCAGCACACGTTCGTGCGACTTCCCGACGAGGCCGAGGATGTCGAGGTCGGCGATATCGTCGCGTTTGGCGCCTCTCACCCCTGTTTAACCTTCGATAAATGGCGCCAGATGCTGTTAGTAGATGATCAACTTAACGTTAAAGAGCGTATGACGACCTACTTTTAGCAACCTGTTATTGAGAAAACCGTTATAGAGAGCGCCGTTAATAGGGAGAGCAGATTTAGCTCGTTGTACCTGCTGGTAGGCGCCCGCCAATAGCCAGCGTCAGGGCGTCTGCCAGCTCCCCTAACTGCTCCCGGCAGCGGTCGATGCTGGGAACTTCCCGGTGCATCGCTTCTGGAATCAGCGTGAGATAAGGGATGGTGATAACGGCTTCGATAACGTCATGAACCCCAAAGACGGGGAAGCTGATATTCGTTAACCCCTGGACTTGAGGGCTTGGCCCCACGTGGTAGCCACGTTGGCGAATCGGATCAAATAGCGCCCGCGTGCGGTCAACCTCTTGTTGGGTTGCATCGCTGGCGGCGAGAATGCGCTCACGGCGTTGCTCATCCAAAAAGGCCAGCATGACGGCCCCTGAACCGGAGCCGCATATATCGATTTTGGCCCCCAGGCGCAGCCCAAAGCCCATCTTGTCGGGGTTTTCATACTGGGCCACTACCAATAGGTGACCAGGACGAGCAACGCTAAGGTGACACGACTGGGAGATTTCATGGCACAGCTCTTCCATGCGCGGTAGCGCGGCCTGTACTAACCGCTTGGTGGGCGGGAAGCGATGGGCCATCTCAAACATCTTTAGCGTTAGCTGATAGCGGCTACCGCTATCATCCATGCTGACGTAGCCACGATCCCGCAGCACCATCAGCATGCGGTACATCTCATTGGTTTTACGGCCGATCTGTTCGGCAATCGCTTGGGTGCTTAGCGGCTGGGGAGATTGGGCAAGCAGCTCCAAAATATCCAACCCTTTCTCTAAAGCAGGGGCGTGGTACTGCGTTTCAGCCTTCTCCTTCATTCAAGCTCCCTTACGTGATTGCCTATCGCTCGTTGATCGTGGCGTTAACCAAAATGCTTGGTTAGCGTGCCAGCCAGCCGCCGTCTACTGCCAGGGTATGCCCATGCACGTAGCGGGCGGCATCGGAGCATAAGAATATCACAGCGCCGGCTAAGTCTTCTGGCGTGCCCCAGCGTCCGGCGGGGATGCGGCCAAGAATTTCAGCATGGCGCTGGGGGTCGTCGCGCAATGCTTGGGTGTTGTCGGTGGCCATATAGCCAGGGGCGATACCATTAACGTTGATGTCATGGCCCGCCCACTCATTGGCGAGCAAGCGCGTTAGGCCGAGAATACCGCTTTTGCTGGCGGTGTAGGAGGGCACACGAATGCCGCCTTGAAACGACAATAATGAAGCGATATTGACGATCTTGCCCGGCGCTTTGCGCTCGATAAGGTGTTTGGCAACCTGCTGTGCGAGAAAAAAAGCGGCTTTCAAGTTAACGTCAATGACGTCATCCCAATCTTGCTCTGAAAATTCAACGGCTGCTGCCCGGCGAATAATACCCGCATTGTTGACCAGGATATCCACCTTGCCCGCTTGCGCGATCGCCTGCGAGACAATCTCGCTCGGCGCTTGGCTGCCTAGCTCAGCCGTAATGTCGTAAAACTGGCGCCCTAGGGCCTCCACCTGCTGGCGGGTGTCATCAGCGGGGCTGCGGTTGACCCCTACGATATCGGCACCCGCCTGTGCCAGTGCAATGGCAATTCCCTGGCCCAGCCCTTTGTTGCAACCCGTCACCATGGCCACTTGGCCGTTCAGCGAAAATAGCTTCATTGGTCACTCTCCCCGAGTAGTGGTTTAGCACAGATCTTTAGAAGCGATAAAGTCCATATCATCGTAGGTTAGGTTTTCGCCGCACATACCCCAAATAAAGGTGTAGCGGCGAGTGCCAAAGCCGCAGTGAATCGACCAGCTGGGGTGAATCACGGCCTGTTCGTTGGCAACTACGATATGCCGGGTCTCTTGGGGCTCACCACACAGGTGGAACACCACATCGTCTTCACTCAAGTCAAAGTAGAAGTACACTTCCATGCGCCGTTCGTGGGTATGGCAGGGCATTGTGTTCCACATACTGCCTGGCTCTAACTGGGTAAGCCCCATGGAGAGCTGGCAGGTATCCAGTACATCGGTGTGTAGGTACTTATTGATGGTACGCACATTGCCGGTTTCAGGGTCACCAAGAGTGGTGGGCGAGGCATCTTCCGGGCGGATATGGCGAAGCTGGTAACGCACATGGGCAGGCGTTGAGTTGATATAAAAGCGTGCTGGCTTGGACGCATCGAGGCTCTCAAAGCTGACCTCACGGCTCTCTTTGGGAATATACAGGCCGTGGTGGGTGCCCAGCTCGACCATTTCACCGTCGACAGTAATGCGCCCGGGCGCGCCAATGTTAATAACGCCCATTTCCCGCCGCTCTAGAAAATAGTCAACGCCAAGTTCTTTGCCACCGCTCAGGGTCAGCGGTGAATCAGTGGGTACCGCGCCACCCACAATAATGCGGTCAACGTGGCTGTAGGTTAGCGACAGTTGGCCTGGCACCATAATCTGGGTGACCAGCATTTTGTCACGCAGGCCCTGGGTATCGAGGGTTTTAAAATGATCGCTATGAAGCGCTTGGCGAATATCCATACGAATTTCCTTTAATGGTAAAAGTAAATGGGCTCACGAGAACAGCGTGAGCGGCCACAGGGTGATAGCCGGAAAGGCAATGACCAGCAGTATCACCAGGAGGTTTGCGAGCAGGAACGGCAGGGCGCCGCGGAAAATACGCCCAATCGAGAGGCCGGTGATGGATGAGCAGACGTTCAGGCACATACCCACCGGCGGCGTGACCAAGCCAATCGCCAGGCCGCTGATCAACAGGACACCAAACTGCACGGGTGAAATATTGGCCAGGGCAAGCACCGGCAGCACCACTGGGGTAATCAGCAAAATCGCGGGGGTTACATCAATAAAGGTGCCGATCAGTAGCACGGCAGCAGCAATTACCAGCAGGAGCAACATCGGGGTAAGATCCAGCCCGCCTAAAAAGCCTGCCAACAGCTGGGGAATCTGCTCCATCGAGAGAATCCACACGTATAGCTGACTCATGGCAATAATGATCATCACCGTTGCACTGGTCATGACGGCAGAGCGAAACAGGGCAGGCAGTTCACGCAGTTTGAGGCTTTTAAATACCACCAGCGCCAGAAACAGCGCATAGCCCACGCCTAACGCGGCAGACTCAGTGGCCGTAGCAACACCGCCGACCACCGCACCCACTACAAACAGGGGAATTAATAGCGCGAGTACCGCACGCTGAATCACCTGGCGGCGCTGTTGCGGGTTTAATCCTGCGTGGGCACGGGGGTAGCCTTGACGACCGGCCATTAGTGCAATGATGCCCATCATCAGCAGGCCAATGAGTAGACCGGGGATAAGGCTCGCCATAAACATGGTGCCGATAGACTGCTGCGCGGTAACGGCGTAGATCACCATAGGCACACTGGGAGGAATGATCATGCCCATGGTGGAAGAGGCCACGGTAATGCCGCTGGCGGTTTCGACGCTGTATCCCTTGCGTGCCATCTCCGGAATCATGGCGGAACCCACCGAAGCCGTATCCGACACAGAAGAGCCCGATATGCCGCCAAAGATCATCGATGTCGAGATATTGACGTGCCCCAGCCCGCCTGGAAAACGGCCTACCAACATCAAACAGAAGTCGATCAAGCGCGCGGTAATGCCTGAGGCGTTCATCACCAGCCCCATCAAGATGAACAGCGGCAGGGCAATCATGGTGTACAGATCCATACCGGACAGTACCCGCTGGGGAAGCACGCCAATCAAGCCTGGCTGCATGATCAAAAAGTAGACCAACCCCGAAAGCCCGAGGGAATAGGCGATGGGCACCCCAATCAACAGCAGCACCATCAGGCTAACAAGCAGTAAAATCATGCCTGCCCCTCCTGCGCGTCTTCGCGTTGAGCTGAGGGGCGCTCTCCACCGACTAGCACCGCCAAGGAGAATAGAATGACCAGTAGCGCGCCAATGGGGACACTGATTTGCACTACCCAATTAGGCACATCCAGCACGGCGGAGCGGAAACGACCCACCTGCCCAATCCAACTAATGCTGAGCCATGCCAAATAGCCATTGAATAGCATCACGAGACAATGGCGTAAGCGGTTCAGCCAGACGGCTAGTGCCGTGGGCAGTGCATCCACAAGCACGCTGATACGGATATGCTCGCCGCGCAAAATGGCGACCGATGCCCCCAGTGCGGTGGAGTACACAAATAGAAAGCGCATCACCTCTTCAGCACCGGCAAAGCCAATGCTGAATACGTAGCGCAGTATCACCAGTGCCAAACAGAGCAGGAAAACCGCCGCAATCAATGCGGCGATCAGATTTTCCAGCAGGCTAGCGAAGCGGCGCATTACCCGCATCAAGGCGGTATCTTCCGCCATCGGCTGCGCCAGTGGAGGTGGGTTCATTACTCCAATACCTCGGCTTGATCGGTCAGTGCGAGCAGTTGCTCTAACTGCTCCTGGCTAAAGTCACCACGCTCAACAAAGTGCTCCCAGACAGGAACGACGGCATCTACAAAGCCCTGGCGGTGTTCGTCGGCTATGTCATTAATGCTCATGTGCTCGCCCAGTGTTTCGAGGTAGTTGGCTTCGGAAGCTAGCCAAATTTCGTTGGAGCGCGTCATCGTCTCCTGAGCAACATCGTCGACGATCATCTGCAGCTCTTCAGGTAGCTGGTCGTACCATTGAGCGCTGATAAAGAAGGGGTCAGGATGGATTTGCCAGTTCAGTAGTGACATGTACTCCTGAGCTTCATGGAATTTCATATCGGCGATATTGGAGGGCGGGTTTTCTTGCCCATCGACCACGCCTGTGCGAAGCGCCATATAGGTCTCGGTGTAAGGCACTTGCTGAGGGGAGGCGCCCAACGCTTCAAATGCCCGCAGCGTGGGTGCCAGTGGCGGGGTGCGAATCTTCAAACCACGGAGGTCACCCACTTGATTAACGGCGCGAACGTTATTGGTTAACTGGCGCATACCGCCGGCAACGCCGGTCACCGGTATATGCAGCTGGCTTTCACGTGCGCCTTCATTAATGGCCTGGCCAAGCTCGCCCTCCATCACGTCAATAGCTTGTTCTGGCGTGGTGAACAGGAACGGCATGGTATAGATCAGATAGGCGGGGTTAGCTTGGGCAAACAAACCACCGCGATAGCCCTGAATAAGCCCCATTTGGACTTGCTGAAGTACATCCTCCTCCTTCCCCAGGGTGCCATTGAAATAGAGTTCGACGGCGATACGCCCATCACTGCGCTCTTCAAGTGCTTCTTTGAAGTAGCGCATGGACTCAGAGCGCGGCGCCTCATCGGTTTGTGAATGAGCGTACTTGAAAGTGAAATCGGCAGCTTGAAGCGATGAGGTGAAGCCAATCGCGAGGCTGGCCATCATTAAGTGGGTTAGGCGCATGGAAGGTTCTCCGTTTTATTGTGATGTTCTTGTTGCGATGCGATGGTTTTTTCTCAAATATAAAATCTGTTTTTATATTTGATGTAAGGCCAAGCTTAACGTCATTCCTGTGTAGGTCAATGCTTGAGCTATGCGACATTGGTCGCGATGCGTATTTTCGGTACAGAGAGAGAGGGGGTTATAAGCGCACAGGGAGGGATCGTCGGCAGGCACGGAAAACATGCCTGTCGAGAGCGGGCGTTGGAGAGTTGCTTAGCGGCCGTTGATCAGTTAACCAAGCAACCGCGATCAGAAGTGTAGGCGCGCAATGGCGGCGGGGAGCTCGCTGGCATGGTGGATACCAATCGCCCCTTCGGGGGTGAGTTCTTCATTAGGGAAGTGGTTGAGGTGAATCACGTGCATGCCCGCCGCCAAGCCAGCTTCCACACCTACTGCCGCATCATCGATTACTACGCACTGCTGAGGAGCATGGCCCATAGCGGCGGCGGCCTTACGATACAGCTCGGGGTCGGGTTTCCAGACGTTGAGGGTATAGGCGCTAAATAGCTTGTCGGCAAAGTGATGGCCTAGTTCGGTGCTTTCCAGCGCACAGCGAATTTTTCGCTCGGGGCCATTTGAGACCACGGCTTTGGGGTGGCTGCTTAACTGTTCCAGCGCGGCGACCATACCAGGGATCGCTACCAGCTCGGCACGCATACGAGCTTCCATACGCGCCCGCATACCTGCCTCAAGCTGGGAAAATTCTTCTTCTGCCAACGCCTGAAAACGGTTCTCCAGGGTTTGGATGATCGTCTGGAAACGCATCCCGCGAAATTCATCCATATACTGACGCGCTGAAAAGGGTAAGCCGAACTCGGGAAGAATATCCCCCATCACCTCGGCAAGCAGTATTTCGCTATCCACCAAGGTGCCATCGCAATCGAACAGTAAGCACAGAGGCATGGAAGGGGACGTGGCGGTGTGCTTCATCGATAGGTTTCCTCATTGACAAAGCTAATCGGCCGCTCACCCTGGAGTGCTAGACGAATATTATCCACCGCTCGCTGGGCCATGGCGTCGCGGGTTTCATGGGTAGCAGAGCCGATATGGGGCAGGGCGACCACATTGCTCATTTTCGGTAGCGGTGATGAAGCGGCTAGCGGCTCCTGCGCAAATACATCTAACCCCGCCGCTTGAATAACGCCATTTTCCAGCGCCTGGATCAATGCGCTTTCATCGACCACTTTACCGCGGGCGATATTGATGAAAATGCCCGAAGGTTTCATCAGCGCAAACTGCTGGGCGCCGATCAAGTGCTCGGTCTCTGCGGTAAGCGGCACAGTGACGCAGACGAAATCAGCCTCAGCCAGCAGCTCGTTGAGTTTGCGGCGCTGCGCGCCAAGTTCACTCTCTAAATCGGGCTTGGGTGAAGCGTTGGAGTAGAGCACCTGCATGCCAAACCCTAGAGCACCGCGCCTGGCAACGGCTTGACCAATGCGGCCAAAGCCCACCATGCCGAGTGTTTTTCCGTGCACATCGCTGCCAAACAGTGCGGGGCCGAGGCTTGCTTGCCAATGGCCTGCTTTGACCCACTCGGCTAGTTCAACCACCCGGCGCGCCGCTGTCATGATTAACGCAAAGCCGGTGTCGGCGGTGGTTTCGGTAAGTACATCAGGCGTATTGCATAGCATAATGCCGCGCTTGGTCAGTTCATCAACGGGGATATTGTCATAGCCAACAGAGACGGTCGCGATGACTTCCAAGTTGGGCGCTGCGTCCAGCAACTGGGGGGTTATCGCCAAGCCGGAACCGATAATACCATGCGCCTCCGCTAATAGAGCGCGGTTATTAGGGGCATCAAGCGCAGTAGTTTTCGGCAGCTCATCCACCTCAAACAGATCGCTAAGCTCAGCCAGCTGGGCATCGCTGAGTCTTCCTTGAACCACTAAACGTTTTTTCATTGTTATCTCCTTGTTGAAAAGCCTGTTATTGAAAGCCTGTCATTAAACTCCTACTAATAAAAGCAAGGCGAGATGCGTCAGGCTGGGTAGAGCTCGGCTTCAAGCGCTTGTAGACGTTCGCGATTAGGTAGGCCTTCCATATCACCCACTACCTGGATGGCTTGGGCGCCAATAAGGTTGCCGCGTTGGGCTGCTTGGCGAGCCGATCTTCCGTCAAGCAGGGCGCTAATCACGCCGACGGCGAAGCCATCACCTGCACCGACGGTATCCACCACCTCAGCGACGTGGCAACCGGCCACCGTAAAGCTCTCTTCTTGCCCATCCAGATTGCCATGATAATAGCTGCCTTCCGGCCCCAGCTTGATGATCACTGCGGAAGCGCCTTGATCCAGATAGTAGCCTGCTATGTCGTAAGGCGTCTGCTGCCCGGTGAGCAGTTGGCCCTCGGAAAGCCCAGGCAACACCCAATCGGCGCGACCGGCGAGTTCATTAAGGGTGGTCCGCATAACGCTTTCGCTGGGCCAAAGTGACGGCCGCAAATTGGGATCAAAAGAAATAGTGGCGCCATGGACGCGGGCCTGCTCCATCAAATGATGGCTAAGCTGGCAGGCGCTTTCAGATAGCGCCGGGGTAATGCCCGTTGCATGAAGGTGGTTAAGCGCCTGAAAGTCGACACTCTGGGCGTCGTCAATAGTGAGGTGGCTGGCGGCACTGCCACGTCTGAAATATTCGACTCGCGGGTCGGCGCCGTCCTGGGCGCGCTCTTTAAACATCAGCCCGGTGGGGTGCTGTGCATCTGTGTGAATATAGCGGTCATCGATACCTTCCGCTGTTAAAGCCGCCTGAATAAACTCCCCAAAGCTATCGGTGCCCACTCGGCTTAACCAACCGACGTGAAAACCCAGCCTGGAGAGGCCGATAGCGACATTGTTATCAGCTCCGGCAAGTCGGCGATGAAAGTTCTCAATAGCCGATAAATCCCCCGGATTATCAGCGACGAACATGGCCATCGCTTCTCCAAAGGTGAGTATTTTGGGGGCGAAAGAACGTCTGTTTTTCATTGTAATTCTCGCTAGCAAATTCGATAAATTAAGGTCAGGGAGCCGTACTACCTCGGATGATTAGCCGGGGAGCGTGGCGGTTTTGATAAGACGGGGTGGGCTTGTTCCGAGCAAGCTGGCTGATCAGGCAAGCAACCGAGTCACGACCGATGCCATCGGTGGGCTGGGCCAGCGTGGTGATGCCAGGAGTTAATAGTTCGCACCACTCCAGTTCATCGATACCCATTAAGCCTACTGGTCCCATCGATAGGTTAAGTCGTTTAAAGCATTTCGCCATAGTAAGCAGGGTAGTACCGTTGCCGCATAACACGGCGCATGGTGAGTCCGCCTGCTGTTCGACATACGTTGCTAGTGCCGTTTCACAGGCGTGAAGTTCACTATGACTGAGTATTAGCGTCTGATTTTCCAGTCCCATGGTTTCTGCCTGCTCACCAAAGCGTTGCAGCCGCTCCTGTCGGGCGCTAGCCCGCTCCGGGATTTCACTCACATAGAGTATTGAGCGATAACCCTGTCGGCTCAGGTGCGCTAGCGCCATATCGATAGCAAGGGCATTGTCTAGACCGATCACTTCAGCATTGAGTTGGCTGATGTCACGATCGAGCAGCACCAACGGCACGCCGCTTTCCATTAATGCCTGCAGCGCCTGCCCAGGCTGCCCCGCAGCATTGATAACCAAGCCTTCGACCTGATAGGTAGCCAATGTTGCCAGATGTTGTTGTTCCAATGCCGGATCATTATCCGTATTACAGACGATCAACGCGTAGCCATAATCGCGGCATGCCAGCTCTACTCCGTGCATGACGGCAACCGAAAATGGGTTGCGTATATCGGCAACCAACATCCCAAGCAGGCGTGAACCGCCTCCTTTGAGCCCTCGCGCCATCTGGTTAGGGCGATAACCTAGTGACTTTGCTGACTCGCCGATACGTTGCTGCAGCTCAGCAGAGAGCTTGTCGCGCTCAGTGCCGAAAAAGCGTGAAACGCTGGTTTTAGAAGCGCCTGCCATCTTGGCGACTTCAATCAAGGTGGCCCGACGTGGCGAGATTGGCATTGTACTCAAACACTCTGACACTAAAATGGGAACGTTCCCAACCTTAGGTGTTTTTGCTTTTTAAGACAATACCCGCACAGTAAAGAGAGCAGAGCTGTAGGCCTGCTCTCTGATAGGCTGGAGAAAAACAAGGATGACTGCGATGCGTCTTGATGAATACCGGCAGTATGATGCCACCGGTTTGGCTGGGCTGATCCGCAACCGCGAAGTAAGCCGAGAAGAGGTTTTGGAAGCCGCTATAACGGCAATTGAGACTTATAACCCCAAACTAAACGCTGTGGTAAGAACGCGCTTCGAGCGCGCACGGCAAGAGAGCAGGAAGGTAACGGACGATACGCTATTTGGCGGTGTGCCTACGTTGAGCAAGGATCTTTTAATGGGGCTGGCGGGAGAGCCTTTGTCATTCGGAAGTGCTTCTTTAGCTCACTGGTGTCCAAAGGAGGATGCGACGTTGATTCAGCGCTCTCGGTCAGCGGGCTTGGTGATGGTAGGGCAGACCGCAACGCCGGAACTGGGCCTGATGGGAATTACTGAGCCAAAAGCTTTTCCCCATCCGCATAATCCGTGGCGGGAAGGATACTCACCCGGCGGTTCCAGCGGTGGCGCTGCTGTCGCCGTGGCTAGTGGTATGGTGCCTATGGCCTTGGGCGGTGATGGAGGGGGATCAATACGTATTCCGGCTAGCTATTGTGGTCTGTTTGGTTTTAAACCGTCGCGTGGTCGGGTGCCATTGACGCCTGCGCATGGAGAGGTGTGGCAGGGTGCGGTTATCGAGCACGCCTTAACCCGCAGCGTTCGTGATAGCGCCGCTCTATTAGAGCATGTCAACGGTATGGCGCCTTCCGGGCCCTACCCGGTGCCGCATGAACGAGGCTATGTGGCGGCGCTGTCGTCACCGCTAAAGCCGTTGCGTATTGCCGTATCGATGGGGGAGTCTTTAAGCCGAGGTCTGGGCACGCGTTTGAGTCCCGATATCAGTGTCGCTATAAACAAAGCTGCAACGGCGCTGACAGACATAGGCCATCGGGTAGAGTGGTGCGAGCCACCTGTGGATGGTGAGGCCCTGGCCAATAGCTATCTCACTCTCTATTTGGGCCACCTTGCGGCAGATCTGGTATGGATTAGCCAGCAGACCGGGGTGGCCGTTCGTCGCTTGGCAATTGAGCCCTCAACACGTGCCATTGGCCAGCTGGGAGCGGTGCTTTCAGCGCGCGACTACGAGCTAGCCAAGCGCTACTGGCATACGGCTGCCGAGCAGATGAGTCGTTTTCACCAGCGTTACGACGCGGTGGTGATGCCGGTAGCAGCCGATACTGCCCCTAAAATTGGTGAGCTTTACCCGTCAGCGACAAGAGAGTGGTTAATGTCTCTACTTGCGCTTCCCGGTGCTTCGAGCCTGGCGCTGAAAGCAGGACTGTTGCAGCGCTTGGCGGTGGATGCCTTAAGGCGTACGCCCTTTACTCAGTTGGCGAATCTCACAGGGCAGCCTGCCATGTCAGTTCCGCTGCATATTGCCAACAATGGCCTGCCGGTGGGCGTTCAAGTACTGGGCCGCATGGGCGAGGACCAACGGCTATTTCAATTAGCGGCTGCTTTGGAGCAACACGATGTTTGGCAACGCCATTTACCCTGGCAGGCGTTCTGCGCTTAAGCAGGGTAAACTACGCGGCTCTGATGCAACGCTTGGCCTTATGCATGCACCCCAACGATAAATTAACACACTACGAGTTAACCCAGGCGGGCGATCGTTATTTTGATGGCCTGGCCGATAAGTTTTCCCGCTCGCTCTACCAGGCACCCCGTGGAGAGCTGCGTTTGACCATGCTTGATTATTTACTGCCACAAATGCTGCAGTTAAGTAAACAAAAAGTACTCGATGTGGGTGGTGGTTTGGGCCAACAAGCGGCGTGGTTTGCCGGTCGTGGTCATGCCGTGACCATGACGGAGCCATCAAGCGATATGTTGACGTATGCTCAACAGTGGCATCGTGACGAGAAGACACTACCCCAAGAAGTGATCTCTTATCTACAGGCGCCTTTGCAAGAGCTCCCGCTGCAAGTGCCAGGGCCGTGGTCTTTAATTACCTGTCATGCGGTATTGGAGTGGCTGGGTGATCCTCAGGCAGCACTGGCTATTTTAAGCCGTTTATTAGCCCCGGGCGGGCAACTTAGCTTGATGGTATTCAACCGAGATGCGCTGCGCTTTTCTAATGCAGTGAAGGGTAATCTTGAAAAAGCTTTGAGCGACCGCCTAGCCGGGAAGGGCAAGCGTCAGCGTTTAACGCCTATTTCGCCTGTATCGCACAATGAAATTACTCAGTGGAGCGTGGAGAGTGGCCTGCAGATAGTCTCCGTCGCGGGTATTCGCGTCTTTCAAGACTATCTACGCCAACCGCCTGCCACGCCAGCCGAAAATGAAACCCTATTAGCGCTTGAAAAACAGTACTGTCGCCAAGACCCCCATTGGCGATTGGGCCGTTACTTGCTCTATACCCTAATCAAACCGGAGACTCCTGAATGAGTGCTCAAGACCCTGCTTGCCAACTGTTGGCCCGCCAACGGGATGATTATGCTGCCCTCTGGGTTGTTGGCCCGCCATTAGATAGCTGGCTTGTGGACCAGTCAACGGGGGTTGTGAGCGGTGATTTTGAGGCACTGAATGAATGGAGTGCTAAAAACAAACAAGCCCGAACGCCTTTTGACTTGGCTGAGGGCGAATTAATGGACAAAGAAATAGTATTGTTTTGGCCTAAAGCACACCAATTGGGCATTTGGTGGTTAAAGTGGTTATGTGAACAGTTACCCAGCGGGACGCCATTTGAGGTTGTCGGTGAACATCAAGGAGGCATTAAACGGGTGCCTAAGATGCTTGAAGAGCTGAGTATGCCTTGCGACAAGCGCGATAATGCCCGGCGCTGTTCGCTGTTTGCCACCCATACCGTTGCTCTAGAAGCAGCCAGCGATAGTGCTTGGCAGAAATTTGAGACATTAGGGCTGACCCTGGTCAGCCACCCAGGCGTATTTGGCCACGGCAAAGTTGACGAAGGTACATTATTAATGTTGGAAAGCATCGAAAGCAGCTTGCCAAAAAAGCCGCTTAAGGTGCTGGATATGGGCTGTGGCGACGGCATTATTAGCGCCTGGTTGGCCCAGCGTGGCCACCATGTGACCGCTGTGGATGTTAGTGCCTTTGCGGTGGAGGCGTGTCAGCGCACCTTGGCGGCGAATGGGCTAGAGGGGCGGGTGCTTTGCAGTAATGTGTTCAGCGCGCTTGAAGGTGAACAGTTTGATTGGATTGTTAGCAACCCGCCTTTCCATAAAGAGCGTGATATCAGCTATGGCCCAAGCCAGCGTTTGATCAGCGCGGCGCCAGAGCATCTCAATGCGGGCGGGCGGTTAATCCTGGTGGCAAATGGCTTTTTGCCCTACCCAGACCACTTGCAGCGGGCGTTTCAGGATTTTCAGACCCTGGCGGATAATCGCCGCTTCAAGGTTTACGGTGCGATTAAGTCACAGCGCTAGGCCTTATCCATATGCTTTTCCTCAAACTTGCCACATTCAGCCGCCGACGAATTTACCGTTAAGGTCTAGCGTTAAGGGCTATGATGCAAATAAGTAGTCGTTAATTTAACGGTAGTGAGTAGGAGTGGCGGAAATGGCGGGAAACATCCGAAATACGGTGGTACTGGGAAGTGCCGTTTTGCTGGGCGGGCTGCTGGCGCTAGGGTTGGTATGGAGCGGCAGCTATATCAAAGGTGCCGCAGAAGTATGGCAGCAGTCGTCACGAAGCGTTACGGTGCGCGGTTTAGCCGAGCGCGAAGTGCAGGCAGATTTGGTACTGTGGCCGTTCAATTACAGTGTTAGCGCTAATAGCTTGAGTGACCTTGAGCAGCAGTTATCGAGCGATGAGCAGGCGATTCGCGATTTTCTGGAGGCACAAGGGTTTGCATCGGAGCATGTTAGCTCCACTCCGCCGCGGATTACCGACCAATTTAGCAATCAGTACGGTGGTCAGCGCCCTGGCGAGCGCTACCGCGCCGAAGCAACGCTGCTGCTGCGCTCCCCCGATGTTGAAGGTGTGATCGAGGCAATCCCCAATGCGACTTCACTGGTGCGAGAGGGCGTCCTGCTCTCGCCCAGCTACGAATACCGCACGGAGTTTCTATTTACCGGTCTCGACGCTATTAAACCCGAAATGATCGCGGAGGCCACTGCGGATGCGCGCAACGCTGCACAGCAGTTTGCCGAAGATTCCGGTAGCCAAGTGGGCCAAATTCGTCAGGCGACCCAGGGCTACTTCTCCATCGAGGACTTGGACAGCTACACGCCGCAAACCAAACGAGTTCGCGTAGTCACCACGGTGGACTATTCCTTACAAGATTAGGCCCTAGGCGGCGTTAAGGACGCAGGGGTTAGCCAGTGTAATCAAGGGCGATAATCGTATAAAAAGTGTCGCCATTAGGCGTGAGCACTTTTGCCTCATCCCCTAACTGTTTACCGAGCAGTGCTTTAGCCATGGGAGCATCGATACTGATCCAACGCTTTTTGGTATCGATTTCATCGTGACCAACAATCCGTAGATGTACCTGGTCGCCGTTTTCGTCTTCCAGGCTTACATAGGCGCCGAAAAAAACTTTGCTGGTGTCGGCAGGCAGCCGATCAACAATTTGTAATTCGTCTAAACGCTTTGTCAGGTAGGTCATGCGTGCAATGACGCGGTTAAGTTCTTTCTTGTTATAAGTATAATCGGCGTTTTCACTGCGGTCGCCCTGGGCAGCCGCTTCGCCTACCTTCTCTGAAATAGCCGGGCGTTTAACGCGTGATAGATGATCCAGAATCGCGCGTAAGCGGGCCGCCCCCTCTGCGGTAATCAGGTTACTCTTAGGGGCTTGACGCGGATCTTTTGCTGGGTCGCGCCAGCGGGTCATGTTGCGGCCTTTCATTACCTTTTTCCTATCGTGTTTCGAGCTACCTACCTTACGTCAATTACAGGAAGCTTACCAAGCAACATGCATTGATGAATCATTCAAACGTTCGTTATATTTTTTGCTATATTGGGCAACAGGCCCACCATTCGTAGGCCTACACTGGAAAACAATAATTCAGGAGCATGCATGCGAACTCTCTCTTTTCCACGGATGTCTTTATCACGTTCATTAATTGCCGCCGCCATGGGCAGCGCGTTGGCGCTTTTGCCATTAAGTGCAACAGCCTTTGAGAGCGAGCTATTTTCGCTGAAGAACCGTTGGGAACACACCGTGACAGAAATGCCTGCCAATGAGCGGGAAAGCACCCTCAAGTCTTTGGCTGGCGAAGCGGAGCAGTTAGCTGAGCAGCACAGCGGCGAGGCTGATGTACTGGTATGGCAAGGCATTATCTTGGCTTCCTATGCCCGTGAGCGCGGTGGTCTAGGGGCGTTGGGAACCGCAGGTGATGCACGCGATGCACTGGAGAAAGCGGTAGAAATAGATCCGCAAGGGCTGAATGGTTCAGCGTATGTGACGCTAGGCGCGCTTTACGACCGCGCACCGGGGCGCCCACTCGGTTTTGGAAATAGCGATACCGCTGAACGCATGTTCCAGCGTGCCCTGGAAATCCGCCCTGACGGTATTGATGTTAACTACTACTATGCAGCTTTCTTAAAAGAAGAGGGCAATGAGCAGGGTGCTCGCGAGCACGCCCAGCGGGCAGTAAACGGTACCGCTCGCGACAACCGTCAAGTTTCAGATGAAGCGCTGCGTCGCGATGCCGAGGCACTGCTCAACCAACTGTGATCCGCCACTGAATTGGCATTCCCGGTAGCTAGCATTGATAATAGAGCGATTATCAATACCGGGAGTGCCCTATGGCGTCCAACTCCAAGAACACTTCTTCTCCAAATTCTCAATTGCGAGATGCCCCTTTTCGGAACACGTCGCTTAGCGTGCCGCATTTCAAGCGCGACGATGTTGACCTGCTCAAGCGTGAGACTTTGCATCAAGGTTTTTTTCGCCTCGAAGCCTTAGAGCTTCGCCACCGGCTATTCGAAGGTGGCTGGAGCGCGCCCATGCGTCGGGAAGTGCACAGTCGCTTTGATGCGGTAGGCGTGCTGCTTTACGACCCTGCGCGCGATTTAGTCGTCTTAATCGAACAGTTTCGCGCAGGTGCCGTTGATGATGTGGTTTCGCCCTGGAAGCTCGAACTTGTGGCAGGCTTGGTAGAGGATGGTGAGTCGCTGGAAGACGTGGCGCGCCGTGAAGCGTGGGAGGAGGCTGGTTGTAAAGTGGCCGAACTGACCAAACTTCATACATATTATCCCAGCCCTGGCGCTTGTAACGAGCAAGTGACACTATTTTGTGGTTTGGTGGATTGTCAGGGGCTAGGCGGCATTCATGGCTTAGACGAAGAGCATGAGGACATTCGGGTTCACGTCATGCCTTTTGCCAATGCTTGGGAACTCTTAACGCTAGGGCGGCTCGATAACGCCATGTGCTTGATTGGGCTACAGTGGTTGAATAGCCAACGAGCCTCTTTACGCGCCGCCTCTCAGCGAGCATTGACACAAAGTGAAACAAACGAGGAGTGAACATGGCGAGAACGGCCTATGTCACCGATTTAAAATCGCTCCAAGGGGAGTGCAGCGCCAATTATTTACGTTTGGTGCGCCTGGTGGGCGATATGGAGGCCGGTCAGCGCCGTGATATTGCCCTGCGCGGCAATAAACAGTATTTCGGTGATCTCCACCTTTTTATTCAAGAGCAGGCGCCTTACACCACCATGGTGGATGTTTCCCAGACTGGCCCGCTAGATAATGTTATGGAAGGACCGCGTATGCGCGTACACCTTTATCACGATGTACGCATGGCGGAAGTGACCGACTTTCAGCGTGAGCGACACTTCAGCGGCCGCTACCGTTATCCAAATGCGCGTATGCACCAACCGGACGAAAAACTGCAACTCAATCGGTTTTTAGGCGAGTGGTTAGCGCATGGCCTCGCCCACGGCCATACTGTTGATGTACCGGAGTTGCCCTGATGCGAGTGGTACAGGTTACCGATGCGCATCTCCATGCGGATACCGAGGCGCGTTCCCGCGCGGGTATTCCCTGGCGGCAGTTTCAGCAGGTGTTAAGGGCCGTGACCGCCGAGCACCCCGACATCGTGATTTTTACCGGCGATATCAGCCAGGATGAATCTGCCGCTTCCTACGCATTGGCGGCGCAAGCAATGGCGGCATTGTCTTGTCCCTGGTATTGGCTGCCAGGTAATCACGACCAACTTGCTTTGATGGCTGCCGAATGTCCGCTGGTGGGTGAAGTGGATTTAGGCGCTTGGCGCATGCTGCTGCTCAATACCCAAGTGGAGGGCAAACCCCACGGCGAACTGGGAAGCGAGCGGATAGCTAAGCTCGCTGAACAATTAGAGAACGACGACCGGCCCACGCTGATAGCCATGCATCACCCGCCGGTGGACGTGGGCGCAGTGTGGATGGATGCTATTGGCCTACAAGATCGCGAAGCGTTTTGGGAACTGTTAAGTAACCATTCTCACGTCAAGATCATCCTGTTTGGCCATGCGCACCAAGCCTATGCCCAACATCACCGCAGCGGTGACGCCACCATTGACGTTTATGGTTGCCCAGCCATGGCGGACCAGTTCCTGCCTGGTGCTGAGCAGTTTGCGGTTGATGAAGCATCACGGCCTGGCTACCGGGTTATCGATTTGGCGTATAGCGATGCCCAGGGAAGCGAGTGGCAGAGCTGGATTGAGCGCATTGATTAATAGGCTCATCGCACTATCAATCTTAGATAGGTGATTTAGGAATAAAAAGATAGTTATTAATTCTTTTGGGTTATTATCAACTCGGCGTTACCCTACCTTCATTCGAACGTACATTTTTAGAACTTACACTGCTTTTAGCTTGTGTAATGAGCTTGTTCTTATGAGGTAAGGGGCCATGACCCAATTGTCTACGTTGTCTTTAAAAGAGCGGTCTTCAGAGACGCAAGGGGAGGCTTTTAACGCCCCTAATGCCGCGCGCTTGACCCACCTCAAGCAGTTAGAAGCCGAATCTATCCACATCATTCGTGAAGTCGCCGCCGAGTTCGCCAACCCAGTGATGATGTATTCCATCGGCAAAGATTCGTCAGTCATGTTGCACTTGGCGCGTAAAGCCTTTTACCCCGGTACACCGCCATTCCCGTTGATGCACGTAGACACCACGTGGAAGTTTCGCGAGATGATTGAGTTTCGCAATCGCATGGCGGCAGAAGCGGGTATGGAACTGATCGTGCATACCAATGAAGAAGGTCGTGCGGCCAATATCAACCCCTTCGATCATGGCAGTGCCAAATACACCGATATCATGAAAACCCAGGCGCTTAAGCAGGCGCTGGACAAATACGGATTCGATGCTGCTTTTGGCGGCGCGCGCCGAGACGAAGAGGCATCGCGTGCGAAAGAGCGTGTTTACTCGTTTCGCGATAAATATCATCGCTGGGATCCTAAGAACCAGCGCCCTGAGCTGTGGAATGTGTATAACGCCAAGGTTAATAAAGGCGAATCAATCCGTGTGTTTCCGCTCTCCAATTGGACCGAGCTAGATATCTGGCAATATATTTACTTAGAGTCGATCCCCATCGTGCCTCTCTATTATTCAGCCAAACGTCCTGTTGTTGAACGCGACGGCATGCAAATTATGGTGGATGACGAACGCCTGCCATTAGCGCCCGGCGAAGTGCCCGAACAGAAATCGGTGCGATTCAGAACACTGGGCTGCTATCCGCTGACCGGTGCCGTGGAGTCCGAGGCCGCGACGCTTCCGGAAATTATTCAGGAAATGCTGCTAACCCGCACCAGTGAGCGCAGTGGTCGTGCTATTGACCGTGATCAAGTGGGTTCGATGGAGAAGAAAAAGCGCGAGGGCTACTTCTAATGTCTCACCAATCTAATTTAATTGCCGACAATATCGAGCAGTACCTGCACGAGCACGAAAACAAAGACCTGTTGCGCTTTATCACTTGCGGCAGTGTGGACGATGGTAAATCGACGCTGATTGGCCGGTTGTTGCACGACTCTAAAATGATCTTTGAAGATCAGTTGGCGGCAATCACCCAGGCTTCCAAGACCAGCGGCACCACCGGTGATACCGTTGACCTCGCCCTATTAGTGGATGGCTTGCAGTCTGAGCGCGAGCAGGGCATTACCATTGATGTGGCTTACCGCTTTTTCTCCACGGATAAGCGCAAATTTATTATCGCCGATACACCAGGGCACGAGCAGTACACGCGCAATATGGCGACGGGTGCTTCCACGGCGAGCCTGGCAATTATTCTTATCGATGCTCGCTATGGGGTGCAGACCCAAACCCGGCGCCACAGCTTTATTGCGGACCTGCTAGGCATCCAGCACTTGGTGATTGCGGTCAATAAAATGGATTTGGTGGGTTTCTCAGAGCAGCGCTTTAATGAGATAGTCGATGAATATCGCGCCTTTGCTGAGAACCTGCAGGCACCGGACATTCGCTTTGTGCCCATGTCGGCACTGAATGGCGACAACGTAGTGAATCGCAGTGAACAAACCCCCTGGTATTTTACCGCCGGTTATCAGGCGAAAACGCTGATTGAGTTGTTGGAAAGCGTTGAAATCAGTCGTGATCAGAATCTTAGCGATCTGCGTTTACCGGTGCAGTACGTCAATCGGCCAAATCTCGATTTTCGAGGCTACTGCGGTACCTTGGCTGCAGGGGTGCTGCGCCCAGGGCAGGCGGTCAAAGTGTTGCCCTCGGGCAAAACGTCTACCGTGGCGCGGGTCGTTACCTTTGATGGCGATCTTGACGCGGCTTATCCGGGCCAGGCGATCACCGTCACTCTGGTCGATGAGATCGATATCTCCCGTGGCGATTGGTTAGTGGCGGCGGATAGTGAACTGCCGCTCTCGAATACCTTTAAAGCAGATATTGTGTGGATGCACGAAGAGGTATTAACCCCAGGCAAGCTTTATGATTTTAAACTGGCAACGCGTGATCTGTCCGGCCAAGTAAGCGCGGTTGATTACCAAATCGATGTGAATACCCTGGAAAAGCATGCCACTCATTCACTGGGCTTAAACGCGATTGCTCGCTGTGACGTGGAATTAACCGCGGCTATTCCGGTGGATGATTACCGCACTAGCCCGGGTACCGGCAGCTTTATCATCGTTGACCGGCTGACCAATGTCACCGTAGGCGCAGGGATGATTCGCGGGACGGCGAGTGAATCAGCCTCTGCCACGCCATCCACCGATTGGGCTGCCTTTGAGCGTGACCTGAATGCGCTGGTGCGTAAGCACTTTCCACACTGGGAAGCCAAAGATATCAGCGGTTTGTTTAATCGCTGAGCCGTTGCTAAGCCTGTCGCAAGACGGCACGCCTTCAAGGCGTGCCGTTTTTTTTGGAAAGTACCTTCGCGTGCCAGGCGTTATTCGGCGTTAGGAAAAAATAGCTGCTGGCCATCTACCTCAAAATCCGCAATAGCTTGCTGACCTTCTTCTGAAACGAGCCACTCGTGCCACTGGGCAGCGAGATCGTGCTTCAGGTCTGGGTGTCGCTCTTCAGAGAGCAGTAGGCTACCGTACTGATTGAACAACGCATCATCGCCTTCAAACAGCAGCGTTAAATCCTGTGGATTTTCAAATGCAACCCAAGTGGCGCGGTCGGTAAAGGTGTAGGCATCCATACCTGCTGCGGTATTCAGAGTCGGCCCCATGCCGCTACCCAGCTCACGGTACCACTCGCCCTGTGGTGTCACCCCGGCATCTTCCCATAAACGTAGTTCAGCGCGGTTGGTGCCACTGTCGTCACCGCGTGAAGCAAACGGAGAACCGCTCTCCGCGATACGCTGCATGGCATCGGTAACGGTTTCACTGTCACGAATGCCCGCAGGGTCATCACTCGGCCCAACGATAACGAAATCGTTGTACATCACATTGAGGCGCTCAGTGGCATAGCCGTCGGCCACGAATTTTTCTTCACCGGCGGTGTCATGTACCAAGAGGCTATCGGCATCACCCCGGCGACCGATTTCAAACGCCTGGCCGGTACCTACAGCCACCACACGAACCTCAATGCCCGTCTCTTCGGTGAAGGTGGGGATGATTGCGTCGAACAAGCCTGAATTTTCAGTCGAGGTGGTGGAGGCCAGCGTGATGTAATCATCGGCCGCCATCAGCGCGCCGCTAAAGCTTATTCCCAGGGCGCCGACGGTAATAAATACGGTGGCTTTCTTCATTTTATTGCTCCTTCATCATTATTGATTAGTCACAGAGTTCATGCGTTTCAGGGTTACCAAACCAGCTCTCCCCGAATAAACGCTCCCGCCTCGGAGGAGGTGGGAGCAGTAAAAAAGTCATCGGCAGGCGTATGTTCGATTAACTCGCCGTTATGCAAAAAAAGCACGTCGTTGGCTAAGCGGCGCGCTTGATGTAAATCATGAGTGGTCATAACGATACGTGTGCCGCTGTGGTGAAATTCAAGCACCGCATCCTCAACAGCTTTGATAGCGGCGGGGTCTAACGCAGAGGTCGGCTCATCAAGAAACAATACTTGTGGGTTAAGCAGCCAAGCCCGTGCCAGTGCTAAGCGCTGCTGCTCACCGCCGGAAAGTACCCGTGCTGGCCGTTTGGCCAAGTGCGCTAAGCCAAATTTTTCAAGTGCGCTCATTGCCTGTGTTTTTCGTACTACCCCCTTAAGTTCGGGGCGTGGCGTTTTGTTAATCGCGAGTACGTAGGTTAGGTTTTCGAGCGCAGAACGACGTAACAGCACCGGCCGCTGGAAGACCATGGCTTGTGCAGGTGGCGCACCTTGCCAGCGCACCTTGCCGCTAGTGGGTGTTAACAACCCATGGGCCAGACGCATTAGCAGGCTTTTACCAGCACCATTCGGCCCCATGATCAGCGTTTTCTGGCAACCGGCAAGGCGTAGTGAGATAGGTTTAAGCAGCGTTTGACCGCGATGGTTAAAAGCCACACTATCTAATTCAAGGGTGGGGACCGGGAGAGAGTGAAGTACGTTCATCCCATCCGCCTTTTTGCTGTCTCGCCAATGGTGTGAGCGATCGCGTTAATCATGGTGACCAGGGACAGCAGGATTATCCCCAAGCCTAACGCCATGGGCAGGTTGCCCTTGCTGGTTTCTAACACAATACTGGTAGTCATCACGCGAGTGACGCCATCAATATTCCCGCCGACTATCATCACCGCACCCACTTCCGCACTGGCACGGCCAAAACCCGCCAGTATCACCGTCAGCAGCGCAAAGCGGGCATCCCAGAGTAGGGTTGGAATCATACGGCTGCGTGTTAACCCCAGTGAGTTCAACTGCTCGGCGTACTCGCCGTGGAGTGCCTCAACTTGTTGGCGAGTGAGGGCAGCGATAATGGGCATTACCAGAATCACTTGAGCGATGACCATCGCTGTGGGCGTAAATAGCAGCCCCCATTCACCTAGTGGGCCCGCACGTGAAAGCAGTAGGTAAACGCAGAGCCCGGCGACCACGGGGGGTAACCCCATGAGTGCATTCAGGGCGACAATCACGACGTTACGCCCTGGAAAGCGCCATAGCGCAAGGACGGCGCCTAAGGGCAGTGCTATCAGACTGGCGATAAACACCGCCATTAGCGATACCTGCAGTGAGAGCACCACAATTGAGATTAGCGCGCTATCCATACTCAGGATAAGCGCTAGGGCAGTGCTAAAGGCGTTGTCACTGGTCATCATTGAACGTTGGCGTCATTATT
Organism: Vreelandella sp. H-I2; assembly: GCF_052959335.1. Taxonomy (NCBI): domain Bacteria; kingdom Pseudomonadati; phylum Pseudomonadota; class Gammaproteobacteria; order Oceanospirillales; family Halomonadaceae; genus Vreelandella; species Vreelandella sp. H-I2. The sequence continues at coordinate 314,826 of NZ_JBRAMC010000005.1, forward strand.
AGGTTCGGTTTGGCATCATCTACCGAATCATGATTGACTGCACCTACGGCTGAAATTAATGCAGTTTTATGCAGTAAAATATTTTCTGCACACATAGCCGCGAGGTGTTATCGCGATGACAGAACGACATACTTATTTAACGACCGCCGAAGTCGCCGACTACCTGCGCTTAAAAGAGCGCAAGGTATATGATCTGGTCAGCCAGGGACTGATCCCCTGTAGCCGGGCAACGGGAAAGTTGCTTTTCCCCCGCCAGCAGATCGACTTATGGGTACTGAGTCACTTGGATGGGGAACAGGCGCAGCGTTCATCCGTGCCACTCGTTGTTGCGGGCAGCCAGGATCCGTTACTCGAGTGGGCGATTCGGGAAAGCGGCTCTGATTTAGCGATGCTTTGCCAGGGTAGCGGGGATGGTGTGCGCCGCTTGCTTGATGGCAAGGCCATGCTAGCCGGTATTCACCTGTTGGACCCTGACACCCAGCGCTATAACGAACCCAGCGCGATTGGTTTAAGCGGAATGCGTGATCTACTAATGGTGCATTGGGCTAAGCGACGTCAGGGATTGCTATTGCCCAGCAATAATCCTTTGAATATCATGGGCCTGAATGACTTGCAGCGCCCCCATGTCCGTGTGGCTCATCGTCAGCCCGATGCCGGAGCGGCAAGATTGCTTAGCTGTTTGTTGCAACAAGCGGGGATTGATAGCTCAGCGCTTAACTGGGCACCGCATGCTTCATTAAGTGAAGATGATTTGGCCCTTAGCATAAGCCAAGGGGAGGCGGATGTAGGGCTTGGCGTAGAAGCCGCTGCTCACCGCCAGCAGTTGGCATTTATCCCGCTACATAATGAACCGTTTGATTTGGTAATGCAGCGGCGCGGTTATTTTGAATCCCCCTTTCAGCGGCTGCTGGCATTCACACATAACGCACGCTTTGCTGAACGCGCCACACAGTTGGGTGGTTACGATATCAGCGAGCTAGGCAAGATCAGTTACAATGCCTAGACGCCTATGAAGATCATTATTTCCACGGTAGAGGGTAGCTTGACGCTGTTACTAAATGCGCCACACTAGTGGGGTGTTGTAAACACACATCATCACGAAAAGGAGAGCATGATGAATCAAGCACTAAATGATAAGCGTGTCGCTATTTTAGCCACCGATGGTTTTGAAGAATCCGAGCTGAGTTCGCCGCGTGATGCCCTTAAACAGGCAGGCGCAGAGGTTCATGTTGTCACGCCTAAGGGTGATGATATTCGTGCTTGGGCAAAAACCGATTGGGGCGATACCTACAAGTCAGATAAAGCCTTGGCCGATGTCAACGAGGCCGATTATCACGCACTGGTAGTACCCGGTGGTGTGTTCAATCCCGATGAGCTGCGAACCAATGAGGACGCCTTAAGCTTTGTTAAAGCGTTCTTCGAGTCTGGAAAGCCGGTGGCAGCCATTTGTCATGGACCTTGGATCCTTATTAACGCCGGTGTAGTGGACGGTCGCCGTATGACGTCAGTGCCCAGCATTGCACAAGATCTACGTAATGCAGGCGCTGAATGGGTGGATGAGCAGGTCGTCGTAGACAGTGGTCTGGTGACCAGCCGTACACCGAAAGACTTGGACGCCTTTAACGCCAAGTTAATCGAAGAGATTCAAGAAGGGCGTCATTCTGGTCAACACGCTTGATGAGCGTACTGCGTCAGTGGGCAAGCTTTGTCAAAAGGCTTGTCCACATTATTGCCAAGCCCATCAAAGGGGACAGTGGTCGTGGTGGAATGGTGGTTCACCCTTACCGTGGCTACGGTTCTCAGCGTGAAGTATTTATTATGGGCAGGGTTTTTCGCCAAGCCGCGCTTGGCAGGGCAATCCCGCGGCGCGGAATGCTGCGCGACACGGCTGATGTGGCGCGACGTATTTTGCGCCGAGGTTTAGCCAATGCGCAGGTAGAAGTAAGGATTGGCAACAATACGCTTTGCGTCGGCACAGATCGAGATGGTTATTTCGATGTGCATTTGCCCATTACTCACTCTCTGCCTATTGATGTCTCCTGGCATCGAGCCGACATCTTAGTCCACTGCCCAGAACAATCGCCGGTGCGTACCCACGTAGAAGTTTACGTGCCGCCGCCAGAGGCTGATTTACTGGTCATCAGTGATATCGATGACACCGTCATGTTCACTGGCGTGGCAGAAAAGCTTAAAATGCTTTATCGATTATTCGTTAAAAAACCCCACCGCCGCACCGCTTTTCCCGGGGTCGCATCGCTCTACCAAGCGTTGCATAGGGGCGTTAGTGAACGTGCTGAGCGGCCAATTTTGTATGTCTCTCGTGGGCCCTGGGCGATATATGAAATGCTCGAAACGTTTTTCCAGATCAATCGCATACCCGTCGGTCCTATCCTGTTTCTACGCGAGTGGGGGATCTCTTGGCGTCGGCCTTGGCCACGGCGTGCGGAAGAACATAAGCGCGACTTGATCGACCGAATGCTTACTCTCTATAGCGACATGCCATGCATATTAATTGGCGACAGCGGTCAGCACGATCCTGAAGTGTATATCGAGATCGTGAAAGCCTATCCGAATCGCATCAAAGCTATCTACATACGGCGAGTAGACAAAGATCCTAAGCGGGAAGAGGCGATCCAACGGCTGCGTGAAGAATTAACCGATACTCACTGCAATTTGGTACTGGCCGTCGATAGCGTGCTGATTGCCGAACATGCCTACGCCCATGGTGATATCTCTAGCCATGGCTTACAGGCAGTGCGCCGTGACGTTGAAGAGCATCGTAACAATCCCGTCTAATAATGCCCGCCTAAGCTGTTGCCAATCCGGGCCACATGGTAAAACGCTACTCTTTGAAGAAACGTGTTTAGCGACTGGGGGCTGCCATGGTTGTTGTGCTGATCATTCTTGCGTTGGCCGTTTTTGTGCTCCCCAATATTTGGGCCAAGTGGGTACTCAAGCGCCATACCCGTGGCCGTGATGATTATCCCGGCACGGGGGCCGAGCTTGCCGATCATTTGTTGCATCGTCTAGGCATTGACGGTGCTAGCGTAGAGCGCACCGAATACGGGGATCACTACGATCCCGAAACGCGCTGTGTGCGGCTTTCTCCGGATAATTACGATGGCCGTTCGCTAACCGCCGTCACAGTGGCTGCCCATGAGGTTGGGCACGCCATTCAGCATTACCAGGGCTATGCGCCACTGATAGCGCGCAGCCGCATGGTGGGGGTTGCTCAAAAAGCTGAAAAGCTCGGTGCTGTATTGATGATGGCGGCGCCTTTTCTGTTCCTATTGACGCGCCTGCCGGGTGGTTTAGCGATAGTCATTGCCATGGCGGTGATTAGCTTTGGCACGGCGGCGGTGGTGCACCTGGTAACGCTGCCGGTAGAGTTTGACGCCAGCTTTAATCGGGCGCTACCACTGCTGAAAGAGTATGTACCACCCTCCGATATGGCGGGAGCCCGGCACGTACTCACTGCCTGTGCGTTTACTTACGTAGCGGCCTCGCTGGCCAGTGTTATGAATCTGGGCCGCTGGCTGGTGATTTTAAGAAGGTAGATAGCTGAGAAGGTAGGTAGCGATACCTTTCATTACCCCCGTAACGCTGATTCAGACCCTGACCCCTGACCCTGACACGCGACCGGGCCCGCCGACGCTGTCAGTGATGGCCGTCAGCAGCGCATCGGCGCGCTGTGCAAGGCCATCGCGGGAAAGCCTGGCCCGGTCACGGGCGGTCACACTGCCAAGCTGTCCGGCATTGGCATCAATGTTGAGCAGCGCGCTATGCAGCGCGGCGTGAATCAGCCGCGCCCCGGCGAGTGCGTCGCTAACAAACTGGTGTTCGATGTGCTCCCCCGTTTGCTGCGTCATTGCCAGGGCCGCCTCACACAGCTGTGCTGTTTTCAGCGGTACCTCGACAGCCGTTTCGGCCGCTGCATGAATGGCGCTGTTACGCTCTTTATCCTCCTTATCGCGGCCGACGGCTGCCATGAACGCCTCAAAGGCAGCCACATCCTCCTGCGCCAGCGGCGCCAGCCGCTGTTTAAGCGATGCGCCCTTATCGATCAGCGCCTGGCGCGGCGCTGTGGCAGCATGATCCTGGCTCAGATGCAGCCCCTTGAGCACGAGCGCCAGACCCAGATCGGCACTGACCACGGCCACGGCGCCGCAGCCGGGCATCGGCTCGCGTGCCACGGTGTCACGAAAATCGCCCAGGCTGTGCTCCCAGAGCGGGACTGGGTTATTCAACATGCTATCCGACATGGCGTCCTTTCCCCTCTTTCAACAGGGTGGTGGCGTGTGCCACGCCACGATTCATGCCTTAAAGAATCCGCTCAAGTGCGGCTTCCAACGCCTGGCGCGTCGCGGGACGCACGCAGCGCGCCTGTTCCTGACCGTTCTTCAAAAAGATCAACGTCGGCCAGAGCTTGACCTGATATGTCCGCCCCAAGCGCTTGCCCTTGCCGTCCTCGACACTGATATGACGTACGCCGGGGTTCTGATCAATCACCTCACGTATCATTGGCTGCGCCGCAAGGCAATAGCCGCACCAGGGCGTGCCAAACTCCACCACTACCGGCCCCTGGCTGGCATCCAGTTCGCTTCGCTTCGGTACGATGCTATCGGGTATGGTCATGTGTTCTCTCCTGAGGTGATGACAGACCCCGCATCCATGGAGGCCTGATTTGTTTCGCGACTGATTAATATAAACGAGATAAACCCGGTTTATTCGCCAATATCACCGCGCGACGCGGTGCGGGGTAGCCTTCAATGGTGCGGCTGCGGTCTTCCGGGTCAAGAAAATCGGCCAGCGATTGGTAGGTCATCCATTCGGTCGAGCGCTGTTCTTCAAGTGTAGTAAGCGCTTCATCGACCACGCGAATGTTGATAAAGCCGCAGCGCTCTAGCCAGTGGCACAGCGCTTTGGAAGAGGGCAGGAAGTAGACATTGGGCATCGCCGCATAGCGCTCGCCGGGCACAAACACCGTCTGTTCGTCGCCTTCCACTACCAGCGTTTCCAAGACCAGTTCGCCGCCGGATGCCAACGCCGCTTTTAGCTGCTGAAGGTGTTCCAGCGGGGCAGGGCGGTGGTAGAGCACGCCCATGGAAAAGACGGTATCGAAAAAGCCCAGGTTCTCCGGCACATCTTCAATGCCCACTGGTAAAAACTGTGTTCTTCCGCCATCAGCACCGCCGACAAAGTGGCGCACCGCCTGAAACTGCCAGTAAAAGCGCGGTGATGGGTCAATCACCAGCACGAAAGCAGCGCCTGCCCCGGCCATCCGCCAGGCGTGGTAACCGCTGCCACCACCGACATCAAGCACCTTGCGGTATTTTAAAGGAGCAAGGTGCGGAGCAACTCTTTGCCATTTCCAATCCGAGCGCCATTCGGTGTCGATATGAATGCCGCCCAGTTGGAAAGGCCCTTTACGCCAGGGGGCGAGCTTTCTCAGTAGGTTAAAGCACTGGCGCTGTTGGCTATCGCTAAGTTCGAGATCAACAGTAACTGTGTCGCTGTTTAAGTCGACGCGCCGCTCAGTGGGTAGTGTAGGCAGTTTGGCGACGGCTTTTTCCCAGGCGGAGAGGTCGCCGTGGCGTTGTCGGTCAAGCCCTTGGGCTAGCTGCTCAGGCAGCTTGGCGAGCCAAGCGGTGAGCGAGGAGTCAAGTGTCGCTTGATCTAAAAACGCTTGATAAATCTCGCGATGATCATCGGATAACGGCGCCACCTTTAACCCTCCTTAAACGCAATCAGCGAGGCAAAGTTAAGGTACTGGAACCAGGTCATCGAACGTGGAAAGCCAGCCTGCTTCAAGCGACAATGGAGGGCGTCGAGGGTATCCGGTACAAGTACATTTTCAAGGGCAGTGCGCTTCTGACTGATTTCCAGGTCGCTGTAGCCGTTAGCACGCTTGAAATCATGGTAGCGCTCAACCCGCCAGGCGTTGTCGCGCTCGTCGGCATCCACGGTTTTCTCTGAAAGAATCAATACGCCACCCGGCTCCAGCGCCGCAAAAAGCCGTGCCAATAGCGCATCGCGATCAGCAGCGGGCAGAAACTGCAGGGTAAAGTTGAGTATGATCATGCCCGAAGGCGCATACTCCAATTTGCGAATATCGGCCTCTTCCACCTGCATGGCATGCTCAGGGCACTCTTGCTGGAAGGTCTGCCGCGCCTGAGCCACCATGGCGGGAGATAGGTCAACGCCTGTATAGCGAAAGGCGTCAGGTGATAGTGCACCTGCGAGTGCCAGTCCAGAGGCGCCCAGTGAGCAGCCCAGGTCATAAACATGGGCGCCATGGCGAAGGTGGCGCTGGGCAATTAGGCTCAGCATGCCCAGAATTTGTCCGTAGCCTGGCACCGAGCGGCGGATCATATCAGGAAAGCAGGCGACTACTTTTTCATCGAAAGAGAAGCGCGCTACGCGGTCAAGGGGTGTTGAAAAGATAGCGTCACGGTAAGATGCATCACTCATGGGCAAGCCGGGATGGTAAATGAGGCTGAGTAGTTTACGCGCCCTTGTTTACGCAGAACAGAGTTAACGCAGAACAGACCTGTCTATCAAACACCCAGGCTACAAGGATCGACGCCACAGGAGAGGGCATATGGCTTCAGCATCAAGCGCTACCCCCGATACGCTACCCGCATGGCAGACGTTAAAGCATCACGCTGAAACGCTGCAGCATGTTCACTTGAAAACGCTGTTTGGAACCGAACCTTCACGCTGGGAAAGCTTTACTCGCCAAGTGGCAGGCTTGACGCTGGACCTTTCCAAACAGCGCTGGGATGACGATACGCTTGAGCATCTATTTACGCTTGCCAGCGAAGCGGGCGTGCCCTCTGCCATTGAGTCTCTTTTAAGCGGTAAACGCGTAAACGTAAGCGAAAATCGTCCAGCGTTACACACCGCGCTGCGCCTACCTGCCGATGCGACCCTTGAGGTTGAGGGTGAAGATATCGTTGCGGCGGTACATGAAAGCCTTGGCCAGATGGAGCGCTTGGTTCGTCGGCTACATGCTGGTCAGTGGCGCGGAGCCACCGGCAAGCCCATTCGTCACGTGGTCAATCTGGGCGTCGGCGGTTCTGATCTTGGCCCGCTGATGGTGACTCATGCCTTGGCAGATTTTCGTCCCAAGGGTATTCATCCTGTTGAGGTACACTTTGCTTCCACCATGGATGGCTCTCAGTTAGCCGATTACCTAAGCCGTTTAAATCCTGAAACCACTATTTTTGTACTGTCGTCCAAGTCGTTTACCACTATTGATACACTCTCTAACGCCAACACGGCCCGTGAATGGCTGCTGGGCCGTTTAGCCCAGCACGGCGCGACACCGATCAGCGCTGAGTTGGTGATACGCCAACACTTTATTGGCGTTTCGGCGAGCCCTGACAAAATGAGCGAATGGGGAATCACGCCTGAGCACCAGTTAACCTTCTGGGAATGGGTAGGCGGTCGTTACTCGTTGTGGGGAACCATCGGCTTGCCCATTGCCCTTGTGGTAGGGATGGACAATTTCCGGGAATTCCTTGCTGGCGCTCACGCCATGGACCGACATTTCTCCGAAGCACCCACGGAAGACAATTTGCCGGTACTGCTAGGGTTGGCAGGCATCTGGAACGTCAATTTTCTGGATATCCGGGCGCACTCAATTTTGCCCTATGACGGACGTCTGGAGTATTTCGCGGCCTACCTTGAACAGTTGGAAATGGAGTCCAATGGCAAATCGGTCACCCGCCAGGGCCAGCCGGTCAACTACTCGACCTGCCCGGTGCTCTGGGGGCAGCTTGGCCCCAATGCCCAGCATGCGTTTTATCAACTGCTGCACCAGGGCACTCAGCCGGTAGTGTGCGATTTTATTGCGCCGCTCAAGCGTTACGATGAGGTGGAAGACCCGGATACCCGACGCCACCTTAAAACCCAGCACCGCTTGGCGTTGGCCAACTGCTTTGCCCAGTCGCGCGTATTGATGCTGGGCGATGATGCGATAGACGATGATGGCCCTCGCCCCGAACATAAGCGTTACCGTGGCAACCAGCCTTCAACCACGGTGCTGCTCGATCAATTGACGCCCGCTACCCTGGGTTCGCTTATTGCCCTTTACGAACATAAAGTGTTTGTGCAGGCGGTGATTTGGGATATCAACCCCTTTGATCAGTGGGGCGTTGAGCTGGGTAAACAGATAGCCACGGACACTCAGAAAATTATCGACCACCAAGGCGACCTGTCGCGCATGGATGCCTCCAGCCGTGGATTGATTGAGGCATTTTGGGCCGCTGAGCAAGAGTCATAACTTACCAGGTTTAGGTCGGGGATGCCCCGGCCTACCTGTAACTAATATGGCTAGATATACAGCTTTTTGCTTTTCCGCTATCCTGTGCCCACTTTGCTAGTGACTACTTGTTTAGTCAGGATGTGTTCTGCGCCGGTGACTGCCAGTGCGACGACACGTATTACCCTTCAGGAATCGACGTTACATGACCCAGTTTGATGCCTCTCAGTACGGCGCGAGTTCCATCGAAGTCCTGTCCGGGCTCGAGCCGGTACGTAAGCGTCCCGGTATGTATACCGACACCACACGCCCCAACCACCTTGCTCAGGAAGTGATCGATAACAGCGTCGATGAAGCGCTGGCAGGCCACGCCACCATGATCAACGTCGTACTGCATAGCGACGGCGGGATCGAGGTGCAAGATAACGGTCGCGGTATGCCGATCGACCTGCATCCCGAGCATGGTGTGTCGGGTGTTGAGCTTATCTTTACCAAGCTTCACTCCGGCGGGAAATTCTCTTCCACCAGTTATCGCTTCTCAGGCGGCCTGCATGGCGTAGGGGTGTCGGTGGTTAACGCGCTCTCGCGTAGGTTGGATGTCGAAGTCACCCGCGACGGCGCGCGTCATGCCATGGCCTTCGAGTTCGGCGAAAAAGTCGAAGAGCTGCATGAAATTGGCAAAGCACCCAAGCGGGCGAGTGGCACCCTGGTGCGCTTCTGGCCGGATGAGAGCTACTTCGATAGTCCCAAGTTAGCGCTCACGCGACTAAAACACTTATTGCGTGCCAAAGCGGTGCTCTGCCCAGGGCTAAAAGTCACGCTGGTAGAACCTGACGGTACCTCCACCGAGTGGGAATTTGCCGATGGCCTGCGCGACTACTTGGTCGAGGCCACCGACGGCTACGAAGTGCTCCCCCGCGAACCTTTCGTCGGCCACTTCAATGACGACGAGCACGGCGTCGATTGGGCGGTTCAATGGCTACCGGAAGGCGGCGAAGCGCTGCTGGAGAGCTATGTTAACTTGATTCCTACCCCCCAGGGCGGCACCCACGTAAACGGCTTTCGTTCGGGGCTGCTGGACGCGCTGCGCGAGTTCTGTGAATACCGCAGCCTACTGCCTCGTGGGATCAAATTGACCGCCGATGACCTTTGGGAGCGCGCCTCTTTTGTGCTCTCGGTGAAGATGCTTGACCCCCAGTTTGCCGGGCAAACCAAAGAGCGGCTTTCGTCGCGAACGATTGCTGGCTTTGTGTCTGGGGTCGTCAAGGACGCTTTCTCGCTGTGGCTCAACCATCACGTGGATCAAGCCGAAGCGATTGCCGAACTGGTCATCAGTGCGGCACAAAACCGCCAGAAAAAAGCTAAAAAAGTCGCCCGTAAAAAGGTGACTTCCGGCCCGGCACTGCCTGGCAAACTGGCGGACTGCTCCGGCCAAGACCCTGCCCAGAGTGAGTTGTTTCTAGTGGAAGGGGACTCGGCAGGCGGCAGTGCCAAACAGGCGCGCAATAGGGAAACCCAGGCGATTCTGCCGCTGCGCGGTAAAATTTTGAATACTTGGGAAGTCGAAACCCACGATATCTATGGTTCCCAGGAAGTCCACGATATCGCCGTGGCCATTGGCGCCGACCCCGGCAGTGCCGATCTGGAAAAGCTGCGCTACCACAAGATCTGCATTCTCGCCGACGCCGACTCCGACGGCCTGCATATCGCGACGCTGCTGTGTGCACTATTTGTGCGCCACTTCCCAAGCTTGGTGGATGCAGGCCATGTTTATGTCGCGATGCCGCCGCTTTACCGTATCGATCTCGGTAAAGAAGTGCACTACGCCCTGGATGAGAGCGAAAAGGCCGCCATTCTCAAGCAACTCGCTAACAAGCGTGGCACGCCCAATGTTCAGCGTTTTAAAGGCTTGGGTGAGATGAGCCCGCTGCAGCTGCGTGAAACCACCATGTCCACGGAAACCCGACGGTTGGTGCAACTGACGTTAACCGATGGCGACGGCACCATGGAAATGATGGATATGCTGCTGGCCAAAAAGCGCGCCAGTGACCGCAAAAAGTGGCTGGAAGATTACGGCAACCTCGCAGACATTGAGGTATAACCCCCGATGACCATGGATATTCAAGTAGCCGAGGGCGACGTCGAACGTCTCTCCCTGCGCGACTACACCGAAAAAGCGTACCTCGACTACTCGATGTACGTCATTCTCGACCGTGCGCTGCCCAATATCGGCGATGGCATGAAGCCCGTTCAGCGCCGCATTATTTACGCCATGCGCGAGCTGGCGCTGCATGCCAACGCCAAGTACAAAAAGTCGGCGCGAACCGTTGGTGACGTGCTGGGTAAGTTCCACCCTCATGGCGATAGCGCCTGTTATGAAGCCATGGTGCTGATGGCACAGCCGTTTAGCTACCGTTACCCATTGGTAGACGGTCAGGGCAATTGGGGTAGCCCCGACGATCCTAAATCCTTCGCTGCCATGCGCTACACCGAGGCCAAGCTTTCTAACTTTGCCGAAGTGCTGTTGGGTGAGCTGGGGCAAGGCACCGTCGATTGGGCGCCTAACTTTGACGGCACTATGCAGGAGCCGCTGGTACTGCCCGCCAAGTTGCCCCATGTGCTGCTCAACGGCGGTACAGGGATCGCGGTGGGTATGGCGACCGATATTCCGCCGCATAATGTGTCGGAAGTGGTCGAAGCCACCTGCCATCTGCTGCGTAACCCGAAGGCCACCACCGCGGACTTGATGGAATTCGTACCTGCGCCGGATTTCCCCACCGATGCGGAAATTATTACTCCTCCGGCGGACTTGCGGAAGCTCTACGAATCTGGCCGAGGTTCGGTCAAACTGCGCGCCCGTTACATCCGCGAAGAAGCCAATATCGTGATTACCTCGGTGCCTTACCAAGTTAGCGGTGCCAAGGTGCTGGAGCAGATTGCCGCCCAAATGCAGGCTAAAAAGCTGCCCATGGTGGCCGACCTGCGTGATGAGTCGACCCACGAGGAGCCAACGCGGCTGGTGATTGAACCGCGTTCTAGCCGTATCGACGTTGAGTCATTGATGGCGCACCTGTTCGCCACCACCGACTTGGAAAAAAACGTGCGGGTGAACATGAACGTGATCGGCCTGGATGGCCGCCCACGGGTGATGCCGTTGCCCGAAATGCTGGGCGAGTGGTTGCAGTTCCGGCGCAGCACGGTGCGCCGCCGTCTAGAGCATCGCTTAGGTAAAGTCGAAGATCGCCTGCATATCCTGGAAGGCTTGCTAATTGCCTACCTCGATTTGGACGAAGTGATCCGCATTATCCGTGAAGAGGATGACCCTAAAGCCTCGCTAATTTCGACGTTTAGCCTCTCTGAGCGTCAAGCTGAGGCCATTTTAGAACTACGCCTACGCCATCTTGCCAAGCTCGAAGAGATGAAAATTCGTGGCGAGCAGGACGAGCTGGAAAAAGAGCGCAAGTATCTACAAGGTTTGCTGGGCAGCGAAGCCAAGCTCACCACGCTGATCGAAAAAGAGATCCGCGCGGCGGGTAAAGAGCACGGCGATGAGCGCCGCTCGCCTCTGGTCGAGCGCGAAGAGTCCAAGGCGCTGTCTGAAGTGGAGTTATTGGGCGCTGATCCGATTACCGTGGTGCTCTCTGATAAAGGCTGGATTCGCGCAGCCAAGGGGCACGATATCGACCCCGAGGGGCTCTCCTATAAAGCGGGCGATAGCTTCCAACTAGCGGCGAAGGGCAAAACCAATCAGCCGCTAGTGCTGCTCGATGACACCGGGCGCGCCTATACGCTCTCGGCGCACAACTTACCCAGTGCGCGGGGCCAGGGTGAGCCGGTGACTGGGCGTGCTAACGTTGCCGCCGGGGCGAAAATGGCAGGGCTGATGTTGGCGCCGCCCGAGCGCCGCTTTGTGCTCGCCACTGACGGCGGCTATGGCTTTGTCGCGCGGCTTGACACATTGACCGGTAAAAACAAGGCCGGTAAAGCAGTGCTTAGCCTGCCCAAGGGCTGCAACGTCATGGCGCCGGTTGAAGTGCCGACAGGTGACGAGTTATGGGTTGCATCAGTCTCTAACGAAGGTCGGCTGCTGCTGTTCCCGTTAGACCAACTCCCCGAAATGGCCAAAGGTAAAGGCAATAAGATGCTTGATATACCCGGCCCAAGAGCAGCGCGCCGGGAAGAGTTTGTCTGCGATATAACGATACTCAATGCTAACGATGCGCTAATAATTCATGCCGGTAAGCGCAAGCTAACGTTAAAGGCTGATGATCTCGCTTATTATCGCGGTGAGCGCGGTCGTCGTGGCAGCAAGTTGCCACGCGGTTTTCAAAAAGTGGACCGATTAGAGGCAGGGGAGTAACTAATGGCAGGAGCTAATTGATGGCACGCGGTGATTTGATCCTAACCGTATTAGCGCCGCAGTTAACAGCGGATATCCAGTCCCAACTAGACGCTCTGTTGGTGCAATTCAGCCTTCAGGAAAAGAGCACACAGCGGCTTGCTGAAAGCTCGTTGCCGGATGGCAAACACGTTGACTGTATTGAGCAGCGCTTGGTCGGTGACGATATAGACATCGAAGAAGTACGCCATGCCGCTCTGGTGCTAAGCGAAACTCTGGGTGTGGATATCGTTATCCAGGATGATGTCCGTGATCAGGTTTGTCATCGTTTGATCTGTTTCGATATGGACTCAACGCTTATTAAAGCCGAAGTCATCGATGAATTGGCGCGCCGTCATGGGGTCGGTGACGAAGTCGCTGAAGTCACTGAGCGCGCGATGCGCGGTGAGCTGGATTTCAAGGCGAGTTTTCGCGAACGGATGAGTAAGTTGGCCGGTTTGGATGAGTCCGTGCTCGCTGAGATCGCTGACGATTTGCCGTTGATGGATGGCGTCGAACGCCTGATGGCTAACCTTAAGCGTTTAGGGTATCGCACCGCGATTCTTTCCGGCGGCTTTACCTACTTTGCGCATTGCTTGCAGGACAAGCTTGGCTTTGATGAGGTCCATGCAAACGAACTGGTGATCGAAAATGGCAAGGTCACTGGCGACGTGCGTGAACCGATTGTGGATGCTGAGCGCAAAGCCGAACTACTCGAGGCGATTGCACTTCGGGAAGGCTTTACGCTGGCGCAGACTATTGCAGTGGGCGATGGGGCGAACGATCTCAAGATGCTTGCCAAGGCGGGCATGGGGATTGCGTTTCGGGCAAAGCCGATGGTGCGTGCCCAAGCGCGTCAGGCAATTTCTACCGCAGGCCTTGACGGTGTGCTCTATCTGTTGGGCCACTGCCAGCAGGACTTAACTCCGTAAAAAATAACAACAAGAATCATGACTGGCAAAAAGCAGGCGGCGAGTCTAAGCGACGCCTGCTCATTATTTTATAGCGTATCAGCCATGGCCTTTATCCGGATGCGGTACTGGCTTGTCGCCTACTTCTTCAGGTCTAAGTTCAACAGGTTCACCCTGGGTTATGTCGATATGTTTTAACCGAAGGTGCAAGCCAGACTTGGCCAACAGGTGGGCGCTTACCGGCGCGGTAATAAACAGGAAAAGCGTAATCAACATTTCCTGAATATCCGGTTTACTGTCCACGCTCCAAAAATAGAGCATTGAGGCGAGCAGCATACAGCCGATACCCAATGTGGTCGCCTTGGTAGGGCCGTGTAGGCGCATATAGAAATCACGCAGGTGGGCCATTCCCAGCGAGCCGATAAACACAAAAATGCCGCCAGCAATCAACAATAGCGAAATAATGGCTTCAACAATTACGGACATAAGTCCTCCTGACGTATGGTCGTCATTCGATAGCTCATGTTTATCATTCGATAATGTCTCCACGCAGAATATATTTGCATACCGCTACCGTGCTGATGAAACCTAGCATCGCAATGAGTAGGGCCGACTCAAAATAGGTTTTGCTGTTCAGCCACAGCCCTAACAGCACGATCAGAGCAATCGAGTTAACGTACATGGTATCCAGAGCAAGCACGCGGTCGGGCAGGCTTGGGCCGATAGTGAGCCGATAGAGATTCATCATCAAGGCCATCACGACCAGGGCTAAGGTGATAAAGAGTGCAATGCTTAACATTCGTAGATCTCCTTAAGCGGACGTTCGTAGCGCTCGCGAATCTGGTTAATTAGCGCCTCCTCATCGTCCACGTTTAAGGCGTGAATGAGCAGTGACTTACCATCCATGCGCAAATTGGCCGATACGGTTCCCGGCGTGAGGCTGATCGTGCTGGCTAACAGCGTAATGGTGAACCGCTCTTCGAGCATTAATGGATATTCAATAAAATGGGGCTTAAGTTTGCGCCATGGATTGATGATCAGGTATGCCACCTCGAAGTTAGCGGTGACAATGTCGCCCAACACTCGGAAGATAAATCGCAGCAAGGCAAAAGGCTTGGCGATACGTGGGCGGGCATCCCAAAAGCGGTGGGTCAGAAGGGGGATCAAAATAGCTAAGGTCCCGCCAAGCACAAACTGACCAAAAGCATAACTACGCACCAATAACAGCCAAACCAATAGCAGTAAGATGGATAAAACAGGCGTTGGTAGCCAGGAGCGTGGAGTGATCATGGGGCATCTCCAGCAGTATTGGGGAGTAGCGTGCGAATCAGCACCTGTGGGTTGGCCAGTTGGTCAGCTGTGGCTTGGGTGTAACTGCTCACCGGCCCGGCCAGTGCGACTAACAGCGGGGCTGCACTAAGTAGCCAGATAACCCCAAACCACTGGTAATGGGATAACGGACTACCGCTAATGTTACCGCGTTGGCTGCGCCAAAACAGCGTGGAACCTGCTCTAGACAGGGCAATGAGCGAGGCCAAACTGGTAAGCAGCAGTAGTGGCCAGAGCCATAGCCGCTGCGTGCCTTCGGCGGCATTGAGCATCAATGCCTTGCCGATAGCACCGGAAAGGGGTGGGATACCGGCGACGGCGATCGCTCCGATAAAAAACACCATCGCCAGCGCGGCGCCTTGAACCATAGGACGGCCTTTTACCAAGCGGGTACCCGCTTTACCACGCTGCAAACCGATCATCTCCGCAAGCAGGAACAGCCCCCCGGTGATTAGCGTCGTGTGGATGAGGTAGTAAAGTAGTGCAGAAACCGCCTGGGGCGAGCGTATGCCGATACCTGCCAGCAGCGTGCCCACCGACACCAGCACCAGATAAGCGACCAACAGGCGCAAATCCCGCGCGGCCATTACGCCAACGCTTGCGGCGGCCAGTGTGCCAAGTGACAGCCACCACACCCAGGGTTGTTCGAGTGCTTCCAAACTACTACCAGCGCTATCGCTAAAAATAAGCGTGTAGACACGCAGAATAGCGTAGATGCCTACTTTGGTCATAATGGCAAACAGTGCCGCTACTGGCGCAGGGGCCGATGCGTAGGCTTTGGGTAACCAAAAGTAAAGTGGCAGAATGGCGGCTTTCAGACCGAAAACCACGAGCAGCATCAGTGCGCCTGCGGTTACTAATCCTTCGCGCTCGGCCGGTAGTTCAGCCACTCGGACCGCCATGTCGGCCATGTTGAGCGTGCCCGTAGCACCATAGAGTATCCCTACCGCAATCAGGAACAACGAAGAGCCCGCTAGATTGAGTACCACATAATGGACACTGGCTTGAATGCGCGCTTTGCCGCCTCCGTGTAACAGCAGAGCGTAAGAGGCCAGCAGCAGCACTTCAAAGAAGACGAACAGGTTAAACAAATCACCGGTTAAAAAGGCGCCGTTAATACCCAGTAACTGCCACTGAAAAAGACCGTGGAAGTTGCTGCCTTTTTCATCATCACCCGCGCAGGCAAACACGACTGCACCAACAGCCAACACCGCGGTAAGCAGTAGCATTAACGCCGAGAGGCGATCAAGCACCAGTACGATGCCAAATGGGGCTTGCCAATCACCCAATGCGTAATAGGAGATTTCACCACTGGTGGCTTGGCGTAACAGACCTACCGTTACTAAAAGCAGTAGCAACGTCGCGACAACGCTGACTGCACGCTTATAGCGCACTAATCCTTGCCGTTGATAGAGCAGTAAGATGCCCGCAACTAACGGTAGGACAACAGGTAAAACAATTAGGTGCTGCATCATTCTCGGTCTTCCTTTTTACCGTCGACGTGGTCGTTCCCCACTTCACTACGCGCTCGCATTGCCAGAATTACGACAAACGCGGTCATCGCAAAGCCGATCACAATCGCAGTCAGCACCAGCGCTTGAGGGAGCGGGTCGGCATAGTCAGCGCCCTCTGACACAATGGCAGCACCGTCAGTGGTTAAACCTCCCATCGAAAATAAAAACAGGTTCACTGCGTAAGAGAGCAGCGTAAGGCCTACCACTACTGGAAAGGTGCGGCCTCGTAATGTCAGGTAGAGGCCACAGGCGGTCAAAACACCGGTGGTCATCGCATACAGTAGTTCCATTAGCGAGGCTCCTTGGCAGGTGGCGTGGTATCGCTGTGGTCAGCGTCTTTTTCCGTCGCTTCGGTCACCGGGCGGTGTGCCGTGGTAACTTTACCCAGGTTGGCCAGAATCATTAGCGTGGCGCCCACCACTGCTAAGTAAACACCCAAGTCGAAGAGCAGCGCCGTCGCCAGTTCAAACGTTCCGATGAGCGGCAGGCTAAAGTAACCAAAAGCAGAGGTTAAGAACGGATGACCAAACAGCCAGCTACCCAGCCCCGTTAGTGTGGCAACCGCTACCCCGATGACGGCCACCGGTTGGAAAGGAAAGTCCAGTCGCTCTTGCGCCCACGCCACGCCGCGTGCCATATACAACAGGATCAGGGCTACTGCGGTAATCAGCCCGGCAATAAAGCCGCCGCCCGGCTGATTATGGCCACGCAAGAAGATAAATGCAGAGACTAACAACGCCAACGGAAGCAGGGTCATTGAAATTGACGTTAGCACCGCCGGGTAGCGGTCAGGTGACCACACCCGTCCCTCACCGTCACTGTGCGGCATAAACAGACGTAAGCGGTTCAGCAACTTAAAGATCGCCAAACCTGCGATAGCCAGCACGGTAATCTCACCCAGGGTGTCAAAACCACGAAAGTCGACCAAAATTACGTTGACGACGTTGTAGCCGCCACCGCCAGGTTTGCTGTTTTCCACAAAGAAGCTGGAAATAGCCAGGGTGTCACGGGTCATCACCGCGTAGTTAAGACTGGCAATAATTAGTCCCAGCGAGCCTGCTAGCAGCATATCGCGGACATTGCGTAACGGGCTCGATTCACGCGGCGTCTTTTGCGGTAAGAAGAACAGCGCCAGCATCAGTAGGATCATGGTCACCACTTCCACAGAGAGCTGTGTCAGGGCGAGATCGGGTGCAGAGAAACGGGCAAAGGTCAGGGCGACGAATAGACCCACTACTGACAGCATCAAAAGAGAAATCATACGATAGCGGTGGGTGGCGGCGGTGGCGATACCCCCAAATATCAGCATACCGGCCCCTAAGATAACAATTCCATCCAGCGGCTGATTTCCCGCTGCACCGGTTAAGTCGGTGATTTGAACCAGGCCAATACCGCCCATCAGTAGCGCAGCCAGCCATAGCCAGCCCACATAGCGTTGAAGTGAATTCCCATCCAGCGCAGCGATAAGCTGCTCGGCGCGATAGCCAACAGAAATAAGAATACGCTCAAACACACGCCGGGCGTCAACGCCCTTAAATTGCTGAGTAAATCGGCGTACATCGCCATGACGCCAATAAATCGCAATGCCGACTACGAAGGCAAGCAGGCTCATCATCAGTGGCAGGTTAACGCCATGCCAGATAGCCAGATAGAAATCGAGCGGGCTACCGATCACTGTTTCGCTCGCGAGTTCTAATAAGCCCGTCGCCATTAACGCCGGAAATAAGCCTACCACTACGCAGAGCACTACCAGTATTTCAACCGGTAGGCGCATTAGATGTGGCGGCTCATGGGGTGATTTAGGCGGTTCTTCGCGAGCCGGTTTGAAGAATACGGCGTGTACCAAACGCAGTGAGTAGGCGACCGACAGTATGCCCCCGAGTGCCGCTAAGGCGGGCAGTAGCCAACTTATTCCTCCCAATACCGGCGTTGCCAGTGTTTCGGTAAAGAACATTTCTTTAGACAAGAAACCATTAAAAAATGGGACACCTGCCATAGCGGCCGCTGCTAGCGTAGTTAATAGCGCCGTAACAGGCATGGCCTTTTTAAGGCTACCGAGCTGCTTCAGCTCCCGCGTTCCGGCTTCATGATCGATAATGCCCGCGCTCATAAACAGCGCTGCTTTAAAGGTAGCGTGATTGAGAATATGAAACAGCGCGGCCAAAATAGCCATCGGACTGCCAATGCCTAGCAGCACCGTGATTAACCCTAAGTGGCTAACGGTGGAGAACGCCAGAATACCCTTAAGGTCAGTCTTCATCAGCGCAAACCAAGCGCCGTATAGCATGGTAATGATGCCTACTAGGGATACGACTACACTCCACAGCTCGCTACCGGCGATAGCCGGGTGTAGCCGCGCCATTAGGAAAATACCTGCTTTCACCATGGTGGCAGAGTGCAAGTAGGCTGAAACAGGTGTGGGCGCCGCCATGGCATGGGGTAGCCAAAAATGGAACGGAAACTGCGCTGACTTAGTAAAGGCCCCCAGTAATACCAAGCCAAGCATAAGCGGGTAGCGGGGGTCGGCAAGAATGGCCTCGCTGCTGCCCAGTACATCACTCATATTGAAGCTACCGGCCATGTCACCGAGCAGTAGTAAGCCTGCCAATAATGCCAGACCGCCCGCACCCGTCACCGTTAGCGCCATACGTGCGCCTTTACGAGCGTCCGATTGATGTGACCAATAACCAATCAGCAAGAAGGAGGAGAGGCTGGTTAACTCCCAGAAAAGCCAGAGCAGAATCAGGTTGTCTGACATTGAAATGCCCACCATTGACGCCATAAAAAGCATCAGGAAGGCATAGAATCTGCCAAAGGGTTCGTCATTTGCTAAGTAGTAGTGAGCATAAAGAATAATTAACAGGCCGATACCCAGTATCAGCAGGTTGAACAGCAGCGATAGCCCATCCAGGCGAAACGCTAAATTCAGTGCCAGCTCGGGCAACCAGGTGACCGAAAAGCGTAATTGCTCGCCATCTTGCAGAGCCGGTACGTTGAGTAGCGTCATTACTAAGGCGATAGCCGGCAGCACAGCCGTCGCAAGTGAACAGAAATTGCGGCCGCGTCGTGCGGTAAGTGCCGGCACCAGTACGCCTAGCAGAGGCAATAAGGCTATCCAAAGCAGTGTCATGGGGATCATCCAGCGGCTAAAGTAAAAAAAGTCAAAAGGGCGCCAACAGGTCCCTAAACGGGCATTCTGTTAGCGCAGGATACATCAAGTGAAACAAGAGGATATCACTTGTGTAGTAGACGTGTAATTTTAGTATAAAGTGTGGCGGTCAATCGTTGAGAGATTTTTTGTTCCATGAGCGAACCCTTTACTACTTGGCAATCCCGCTTTGAGAAGCTGAGATCCAATAAGTTTTTTGAAGCGATGGTAATCGCCATTATCGTTGTATCCGCCCTGGTAATAGGGGCAAAGACTTACGACGAAACCAGCCAAATTGAGCAGTGGCTGCTTTATCTGGATATTGCGGTAACGATATTTTTCCTGATCGAAATTTTAATCAGAATTGCCGCAGAACGCAGCCTTCTCGATTTTTTTAAAAAAGGCTGGAACGTTTTTGATTTTTTAATTGTAACCGCCAGCCTGATTCCCATGGACGATTCAGAAATGGTGCTGCTGGCGCGGCTACTGCGTATATTTCGGGTGCTACGCTTAGTATCGATGATCCCCGAACTACAGATGCTCCTGGGAGCGTTGGTGAAGTCAGTGCCTCGTATGGGCTACGTAGTGCTGCTGATGTTTATTATCTTTTATATCTATGCCGCCCTTGGTAGCTTCTTATTTCATAACGTCGATGATTTTTTGTGGGGCAATATTTCCGTCGCGATGCTGACGCTGTTCCGGATTGCCACATTCGAAGATTGGACTGACGTCATGTACGCCACCCAAGAGGTCTATGCTTGGAGCTGGGTCTATTACTTAACGTTTATATTTCTTACCGCGTTTATTTTTCTCAATATGATGATTGGTATCGTGTTGGATGTGATGCAAAAAGAGAGCGCCTTACTCGATTTGGATAACGAAGAGGGGGATGCCGCCCAGATGCAGGGACTACGCAAGGATGTCCGTGATTTGCGCGCTCAGCTTGATCGCATGGAAAGCGCACTTGCCCAATCTCATTCGCCCCATGGCTCAGCACACAACGACGCCGGCGGTAAACATATCGATAAGCCCACCACTGACTGATTTTAGGAGAGCCGCCATGATGTTGACCGATCCTGCCAAAAAGTACCGTCCCTTTGTGGCCGTTGATTTGCCCGATCGACAGTGGCCTAACCAGCGCATTGAAAAGGCGCCTATTTGGTGCAGCGTTGATCTTCGCGATGGCAATCAATCGCTGATCGATCCAATGGATCAGGAACGCAAGCAGCGCTTATTCGATATGCTGCTCAGCATTGGTTTTAAACAAATAGAAGTGGGGTTCCCCTCCGCCTCACAAACTGACTTCGATTTTGTACGCTCGCTGATTGAGCAGAATAAAATTCCTGAGGATGTGACTATTCAAGTGCTGACTCAGGCCCGCCCGCACTTGATTGAACGCACCTTTGAGGCGCTTCAGGGCGCCAAGAATGCCATCGTTCACGTCTATAACGCCACTGACCCCATGTTCCGCCGTGTAGTATTTAACGTGGACAAAGCGGAGTGTGTACAAATCGCTGTGGAGGCTACCCAGCAGATTCGCACGCACATGGACGCCGCACCGGAAACCAACTGGACGTTTCAATACTCACCGGAACTTTTCACTACTACCGAAATGGATTTTGCTGTTGAAATCGTCGAAGCGGTAATGGATGCCTACGGGACGAGTGCCGATAAGCGCATGATCGTTAACTTGCCAGCCACGGTAGAAGTCGCCACGCCGAATAATTATGCCGACCAAATCGAGTGGTTCTGTCGGCATATTAAAAATCGCAACCACTTGATTGTCAGCGTGCATCCCCATAACGATCGCGGCACAGGTGTGGCGGCAGCAGAGCTGACCCTAATGGCTGGTGCTGACCGCGTCGAGGGCACCCTGTTTGGCAATGGCGAGCGCACCGGTAATGTCGATATCGTCACCCTGGCGATGAACATGTACACCCAGGGCATTTATCCGCAGCTCGATTTCTCTAATATTACGCCGATCATGCGTGAAGTGGAGTACTGCAATCAGCTGCCCGTACATCCGCGCCACCCCTATGTGGGCGACTTGGTGTTTACCGCTTTCTCCGGCTCTCATCAGGACGCTATCAAAAAAGGCATCGCAGATCGTCGCGCTAATCCTGATGCCGTTTGGGATGTGCCCTATTTGCCAATCGATCCGCTGGATGTAGGCCGTAGCTATGAAGCGGTGATCCGCGTTAATAGCCAATCGGGTAAAGGCGGTGTTTCGTACCTGCTTGAACAGGAGCACGGCATCGAACTGCCGCGTCGGCTTTCGATTGAATTCAGTCAGGTCGTACAGGAAGTAGCTGAACGCACCGGTAAAGAGATCACCTCGCAGATGATTTATCAGGCATTCTCGGATGAGTATCTGGAGAAGCGCATGCCCTTTGGCTTGGTGAGTCATCGTCTTTCTTCTGAGCCTGATAGTCCCAAGGTGACATTAGAGGCGATAGTCGAAACCGATGGCAGCCGACAAACGCTAAAAGGCGAGGGCAATGGCCCGCTAGCGGCTTTTATCAAATCACTCGCTGCCGCCGGGCACGATGTAGAAATTATCGATTACCACGAGCATTCCCGTGGGCAGGGTGCTGATGCCGAAGCAATCGCCTATGTAGAAGTGCGCATCGACGGTAAAGCGGTATTTGGAGTGGGCACCGACGAAAGTATCACGAGCGCCTCGATGAAGGGGGTGCTCAGCGCTATTAATCGTCATCATTCCACCCAGCCTGTCGCAGCGAACGTAACAGCGGAAACGCTGGGTTAAACGGACGAATTACGATTTATCGAGGTGTATAGCGATGCGGCCCTGGCTGATTATAGTGGTGAGCGCGGTAGTCATCGCAGGGCTAGCGTCAGTCGTGGCCTCCCACGAGCCGTTTGAAACTAAGTTGGTTCGCCTTGAAGCGCAGCGGGCGCTTCCTGTATTGGAGTCATCACTCAAACAAGAGTCGCCTGAGCTCAACGCGCTCTTTCTCAACTACGCTGAAAATGAGGCGCTATGGATGAGTGCATCACTGGCTATTTTGCGTTATGGCGATGTGGCCCGTGAGGTGTTGGTTGAGTATGGCTTATCACCTCAGTTTCAGGATGTGTTAACGCGTTTTGGTGCAGATACCGTGCTACCCATCAGCTATTTTCGTACCCACGATGTAGCCACGCTGCGAGCGCAGCACTGGATTGGCGAGCACTATCAGCAGCTTAGCCGCTTGTGGAGCGATGTGGAGGGAGACGCTGACGGTAAGTTCACCCCGCACCGCCGCGGTCAGATGGGCATTGCCCTACTTGACGCCAATGGTCACGCGCTGCTTAACCAGTTTGTGGTAAATGAGCAAGATGAGGTGACGTGGTTACAAGGCGAGCGCGTGGTAGCGGGTGTCGGTGATTTTTTTACCAGCGGGCTACGCAATTTGGAAAGCCAGTGGCGTCAGGGCGAAGACATTGGCGCGGGGGATATAGGTTGGGCTGGTGTGGATATACTCGTGATGGCCAGCACCGTCAAAGTGCTGCGTGCGGGTAGGGCTGCTCGCACCGCAAGGTTAAGCAGCATTGAAGCCCAGGGCGCTCGCGCGGGTTTACGCCAAGGCGTACTGATAACGGGAGGCCGTTTTGCGGCGTTGTCCCGAATGGCCAAAGTCGCTGCGGTGGCAGGCACTGCCTATGTGGTCATTCGTCATCCCAGCTTGGTAAGCGCGCTTGGCGCTAATCTTTCAAGCTGGCTTGGGTGGCCAGTGTGGCTCAGTCAATTCCTTGTGTGGTTGATTGTGCTATTGCCAGCATTGATTCTGGTGCGATTTATCTACCGCTGGTTTTTAGTACCCTTGCTATGGCTGTTAGCACCGTTAATTCGGTTTGGCGTTAAGCGCACTAACGACATGCTTGTGAAACGTGCCAAGGAGGCAGGCCAGGGAGTTTAGTTAAGCACCTGGTTGATATTCAGGTTAGTCCAAACAAGCAGGGCGGCCCTAAGGCCGCCCTGCTTGTTTTCAATTGCCTCACCTGACGTTATTCAGGTAGGGCGTAAACTGCGATATGGTCACCGACCTCTTCTTTCAGGATGGTATTACCGCCAGCAACAAAGGCGACGTATTGGCGACCCTCGTACTCATAAACCGCCGGGTTAGAGACAGACGGTGCTTCGACTTGATCCGACCAGAGTTCCTCACCGGTTTCAAGTGAGTAAGCACGTACCTTGGCATCCATAGAGGCGCCGATAAATACGATATTACCCGCCGTTACCGCCGGACCACCAATCGTGGGCGAACCCCAGCTGTCGGGCATAAAGAACCCGTACTGTTGTGACGCCCCCACCGGACGCCGCCATTTTACATCGCCAGTGGTCATATCAAGCGCTACAAGCTCTCCAAAAGGAGGCTCCCAGCAGGGCATGCCGAACCTGTTCAGGGCAACTTCAAGAAGAATGCCGTACGGAGCGCCTTCCTGGGAGGCAAAGCCACTCTCGTTACCCGACGCTCTATTAGCGGAATCATAAGCCTCGCGACCATAGAGTTTCAGTGTTTGCACAATATGTGAGGTATTGACGATGGCGGTTTGGCTTTCTGGATCAAAAGCCACGCCACCCCACTGCACGCCGCCGGCAGTGATAGGGTAGCCAAGGGTGCCTGCGCCTTCCGTAGTGGGCGGGGTATACATTCCTCTATAGTCGAGATCTTCCCAAAGAGCCGAACATTCACCGAAACTGACAGCATCGGCTAATGCCCAAACTTCAGGCTTTTCTGACTGGTCAAGCAATGGTGCCGGTTTGGTTGGGAAAGGCTGGGTAGGGGCGTAGACTTCACCTTCAACGTTTCCATCGCCATCAGGTACTGGACGTTCCTCAATCGGCCATACGTCTTCACCCGTCTCGCGATTCACGACAAACAAAAAGCCCATTTTGGTCGCCTGGATTAATGCCGGTATCTCCTCGCCGTCCACGGTAATGTCCATTAGCGTTGGCGCGGCGTTAATATCGTAATCCCAGATGTCGTGATGAACCCATTGACGTGACCACACCACTTCGCCCGTCTCGATATCCAAGGCCGTGGTTGAGGTAGCTAACGGCACCTCTTCAGTACGATTGCCGCCCCAGAAATTGGGTGAGGGAGAGGAAACCGGTAGATAGACCAAGCCGAGTTCCTCGTCGGCGGACATATGTGTCCAGACATTGGCGGTACCGCTTTGCTCGCGAACCTCATCGCTAAGCGCCTGGAACTCCCATTCACGTTCGCCGGTACGGGCATTGATAGAGAAAACGGTGCCGGGTGGCGCCTGTTCATAGGCCCAATCCATTCCTGCCCAGCCAAGAATCAAACGATCACCGACCACGGTGGGGGGCTGCAACAGCGACAACGGCCACTTGTCGTTGGTATCGTTCCACTGGTTGACGTTAAGAACGCCGTTGTCGGCAAACCCTTCGCACAGTTCGCCGCTATCGGCATCAAGTGCAAAAAGCTGGGCGTCCATGGTGCCCATATAGACAATTTTCTGACAGGGTTCGCCCTCCACCGGGTCATCGGCTTGCCAATAGGCAACGCCGCGATTTTTTAACACAGGCTGGGTCAGCGCTTCGAGAGAGGATTGGGTGTCATAGCTCCACTTCTCTTCGCCCGTGGCTGGATTGAGCGCAAGAAGCCGATAAAAAGGGGTGCCGACATAGAGCGTGTCATTAGCGAATACCGGTGTGGCCGACCAAACAGTGGCCGGTAGCTCGCCCGAGCCGTCAGAGACATCACCGGTATGAATTTCCCAGACTTTCTCTAGCTCGCCTACATTGTCGGCATTGATCTGGTCGAGCGGACTGTATTTTTGAGCATTGAGCTGACCATGAAAGCTATCCCAGGTGGGCTCACCAGGCACTAACGGAATGGGCGGAGCAGCGCTAACCTCTTCTTGCTGCTCTTGCTGCTCTTGCTGCTCTTGCTGCTCTTGATCCTGCGAAGCAGCCGGATTCTCCTGTTCCGCAGGCTGTTCTTGAGTCTCAGCCTGCGCTTGTTCCGCCGGTTGCTCTTGAACAGTAGATTGCGGCTGCTCCGCTGATTGCTCTTGAGCCAGTAAGGGCAACGGGGTAAGGCAGATTGCCAGGGCGGTGGCCGTGCCCAAGCGCTGTTTAGGGGTGGTCAATATTGGCATGGACGGCTCCTCAGGAATGGGTAACACGGGCTCGGTGAGACGGACGAGCCATATCGATAATCAGGCCGATCAGACCGACCACCATGGCAGCGCAGAGCCACCACTGGTGTAGCAACATGGCAGCGAAAAAAGTGCCCGCAAGCCCTACTAGAATGAGCACACGCAGTGCAATGGACGCACCGCGTCCCGTTACTACGGCAAGAAGGAGCGCCAGAATAGCAAGCGCGATACAGGCCAACACGGCTACCAGCGCGCCGAGCGTCCCAGTAACGCCGGTAAGAGGGGTTAAATACGCATAGAGAGCGATGGCTAATCCCACCAGTGACGCTATTAAAAGCAACATAGCCCCAAATCGTGACGAAAGAGATGCAAACATAACGTGACGGCCTCCAGATGAATGAAATGTCTGACATTGAGGCAGATGCAACATCAGAATAGTTAACTCTATAACGTTAGCAGAAATTGATACTTTTTCGACTTCAGTGCGATTTTATTTAAGTTTTTGATATTTATTGATTTCGTCATGCGGATTTAATCTTTTCTAAGAGCTGCTCACCTTGTATACGGTCTTTTATAAAAGACTTTTAGAACGGGCTTTTATAACGGGCTTTTATAACGATGTTTATTACGAGGCATCCAGTGCTTTATTGATCATTGTTTGTTGGCAACGAGTAAAGGTAGATGCTTTTTGGTGATCGCTGGGCCGGGTGCCAAACTCGCGTTTGAAAGCGGTAGCAAAGTTGGTGGCGCTGGTATAGCCAGCCAGTGCCGCCGCCGTTTCGATACTCATCGCCTCGCGTACCATGGCGTCTCGGGCCAGCGAAAGATGATGGCGGCGTAAAAAACTGCCTAAGGCCTCGCCATGCTGGTGGTGAAAGCGACGCTGAAGGTTGCTCAAACTCATGCCTAATTGGTGAGCCAGCTCTGCCTGTGTCAATCCTCTTGCCTGGCCGCTATCTACCATACTCATTAATCGAGCCAAACGGCGGTCGGGGCTAGGGGAAGAAGTGAGCATGGCGGGAGAAGGACACGCGCCAGCCAGCGCTTCACCGGCCAACGCCATGGCGAATCCCACCAGTTGCAGCCGGTAAGCAGGGTGGCCAATATCGGTAGGTTGCAATGTGAACAGCCGTGAGGCCAATGCTAATAAACCCGCTGAGGGCGACCAGTAGGCTGCCTTAGGGGCATCAGGCGAGGCTGTCATGACTGCTTGATAGCCATGACGAGCAGCCCACGCCGGTGACAGGCTGAGCGTTAGCGTGCGTTCATGATCGCCTGCTTGCCCGCGGCGCTCAAAATTAGTTGCCGAGGGTAGCGTAACCCATAAACCAGTGTGGGTGGCCTGTGGTCCTAAGGAGGCCTCAAAATCACCATAGCGCACGCGAGCATTGCCTGCGATTACGAGGGCGATCTTAATTCCTGCAGGAAGCACTGCCTGACTTGTTAGGCCAAATCGATCCTGAATATCCGCCAATCGTAACTGCATTCCCGGCTCAAGTTCACTTACCCACATGCGTCCTGTCAGCAGCGCTGAGCGATGGTCCCAAGAGGGCGCGTCCAAGCGTTGTCGCTTGACGAGTGAAGCCGAAAGTTGCTGTAAGTCGGTAGCGCTGATTTCAGGCTGGTGTGAAGGTCCTCCCATCTAACCCCTCTATTAACAAGGTTTATTAAACATCTTGGCATGCTGGCTGTTATCGCGTTTTGCCGTGTTTGCAAAGCAAATTGCGGTGTTTGCAAAGGCATGTCGTGAAACCGGATGCCATAATGCGCTGCCACTGATTTTATTGCAATGGATTCTCATTCGCAAACCAGGGTGGTTACAGGGACATTAAGGGGAAGCAGCATGGCATCAAGAGAGAAGCGTCATTACCGTTCAGCCGTAGTCATTGGCAGCACGGCCGTCATACTCAGTTTCGCTCCTAACGTATTGGCTCAGGCCGTCGAAGAAGCAACGCGACTGGACACCGTTACGGTCCAAGGCAATCGCCTTTATGAAATGTTGCCTTCTGAAGTAACGGGCGGGTACAGCGTCGATGCCGCCACCGTGGGCACTAAAACGCCTGCATCGCTGCGTGATATTCCTCAATCAGTGAGCGTGGTGACGCGTGAAGCCATTGAAGATCAAAACTTTACCACACTTGATCAACTGGGCCGCCGAACGCCGGGCATGCGTGTGCTTTCCAATGATAATGGCCGGTCTTCCATATACGCACGCGGCTATGAATATGACCAGGTCAGTATCGACGGTCTTCCCGCGCCCATGACCAGTATTACTGGCTCGGTGCCGACGTTATCTGCCTTCGACCGTGTTGAGATCATGCGTGGACCGTCGGGCCTGTTTGATAGCACCAGCGAGATGGGTGGCATCGTAAACCTGGTGCGTAAACGTCCCACTCGTGCTTTTCAAGGCCATGTGACTGGCAGCCTGGGCAGCGATCACCAACGCGCAGGCCAAGTGGATCTGTCTGGGCCCCTAGATGCAAACGGGCGTGTACGTGGACGGCTGGTGATTGACCATACAGAGCATGGTCAGTTTGTGGATAATAACGATAATGACCAGAACGACCTCTATGCTGCCGTGGATATAGACCTGGATGATGCCACCATGCTAGGGCTTGGTTATATTCACAATACCAAGGATATCACGGTGAATAACGGCCACCCGGTCGGCAGCCGGGGCGAACTGCTTTATGGGTCGCGCTCGGATTTCTACGGCGCTGACTGGAACGACTTCAACAGCCACTCCAACGACTGGATTGCGGAGCTAACCCATCGCTTTGATACCGGCGGATTTGGGCGTGTGGCCGCGCGTTACTCGAACCGTAATGCCGATTATAACTACGCGTTTGGTGGCAGTGCGCTGAGTGCCAACGATTCGCTTGCCGTGGCGGGCACCGGCAGTGTAATCGATCAGCAATCCCTCGCGGTGGATGCAAGCTATAGTCAGCCGTTTTCGGCCTTTGGTAATGTCAGCGAGTTCGTCGTGGGCAGTGACTACAAGCGCTTTGACACCGAAATGGAAGCGGGGCGCTCGCGTAACGTTGCCGGTGGGCGCGTGACACTCGATGAGCTCAACTCGCTCGCCTATGTCGATATTTTGGATACCGCGCGTAGCAGCGGCCGTGGCTACTCCTATGATGATACGACCCTTGAAGAGACGGGTATTTACGGCAAGCTGACCCTGCGTCCTCTTCAGCCACTGGCGCTGATCGCTGGTGGCCGGGTTAGCCATTACGACGTGGATTACAGTGATCTAGCGACAGAGACCCAACAAAACCGTAGCGACACCAAAGTGACGCCATACGCCGGTTTGGTCTTCGATCTGGACGATCACCACTCGCTTTATGCTAGCTACTCGCAGGTATTCAAGCCCCAGACTGCCTATGACGCTAACGGTGATTTACTTGATCCACGGGAAGGGGATCAGTATGAAGCGGGCGTTAAGGGTAGCTATAGGGGCGGTGATTTGAACGCGCGTATTAGTGCCTTCAGGCTCTACGATAAAAACCGCGCGACCGCTCCGGCAGATACAGGTGTCAGCTACGTCGAAGCAGTCGGTAAAATGCGCATTCAAGGCGCTGAATTCGAGATTACCGGAAGCATCACCGATCAGTGGGATATTATTGCCGGCTACACTTATCTGGATACTAAAGTGGAGCGCAGCTCATCGGATCGCGAAGACGGTATCTTTCTCCTGATGCCCCATAACGTTGGTAATCTATGGACGCAGTACGACTTCGCTGGCAATACCTTGGGCGGCTTACGCATAGGCGGCGGCGTTACTGGCATGAGCGATTTCGAGTCCAGCAGCGGGGTCGAGGCGCCAGGCTATGCGGTGGTCGATGCCATGATCGGCTATGACTTTACGTCGCAGCTCAGTGGTCAGCTCAACATCAATAACCTGTTGGATCGCGATTACTACAACCGAGTAGGCGGCGTGAATACCTTCAATATGCCAGGGGCGCCGGCCAACGTGGTGGCATCGATACGCTATGACTTCTGAGGGTTTGATAAAGCGCCACGGGCAACCGTGGCGCGTTTTGCGTTTGCAAACGGCGTGTCGACAGCTGCAGCGCTGGCTGCTTCTCCTCGTGTGCTGGGTGCCATCCATGGCTTATAGTTCGCTACCCGGGGAGGTCAGCTTGCCTGGGACCGTGGAATTTACGCTGGTATCGCCGACAACCGGTCAGGACTATTTGATACAGGTATCTATTCCCGATTCGCCACCGCCCGAAACTGGCTACTCGGTCATGTAT
Source organism: Vreelandella sp. H-I2 (assembly GCF_052959335.1). Taxonomy (NCBI): domain Bacteria; kingdom Pseudomonadati; phylum Pseudomonadota; class Gammaproteobacteria; order Oceanospirillales; family Halomonadaceae; genus Vreelandella; species Vreelandella sp. H-I2. The sequence goes on from NZ_JBRAMC010000005.1 coordinate 344,757, forward strand.
CTATTGGATGGCAATGCCCGGTTTGCCCTTGTGCAGGCAGCCCGCGATACGCTGACCCGCCAAGGGCCGGACGGCGCAAGTGATGCGCTGATGATCGTGGCAGTTGGTTACCCGGACACCGAACGCTTCAATAAGAAGCGTCGTGTTGAAGACTTTACCCCTTTGCTGCCTAATGACGGCGTTGTGGAAAACGACTATCAACAGCGTCCCCATGGTGGCGCTGATCGCTTTCTTAGCTTTATAGAAGACCACCTAAAGCCCGAAATTAATCGGCGCTTTGCTATTAATATTGAGCAAGAAGCGATCTTCGGACACTCGTTAGGTGGTTTGTTCGTACTGCACGCATTACTCACTCAGCCATCAAGTTTTGATCGCTATATAGCCATCAGTCCATCGCTTTGGTGGTATGGTGAAAGGCCGCTAGCGTCGTTAGCACAGCAAACCTCATCGCTAGCCGCCATACCCAGTGGTACTCGTCTACTGATAGGGGTGGGCGAGCGTGAGCAACCCGCCAGCAGCGATGTTGTGACGCCCCGCGATCAGCGGATGCAGGCCAGAGCCATGGTGGATAATGCCCAGAGCGTTGCCGAGTGGCTCAGCACGCAGCAACGTAACCTGGAGGTTGGTTATACACTCTTTCCTGGCGAAACCCACGGTAGCGTCATGTGGCCCGCTACCCGTCAGGCGATTGAATTTTTGGTCACCGAGTAAGCAGGTTTAAAGCGGCGTTTTGCTCCCTTTACCAGGAACTTCTCGCACCAAGCGGGGCATTAAGAACCCCGGTAAATGATCGCGCAGCTGAGCTACCAACGCGCGAGCTTCACCGTCGGGCACATCAAAGTGGGCAGCGCCCTGCACAGGATCCAGTACATGCAGGTAGTAGGGCAGAATACCCGCTTCAAATAGTCGCTCGGAGAGGGTCGTTAGGGCGGTCACGCTGTCGTTCACATTGCGCAGCAGCACACTCTGGTTGAGTAGCGTCGCGCCTGCTTGCTTTAGGCGTTGGCAAGCGTCTATCACCGCCTGGTCAATTTCGTTGGCGTGATTGATATGGAGTACAACGACTTTTTGTAAGCGGGTTTTGCTTAGCCAGCCGAGCAGAGCGTCATCTACCCGGTCAGGAATCACCACGGGCAACCGAGTATGAATGCGTAGCCGTTTGAGGTGGGGGATGCTTTCCAACTGATCAATCAGCCAAGCAAGCTGCCGGTCGCTAGCCGCCAGCGGGTCGCCGCCGGAGAGAATCGCCTCGTGAATAGTAGTGTCGCTGCGTAAGTAGTCGAGCGCTTCCTGCCACTGCGACCGGGAAGGTGAGTTATCGCTATACGGAAAATGACGACGAAAACAGTAGCGGCAGTTGATTGCGCAGGCGGGGCTTGCAATCAGCAGCACGCGATTGGCGTACTTATGAATGAGCCCTTTAGCGGGACGATGGTCGGCCTCTTCCAACGGATCCGTTACATACCCAGGCGATGTTTGTGCTTCATCGCCGATGGGCAGCACCTGCAGAAGCAGAGGATCCTGCGGGTCATTTGGTACAATGCGCGCTAAATAAGCGTCGGGCACGCAAATATCAAATAGCCGATGTCCAGCTTGGGCACCAGGCAGCCATTGGCTGCTTAAACCTAGACGCTTGCACAGGGTGACGGGGTCGCGGATCGCCTGGGAAAGCTGCTGCTGCCATGAGGTAGGTACCTGGGCAGAAACGTGCTTGCCAGTGATAATAATGTTCTCCTGCAAAAAAGCCCTCCTTCGGGTTATCATGCGCGCACTTAGCAATGACGCTATCGATGGCGAAGCGCAGATTCGTCATCGTAGATTTATACAGGCTATAGATTTAAACAGACTATTGAGAGGCAGTATGGCGAACTATTCTACCAACGAATTCAAAGGCGGTTTGAAAGTAATGCTCGACGGCGATCCTTGTTCGATCGTTGAGAACGAGCTGGTCAAGCCTGGCAAGGGTCAGGCATTTAACCGCGTTAAGCTGCGTAACCTGATGACTGGCCGTGTGGGTGAGCGTACCTTCAAATCCGGTGACTCGTTGGAAGGCGCCGATGTCATGGATTTGGAAATGGAATACCTCTATAACGATGGTGATATGTGGCATTTCATGAAGACGGATGGCTCCTTCGAGCAATACGCAGTGGAAAAGAAAGCCTTGGGTGATACCGAGAAATGGCTAAAGGAGCAGGTGCCTTATACCATTACTTTATGGAACGACAAGGCGATTTCCGTCACGCCGCCCAATTTCATTGAGCTGGAAGTCGTGGAAACGGATCCTGGTTTGAAAGGCGATACCGCCCAAGGCGGCTCTAAGCCAGCTACGCTATCCTCGGGTGCAGTGGTTCGTGTCCCGTTGTTTATCAACCAGGGCGAAGTGCTGAAAATTGATACGCGCAGCGGTGAGTACGTCTCACGCGCTTAATAGCTTTATAAGCTATTGTATAATTTAATAGCCACGCATTGTGCGTGGCTTTTATTTTGTCTAAGGAGTAGTGATGGCCATTGATTGGCAACCTTCAGCTTCTATTGAAACGCTGCGCGAACGGGCGCGATTAATAGCAAAAGTACGGGCCTTTTTTGCCCAGCGTGACGTGCTGGAAGTGGAAACGCCAGTGCTGGGACAGGGGGGCAGTACGGATATCCACTTGGTGTCGCTCCACACGCTGGCGCGCACCGATAAAGGCCAGCGCAGGCTATGGATGCAAACATCTCCCGAATTCCATATGAAGCGGTTGCTGGCTGCCGGTAGCGGCCCCATTTTTCAGCTCGCTCGAAGTTTTCGCGATGGTGAAATAGGGGGCCGCCATAATATCGAGTTCACCATGCTGGAGTGGTACCGGCCGCAATTTACGTTGAATAAACTGATTGAAGAGAGCACCACCCTGATTATGTCGCTGCTCCCCAGTTTTCCTGGCCCTGTCGTGCAGCATCGCTATCGGGAGCTATTTCATACTCACCTAGAGATTGATCCTTTTACCACTTCATTGGAAAAATTACGGGCGTTAGCTGCCGAGCGGACACAAATGCCTGCTCACGCCTTAGCCGACGAAGGACGCAATACTTGTCTTGACCTGCTGATGGGTATGGTCATTGAGCCTTTGCTTGGACAATATGAGTTAAGCGTCGTGATCGATTACCCGGCGAGCCAAGCGGCCCTGGCACAACGCCACCAAGATGATGATGGTGAGTGGGTCGCTTCTCGCTTCGAGATATACCTGAAGGGTCTTGAACTGGCCAACGGCTACCAAGAATTAACCGATGCATCTGAACAGCGGACTCGGTTTGCAGAAGATAATGCAGAACGTCGTCGCCTAGGCTTGACGGAAGTCGATATTGATGAACGCCTGCTGGCGGCACTTGAGCATGGCATGCCTGAGGGCGCTGGGGTTGCGCTGGGGATGGACCGCCTTATTCAACTAGCGTTGGGTAAAGCACGCCTGCAAGACGTGCTCGCGTTTGCGACGCCTAATTGTTAGCGAACTGTTAGCTCGAAATGCTAACTCGAAATGCTAGCTCGAACTGCTAGCTCGAACTGCTAGCTCGAACTGCTAAATAGCGCCTAGCGACTCCCCCATGCTAACCATCTTTCCAGGGGGGATCTCGTTGAAATTAACCGGTTTGGTAAAACAGGTGACCACAGTTGAGCCCAGCATAAAACGGCCCATTTCAGCGCCTTTTTCTAGCGTGATGGGTTGGCCGAACCGCATGCGCTGCGGGTTGCCCGCAAGCGGCGTTACCTGTCCTGACCAGACGGTTTCAATGGCCGCTACAATCATTGCGCCGACTAACACCATAGCCATTGGCCCGTATTCGGTATCAAAGATACACACCAAGCGCTCATTGCGGGCAAATAAACCCGGCACATAGTTAGCCGTTGCTTGGTTTACCGAGAAGAGCCGGCCCGGCACATAGATCATTTCCCTGAGCGTGCCGGTCACTGGCATATGTACGCGATGATAATCCCGCGGAGAGAGGTAAACGGTGGCGAAACTGCCACCTAGAAACTCTTCAGCAAGGGCTGTATCGCCGCCAAGTAATGTTTGTGCGGAGTAGGTGTGTCCTTTGGCCTGCACCAGTTGGCCGGCCTGTAAGCGTCCATATTGAGAGAGCGTGCCATCGGCGGGGCTTAATATGCCCTCGCCCAGGGGGCGTGCATCGACTTTTAAAGCGCGAGTGAAAAAGTGATTGAACGTTGCATAGGCAGTAGGATCGGGCTCCAGTGCTTGGCTCATATCCACGTTAAAATGTTTGATAAACGCTTTAATCAGGGTGTTTTTCACCCACGGGTTTTCGCACCGGCCAAATTTGCCGGTTAGGCGTGAAATGGCATGTTGCGGCAGAGGATACTGAAGTAGCGAAAAAGCTTTTTGGGAAAAATTCACAGTAATGTCTTCATTTCTCAATCGGTGTGTCTTCGCGGTTGCCCCATTCGCCCCAGGAGCCCGCATAGCCACGTATATTAAAGCCAAGTGCTTTGCCAACCAGCCAGGTAAAACTGCTGCGGTGATGGCTTTGACAGTGTGTAGCAATTTCCATATCCGGCGTTAGGCCTAAGGCACTCAATTCGGTGATGAGTTCGGCATAATCGCGAATGCGCAGCGCCCGGTTGCGATCCATGGCGTGGAGCCAATCCATATTGACCGCACCAGGAATATGGCCCAAATGCTTGTTATTTCCGCGTACACCATCGTACTCATCTTTGGAGCGCGCATCCCATACCGCAAACTGCCTATCGTCGAGTTTCTCTTTGATTTCGTCGCAGGTAATCAGGGCTTTGGGATTGAGAATCTCAGCATGATAGTTGCTTGGCGAGGGTGCTGTAGGTTCGCTGCTTTCTTCAAGACCCGCATCCCGCCACGCGTGAATGCCGCCGTTTAAGTAGGAGTAGCGCGTATGACCGATCAGGTCTAAGGTCCACAGCAGGCGTGCCGCCCAGCCGCCACCTTCATCATCGTAAGCCACTACATGGGTGTCTCGGGTCAGGCCCAGAGCACTAAACAGCCGTGACAATGCCTCAACGCTGGGAACATCGCTAGGTACTGGCCCTTCGCCGCGCATCAAATAGCGAAAGTCGAGAAAAATAGCGCCGGGTACATGCCCCTGGCGATAGCTGTCACCGTTGGCAGGCACATCAATAATGAGTAGCTGTGGATTATCTAAATGCTCCTGCAGCTGTTCTGGTTCAATTATTAGCGGTAAAAGATTAGATTCGGACGATTGGCTTTCGGTGCTCATGGGTAACTCCTGTGTACGTTAGCCATCCAAGCTATCAAGAATGCGTCGATAGCTGGCAAAGCGCGCTGGATGAATCTTGCCTGCCTCGACCGCTGCGAGTAAAGCGCAGCCTGGTTCATTACGGTGACGGCAGTCGCGAAAACGGCAATGACCAATATAATCATGAAACTCAATAAAGCCGTCTGTCACTTCCTGCTCATTGAGATGAACCAGGCCAAACTCACGAATACCCGGCGAATCAATTAAGTCGCCATCGGCAACCTCAGCACGACTCATGGTATAGAGGCGTGCCGTGGTGGTGGTGTGGGTGCCTTTGCGAGAGTCTTCCGACAGCGCACCAATGCGCAGGTTTTCATCCGGTAACAGCAAATCAATCAGTGATGATTTGCCAACACCGCTTTGCCCGACAAACACTGAGGTGCGTCCTTCAAGTTGGCCGCGCAACTCATTCAGCCCTGACGTTGTCGCAGTGGTGGTGCGTATCACGGGATAGCCCAAGGCACTGTAGCGCTCCAGTAGTTTACCCAGCTCACCGCCATCTTCCGGGAGTAGATCGGTTTTGTTGAGCACCAGCACCGGCGCAATGCCGGTGGCTTCGGCGGCGACCAAGTAGCGATCAATGAGATTGGCGTGGGGAGCGGGTTCCACTGCAAACACGATCAGTAGCTGGTCAATATTAGCAGCCACCGGTTTGAGTAGGCCGCGAGCGTCGGGGCGTTTAAGCACGCTATCGCGCTCTTCGCGGGCCACCACCACGCCGGAGCCTTCTTGCCCTGCGCGCCATATCACTCTGTCGCCGGTGACTAGGCCGTCCAAGTTGGCGCGTAAGTGACAGCGCACCGGTTCATTTTCGCTGTTGCGTACCTCTAGGGTGCGTCCAAAGTGAGCAACGACGCGGCCCGGCTGTTCGGCACCGTATTCGCCGGCGGCGAGTTTCTCGGCATCCTGTACATCGCGCTTTTCAGCGCGCTGGGCACGTTCTGCCTGGACTTTCTCGACTCGCCATTGCTGCTGGCGACTTAATTTACGTTTGCTCATGGCCACCTGATGCTCGGTACAATAGGCGCTATTGTACCTATCAAAGATGCCATTGTACTTACCCTTGTACTTATCATTGTACTTATCAAAGATGCCATCGGGTATTCAAGCCAGCCTTTAGGGGCTGCTTGGCGGTGGCATTTAAGGCACACTTACATGACATTAATAGCCATTAAGGCGAAAGGATGATGGTGATGAGCAACGATATGACGGGGGCAACAACGCCACGCAATGATCTGCTGGTCTGGATCGATCTGGAAATGACGGGGCTGGATCCCAATAAAGAGCGCATCATTGAGGTCGCCACGCTCATTACCGATGCAGATTTGAATGTAGTGGCGGAAGGGCCGGTCATTGCGGTGAAACAACCCGCCAGCCTGCTGGCACAGATGGACGACTGGAACCAGAAAACGCACGGCGAATCAGGCTTAGTGGCGCGGGTGAAGGCAAGCCAAGTAGAAACTGCCGAGGCCGAGCAGCAGACTCTGGCGTTTCTGCAGCAGTACGCGGTGGCGGGCTCGTCGCCTATGTGTGGTAACAGCATTCACCAGGATCGGCGTTTTTTAGAGCGTGAGATGCCTGCGCTGCTCAATTTCTTTCACTACCGCAATCTCGATGTTTCTACCTTAAAAGAGGTAGCCAAACGCTGGAATCCAGGCGCTTTGACGGGCTTTAGTAAGCGAAATGTGCACTTGGCGATGGAGGATATTAAAGAATCGATTGCCGAGTTGGCTCATTACCGCGATACGTTTTTGCGCGTCGATCAGCGCAGCGACGAAGAAGAGTAAAATGATTAAGTCATATCAGTGGCAATGCGATCACCGCGCTTGAGCTGTTGTTCTTCAAGCGCCCAGGAGACGTGTTCACGCACCAATGCGCTTGGGTAGGCTCTTCGCGCCCATAGTGCGGCTTCCACGGTCTGGCTCCAGGGTGCGTTCCCGAGGCCAATAGCGATGTTGCGTAGCCAGCGCTCATAGCCTATGCGCCGGATAGGGCTGCCTGCGGTTTTATCGAGAAACTCTGCCTCGCCCCAGGCAAACAGGCTGATAAGTGTGGTGCGATCCAGGTCATGGCGCGGTGCAAAATCATTTTCCTGGGTGATGCGGGTAAAGCGAGTGAAAGGGCAGACCAGTTGGCAATCATCGCAGCCATAAATACGGTTACCCATGGCGCGACGGAACTCAACCGGAATCGCGCCATGCAGTTCGATGGTGAGATACGAAATACATTTGCGCGAGTCGACCACTTTGTCATCAACGATGGCGCCGGTGGGGCAGGCGGTGCGACAAGCACTGCAACTGCCACAGTGCTCTTGCTCAAACGGCGCGTCGATAGGCAAGGGAAGGTCGGTATACAGTTCGCCCAGAAAAAACAGCGAGCCCGCTTTGGGGTTAAGCAGCATGGCGTTTTTACCGAACCAGCCGAGCCCGGCTTTTTGGGCCAGGGCGCGCTCCATTACCGGCGCTGAGTCAACAAAAGCGCGATAACCAAAACGGCCGACTTCCTGTTCAATTTTTTTTGCCAGCAGAGCTAACCGCTTGCGCATTAGCTTGTGATAATCGCGTCCCAGGGCATAGCGCGACACATAAGCGCGGCTGGGCTGGCCGAGCACCTTGGTGCTTTCCACCTCGGCGGGCAGATAATCCATGCGCACGCTGATAATGCGTTGCGTGCCGGGCTCTAGCTCAGCAGGTCGGGTGCGCTTGGTGCCATGCTTGGCCATAAAGCCCATCTCACCGTGGTAGCCCTTTTCCAGCCATGCGTCGAGATGGGCTTCATGGGTCGATAGTCCAGTATCGGTGATACCTACCTGCTGAAAGCCCAGCTCTCGCCCCCAGGTTTTTACCAGGTCGGCAAGATGAGCAAGCTTTTCATTCGTCAATGTATCGTTGGAACGTACAAAGGCAGTGGAATCCGGCATGATTTTTCAAACAAGTCAGGCAAATGGATAGTTAGCCAAAGAGTCGGTCAACAGCAAGGCATTAAGCGCGCTATGCTAACGCATTGTCAGCCACCAAAACATGTGCATCAGAACATGTGAAAGGAGAGATCGTGACGATCCCGAACACTTCCATGCTACGCCCTCTATACAAAGCCGCCCAGGTGCGCGAGCTTGACCGACGCACCATTGCCGGTGGAATCGATGGTTTTGCATTGATGCAGCGCGCCGCCTCAAGTGCCTGGCATAGCTTTCGCTCACGCTGGCCGCAAGTAAGAAGTTTAACCGTAATGTGCGGGAGTGGTAATAACGGTGGCGATGGGCATGTGTTGGCTGCATTGGCTATGCAATCGGGTCTCAAAGTACAGCGAGTAACGCTTAAACCATTGGACGAGCTAAGCGGAGACGGGGCACGTGCAGCCGATTTAGCGACATCGGCGGGAGTTAACTGTGAAGAATGGCACGCTGGGATTGAGTTAACTGGCGAGGTAATTATCGATGCGCTGTTAGGTACTGGTTTGAAGGGTGAGGTAGAAGGACGCTTTCGGCGAGCTATCGAAATGATTAATGCCGCGCATCGACCGGTATTAGCGATTGATATTCCCTCGGGGTTGATGGCGGATACCGGGGCCGTGCTTAGTATTGCCGTTGAGGCCGCCTGCACGGTGACTTTTATTGGCGATAAAGTTGGTCTGCATACTGGGGACGCGCCCGCTTACACCGGCGAGATTGATTTTCGTCCGCTGGGCGTCAAAGCGCAGGCATATTTCGACATTTTACCCACGGCGTGGCGGCTGGACGATTCACTTCTGGCAGATGCCTTTGCCCCACGCCAGCGCACTAGCCATAAAGGTGAAATGGGGCATGTGCTGGTCATGGGCGGTGCTCCCGGATTTGGTGGTGCAGCGCTTCTGGCCTGCCAAGCAGCCGCACGGCTTGGGGCGGGGAAAGTAAGCTTGGCAACGGCGCCTGAGCATATCACCGCTAGTCTGGTGCGCTGTCCTGAAGTGATGGCCCATGCTGTTCGCGGTGGTGCCGAGGCAGCTGAGTTACCCAATAACGCTGACGTTGTAGTCGTAGGACCGGGCCTTGGTCAGGCTGCTTGGGGACAGGCAGTGCTACAAAGTGCAATGCAGTCGGAGGCGCCGTTGGTAGTGGATGCTGATGGCTTGAATCTTTTAGCGCGTCAGTGGCCTGATGCGCGGCGTGAAAACTGGATATTGACCCCGCACCCTGGCGAAGCTGCACGGCTGTTGGGTTGCTCGGTGGCGGATATTCAGGCTGATCGGCCTGCCGCTGCCCAGGCCCTGCAACGTGCACGCGGTGGCGTGGTGATTCTAAAAGGCGCAGGCAGCTTGATTGCTGGGCCTAGCGGGTTGGTCGTTTGCCCTTACGGCAACCCTGGCATGGCTAGCGGTGGTATGGGGGATGTGCTCAGCGGTATGCTGGGGGCTTTGGTTGCTCAGCGCGGTGATGTGGAGTTCAGCACTTGGCTGGCAACCATGGTGCATGCATTAGCCGCAGATCGTGCGGCAGAACAAGAAGGAGAGCGTGGCCTGCTGGCTAGCGATCTGGCATCCTATGCGCGAAAATTGATTAATCCGTGAAGGCGGCTTACATGCAGGTGCAATTAGATAATGAAGAGGCCCAAGTCGCGTTTGGCGAAGTGTTAGGGCACGCGCTGCAAGGTCGCGGGTTGGTTTACCTTGAAGGTGAGCTAGGTGCCGGTAAAACTACCTTAACACGCGGTATCCTGCGGGCTTACGGCCATCAAGGGGCGGTAAAAAGCCCCACTTATACACTCATAGAGCCTTACGAGCTGGGCTGTCAGCGACTCTATCATCTAGATTTGTACCGCCTAGCGGATCCAGAAGAACTCGAATTTATCGGTGGACGCGACGTGCTAGCCGACGATGCTCTAAGTATTATTGAGTGGCCAAGCCGTGGGGAAGGGTGGTTGCCAGCGCCTGACCTTCGTCTGTTTTTAACGGTTGCTACTCAAGGTCGCTTGGTCTCTTTGATGGCAGGTAGTGACCAGGGCAGACATATGCTGGCACGCTTGCAGAGCAAGGTCAGTGAAGTAAGTAAGGTAGGTTCCGATCAGCTGGAGAATGGTGTGATTCAATGGAAATAAAGGGCACAGCGGTATGCGTTTATCGCTTGTTAGTTGCCAGTTTTTTTGCCCTGACGGCGGTTAGTGTTCAAGCGTCCAGTGTAGAGAGTATGCGTTTGTGGGCGGCACCGGATCATGCGCGGCTGGTATTTGATCTGTCCGCTGCTACTAATGCCAACGTGTTTTCACTGGAAAATCCAGCACGGTTGGTTATTGATTTAGATGACACGCAAATGGATACCGATCCGAGCACACTGCCATTACATGATAGTGCCATTACCTCGGTGCGCACCGGCGCGCGGGAGGGTGGTGGCTTGCGGGTGGTGCTTGAACTAAATCGAGCAATTGAGCCGCGACATTTCACCCTAAGGCCAAATGATCAATACGGCCACCGTCTGGTTGTCGATCTTGAGTACCCCGGGGAAAGTGCCGTTGAGAATCCCATTGATCCTATTGAGGCGATGATTCGCGAACAGGAAATTCAGGTCCAGCGCGCATCAGCTCAAGCCCAGCTACCGGGCAGCGTAGCGCCGCCTAGTAACGAAGTGCCTGCTGCCGTGCAGGAAGCCAAACCGCACCCGCGTAGAGATATCATTATTGCTGTCGATGCCGGCCACGGGGGAGAAGACCCGGGGGCGATTGGCCCTTCAGGCACACGGGAAAAGGATGTCGTGCTGGAAATTGCCCGTCGGCTAGCTGCTGAAGTGAACGGCACCGAAGGGTTTAAAGCCGTGCTGGTGCGGGATGGCGACTACTATATAGGGTTGCGTCAGCGTACCGCACTGGCACGTGAGCAAAAAGCCGACTTTTTTGTCTCGATACACGCCGATGCCTTTACCAGTCCACGACCTCAAGGCAGTTCGGTGTATGCGCTCTCTCAGCGGGGCGCCACCTCTGAGACCGCACAGTGGTTAGCCGATAGTGAAAACCGTTCTGACTTGATCGGAGGGGTTGATGGTAACCTGTCCCTACGTGATAAAGACCAAGTGCTGCGCGGCGTGTTGTTGGATTTGACCATGACTGCCACGCTAAATGACTCGCTCTCGATTGGCGGTCAGGTGTTAGAGCAGTTAGGCCGCATTAACCGGCTGCATAAGTCCCGGGTCGAGCAGGCTGGGTTTATGGTGCTGAAGTCGCCTGATATCCCTTCGCTGCTGATTGAGGTTGGCTTTATCTCCAACCCTGACGAAGAGCGTCGGCTACGCGATCCAGTCCACCAATCAGGGCTTTCTCAGGCCATCTTCAGCGGTTTGCGCGAGCATTTCGAGCGCTTCCCACCGCCGGCCAGTCTGCTTGCTTGGCAGCGTGATAATCAGCGTAGCCCCTCAGGGAATGAGTATCGTATTCAGTCAGGCGATACATTGTCGGCAATTGCCGTCCGCCACGGTGTACCCGTTAATCAGTTAAAGCAGGCCAATGATATCAATGGTGACGTGATCCGCGTTGGCCAAGTGTTGCAGATTCCCCGTTCCTGAGATTTCTTCATGAGGTGTCGTGTTGACTGATATGACCGTTACCGCATCACGTATTCATGTGCTCGACCCACGGCTGGCCAACCAAATTGCGGCGGGCGAGGTGGTTGAGCGCCCCTCATCGGTAACCAAAGAGCTGATCGAAAACGCGATCGATGCGGGAAGTCAGCGCATCGAAGTAGATATTGAGCAGGGCGGCGCACGGCTTATTAAGGTGCGCGATGATGGTATCGGCATTGGCGAAGAGGACCTGCCGCTGGCTTTGGCGCGCCATGCGACCAGTAAAATCGGCAGCCTGGAAGACTTGGAAGGCGTTAGTTCGTTAGGTTTTCGGGGCGAGGCGCTGGCCTCGATCAGTTCTGTCTCGCGGCTGGAGCTTATTTCTAACGCTGAAGAAGACCCACGCCATGGCTGGCGGGTAGTGGCAGAGGGGCGGGGGATGGAAGCCCGCGTAACGCCTGCACCACACCCCCGTGGTACCAGCGTCAGTGTGCGCGACCTGTTTTTTAACACCCCAGCACGGCGCAAGTTTCTACGCACTGAAAAGACCGAATTCGCCCATGTAGAAGAAGCCTTTCGGCGTCAGGCGCTATCCCGCTACGACATCGCCTGGGTATTGCGTCATAACCAAAAAGTGATTCACCAACTTCCTGCCGGTCACTCTGCAGCGGCTCGGGAGCGTCGAATAGCCTCGCTGCTGGGCAAGAATTTTATTGAGCACGCTCGCTATATAGAGCGCGAGGCAGGTGGTTTGCGGCTGAGTGGTTGGGTCGGCCTGCCCACTCACTCGCGTTCTCAAGCCGATCAGCAATATTTCTTTGTTAATGGACGCGTCGTGCGTGATCGCCTGGTCGCTCATGCGGTGCGTCAGGCTTACCGCGATGTGTTGTTTAACGGCCGGCATCCGGTGTTTGTGCTCTATCTGGAGCTTGATCCAGATGTGGTGGACGTTAACGTTCACCCTACCAAGCACGAAGTGCGCTTTCGTGATGGCCGCATGGTGCACGATTTCCTCTATTCGAGTCTGCACCACTGCCTGGCGTCTGCTAAGCCCGCCGAGAGTGCAGAGGAGAGCAATGCCGATTTAACCGATATGACAGGCGCATCACCGCAGGCCGTGGAGGGCGAAGGTGAACATTCAGAAACGAGTGCCGAGCAACCGCGTTGGCAACAACAAGGGATTGCGCTAACGCACTCGCCGGATCGCCATCCTGGCGGCGAGCGTGTACGCCGTTTTATGCAGGGCTATCAGGCGCTTCATCCCGATCACGAAGAGACGCTGTTGACGCCGCAGACTAGCGCGCCACGGGCAGAAAGTTATGAAGTGCGTGAAGCACCGCTGACGACAATGCCGGATGCCGACCCCACCGCGCCACCGCCCCTTGGCTTTGCGCTTGGGCAACTGCACGGTATTTATATTCTGGCCCAAAATGCCCAGGGGCTCGTGTTGGTGGATATGCACGCCGCTCATGAACGGATCGTCTATGAGCGAATGAAAACACAGCTAGCCGCTGCCAAAGGACTAGACGCTCAGCCGCTACTGGTGCCTGTCTCTATTGCCGCCAGCCGGACAGAAGTGGCAACAGCAGAGAGCGAGCAAGAGGCGATCGCCAAGCTAGGTATTGAGTTGGATATAGCTGGGCCAGAGACGCTGCTGGTACGCCAACTGCCCGCTTTGCTTGCTCAGGCTGATCCTGAGGCGCTGGTGCGTCAGATGCTAGAAGAGCTGGCGCGCTATGGGCGTACACATCAAGTCGAGGCTAGGGTACATGAACTACTCTCTACTATGGCCTGTCATGGCAGTGTGCGTGCCAACCGTCGGCTTACTATCGACGAGATGAACGCGCTATTGCGCGACATGGAACGCACCGAGCGCAGTGATCAATGTAATCACGGCCGTCCCACTTGGACACAAATGGGATTAAAAGCGTTGGACCGGTTGTTCTTGCGAGGACAGTAGCTGCTTGGACAGTCGTTACGTGAACAACAACTGCGCGACCAGTAATTACCTTTTTCTTAGCTAACGGAACCGCGCATGGCTGATACCCGCCCCTGGGCGATTTTTTTGATGGGCCCGACGGCCGCCGGGAAAACTGATGCCGCGATGGCGCTGCACGAGCGCTTGGATCATGAGCTGATTAGCGTTGACTCGGCCATGGTGTACCGCGGTATGGATATTGGCAGTGCCAAGCCCAGCGCGGCGGAGCTTGCTCGCGCGCCACATCATTTGATCGACATTCGCGATCCAGCAGAGCCCTACTCAGCGGCTGATTTTCGTGTAGATGCGCTTTCGCTTATGCGACAAATCAGCGCGGCGGGCAAAGTCCCACTGCTGGTCGGCGGTACCATGCTCTACTACAAACGGTTGGTTGAGGGGGTAGCAAACCTGCCCTCTGCCGACCCGGCTATTCGCCAACGGCTTGAAGCACAGTGGCAAAACGAAGGTCTATTGTCGTTACATCAACGCCTGGCAGAGGTGGATGCGGTATCCGCCCAGCGTATTCATCCCAATGATCCTCAGCGGTTGATGCGGGCGCTGGAGGTGTACTATGCGAGTGGCCGGCCGATGAGCGAGCTATGGGCGGAGCAGCAATCTGAAACCTTTCCCTTTCGTGTGTTGTCGATAGCTTTGGCACCCAGTGATCGCCGTCTTTTACACCAACGCATTGCGCAGCGATTTCAAGTAATGCTCGACCAGGGCTTGATAAATGAAGTCGCCGCCCTCAAAAAGCGTAATGACTTACATTTAGGCCTGCCGGCGATGAAAAGTGTTGGTTATCGCCAAGCGTGGGAGTACTTGGAAGGTGAGTATGATTACGCCACGCTGGTTGAGCGTGGTGTAATAGCAACTCGCCAACTCGCCAAGCGTCAGCTAACGTGGTTAAGAAGTTGGCCTGGGCTTAAGTGGGTTGATTCACAGTGCCCTCATGCGCTGGATAAGGTGTTGAAAATCGTGCGTGAAAGCGGTGCTTAGCGTAAGATAGTCCCTTAAGTAAGATAGTGATTTAGTAAGCATGTGTTTTCGAATGGCCGGTTGGCTCTTTTGGTAACACTAGGCCTTTCGGGCAATAAGATTGCGGCGTAGCACTAGTAGGGCACGCCATTTGATAATTAACCCCAACGACAGTTTTAGGGAGAGCAAAATGTCCAAAGGGCAGTCCCTTCAAGACCCATACTTGAACATTCTGCGCAAGGAGCGCATTCCGGTCTCAATCTTTTTGGTCAACGGCATTAAGCTGCAGGGCCAAATAGAATCATTCGACCAGTTTGTTATCTTACTGCGCAATACCGTCAGTCAGATGGTTTATAAGCACGCTATTTCCACGGTTGTGCCATCTCGCAATGTACGCCTACCTGCGCAAGACCCGGCAGAGCAGGATGCGGAGATTTAACACCGCTGGATAAGCAAGAGATTCCACGAGGTATTGATTGTTTTTCGAACGCCCTGACGCCGGTGAAACGGCAGTTCTTGTTCACGTTGATTTTCATGATGAACAAAAACGTGAAGACCCGGGTGAGTTTTTAGAGCTCGTACGCTCTGCTGGTGCAGAGCCTGCGACTCTTCTCACTGCTAGCCGACACCGCCCTGACTCGCGCACTTTTATTGGGTCAGGTAAGGTGGAAGAATTGCGGGCTTTGCTCGCGGTTCATAAAGCAGAACTGGTGATCTTCAACCACAGCTTAAGCCCCTCTCAAGAGCGTAATGTTGAGCAAGAACTCAAGTGCCGGGTACTCGATCGTACCGGCCTTATTCTTGACATCTTTGCGCAACGGGCGCGAACCCACGAAGGTAAGCTGCAAGTAGAGCTTGCTCAACTTGAATATATGTCAACACGCCTGGTGCGTGGCTGGACTCACCTTGAACGCCAAAAAGGCGGGATTGGGCTGCGCGGGCCAGGTGAGACGCAGCTTGAAACTGACCGTCGCCTTTTACGTGGACGAATTAAGTCGATCCATAAGCGGCTTGATAAGGTGCGTAGCCAGCGTGATCAGAACCGTCGCGCCCGTGCGCGTGCTGAAATACATAGTGTGTCGCTGGTGGGGTATACCAATGCTGGTAAATCGACGCTGTTTAATGCCTTAACCAATTCCGAGGTATATGCAGCTGACCAGCTGTTTGCGACACTCGACCCCACGCTTCGACGGCTTGAAATTGAAGATGTTGGCCCCGTGGTAATGGCTGATACGGTGGGTTTTATTCGCCACTTGCCACACAAGCTGGTCGAAGCATTTCAAGCCACGCTTCAAGAAGCATCGGAAGCGTCGCTGTTGATACACGTCATTGACGCAGCAGACCCTGACCGCGAGTTGAATGTGGAGCAGGTAGAGCTAGTGCTCAAAGAGATCGGTGCTGATGATGTGCCGATGCTCAAGGTCATGAATAAAATTGATAAGCTCGATAGCGCACCACGCATAGAGCGTGACGGCCATGGAGTGCCAGAAGTGGTTTGGCTATCCGCCCAGCAAGGTCAGGGGCTTGAGCTTCTGCATGAAGCGCTTACTGAGCGCTTAGCCAATGATGTCATCGGCTTTTCGCTGACACTCACTCCTGAGCAAGGTAAGCTGCGTGCTGGCCTGCATGAGCTGAATGCTGTTCGTGAAGAAGCCTTTGATGAGCACGGACATTCGGTTTTGGATGTCCGTTTGCCGCGGCGCGATTTTAATCAGCTAATGGCTCAGTTAGGCGAACGTGCCAATACCTATTTGCCAGAAAGGCTGCAGGTAAGTGAGGAATGGTAGGCTAACCGTTACGACGATAGCGCACTGCTAGTATTCTGAGCCGTATAAAAATGGTACAAGTTTTATAGAGCAATAATATCAAACGCGGTGGTGTCGTTTAAAACAGACGTCATGGGCGTTAGCGAATACCTTAGTGGAGACGAAGTATGGCCTGGAATGAGCCTGGTGGTGGCAACCAGCACGACCCTTGGAGTAGTGGTGGCCGACGCGGTGGAAAAGATGGTGATGGAAACCGTGGAGGTAACAATGGTGGCAACAATGGCAATAAAGGGGGTAACAACCAAGGCCCTCCCGACCTGGATGAGGCGTTAAAGAAGTTCCAGGACAAGCTCAACAATATGCTGGGTGGCGGTAAAAAAGGCGGCGGCAAGAAAAGTGGGGGAGGCGGTGACAAAAATCGCAATCCCTTTGCGCTGCCGGGTCTGTTGATTATCGTTGCATTGGCAATTTGGGCCGCTATGGGCTTCTACTTGGTGGATCAATCTGAGCGTGGCGTTGTTCTACGCTTTGGTGAGTTTCAAGGTATTGTCGAACCAGGTTTGCAGTGGAACCCACCACTGATTGATGACGTTCGTATGGTCAATGTGACGCGTGTGCGTTCACTGTCTCAAACGCAATCAATGTTAACCCGCGATGAAAATATCGTGGAAGTGGAAATTTCAGCACAATATCAGGTGGCTAATCCGCGTAACTTTGTTCTTAACGTTCGCGATCCTGCCGTTTCTATTGAAAATGCACTGGATTCGTCACTGCGCCATGTGGTCGGCGGTACCGATATGATCGATATCCTTACCTCGGGTCGTGAGATTCTGGGCAGCTCGGTTGCTAGTCGCCTGCAGTCCTATCTTGACAACTATGGTGCCGGTATTCGTCTACAAACTATCAATATTGAGTCTACCTCAGCACCTGCGCCGGTCATTGACGCCTTTGATGACGTCATTCGTGCTCGTGAAGATCGTCAGCGTACCATCAACCAAGGTATCGCTTACGCCAATGCGATCATTCCTGAGGCCCAAGGTCAGGCGCAGCGGATCGTTGAGCAGGGTCAAGGTTACCGTGAGTCTGTAGTGGCTGAAGCGCAAGGTCAGGCGAACCGTTTTAATTCGCTATTGAGTGAGTACGGCAATGCCCCGGAGATTATGCGCGAGCGCATGTACCTAGACACGATGGAAGAAGTGTTTGGTAATTCGCCGAAGGTATTGCTGGATGTAAGTGAAAACGCCCCGTTGATGTATCTGCCGCTGGATCAGATGAGTGGCAGAAGTGGTAATCAAAGCGGTTCATCAGCGAGCGGTAGCGCTAATAACGGTGATGAGCAGTTAGACCCGAGTGTGCTTGAGCGTTTGCGCAACACCCAGGGCAGTACTAACTCCTCAACGAATACGACGAGTAACTCCATCCGCAGGGAGGGCCGGTAAATGATTAATAATCGATCCCTGCTGATTGTTGGTGGTCTGGCTGCCGTTGCGTGGCTAGCGAGCAACACTCTGTACGTGGTAGACGAAACCGAACGCGCTGTTAAACTGCGTTTTGGTGAAGTCATCGAAGAAAATATTCAGCCTGGTTTGCACGCGAAAGTACCTATCGCACAGACGATTCGTAAGTTTGATACACGCTTGCTGACCCTGGACACCGATACCAGCCGCTACCTCACCCTTGAGCAGAAAGCGGTTATTGTTGACTCCTATGTTAAGTGGCAGGTAGTTAACCCTACGCGCTACTACGAGGCGACGGCGGGCGATGAGCTGATGGCCATCCGGTTGATCCAACCTCGGGTGGATGAAAGCCTGCGTAATGAATTTGGCCGCTTGAACCTTCAGGAGATTATCGCTGAACGACGTGATGATCTTATGACGGGCCCCACCGAAGAGCTCGACGAGCTCATGCGTGAAGAGCTAGGGGTGGCCATTCGGGATATTCGTATTAAGCGAATCGACTTACCGGAAGATGTCTCGGCGGCCGTTTTTGAGCGGATGCGTTCCGAACGTGAGCGTGAAGCGCGTGAATGGCGTGCTCAGGGTCAGGAAGAGGCTGAGCGTATTCGCGCTAATGCGGATCGCCGCCGTCAGGTACTGCTTGCTCAAGCCAATGAACGCTCTGAAACACTGCGTGGTGAAGGTGATGCCCAGGCCGCTGCAATCTTTTCTGAAGCTTATGGTCAGGATCAGGAGTTCTTCTCTTTCTGGCGCAGTCTAGATGCTTATCGTGATAGCTTTGCTGGCGATGGCAACCTAATGGTGTTGGAGCCGAATAGCGATTTCTTCCGCTATTTGCGTGATCCTTCGCCGGAAGGTAGCGAAAGCGAGAGTGATTAAGTTGTTTTGAGCGTGGGTGCCTCGTCTTGGTTTGCCGTCCACCAAGCGGGGTTCACCCGGCCATTAAACGTGATAGAATTTGTTAACCGGGCGTCGCCCGGTTTTTTTGTGGTCCTTATTCTTCAAGCTTATTCTTCAAGCGCAAGTTCAAGACGATCATTGTCAATGACCTTAGGTTGTTACTGATTAGCTTGTAGTTGCTTGAATTTGTTGGGCCTTCATTGTCTTGCAGGATTGTTTACATGACCATCGCTGACCGCTGGCTACTGCCCGACGGCATGGATGAGGTGCTTCCGCCTCAGGCAAGCCGCATGGAAGAGCTGCGCCGTGCGCTTCTCGATCTTTACCATTGCTGGGGCTATGACCAGGTTATGCCGCCGCCGGTGGAGTTCCTGGATTCCCTGTTAACAGGTACCGGTACGGATCTTGATCTCCAGACCTTCAAACTGACTGATCAATTAACGGGCCGCATGATGGGCGCCTCGGCGGATGTTACGCCGCAGGTGGCGCGTATGGATGCCCACTCGTTAAAGCGTCAGGGGCCTGTACGTCTATGTTATTGCACCAACGTGCTACGGGCTAAAGCGGACCAGCATCAGGGTGGCCGTAGCCCGGTGCAAGTAGGTGCTGAGTTATTTGGTCATGCCGGGCTTGAAGCAGACAGTGAAATTATTCATTTGGCGCTGGCCAGTTTGAAAGCCTCGGGCGCTGGTGAGATCCACTTGGCGCTTGGGCATATCGGTATTTCCCGTAGCTTAGTAGAAGCAGCAGCGCTCAATGACGAACAGGAAGGTGCGCTATTTGAAGCGTTAGCGCTAAAATCCCCTACGCAACTGGCGCAACTTGTCGAAGCTAACGTCAACGATCCGGCCTTGGCAGACATGTTATTGGCGCTGGGTGAGTTGCATGGTGGTGCTGATATTTTAAGCCAGGCGCGCGAGCGATTCGCTGGTGCACCAGCCTCGGTCACAGCGGCACTGGATCAGTTAGACGCGCTCTATGAAGGTGTGCTGGCTCGCTTTGACGTATCGCTTTATTTTGATCTCGCTGAGCTACGCGGCTATCAGTACCATACGGGGATGATGTTTGCCGCCTATGTGCCGGGCTACGGGCATGCACTCGCTAAAGGCGGGCGTTATGATGATACGGGGCGGGCTTTTGGCCGCGCGCGCCCGGCGACCGGCTTCTCGATGGATCTTAAACAGCTGGCGTCGCTGGCGCTGGCTGCTGAAAGCCGCGGCAGTATTTGGGCACCCGCCAAGCAGGATGAGTCGCTTAACGCTGCCATTGTTGCGCTGCGTGAGCAAGGGGAACGCGTGATTCAAGCGCTGCCTGGGCAGCGTACTGGGCCGGCGGAGCACGACTGTGACCGCCGTCTTGAGCTTATCGATGGCCGTTGGCAGCCAACGGCCCTGACACACGAGACGAGTGCATCATAATGGGTAAGAATGTCGTAGTGCTGGGCACCCAATGGGGTGACGAGGGCAAAGGTAAGATCGTTGATTTGCTGACTGAATCCGCATCCGCTGTGGTGCGCTTTCAGGGTGGCCACAATGCAGGTCATACGCTGGTTATCGACGGTGAAAAGACGGTTCTTCACCTCATTCCATCCGGCGTTTTGCGCCCAGGCAAAACCTGTGTGATTGGCAACGGCGTGGTACTTTCACCTGAAGCGCTGATCAAAGAAATTCGTGAGCTTGAAGCCAAAGGCGTTCCGGTACGTGAGCGCTTACGCCTGTCCCCTGCTTGCCCGCTGATTTTGCCCTATCATGTGCGCTTGGATCAGGCCCGTGAGAAAGCCCGCGGTATCGCTAAAATTGGCACCACCGGGCGAGGCATCGGTCCTGCCTATGAAGACAAAGTGGCTCGCCGCGGCCTGCGTTTGGGCGACATGCTGCACCGCGAGCGCTTCGCCTCTAAGCTGGGTGAAGTCCTCGACTACCACAACTTCGTATTGGTGAATTATCACGGCGAACCGGCTGTCGATTTCCAGGAAGTGCTCGATACGGCGATGCAGATGGCGGAAGAACTGCGTCCTATGGTCTGCGATACTGTCAGCATGGTGCACGACCTGCGTAAGGCAGGTGAAAACATCCTGTTTGAAGGTGCTCAAGGCTCGCTGCTGGATATCGATCATGGTACCTACCCGTATGTGACTAGCTCAAATACCACCGCGGGCGGCACCGCTACCGGCTCGGGCGTTGGTCCGCTCTATTTGGACTACGTACTGGGTATCACGAAGGCGTACACCACGCGTGTGGGGTCAGGCCCGTTCCCCACTGAGCTGTTTGACGTCGATGGCCGCCACCTTGCCGAACGTGGCCATGAGTTTGGTGCCACTACCGGGCGTGCGCGCCGCTGCGGCTGGTTTGATGCCGTGGCGTTGCGTCACGCCGTACAAATCAACTCAGTATCTGGCATTTGCTTGACCAAGCTTGACGTACTGGACGGTTTGGAAAATATCCGCGTTTGTGTTGGTTATCGCAGCAAGGATGGCGACGTGCTGGATAATCCTGTGGATTCTGAAGGCTACGAAGCAGTTGAGCCGCTTTATCAGGACTTGCCAGGCTGGAAAGAGTCGACTCTGGGCGCCAAGCGAGTAGAGGATTTGCCTGCCAACGCACGTGCTTACATCAGCTTCCTTGAAGAGCAGGTGGGTACCAGTATCGATATTATCTCCACCGGCCCGGATCGTATGGAAACCATCGTACTGCGTAATCCGTTCGATAGTTAATAACGGTGCAAGCCGGTCATGGATGAGTAGATGAGCAAAAGGGGCAACTTAGTTGCCCCTTTTGCATTGATGGTTCGTATTTAAAAGTCGATGCCCCGGCGCGCCTGTAAGC
The DNA here is from genome assembly GCF_052959335.1 of Vreelandella sp. H-I2. Classification (NCBI taxonomy): domain Bacteria; kingdom Pseudomonadati; phylum Pseudomonadota; class Gammaproteobacteria; order Oceanospirillales; family Halomonadaceae; genus Vreelandella; species Vreelandella sp. H-I2. The sequence goes on from NZ_JBRAMC010000005.1 coordinate 366,461, forward strand.
TATTATTAAAAGCATGGCGCACCTCCTGCATCTCGGTCACTGTGTCGGCCATGGCGACCAACTCGCGGTGAGCATTGCGGCCGGTAATAATTACCGTCTGCTCTAATGGGCGATTCTCTAGCGCTTGCTTAACGGTTTCAATGTCCAGGTAGCCAAACTTGAGCATATACGTGATTTCATCAAGAACCACCAGATAGGTCTCGGGGTCCGCTAGCATACGCTCGGCCTCTTTCCATACTTCTTGGCAGGCATCAGTATCGGCTTGACGGTTCTGTGTGTCCCAGGTAAAGCCAGTCGCCATTATCGCCACTTCCAGATTGGCATCCTCTTCTAATCGATTGCGTTCACCACACTCCCATAGCCCTTTGATGAACTGCACCACGCCGACTTTGTAGCCGTAGCCCAGGGCGCGGGTGACCGTTCCCCACGCAGCGGTGGTTTTACCTTTACCGTTGCCGGTGTTGACGATGATTAGGCCGCGCTGTTCGTTGGCACTGGCGACTTTTTCCTCTACGCGCGCTTTAAGCTTCTCCATGGAGGCTTTGTGGCGGGTGTCGCGATCACTCATGGTATCTCCTGGGTAAAAAAAGAGTTGGCTGAACAATAGTCAATTTTATGAACCGCTAGCCTAAGCTATCCGCAGTAGGTTGAACATCACTTCGGATTTGCTTAAAGACAGTTTTTGTATAAATATTTTCCAGCTGTTGTGAATGTTTGTCTTAATAATTCGCATTGAAATCCAACAAAAAAGAAGAGAATTGGCCCCTAGGGGGCTGGCTGCTCTAGAATAGGTGGCCATGTCTCGTCAGGAATTACACCATGCCCTCATTTGATATTGTGTCAGAGTTCGATAAGCACGAAGGTGCTAACGCCGTTGATCAAGCAAACCGAGAAGTGCAGTCACGTTTTGATTTTAAAGGCGTTGATGCCAGCTTCGCGCTTGAAGATGACAAAGTGCAGCTAGAGGCGGAAGTTGATTTCCAGCTTAAGCAAATGTTGGATGTGCTGCGTGCCCGATTAATCGCGCGAGGTATCGACGCCCGCTGTATGGATATTCAAGAGCCTGTGCTCTCCGGCGTAAAAGCGCGCCAGGAAGTTGCCCTAAAACAGGGGCTCGATCCAGCGGAAGCGAAAGATGTAGTCAAGCGCATTAAAGCCAGCAAGCTGAAAGTACAGGCGCAAATCCAGGGTGAGAAGGTGCGTGTGACGGGGAAAAAGCGTGATGATTTACAGGCCGTCATGACGCTGCTGCGCGGCGAAGAGGGACCGGATTTGCCTCTTCAATTTGATAATTTCCGCGACTAGGCGGCGACGTTGAACATTTTTATTAAGTAATATTCGTTTTATACAGGAGTCACGCACTATGTCTGATCCGCAGCCGGTTTACCTAAGCGACTACCAGCCACCCGCCTACCGGGTAACCCATACCGAGCTGACGTTTGATCTTGACCCCGCCGCGACCCGTGTGAAAGCGCGACTATTGATGGAGCGTCATCCAGAGGCTGACGCTAATACGCCGCTGATATTAAACGGCGAGCACCTAAAGTTGATCGCCCTGTCGATTGACGCAATGCCGCTGGAGGAAGCCGCTTACCAAGTGGATGCTGAGGGGCTGCGTATTGATCAGGTGCCTGAGCGTTTTATGTTGGAGAGCGAGGTTGAAATTGCCCCGCAGGAAAACACTGCTCTAGAGGGTTTGTACCAATCGAACGGCATGTATTGTACTCAGTGCGAAGCTGAGGGCTTTCGGCGTATCACGTTTTACCCTGACCGCCCCGACGTCATGGCGACTTTTAAGGTGACCGTGATTGGCGATCAGCAACGCGAACCGGTCTTACTGGCTAATGGTAACCCTGTCGAGCGTGGTGAGCTGGATGGCGGGCGCCATTTCGCGACCTGGGAAGATCCGCACCCTAAGCCCAGTTACCTCTTTGCTCTGGTGGCGGGCAATTTACACAGTGTAGAAGACTATTTCACTACCATGAGCGGGCGAAATGTCACGCTGCAAATATGGGTGGAAAAAGAGAACCTGGATAAGACCGAGCATGCGATGGCTTCATTGAAACGAGCCATGGTGTGGGATGAACAGGCCTACGGCCGTGAGTATGATCTAGATCTGTTTATGATCGTGGCCGTCAATGATTTCAATATGGGGGCGATGGAAAATAAGGGACTCAATATTTTTAACTCTGCGGCGGTATTGACCCACCCCCAAACAGCCACCGATGCCGCTTTTCAGAACGTTGAGGGCATTGTTGCCCACGAATATTTTCATAACTGGTCCGGCAACCGCGTGACCTGTAGGGACTGGTTCCAACTTTCACTGAAAGAAGGTTTTACGGTCTTTCGTGATCAATGCTTTTCGGCGGACACTAATTCGGCGCCGGTTAAACGCATCCAAGATGTCTCTTTTTTCCGTACGGCACAGTTTGCTGAGGATGCTGGCCCCACGGCGCACCCTATTCGCCCTAACCACTTTATTGAAATTACCAACTTCTACACCCTGACGATTTATGAGAAAGGGGCGGAAGTGGTCCGCATGCTGCGTAATTTAGTGGGGGAGGAGAGTTTCCGTCGCGGTTCAGACCTCTACTTCGAGCGTTTTGATGGTCAGGCGGTAACCATCGAAGATTTCGTAAGTTGCATGGCTGAAGCCTCTGGCGAAGATTTTAGTCAGTTTATGCGCTGGTACTCTCAGGCAGGTACGCCCGAGATTGATGCCCACGGCGAATATGACTATGTACATGCAAAATACCACCTAACGCTTCGTCAGCGCACACCTGCGACGCCAGGCCAGCCGGATAAGCTTCCGTTGCATATTCCGGTGCGCATGGGGTTGGTGGGTACCAAGTCGGGCCAAGATCTTACGATAACGCTCAATGATGAAAAAATAGGTAAGGACGCTGTTATCCATCTGCGTGATGAAGAGCAGACATTTGTCTTTACCGATGTCGCCGAGGCACCCGTGCCGTCTTTGCTACGCGAGTTTTCAGCGCCCGTGAAGCTGCATTACCCTTACTCACGGGAAGATCTTGCTTTTTTATTGACGCATGATAGTGATGGTTTCAACCGATGGGATGCTGGTCAACGTTTGGCTCTCTTGGCGTTGGATGACTTGATTGCGGCCCATCGTAATGGCGTCGAAAAAGTAATGGACAGTCGCGTTATTGATGCCTTTAGAGTACTTCTGAGTGGCCCGGTGAACGATAAGGCGGTGTTGGCTGAAATGCTAACGCTACCTTCAGAAGCCTATATAGCGGAACAGCAGCCTATTGTGGATGTTGATGCCATTCATGCGGCGCGTGAATTTGTCCGCCAATCGTTGGCGGTTGCCCTTCGTGATGAGTTTCTGGCTATCTATGAGGCCAATGTGATCGAGGAGCCTTACGCGCCGACACCCGAGCAAATTGCCCAGCGTAGCCTGAAAAACGTAGCGCTCTCCTATCTGATGTCGATTGAAGATGAGCAAGGCCTGGCCCTATGTGAAACGCAATTTGCCGCCGATCACAATATGACCGATGTGCGCCAAGCGCTAACGTTGTTGGTACATAGTGATCGCGATGATTTGGCCTCGCCAGCATTGAAAGCCTTCGGTGAAAAGTGGGCGCATGACTCCTTGGTGATGGATCAGTGGTTTACCATTCAAGTCTCACGTCCGCAGGAAGATGTGCTTGATCGTGTAAAATATCTGATGCAGCATCCCGCGTTTTCGCTCAAAAACCCCAACAAGGTACGTGCCCTTATTGGAGCGTTTGCCCAGAACAGGGTGAATTTCCACCGATTGGACGGTCAGGGCTATCAGTTACTGGCCGATGTGGTGATTGAACTCAACCGGCTTAACCCGGAAATTGCCGCACGACTTATCACTCCGCTCACGCGCTGGCAGCGCTTTGATGAAACCCGTCAAGCATTGATGCGGTCACAGCTTGAGCGTATTAAACAAGAGCCTCTATCTTCAAATGTGTACGAGGTGGTCGAAAAAGCACTGGCATAATGGTCAAACGCAGTTAACCAAGGAAAGGAATAACAACGGTGACAGACCTTCAGCAACACTATTTACTTATTATCAATGGAAAGTCTGCCGGTACGCCGGCATTGCGTGAAGCCGTCAGTGAACAGCGCCAAGCTGGGATGAGAATTACTGTCCGCGCTACCTGGGAAGGGGGTGATGCTGCTGATATTGCTGAGTTATCAGGCGCAATGGGCATTACCCACGTGATTGCCTGTGGGGGAGATGGCACTGTCAGCGAAGTGATGAATGGGTTGATGCGTTTGCCCCATGATCGCCGTCCAGTATTGGGGATTGTGCCGCTAGGCAGTGCTAACGACTTTGCTACCTCGGTTGGATTGCCGCTGGAACCAGGGCTTGCCTTAGCTGCCGCAAAAACATTGAACGCTTACCCTATCGATGTTGCGCGCGTGACGGCAGGCGCGGGAAGTGAGTCTGACACCAGCTACTATATCAATATGACGACGGGTGGGTTTGGCGCGGAGGTGACGTCGACCACACCGAAAACCCTAAAGCGATTATTGGGTGGCGGCGCCTATTCTTTGATGGGTGCGCTAAAGGCATGGCGTCATCGGAGTTATCGCGGCACGCTGCATTGGGATGATAAAGAGGAAAATGTATCGCTATTACTGCTTGCCCTGGGCAATGGTCGCCAGTCAGGCGGAGGGCAGGTGCTAGGGCCACGCGCTAAACTTGACGATGGTTGTCTCGATGTTTTGCTGGTTAAAGACTTTAGGTCGGTAATGGAGCTGACCAGTCTCATTAGAGAATTGCAAAGCTTCCCGTCTGATGGGCGTTTCGTACGCTACTTCACCACGACACAACTGACGTTGACCACTGAGGTGGATAATTCACCTTGGCCGCTTACGCTAGATGGCGAAGCGTGCTGTTATGACCACTTCCGTGCAGAGGTGGTGCCTCTCGCGCTGCGTGTGTTACTGCCAGATAATTGTCCATTGCTGTCCTCGCCCCATCAGCCCTAATCATCTTGGCTTAGCTTTTTAACGTGTAAAGGAGAAGAATCAAATGGCAAACCGCGTGTGGATACCCGCACTCGCCGCAATGGCTCTACTGCTGAGTGCCTGCGGTGATTCCCAGGAAGATCCTGCCGTGACACCAGATGATAATTCGACGGTAGCGGACGAAGAAATGGCTCGTGGTGAGGATGCAAATGAGGAGGAGACCGCGGCTACCTCTGAAGATTCGGCTGATATGTCCAGTCCTGAAGAAGTAGAGGATGACGTTGAAGCACGCCAGGCTGCTGAAGAGCTTGAGCAAGCGGACGCGCTGGATGAGGACAATGATCTACAATCTAGTGATAATGCGGCGGCTAACGGTGAGGAAGTGGAAGCCGGAGAAGATACGCTGGCAGCCAGCCCGGACGATGTGCTTGATGAAGAAAGCGCGATGCCGGGTGAAGCTACTCGCTCCGATGTGGATGAGATCATTGCTGAAACGGAGCGGCGTTTTGAAGAGGCAGAGCAACGCTTGGATGAACAGTTCCAAGAGGTAGAACAGCAGGCTCCCACCATAGAGCCGATGGAGAGTGAGGATTTCTCGCCTAGTTGGGACACAGAAAGCAGTATCCCGGAGCGGACACCTTTGCAAGATGATCGTGAGGGGACCAATGTTGATGCACTGATAGAAGACACCGAGCGCCGCTTTGAAGAGGCGCAGCAGCGCCTCGAAGAGCAGTTTAAGGAGTTAGAAAATAGAGAAGCCGAGAGCGGGCCAGCGATAGAGCCTGACGAACTTGAGCGTGGTGATGTAAATGCCCTTGAAAATAGCCAGGAGACTGGTTCCAGTGATGAGAGGTGATCCTTAGAGGGCGTATTCTCATTTATTGACCATAAAAAAGGCCCGCATTAGCGGGCCTTTGTCCATCCGTTAGCAATTAAGCAGGACGAATGTTGGAAGCCTGAAGGCCTTTTTTACCCTGAGTCACTTCGAAGCTGACTTTTTGACCATCTTGCAGGGTCTTGAAGCCTTCAGCTTGAATTTCGGAGAAGTGGGCGAACAGATCGTCTCCGCCGTCATCCGGAGAGATGAAGCCGAAGCCTTTAGTATCGTTGAACCACTTAACTGTGCCAGTTGCCATTTTCCATTTCCTTAACGAGCTTAATAATCAAACGGGCAACTCTATTGTCCACCCGCTACAATCACTCTAGATGTAAACTCGGCTGTCGTCCAGCGACATTCCTAAGATTTTCTATTTCGTTGCGAGCAAGCATAAATGATGCAGTTCGGTTTTATAGATGCGCAGTTTGTTTCCTTTCTGGTCGCGATCACGCTGCTAACGATTAGTCCCGGTGTCGATACCTTGCTAGTTATTCGGAATACCGCCCGCGGGGGCGTTCGTGATGGTATTACCACCAGCGTGGCAATCTGCTGCGGACTATTTATTCATGCCACCATTTCTGCATTAGGTATCTCGCTTATCCTGCTGCAATCGGCCTGGGCGTTTCATATGTTGAAGTTGGCAGGGGCGGGCTATCTAATCTGGCTGGGTATCACGAGCTTATTGGCAGCACGACGGGGACAACCGCTACCCGTTAATGGGATGCTAAAAGATGCACCTGCCGTTTCGCGCTGGCAGCCGGTCAAAGAAGGCTTTTTATCCAATGTGTTGAATCCGAAAACGGTAGTGTTCTACATGGCTTTTTTGCCTCAGTTTATCGCTCCCGGCGACCCTGCTTTGTTGAAATCTCTTTGGCTGGCGAGCGTGCATTTTATCATCGCCAATATCTGGCAAATCAGCGTGGTGTTGATGGTGGGTAGTGCTGGGAAGTGGCTCGCCAACGCACGTTTTGCGCAAACCTTAAACGCTGCCACGGGAACCGTGCTGATCGTTTTTGGTATTCGGCTGGCATTAACACAGCGCCCGGTATAAACGGGCGCTGGCGTTGTCGTGATTAGTGAAGGGCTTAGCGGCGGGCAAGCAGGGCCCGGTCGTAGCGTACCTGCTGCTCGTTATCGCTCAGCAGCGAAACGCCTTCGCTATTGCCGCCGTTGGCTAGACTCTCAAAAATCACTCGATAGCTAAGTACGGCCTGTACGTAGTCGCGCGTTTCGCGATAAGGAATGCTTTCCACGAATAGATCAAATGCCTCCACGCCATCCCCTAGCCACTGGTCGACGCGGCCAGGCCCAGCGTTATAAGCCGCGGCTGCGGCTAGGCGATTGCCCTGATAACGTTGCAGCTTGTCACGCAAATAGGTGCTGCCCAAGCGGATATTTAGCTCTGGGTCTAGCACACCGTAGGGGCCAGGATCGCTAATGCCCAGTTCGCGGCTGACTTGGCTGGCGGTGCCAGGCATTAGCTGCATTAAGCCCCGTGCGCCTGCGGGTGAAAGGGCGTTAGGGTTGTAAGCGCTTTCGCGGCGGGTAATGGCCATCAGTAGGTATGGGTCAACGCCGGTAAGGCGACCCCAATGCTGAAAGCTATCGTGATAGGCCTGGGGGAAGCGCCAATCCAACGAATCCCACAGCTCGCCAGCAATGGTGGTCTGCACTAAGCGCGCATGCCACTGCTGTTGGGCAGCATAGTCAGCTAACGCTCTCGCCTGTTGGGGTGAACCACTTTGCACAGCGTTTAACCACTCGCTGTTGGCGAGTCCATCTTCACCAATGCGTAGCAATGCCTCGGTGCGCTGTACCGCGGGGAGCTGGGCAATGCGTTGTCGCGACGCGTCGTCAAAATGATGGCGTTCATGATTCAACTGATAGGGTTGGCCGAGCTTTTCTGCTGCCGCGAAGCCGTAAAAACTGCGATCTTGCGCAGCCTGCTGGTAGCGTGCTTCGGCGGCCGCTTGGTTGCCAAGCTGTGCATTGGCGCGGCCCAACCAATACTGCCAGCGGCTATTTTCTTGTTGGATGGTTGGCATCTCAGCAATCCAATAGATCACCCCGTTCCAATCCCGGCTAGCCAGCGCATGGCGGACACGAAGCTCTAAGACGCGCTCACTCTCAAGGCTCGGTAGCACGCCGTCAACCCAGCTTAGCGTGCCCGGTACATCGCGCACCAGGGCATAAAAAGCCAGCTCTTCCTCAATGGCTTGGCGGTCACTGGGCAGCAGGTTTAAACGCGACGAGAGTGTTTGCCAGGCGGCAAAGGCTGCTGGCGTGTCTTCACGGATGTAGCGCTGCATGGCAGCCCGGTAGAAGCTTGCTGTGGCGGCACATTCTGGGCCTAAGCAGGTGGGCGCCTGGGTAATTGCGCTGCTACGTTTGCTGACGTCTTCTGCAGTGTCCAGAGCGGTTTGCCACTGGCCGTTTAACAGCCCGCCAAGATAGCTTGAAAGATGCGTTTCTCCCGCCTGCCAGGCTAACATTTTACGCTCCCAAATAGCCGTGGCATCAATAGTGCCGTTAGCTCGCAGGCGATCAAATAGTGGGTCACAGGCGTTAGGCTGTGAGCTGCCAACCCGCCATAAGTCCAACCCTGCCTCGCTTGCCTGCTGGGGTTGAGAAGCGAGCAGCGCGGTGTAGTAGTAGCACTGACGGGCCGTACCTGCAGGCTCGCCATCGGCAACCGAGAGCAAGTCGCTAAAGCGCCCGGCATGGCCATAGTGGGCAATGGCCTGACCGCGCATCCAGCCGGCGAGGGGGGAACCCTCATACTGATTGATAAAGCGATGCACACTGTCAGGAGAGACATTCGGCAACTGCGCCTTCAAACGGTGGTATTCCACGTAGCCACGCAGTGGATGGTCTTCTATAGCGGCTGCGTCAACACGCGCCCACTGCTGCTCTCTTGCTGCCGCAAGTGCATCGCGTAATTCACTATCGGTAGCACTCCACGAAAGTGCGGGTAACCCCGCCAGTAATGCCGTACATAGCACACGAGCGGTATGGCGAAATGGCATAGCCAACATGGTGCTCTCTCTCTATCGGTGTAAAGTTATCTGGACAACCGTGGACTTCCACGTAGTTTGCTGAGCAATCGCTATACTGAACCAATAATAGTCAGCATGATCTGACCACGAACATCTTGCAGAGAAGATACTTGGAGGACTTACTTACGATGGCCCCATTATCCACTTGGTGGTTTCTGCGTCGACTCAAATCCCGTGTTTGGGCGACAAAACGTATTGTGCGTGCGTTAAAACTGTTTATACCGATGACACGTGATGTGATTCGTGGCGACTTTCGGCCAGTGCCCTGGTCGGCATTCGCCATGATGGCATTAGCGCTAGGCTATTTGGTACTCCCGTTTGATCTTATACCTGATTTTCTAATGTTAATCGGCGTGGTAGATGATGTGCTGATTGTCGGCTGGTTGCTAAACCGGATCGATCAGCGCCTGGAGGGTTACCGTGCCTGGAAGTATAGTGACCCCGACATAACGCCTTCTTAACCTCTGCTGTTTCTTAACTCCAGCTGCTTGAAAAAGCGCTGCTTATCCCCATATCAGGCTCACGAGACTACTTTAATGCCTCTGCTGCTTTGGCAGGGGCAGGCACATGACCCAACGTGAACCATAATAAGGGATAAGCGCATGACTACTGCTACCCATGAGCAAGCGACTGATAAAACAGCGACCCATGAAGAAACGCTTGGCTTTCAAACGGAAGTTAAGCAGCTGTTGAATTTAATGATTCACTCTCTGTACTCCAACAGAGAGATCTTCCTTCGTGAACTTATCTCAAACGCTGCGGATGCCTGCGATAAGTTGCGCTACGCGGCACTCGATAACGATGCGCTCTATGAGGGCGATAGCGAGCTGCGTATCGAAATCGAACACGACCGGGATGCCAACACCATCACCTTGCGGGATAACGGTGTCGGTATGAACCGCGAAGATGTTATTGCCAACTTAGGCACCATCGCGCGCTCTGGTACAGCTGAATTTCTCAAACAGCTTTCCGGTGAGCAGCAGAAAGATGCCAAGTTGATCGGCCAGTTCGGCGTCGGTTTCTACTCGGGCTTTATTGTGGCTGATGAGATCGCGGTGCGCACGCGTAAAGCGGGCACTGACGCTGCTGAGGGCGTTGAGTGGCGCTCGAAAGGGGAAGGCGAGTTTACCGTTGCCGATATTGAGCGTGCCCAGCACGGTACTGAAATTATCTTGCATCTGAAAGAGGATGCCAAAGAGTTCGCCGATGACTATCGTCTGCAGGGATTAGTGCGCAAGTATTCAGATCATATCGAAGTACCGGTGCGCATGCCGAAAACCGAAACGGCTAAGGACGATGAGGGCAACAGCATCGAAGGTAGTGAAGTAACTACCTGGGAAACCGTTAACGAAGCGACGGCGCTATGGTCGCGTCCCAAGAGCGAAGTTTCCGACGATGAGTACAAGGCGTTCTATAAGCACGTTGCGCACGATTTTTCTGACCCGCTGACCTGGAGCCATAACAAGGTCGAAGGCAAGCTTGAGTATACCAGCTTGCTCTATGTGCCCGAGCGCGCGCCGTTTGATATGTTTGACCGTGATGGCGCCAGAGGTGTGAAGCTCTACGTTCAGCGTGTCTTTATCATGGATGACGCTGAGCAATTCCTGCCGCTTTATCTGCGCTTTATCAAAGGCGTGCTGGATACCCGTGAACTGTCATTAAACGTCTCACGCGAGTTGCTCCAGCAAGACCCCAATGTCGATAAAATCAAAGCAGCGCTCACCAAGCGCGGTTTGGATATGCTGAAAAAGCTGGCCAAGGATAAAGAGCAGTATCAAACCTTCTGGAATAACTTTGGTAGCGTATTGAAAGAAGGTCCCGGCGAAGATCCGTCCAACCGTGAGAAAATCGCTGGCTTGTTGCGCTTTGCTTCAACCCACACTGATACGGCTACTCAGGAACATGCGCTAGCTGACTATGTCGAGCGCATGAAAGAGGGGCAGAAGAAGATTTACTACGTTGTAGCCGATAGCTTCAACGCGGCTAAAAACAGCCCGCACTTAGAGATATTCCGCAAAAAAGGCATCGAAGTACTGCTGTTGTCTGACCGTATTGATGATTGGCTGATGAGCCATCTGACGGAGTTCGACGGAAAAACCTTTGCCGATGTCGCCAAGGGCGAGTTGGATCTAGGCGACGTAGAAGACGAAGAAGAGAAGAAAGCTCAGGAGGAGACCGCTAAGGCCAAAGAGGACCTGGTCAAGCGCGTTAAAGAAGCGTTGGGTGATGGGGTGCAGGAAGTGAAAATCACCCATCGTCTGACCGACTCTCCGGCCTGTGTGGTATTGCCCGAACATGAAATGGGCTACCAGATGCGCCGTATTATGGAAGCCGCTGGTCAGCCGCTGCCTGAGGTGAAGCCGATACTTGAGCTGAACCCTAGCCATGCATTAGTAGCGCGCCTGGAAGGGGCTGAAGGCGATTTGTTCACCCAGCTCTCCTACATTCTGCTGGATCAAGCCATTATTGCTGAGGGTGGCCATTTGGATGATCCTGCAGCCTACGTGAAGCGCCTTAATAGCGTGTTGACTGCCTAGTTAACTGTGCAATGCTAAGGTATTGTCGCTATTGATGCCTGAGACGGCCCGCTTGGTTACTCAAGCGGGCCGTTTGTTTTGATACAGTAAGCATATACGTTCTGCAAGACTGACTAGGACCTCATCATGGCTGAGCAGCAAATTAACGTTGCGGTACTCGGAGGCGGGAGTTTCGGTACGGCATTGGCGAGTATTGCCGCCGATAATGGCGCACGCGTACGCCAGTGGATGCGTGACGAAACGCTGGTCTCGCAAATAAATAATGAACATCGTAATGGGCGCTATTTGCCTCATTATTTAATGAACCCGGCCGTGCATGCTTCATCGGATATCCAAGCCGTGCTGACTGACGCAGAGCTGGTGCTGATCGCGATTCCTTCAAAAGCGTTCCGCAGCGTGGTGCAAGCAGCGAAAGCGTGGCTGACACCTAATCAAATACTGGTGAGCACCACCAAAGGAATTGAGCAGGAAGGCTTCTTGCTGATGAGCCAAGTGCTTGAGCAAGAAACCGGGTTTAGTCATATTGGCGTCATCGCTGGCCCCAACTTGGCGTCTGAAATTGCCGATAAGCAGCTAACCGCTACTGTGATCGCCAGCGCAGATCCATTAACGCGCACACGGGTCCAGCAGGCGCTTGGTTGCCGTTATTTTCGTGTTTATGCCAGCGATGACCGCCACGGTGTCGAGCTGGGTGGCGCGCTAAAAAATATATACGCCATTGCCGCAGGCATGGCGGCTGCGCTGGGCATGGGTGAAAATACCCGTAGTATGTTGATGACCCGCGCTTTGGCTGAAATGAGCCGCTTTGCTGTTGCCCAGGGTGCCAACCCCATGACATTTTTAGGCTTGGCAGGCGTGGGGGACTTGATTGTTACCTGCTCGTCCAATCTGTCGCGTAATTATCGAGTCGGTTATGCCATGGGCGAGGGGCGTACGCTAGAAGAAGCCGTCGAATCACTCGGCCAAGTGGCGGAAGGAGTGAATACCGTTAAACTGGTATGCGCCAAGGCGAGTGAAATGGGCGTTTATATGCCGCTGGCTGAAGGGCTCAGTCATGTGTTATTTGACGGCGTACCCGCTCAAGATATGGCACGCACATTGATGATGGGTGAGCAGAGTAGCGATGTAGAATTTATTTTGCCCCGTGAAGCCGTACAGCAGGCTCATCGCGAACAATCGCCTCACAACCAAGCTCCTCACAACCAGGCTTCTAAGGACCAGGCTTCTAAGGACAAAGTTGCTAAGGACAAAGTTGCTAAGGACAAAGTCTCTAAGGATCATGGAGGCAGGAATGCCTAATGTGCTGTTGATGCGCCATGGCGAGGCTGCGCCGGGGTATCCCGACCATACGCGCCGACTAACGCCTCAAGGCGAGCGGGAGAGTGAAAAAATGGCGCGCTGGCTGGCCGAGCGTGTGGCTGCGGGTGAGTTGCCAATGCCAACGCTCTATTCAAGCCCCTACGTACGAGCGCAGCAAACCGCGCAAGCGCTGAGTGAGGCGCTGGGTGCTCCCCTTGAGACGCTAGATTTTATCACTCCTGATGACTCACCCAGTGCTGTGAGCGATTGGTTGCTTGAACAGCCTGAGAGCGCATCGATTATGCTGGTGAGTCATATGCCGCTGATGGGCGATCTGGCGGGGTTGTTGGTCGAGGGTAGCCCTGCCCAAGGCGTTGGTTTTCCTACCGCCGCCATCGCCGAGTTTGAAGCCGATGTATGGGCAGCAGGCTGTGCTCAGCTGAAGCGCTTTACCCAGCCCAGCCAGCTTTGGTTTCCATAAAGACCAAAACATAAGGGCCAAAAAAAGCGGCTGCCGAAGCAGCCGCTGATGTCTTCTATCGTTCAAATCACTGTTACAGCAGTGCGTCGAGCTTCTCTTTAAGTAAGCTATTGACCTGTTGCGGGTTGGCGGTGCCACGTGATGCCTTCATCACTTGACCGACAAAGTAGCCGATCATCTTGCCGCGTTTTTCTGGCTCGGAGTCGCGGTACTGAGCGACTTGGGCGGGATTGTCGGCGATGACTTGATCAATGATCGCTTCAATGGCGCCAGTGTCGGTCATCTGCTTGAGACCTTTCGCCTCAATGATCTTGTCGGCGGAGTCACCCTGACCATTCCACAAAGCCTGGAAGACTTCCTTGGCGGCTTTACCGTTAATGGTGTCATCCAATACGCGGCTGATCAGTTCGCCTAGCTGGCGCGCTGAAATCGGGCTGTTGGCAATGCTTAGATTTTCACGGTTAAGCGCCCCGGAAAGCTCGCCTTGAACCCAGTTGGCCGCCTGCTTGGCATCCCCGCACACGCGATGGACTGACTCAAAGAACTCGGCCATGTCACGACTGGCGGAGATAACATTGGCGTCATAAGCAGACAGCCCCAGCTCGTTTTGGAAGCGTTCTCGCTTATCAGCAGGCAGTTCAGGGAGTTGGCTGCGCAAGTGGTCCAGGTAGGCCTGATCAAGCACTACCGGCAGCAGGTCGGGGCAGGGGAAATAGCGGTAGTCGTTGGCCTCTTCCTTGGTCCGCATGCTGCGGGTTTCATCGCGCTCGGGATCAAAAAGGCGTGTCTCCTGAACGACCTTGCCACCCTCTTCGATTAACTCGATTTGTCGCTCAACTTCAAACGCAATGGCACGCTCGACGAAGCGGAAAGAGTTGACGTTTTTAATTTCAGCGCGCGTACCCAATGCTTCCTGATCTTTACGGCGTACCGAAACATTGACGTCGCAGCGCATTGAGCCCTCCGCCATATTGCCATCGGAAATACCCAGATAGGTGACGATCGAGTGAATAGCTTTGAGGTAGGCGGCAGCCTCTTTGGAGCTGCGCATATCAGGTTCAGATACAATCTCCAGTAGCGGTGTGCCTGCCCGGTTAAGGTCGATGCCTGTCATGCCATGAAAATCTTCATGCAGTGACTTGCCCGCATCTTCCTCAAGGTGTGCATGGTGGATACGGATACGCTTAGTGCTGCCATCCTCCAAGGTGATTTCAACCTCACCCGGACCCACGATAGGGTGGTACATCTGGCTCGTCTGATAGCCCTTGGGCAGGTCGGGGTAGAAGTAGTTTTTGCGGTCAAACACTGACACTTCAGCAATATCCGCATGCACCGCCAAGCCAAACTGAACGGCCATCGCCACGGCCTGTTCATTGAGCACCGGCAATACACCCGGTAAGCCTAAATCGACGGCACACGCCTGAGTGTTTGGCTCAGCGCCAAACGCCGTTGAGGCGCCGGAAAAAATTTTCGAACGTGTTGCGAGCTGAACGTGGACTTCAAGCCCAATCACGGTTTCCCATTGCATTAGGCGTACTCCTCAGCAAAGGCAGGACGTTGTAAGTGCCAGTCGGTCGCCTGCTGAAACTGGTGAGCGACATTAAGCAACTGCGCTTCGGCAAAGTGGGTGCCGAGGATTTGCAGCCCCACAGGGCGGCCATTGGAAAAGCCTGCCGGGACGCTAATGCCAGGGATGCCAGCCAGGTTAACCGCTATGGTGTAGATATCCTGCAGGTACATCGATACGGGGTCCTTTTTGGCACCCAGTTCAAAGGCTGGTGTGGGCGAGGCGGGACCCATCAGTACATCCACATCTTGGAAAGCATCAAGGAAATCCTGGCGGATCAGGCGACGTACTTTTTGTGCTTTGGTGTAGTAGGCATCAAAGAAACCTTCTGACAGCGTATGAGTGCCGATCAAAATGCGACGCTTCACTTCTTCGCCGAAGCCCTCAGCCCGTGAGCGTGTATACAGGTCAATCAAGTCGCTGGGGTTTTCGCAGCGGTGGCCAAAGCGCACGCCGTCGTAGCGGGACAGGTTCGAAGAGGCTTCCGCGGGGGCAATAACGTAGTAAGCCGGAATTGCATAGGCTGTATGTGGCAAGCTGACATCGCGTACCGTCGCGCCCAGCGATTCGTAGACCTTCACTGCTTCGCGGACGGCCTTTTCGACGTCGGGGTCTAAGCCATCGCCAAAATACTCTTTAGGCAGGCCGATTTTAAGGCCCGAAAGCGGTGCATTAAGGCCTTCCACATAGTCGGGTACGCCACGGGCAACGCTGGTGGAATCACGGCCGTCGTGGCCGGCAATGACACCCAATAGATGGGCGCAGTCTTCGGCGCTGCGTGCCATGGGCCCTGCCTGGTCAAGGCTTGAAGCGTAAGCAATGATGCCAAAGCGTGACACGCGGCCATAGGTGGGCTTTAAGCCGGTGATGCCACAAAACGCCGCGGGCTGGCGAATAGAGCCGCCGGTATCGGTGCCCATGGCCGCTGGCACTAAACCCGCTGCTACTGCCGCCGCGCTGCCGCCGGAGCTGCCGCCAGGTACCGCCGTCAAATCCCAGGGGTTTTTGACCGGACCGTAGAAACTGTTCTCGTTGGAGGAGCCCATGGCGAACTCATCCATATTGGTTTTACCCAGGCTGATAGTGCCTGCCGCGTTCAGTTTTTCAACCACGGTGGCATTGTAAGGGGCAATAAAGTTGTCCAGCATTTTCGAGCCACAGCTGGTTTTTACATCACGGGTACAAAAAATATCTTTCAAAGCCAGGGGAATGCCAGTCAGTGGGCCGGCACTGCCCGCTGCTCGTTCGCTATCCGCTTTTTCAGCTTGTTTGAGTGCCTGCTCAGCAGTCACGCTGATAAAACTGTTCAGCTTGCCGTCGGCCTTGTCAATGCGCTGTAAATAGTGAGTAGTAAGCTCGCGGCTTGAAAACTCACCACTTTTTAAAGCGGCAGCGAGTTGCGTTAATGTTTTCTCATACATGACCCAGAAGCTCCGTTCAGGGGCGAAAAAAAAGAGGCATAAGTGGTGGCTTGGGTAACCTCGAATACGCGGTTATTCGACGACGCGGGGTACCAGATATAAGCCGTTTTCCACCGCCGGAGCACAGCGCTGAAACGTGTCGCGCTGATTCGTTTCGGTTACTTCATCGGCGCGCAGTCGCTGGGTCGCATCTAATGGATGGGCAAGTGGCTTAACGCCTTCTGTATCAAGCCCTTGGAGTTGGTCGACCATGTCCAAAATCCGGCTTAGGTCGTCTACAAAACCGCTGGCTTGGTCATCGCTGACAGCGAGTCGGGCCAAATGCGCGGCCCGGCGCACATGAGATTCTTCAAGCGCCATGATCGAAGTTTCCTCGTAAACGTAATGGAACAATATCCGCTTTAAGCGGTATACATACCGATATCAAAAAAACGTCTTGTGTAGCAGACGTGGAAAATAGCGTAAAAGGTACCACATATTGGCCTTTACGGGCAGTATTAGGCACGACTCGTGCTTGCTGCAAAGGGGTTGCGGTGATACCGTTTGCATCCGCATAGGGTTCCCGGTCTGCACTAGGTAACAACATCCATGTTTAAACGTTTGAGGGGGCTGTTTTCCAGCGATCTGTCGATCGACTTAGGTACAGCCAACACACTGATTTATGTACGCGGTCGCGGCATCGTGCTCGATGAACCTTCCGTGGTGGCAATTCGACAATCTGGCAATATGCGCAGCGTCGCGGCAGTCGGTACCGATGCCAAGCGAATGTTGGGTCGTACGCCTGGCAATATTACTGCGATTCGGCCGATGAAAGATGGCGTTATTGCTGACTTCACCGTCACCGAGCAGATGCTCCAGCACTTTATCCGCAAGGTTCATCAAAGCACTTTTTTAACCCCCAGCCCGCGTGTGCTGGTGTGCGTTCCTTGCATGTCAACGCAAGTAGAGCGTCGGGCGATTCGTGAGTCTGCTGAAGGTGCTGGCGCTCGCGAAGTGTTCTTGATCGAAGAACCCATGGCTGCGGCGATTGGCGCAGGCCTTCCGGTTGATGAAGCGCAAGGGTCGATGGTGGTGGATATCGGTGGTGGTACTACCGAAATCGCGATTATTTCGCTCAATGGCGTGGTCTATTCCGAGTCTATACGCGTGGGTGGGGACCGTTTTGATGAAGCGATCACCGCTTATGTTCGTCGCCATTACGGCAGCCTGATTGGTGAGGCGACAGCCGAGCGCATTAAAGAAGAAATTGGTTGTGCCTATCCCGGTGGTGAACTACGCGAAATTGACGTACGAGGGCGCAACCTGGCCGAAGGCATTCCAAGAAGCTTTACGCTAAACTCCCACGAAATCCTGGAAGCTTTGCAAGAAACGCTGGGTTCCATCGTGGCTGCTATCAAAAGCGCTCTTGAACAGTCTCCACCCGAGTTGGCGTCTGACATCGCCGAGCGTGGCTTGGTGTTAACAGGGGGCGGTGCCTTATTGCGTGACTTGGATAAGCTCATTGCTGAAGAGACGGGGCTACCGGTAATTGTTGCCGAAGACCCATTGACCTGCGTTGCTCGCGGCGGTGGTAAAGCACTGGAAATGATTGATCAGCACACCTTTGAGTTGCTGTCGAGCGACTAATCGCAGCGGTTAATTGCGGGGGGATTGCCTATTAAACCGCTGTTTTCGCACGGGCCGCTGCCGGGATATCGGCTGTTTTTCTGCGTGCTGGCTGCCAGTGCTTTAATGTTTGTCGACCAGCGTTTTACGCGCATGGAACAAGTGCGTGCGCAAATGTCGATGGTCGTTGCTCCTATTCAATGGGTGGTTAGTGTGCCTAGCGACCTGTTGAATTGGGGGTCGCTTGCGCTCTCTGATCAACAAGCATTGGTAGATGAAAACCGCCGTCTGCGTGAGCAGATTCTTACCCTCTCCCATCGTGGTCAGCGAATGGCCAATTTGACCGCGGAAAATAGCGAGCTGCGCGATTTGCTGAACGCTGCTAAGCGCCGTGATATCCCCTATATTACTGTGGAGCTGTTGTCGCTCGATAACGATCCTTTTAGCCATCAAATGGTCATTAACCGTGGGCATCGAAACGGTGCCTACGTAGGTCAACCTGTCATCGATGCGTCTGGCCTGGTGGGGCAAATTACCGCTGTATCTGCCTATTCCAGTCGCGTTCTGCTATTGGCAGATGCTAGCCATGCCTTGCCGGTTCAGCTTAATCGTAACGGCCTACGCTTTATTGTTCAGGGAGCAGGGCGTTATAGCACCGTCAATGTCATGCATGTGCCTGATACGGCGGACATTCGCGAAGGTGACCTGCTGACGACGTCGGGGCTGGCTGGTCGTTTTCCGCCCGGTTACCCCGTGGCGCGTGTGACCGAAGTCTTTCACGATCCCGGTAAGCCCTTTGCTCGGGTAACGGCCGAACCCATGGCACAGCTACAACGATCTCGTCACTTCTTACTGCTATTTCCACCGCCACGGCAGGAAGTGGATGAGCAAGCTTGGGACGAGACATTGGATATTTCGGCAGAGGCGTTACGCTCTTCGCTGCAGCTTGCCGCTTCCGAACAAGAGGTGCCCTGATGGCGCGTGCACCGGTAGTGCCCATTTTAGCGATTTGGCTAAGTCTGCTATTGGCGTTATGCCTGCAAGTTATGCCGCTAGCCGATGGCTGGCAGGTGTACCGTCCGGAGTGGCTGGGCCTTATGCTGATCTACTGGTGTATGCGAACGCCCGACAGAGTCGGTGTTTTTCATGGTTTCGTGCTGGGCATTTTGATGGATTTAATTGAAGGCACCGCACTCGGACAGCATGCGCTTATTTACGCACTCTTAGCTTTTCTTTGTGCACTCGTGTATCCACGCTTTCGGGCTTATTCGTTAGTACAGCAGTCAGCCTTGGTGTTAGTGCTACTTGGCTTGGTGCAACTCGTTGCGCAATGGTTGCGAACCATTTTGGGCGATTTTTCGATTCATTTAGCCTTTTTAATACCCTCACTGATTAGTGCGCTGCTGTGGCCATGGCTGGCCACGATGTTTTTAGCATTAGAACGTCGATTGGCCGCTTCATGACGGCCCCTGTCTTGTGCTTAGCCTCTGCCTCGCCACGCCGCAGGGCTTTATTGGCATCTATTGGCGTGCCGGTCGTCGTGCACCCCTGTGATATTGATGAGACGCCGCTGGCCGGTGAGTCGGCTACGGCCTATGTGTGCCGTTTGGCGGTAGCTAAAGCAGAGGCGGCAGTACTCCTAACTGACTTGCCTACGCTCGGTTCAGATACCGCTGTTGTTGTTGATGGGCGTATTCTAGGTAAACCGGTAGATGCCGAAGAGGGCGCCAAGATGTTGCGGCTGCTTTCCGGTAGACGTCATGAAGTGCTTACCGCCGTGGCGGTGAGTGGGCCAGAAGGCATGCTCTCCTGTTGTGTCGCTACTCAGGTGACGATGCGTGAAATTGAAACACATGAAATAGCGGCCTACTGGCGTACCGGCGAGCCTGCCGATAAGGCGGGGGGCTATGCGATACAGGGTCTGGCAGCCGTGTTTGTAAAACAGATTCAAGGCAGTCATTCGGCGGTGGTAGGGCTACCGCTGTTTGAGACGACGCACTTGCTACGCCGACAGGGTGTGCCTATCTGGCAGCGCGTTTAACTGCCTAGATGAGAGTGCCGCCTGCGTCGCTGGCAAGGAATACGTCAACCAACAAGGAATTTTGCATGAGCGGTGAAGTTCTCATCAATTTAACGCCAATGGAAACCCGCGTAGCGCTGGTTGAAAATGGCGTTCTGCAAGAGGCACTGATCGAACGTTCCCGTCGGCGTGGTATCGTGGGCAATATCTACAAAGGCAAAGTAGTCCGTGTACTGCCTGGAATGCAGGCTGCCTTTGTTGATATTGGCTTAGAGCGGGCGGCGTTTATTCATGCCCATGAAGTAATGCCTCCCGGCACGTCTCCAGATGAACAGCAAACCATTGGGCAGTTGCTTCACGAAGGGCAGGCGCTAGTGGTGCAAGCCACCAAAGATCCCATTGGTAGTAAAGGGGCGCGCTTAACTACCCATCTGTCGATTCCTTCTCGTTATTTGGTCTATATGCCGGACTCCCCACACCATGGCGTATCGCAACGTATCGAGGATGAGCGTGAGCGCGAGCGTTTAAAAGCACTTTTGGATAGCAGTGTGGCAGAGCAAACGCTGGAAGTGACGGGTGGCTTTATTGTCCGTACCGCTGCCGAAGGGGTGGGCGATGAAGAGCTCAAAGGCGATATGCACTTTTTGCTACGGCTATGGCGCAAAGTGAGCGAGCGTAAAGTAACCGCAACGCCACAAACTGTCATTTATGATGATTTGCCGCTATTCATGCGTACCCTACGCGATGTCATGCGCGATGATATCGAAAAAATACGCATTGATTCGCGAGAGAATTTCGTCAAGCTGGTGGAGTTTGCTGAAGAGTTTATGCCCGATGCGGTTGAGCGTATTGAGTACTATCCTGGTGAGCGGCCCATCTTTGATCTTTACAGCGTCGAAGACGAGATCCAAAAAGCGCTGGGACGGAAAGTACAGCTGAAATCGGGTGGTTACTTGGTGATTGATCCCACCGAGGCGATGACAACTATTGATGTTAATACCGGTGGTTATGTCGGTCACCGCAATCTTGAAGAGACCATTTTCAAGACCAATCTTGAAGCGGCCACCGCCATTGCCCGCCAGCTCCGGTTGCGTAATCTGGGTGGCATTATCATTATCGACTTTATCGATATGGTTGATGTTGAGCATCAGCGGCAAGTATTGCGTGTCCTTGAAAAAGCCTTAGAGCGCGATCATGCTAAAACCAAGTGTACTGGCGTCACCGAGCTTGGTCTTGTTCAGCTTACGCGTAAACGCACCCGGGAGAGTTTGGAGCAGACACTCTGCGAAGCCTGTCCTACCTGCAGCGGCCGCGGAACGCTTAAAACCCCAGAAACTGTCTGCTATGAAATTTTTCGCGAGATTCTGCGCGAAGAGCGTGCTTACAGTGCTGAAACCTACATGGTGCTAGCCTCGCAACCGGTCGTTGATCGTTTATTGGATGAAGAGTCAGCGGCGGTGGCAGACCTGGAAACCTTTATCAATAAAACCATTCGATTCCAGGTTGAGCAGCACTACTCCCAAGAACAGTACGATATTGTACTGATGTAATCATGCAGACTCGTTCGCTGGCGCGTTGGGGGTTGGTGATAGCCGCTTGGCTGTTGGGCAGTGTGGCGGTATTGCTGCTACTGTTCCGCCTGGCCATTAGCCAGTCCGACGCGCTAACCCCACGCATTGAAGCGCTGCTTGAAGCACGTATTGGCGTGCCAGTGACCATTGAGCATTTATCGCTCTCGCTCGCCCGTAATGATCTGTTATTACGCCTTGATGGCCTGCGTGCAGAAACGCCCGATGGCCAAGCGTTGTTTTCTTTGCAGCATGCGGGGCTGCGTTTGGATACCTGGGCGTCGCTTGCCAATTGGGCGCCCATCTTCAGCGATGCCCGTATAAGCGGTACGCAGTTTCATCTCTATCAAGGCAAGGGTTCTTCCTGGCAGTGGCCAGAACCCGCTGAACTACCGCTATTGATGGCGCCTGATCCTGATGTCGACTTGGCCACTATTGATGATTGGGTCGGACTGATACTGCGTCAACGTTTATGGGTAGATGACACCCTGGTAGTGTTGCACGGTAAGCAAGACACTGCGATGTTACATGCCCAGACATTATTGCTGACTGGCAATGAGCGACGTACGCGGCTGGAAGGTGCCATTAATATTGCCCCGTCTCTTCAGCAAGCGCACGAAGTCGCTCTCCCGGCGGCTGAGATGAAGGTGGAAATGCAGCCTGGCCACCGGGGCTTCAGCGACTTTTCGGCAGCGTTTCAATTGGATATTCAGCTGGATCAGTTAGTTTTGTTAGCAGATATGTTCCGGCCTGAACATGCGGCCTATTTAGAGCAGGCCGGGGGCAGTGCGCGGCTGTGGGGTCGTTGGCGTGCCGGGCGGCTTGAAGAGGCCCGCGTAGCCGTCGGCGTGCCACAGTTAACGCTTCGCCATAATGTTCAGTACGCAGTGTTAAGGGACATTGAAGCCAATGGCTTGTGGCAACGCGACGGTGAAGGAGGTGAGGCATGGCTAAGCGGCGATGCGGAAAGTGTGGAGTGGGCCCAGCCCCCCGGCGGCAGCGTGGGGCCAGCCTTACCACGCCACTGGCACGCCACGCATCAGCCTGGGGAGTGGGAAGTGCGTACCAGTGCCTTTGAACTCGCCTCACTGACCGCTTGGCGTGACTATGTGTTGCTCCCTGAGTCCGTCACGCGAGTATTGCAAACTCTCGCCCCTCGGGGGCAAGTCGAGGGGTTGCATGTCGGGCAGCAGGAGGGTCGCTGGGGGGTGGACGCGGCGCTAACGAATGTAGAAGTCTCGCCGTGGCAGCAGGCACCGGGTGGTGGCCCGGTGGACGCTTGGGTGCAGGCGCGTGACTTTCGCGGCCGTGTACTGTTTAGCAGCCCCGGCGACAGTACGCTCTACTTCCCCAAATTCTTTGCTGACCCTATGCAACTCCGACGTGCCGAGGGGGAAGTGGAGTGGGTGTATGACGGGCCCAATACGATGGTGAGTGGTAAACGCCTTAGCGTTGATTGGGATGGTGCACAGGTATCGGGTGGCTTTGGTTTGGTCACCGGCAACCAGCGCGGTCATTTTGGTTTGGATTTGAATTTTAGCGAGGTAGATGCGTTAGACCGTCCGCTGGCCCAGTGGCTACCGCTTAGCGTAATGGATGATGACCTTCGGGACTGGCTGCTCGATGATATTGGTGGCTACGTCACTGAGGGCTCGTTACAGCTAAGCCAACCGTTAGGGGAAAAGGTAACTGCCGAAGACTTTACCGCCATACTTGAGTTGGCGATTACTCAAGGACATTTACCGATTGCACCTGGCTGGCCGGGCCTTGACGATGTTAAAGGTCGCCTCATATGGCAAGACAGAGTATTAAAAGCTGAAATAGAGCATGCCCAGAGCCATGGCGTCACTGCTTCAGGGGGTGAGTTGGTGATGGAAGATGACACGCTTAACCTTGCAGGCCAATTACAAGCTGACGGGACAGCATTAACGGCATTTCTGCAGGCGATGCCAGATATAGACCTTTCACAATTGAGCGATTTGAGCGTGACCGGTGAGGTAAATGGCGATATTGCGCTGTCGTTACCATTGGACCTCCCCGAAGCACTGCAATTGGAAATTAATGCGCTTCCAAGATTTTCCGAAGTCGTTTACCAACCGTTGGATTTACGCCTTCAAGCGGTTGAGGGAGATCTTGCGTGGCTCCAGAACGGGGAGAGCCGCGGGCTCGTCGGCGAAGCCAGTGGCCAATTGCTAGGCGGGGAAATAGCGGCAGATTTCAATACCCAGCGCGACGCGATAGCGCTGCAGGGTAATCTCGCTACCTCCGAGCTTTTTGAACTAGCGGGAGTGAGTGGCCGTCAGGGGCGTCTACCGCTTGAAGGGCAACTGCAGTGGCAGGGCAACATCAGCCTATTGCCGACTCCCACCCTGCGGATGGATAGTCGCCTAATGGGCATCACCAGTCGCTTGCCTGATCCTTTTGCCAAGACTGCCCAGCAGCCATGGCCTTTGACCGTTACTGCTGATATTGATAGTGGACGCATCGAAAGCCGTTTGGCAGATATTGCGTCTGCACGCATTCAGCAGCGCAATGGCTCAATGGCCGGGTCGCTATATTTAGGCAGTGAAGCAGAGAACGCACATGCTTGGCCTAATCAGCCTGGAATTACCATCAATGCCAATATACCGCAGCTTGACCCGCTAGCGTGGCAGCAGGCGATCACACCGCTAATGGTAGACGGAGCGCCTACATCATCTAGCGAGGGTACTCAAACGCCACTAACGTTTTCATTAACAACACCATGCGTGGTTTACCAGAAGGAGTGTTTAGGGAGTTTTAGCGCGAATGGTGGCGTTAACGGTGGCCTTATTGATATGGGGATGAACGGTAACCTTGTTACTGGGCGTTTACGGTATAATGCACAATCACCGCAGCCCTTAGACATGGCCATTGAGGCATTGTCACTTGATCGCTTATTGGCGTTAGCGGACGTACAACATGACAGTGATGCGCCTACACCAGACTCCTGGCTAAAAGCGGTTGAAACACAGCGGGAGGCGCCTGCCGTGATTCCAGATTGGCTGGCTGATGTGCCCAATGGGCGCTTGCGGTTAGCCGAAATTGCTATGGGGTCACGTCGCTTTGGCCCTTTAACGGCCTACTGGAAAACTGATGATGAGCGGTTTTCGCTCACGCCTGTTGGCTTAACTTTGGGTCAGCTTTCCGCTCGCGGGGAGCTACACTGGGAGGGAGATACTGCCTCCAGTCATACCCGGGCGGACATTTCTATCCAAGGCGGTGATATAGGGACAGCCCTTGAGCGCCTTGATCAGCCTGTGGCCATGCGCAGCCGCAGCACTGATGTGGTTGCCTCTCTGGATTGGCCAGGGGCGCCTTGGCAATTGGCGCTAAGACATGCCGATGGCTATATCAGTACGGATATCCGCGACGGCAGCTTTGTTACATTGGAGTCCGCACCGGCGCGTCTCATTGGCTTACTCAATTTCGATAATATTTTGCGCCGTTTGCGCTTGGATTTTTCTGACGTTACCGGCCGAGGTACAGCGTTTGATCGTGTCAAAGGTACGGCTGATGTCACCGGTGGGCTGCTCACGCTACGTGGTCCATTGCAAATTGATGCCCCGGCCACCACTCTAACGCTTACTGGCAATGCCAATCTGGCGACACGTGAACTTGACCAGCGACTTGGCGTCACACTGCCAGTGACGCAAAGTTTACCGATCGCGGCCATCGCCGTTGGTGCGCCCATCGTGGGCGGCGCGCTGTTCCTCGCTGATCAGTTGTTTGGCGACGCCCTAGATCGCGCCACGACACTCCATTATCGCGTGCGAGGTCCTTGGACTTCGCCGCAGGTTACTTTAGAAGGCCCCCAATGACCGCATATAAAAGTGATGTAGATACGGCTGCAGCCATCCTCTTGACGCCTGGAGGGCTGGATTTGGATGCCCTGGAAACAGGGTTGGACTACGCCATGGGCGCGGGCATTGACTACGCTGATCTCTATTTTCAGCGCACCTGGCAAGAGGGGTGGGTACTGGAAGATAGCGAGGTGAAAGAAGCGAGTTACAATATTGATGGTGGAGTCGGCGTGCGCTCATTGGCGGGTGAAAAAACCGGCTTTGCCTACTCAAATCAAATTACCGCCGATGCATTAATGGATACCGGTCGTACGGCGGCGGGCATCGTGCGTAGTGGCAAGCGTCTGCCTGGGCAATTGGTTCAGCCTGTGTCAGCCCTGTCGCGTTATGCCGGTATAGATCCGTTAGCGGGGCTAAGTGCGGAAGATAAAGTTGCCATGTTGAAACAGGCTGATCGAGTGGCGCGTGCCGCTGATCCGAGTATCAGCCAGGTGAGCGCCTCGCTCTCGGGTACCTATGAGGTGGTATTGGTCCGGGCCAGTGATGGCACGCTGGCTGCCGATATTCGTCCACTGGTGCGCTTCAATGTCAGTGTCATTGCGGTTAAAAACGGTCGCCGTGAGCGCGGCAGTGCGGGAGGCGGCGGTCGATACTCCATGGCGAAGCTGCGCGATGACCAGGTGGCGGAACTGTACGCTAAAGAGGCGGTTCGTCAGGCGCTGGTCAATCTTGAAGCCATTGATGCCCCCGCTGGGCAAATGCCTGTGGTACTGGCATCAGGTTGGCCGGGAATTTTACTCCATGAAGCGGTGGGGCACGGCCTTGAGGGAGATTTCAATCGCAAGGGCAGTTCCGCTTTTGCCGGGAAGATGGGTAAACGCGTCGCGGCCAAGGGTGTCACGATTGTGGACGATGCAACGATATCGGATAGCCGCGGTTCAATGAGCGTGGATGACGAGGGCACACCGGGTCAATACACACCGCTCATTGAAAACGGTATTTTAACGGGATATATGCAGGACAAGCTCAACGCGCGGCTAATGGGGATGGCTCCCACTGGGAATGCGAGACGAGAGTCCTTTGCCCACCTACCGATGCCGCGTATGACCAATACAGTGATGCTCGCTGGCCAAGATGAGCCCAGTGATATTATCAAAAGCGTTAAACGGGGCATTTATGCAGTGAGTTTCGGTGGCGGTCAGGTGGATATCACCTCGGGTAAATTCGTGTTCTCCGCCAGTGAAGCCTACCTGATTGAAGACGGCAAAGTGACAGCGCCGGTAAAAGGGGCAACGTTAATTGGTAATGGCCCGGAAGCGATGCAGCGGGTCTCTATGATTGGTCATGATATGGCGTTGGATACCGGTATCGGCGTATGTGGCAAAGAGGGGCAGGGGGTACCAGTGGGTGTCGGCCAGCCCACGTTGAAATTGGATGAGCTGACCGTCGGTGGTACCCAGTCTTAAGTTCATTCTTAAAGAGAGGTTGTTTTTAAAGAGCCGCCTTTAAAGAGCGAGGGTTTCTCGCAGGTGTTTGAAGAGCTTGCGCGAGCTTGTGGGTGGTTTGCCCTGCTCGCGCTCACGTTGTGCATTGCGAATCAATTGACGCAGCGTCTGGCGGTCCGCGTTCGGGTACTCGGCCATAAACTGGTCGACCGCCGCATCGCCTTCGTCAATTAAGCGATCACGCCATTTTTCGAGGCGGTGAAACGCGTGGTCGCGCTGCTCCTGCTCTTGGTCAATGGCGTCGAACACGCCTTGAATAGCGGTGAGATCCTCTTTACGGATTAATTTGCCGACGTACTGCATATGCCGACGGCGGCCTTCGTGAGAGCGGATACGCGAGGTTTCTTCGATAGCACGCAGCATATCATCAGAAAGAGGGAAACGGGCGCGCTCTGCCGGTCGCATGGCGATTAAGGTTTCCCCAAGTGCCTGTAAGGCATGCATTTCGCGTTTGAGTTGCGACTTGCTTGGGCGTTCTTCCTGCTCTTCTAGTTCATTAGTACTTGGGACGGTATCGGGACGTTGCTTACGCATAGTGTGACTCATAGACAAGATTCGTTGCGGCATTATACCAGCTGCGAGAACAACATTGATTCGCCGAAGACATTCTATTAAGAGGCATTCGGTGGAAAAGGAGGCTATATGGCACAGGCATTTGATGCATCCGCGCAGCAGGCGTTATTGACCGCGCGGGCCGAAGAGGCGCTAGCGCTGGCAAAGCACATGGGCGCAGATGCTGCTGAAGTAGGCGCAAGCGTTGACCAGGGTATAGGTGTCAGTGTGCGCCTGGGTGAAGTTGAAACGGTAGAGTTATCGCGTGACCAGGGTATTGCCGTTACGCTTTACGTCGGTCAGCGTAAAGGCAGCGCTTCATCGACTGATGCCAGCAGTGCCTCGATTCAGGCAGCGGTAGAGAAAGCGCTGGCGATCGCCCGCTATACCGGTGAAGACCCGGCCGCTGGGCTGGCCGATGCATCACTCATGGCGTCTGAGCTGCCCGATCTAAAAGTGCACTACCCCTGGGCCCTCACAACGGATGAGGCAATCGAGCTGGCGCTTTCCTGCGAACAGGCGGGACGCGATGTAGAGGGTATTTCCCAGTCGGATGGTGCGTCACTCTCCAGCGGCGAAGGGGTACGCGTTTACGCCAATAGTCACGGTTTTATAGGCACCCAAAAAGGCAGCAGTCATTCCCTTTCATGTATGCTGATTGCCCAGGATGCTAGCGGTATGCAGCGTGACTACGATTATACGTCTGCGCGCGATCCGAAGGCGCTACGTGACCCGGCCGAGGTCGGGCGCGAAGCCGCGGTGCGTACGCTGCGTAGGCTCGGCGCTAAACGCCCTCCAACAGGCACCTTTCCAGTACTGTTTGACCCGTCGTTGGCCAGCGGTCTGATTGGCCATCTGCTCGGTGGGTTAGCCGGTGGCGCGCTCTACCGTCAGGCCTCGTTTTTGTGCGACCGGCTCGGCACACCGCTGTTTCCCGAGTGGTTTAGCCTTGAAGAAAGGCCAATGGAAGTAGGCGCTACAGCGAGTTCGCCGTTTGATGGTGAGGGCGTGCAAACTCGAAATAATCGCTTTATCGACCAGGGCCGCATAGCCAGTTATATGCTCTCTTCGTACAGTGCTCGAAGATTGGGTATGCAAACCACGGGCAATGCTGGTGGGGCGCGTAACGTGCGTTTAGCAACACCGCTGCAATCCCGTGAAAGTCTGTTGCAAGAAATGGGGCGGGGTATTTGGGTAACCGAGTTGATGGGGCAGGGCGTTAACGGTGTTACCGGTGATTATTCCCGTGGGGCAGCAGGTTTCTGGGTCGAAAACGGCAAAGTACAGTACCCTGTCGAAGAGTTTACGATTGCCGGAAACCTGGAACGGATGTTTGCTGGGTTAGTGGGTATTGGTGATGATACCGATACCCGTGGCAGCGTACACACGGGAAGCTGGTTAATAGATGCAATGACGGTGGCTGGTGACTGACAAGTAAAAGCGGGCGGTTACTGATCTTCTTCAAAACGGGCTTCGAACAGCGCTTGAATAGCATCAAGCGCCTGTTCGGCGTCGTCCCCTTCTGCATTAACCTTTAGCTCAGTACCGCAAGGGGCAGCTAGCATTAGCAATGACATAATATTAGCGGCGTCGGCCACCTGATGTTGCTTGTAGATCCGTATTTTTGCCGTGAAATGTTGGCCGCATTTAACCAGTTTAGTGGCTGCGCGTGCGTGTAAACCGCGTTGGTTTGTGAGTGTGAGTATTCTTTCTGGCACCCTGGTTCCTTTTCGCCGAGTGGTGTCATTATTGGGTAGAGGCACTTAAGAGGTTTCTTGTCGCTCGTCGCTGTAAACAGTGCTGGCTAAAGGTACGTCTGGCTGTCCTCCCAACGTATATTGCAGCCCTAGTTCGCGATGACGTAATTGAACCTCGCCTATGCTGTGTGCCAGTCTCTCAGCTAATTGTTCGACCATATAGACCGAACGGTGTTGGCCACCCGTGCAGCCAATAGCGATAGTCATGTAGCTGCGTTGGCTATTCTTATAAGCAGGTAGCCAACGTTCAAGCCATGCCTGAATATCATCTCTCATGGCGTCAACAATCGGGTAGCTGCTTAAAAAAGCCACAATATTAGCGTCGCGTCCAGTGAATTGACGTAGCGTCGGATCCCAGTAAGGATTAGGCAAACACCGAACGTCGAATACCAGGTCGGCGTCTAACGGTACACCCCGTTTGTAACCGAAAGACTCGAGTGTCAGTGTCAACTTATCGCGCCGTTGGTGCGCTACTTGATCGGTAATGCGACGACGCAAATCGTGTACCGATAAGCGTGATGTATCGATGAGTAAGTCGGCTAGATCACGAATATCATGCAGTGTTTCTTCTTCTTTATTAATCGCCTCTTCCAGCGTCATTTCACTATCGCGCGTCAGCGGATGGCGCCGTCGCGTAGCGGAGTAACGTTCAAGCAGAATACGCGCATCGGTCGTCAGGTAGATGACTTGAAAATCAATTTTACGCTGGCATAGCTCCTCTAACAGCGAGGGCAGACGCTCCAGTGCACCGGGTAAGTTGCGAGCATCGATGCTGACCGCCAAGTGGGCGCGGCCTCCCTGGTCGCGTAGTTCGTCAACCAACGACCCCAGCAGCATGGCGGGAAGATTATCAATTGCGTAATAGCCAAGATCCTCGAGCGCTTGTAAGGCAATAGATTTACCTGACCCTGAGCGGCCGCTAATAATCACCAGTTGCATAGAGTCTCTCTTTGCTTTGATCAAGCTGCGTTGAGGGTGGTAAGCGGAAACAGTTGTTTGAACTGCTCAAAAACAGGTTTATACGGCCCTCAGGTTGCTGACTGCTCACGAATCTTGCCAGTAATCAGCTCAAGTAGCTCACGCTGGCTGCCTGCTTTACGCAACTGCTGGCGTGTGTCCGCATCATTCATAATGGTCGCCACCTGGCCTAGCAGAGAAAGATGCGTATCATCGGCTTCTTCCGGTACTAGCAGTACAAACACCAAGTCTACCGGGTCGCCGTCGATAGCATCAAAATCAATCGCTTCTGCCAGTTTTAAAAAACCTGCGATAGGAGCAGAGCAGTGGGGGCTGCGCGCGTGGGGAATAGCCACACCGTTACCAATACCTGTACTGCCTAAGCGCTCTCGACCGATTAAACGGCTAAACACTTCTTGACTGTCCAGGCTGGGGATATTTTGGGCAATAAAGGTGCTGAAAAACTCCAGCACCCTTTTTTTGCTGCCCCCGGGTACGTCGAAGAGAACACGTTCCGGGGGGAGTATGGTTTCCAACGTCATTGAATTAACGCACACCTGCGCCTTGGGCGCGAGCTTGTGCTTTTTCCTTATGTTTAACGAGTTGACGGTCAATTTTGTCCGCTAGTGCGTCAATAGCGGCGTACATATCACTGTCTATGGCTTCGGCATGTAAGTCAGCGCCTGCAGCATGCAGTGTACAGGCAGCATGCTGGCGCTCCTTCTCCACTGATAAGGTGACTTGCACCGTGGTTATATTGTCGTAATGGCGCTCTACACGTTCAAGCTTTTCGTTGACATAGTCACGCAAGGCGTCGGTCAGTTCTACGTGATGACCAGTGATATTAACTTGCATTGACGTACTCCTTATCCATCGGACTGTACTTCGATTGTAACCCTTTTTGCCGCGTTGCAAAGCCCTTGTCGAGAGTTTCCCTGAGACGTTAACGAGTGCTAGCGCAAACGGCGCCGTTCACTGGAGGAGGGAATGCCCATCGCTTCGCGATATTTGGCCACCGTGCGACGTGCCACCTGGATGCCCCCCTCATCTAATAGCGTGACTAAGCGGCTATCCGAAAGCGGCTTGCCAGGCGGCTCTTCTTGGATCAGCTTCTTGAGCCGTGCGCGGATAGCCGTACTGGAGTGGCTGTCGCCATCCTGCCCGCTCACCTGGCTTGAGAAAAAATATTTGAGCTCAAAAACGCCCCGAGGTGTATGGATATATTTCTGAGTGGTCACCCGTGAAATAGTTGACTCGTGCATTTCCACGGCTTCGGCGATATCGGCGAGTATTAAGGGTTTCATCGCTTCTTCGCCATGCTCTAAAAAGCCAATTTGTCGTGTGATAATTTCACGACCAACACGTAGCAGCGTATCGTTGCGGCTTGAAAGACTCTTAATCAGCCAGCGAGCTTCCTGAAGGTGCTCTTTAAGAAACTGGTTGTCCTGACTTTTGTCTGCACGCTTTATCAAGCTGGCATAGTCAGGTTGTATCCGCAGCCGTGGCAGCGCCTCGGGGTTGAGTTCTAAATGCCAGCCTTCATGGTCATGACGTACGACGAGATCCGGCGTTACGTAGCTGTCGTCGGTATCGCCATAGGCGCTGCCTGGGCGTGGATCAAGACTGCGTATTAACAAAATGACATCCGCCAACTGGTCATCATCAAGGCCCAGTCGGCGTTTTAGCAATCGCATGTCATCTTTGCCCAACGCTTCAAGAAACTGTCGCACTAAGCGGCGAGCGGGGACCAGCAGCGGGGTATCATCAGGAAGGGCCGCCAACTGCAGCATTAGGCATTCACGCAGGTCGCGGGCAAAAATGCCCGTTGGCTCAAACTGCTGGAGCTTGAGCAAGATGGTTTCTATTTCACGCTGGCTAAGTCCGTCAATGCCTTGAGTGCGAAGCCCTTCGCGGATGTCATTGAGCGGTTGGGTTATATAGCCGTTAGCGTCTAACGCATCGATTAAGCTTTCCGCGACCTGCTGTTCACGCGCGCCAAAATCGGTCATCGCCAGTTGCCATAGCAAGTGCCCATGAAGGCTCTGGCCGGCAGCCTGACGCTCAAAGTCGGGCCCTTCACTACTGCTGGCGCCGTGACTGCCGATATCCTGGTAGGTATCTGACCAGTCGCTATCTACTGATAATTCGGTGGGAATACTTTCGGACCACTCTTCTTCTTTAGGCTCGCTGACGGCCTGTTCGCTAAATTCATCTTCCTGTTCCAACAGGGGGTTGGCGTCTAAGGCCTGCTGAATTTCTTGACGAAGGTCCAGCGTTGATAGCTGTAACAGGGCGATGGCCTGCTGCAGCTGAGGTGTCATGGTCAGCTGTGTGCCGATACGCAGTTGTAGAGAAGCTTTCATGACCATCTGAGAACCACTCGTTATTCAGAATCCTCCACACTAGTGCGAGTGAGGATTAGGTGCAAGTGCAATAAGCATGCCATTGGTGGCAAAGTCATTGTAGACCACTATTTAGAGGCCAAAAAGAAGTGTTAGAATTAAAAAAAGCCTTACAGACGAAAGTCAGCACCCAAATAAACATCTCTCACCTTCTGGTTTGTGAGAATGGCATCTGGGGAGCCGCTAGCGATGATTTGTCCATCACCCACGATATAGGCGATGTCACAAATATCGAGTGTTTCACGCACATTGTGATCAGTAATTAGCACACCAATATGGCGCTGCTTTAGCGCACGGATGATGGTTTTTATTTCGCCTACCGAAATTGGGTCTACGCCAGCAAAAGGTTCATCTAGCAAAATAAAGGCAGGCTCTGTCGCTAGTGAGCGAGCGATTTCCACACGCCTTCTTTCCCCGCCCGATAGGCTCATGCCTAGATTGTCGCGGATATGCGTGATATGAAAGTCTTCAAGCAAAGCCTCTAAGCGCTGTTCCCGATCGCTGCGGTTAAGCTCTTTGCGGGTTTCGAGTATCGCCATAATATTATCGGCAACCGATAATTTACGGAAAATGGATGCCTCTTGGGGAAGGTAACCAATTCCCGCCGCTGCGCGCTCATGCATGGGGGCGCGAGTTAAGTCCACATCGTCGATGCCTACCTTGCCGGCATCGGATTTCACTAACCCAACAATCATATAAAACGAGGTGGTTTTGCCCGCCCCGTTGGGGCCGAGCAAGCCCACAACGCTACCTTGGGAAATTTCTATATTGATGTCTTTAACCACTCGGCGCCGCTTGTAGCTTTTGGCCAAATGGTGAGCATAAAGAGTTTTAATCGGTGCGGTGTCTGCTGTTGGCACGGCTTGGCTCCTATTGTTCCGGCTGAAGAGTCATGCGTATGCGCTGGGGCTCGCTGCCGTCAACATCAGAGCGCGCTTGAATCACCTCACGGTCAATAAAATACTCAAGGCGACCGCCGCTAAAAGTATCCTCTTGCTGAATGAGCTCGGCTTGGTCAATCAGCTCTACGCGGCGCTCGGCGACGTGATAGATAATACGCCTCGCCCAGCCTTCTGTAGGGCCATCTTGCCCTTCAGCTTGATGGCGTAAATAGGCGCGCTCACCGGTGGCCGTCGCCAGAGCAAGCTCGCCTGCCTCGTTGCGTTCAATTTCTACCCGCTCGCCACGTAATTGCATTTCGCCTTGACGAATGTCTACATCTCCCGTGTAAACGGCGGTGCCCGCCCGCTGATCAAGGTCTAAGCGGTCTGCTTCCACTTCTACCGGAGCCTGTTGTGAAGAAGTGCTCGTTTGGGCCAGTGCCGATAGCGGTATCGAAAGGGCAAAAAAGCTAATGAAGAAAACGGCTGTGTAAATGATAGCTTTCATGATGATTCCTATTAGCGTTGCGTGGCCGGGGGATGTATACCGCGCACATTGTCAGTTAAGCGAACCTGGCTATCGTTAAGCCACGCGTCCATACGTGAAGCCGTCATTTGCTGGGGCGGTTGCTGCAACATTACCGGTGTTTCACTCCACGCATGCTGGTTTAATCCATCATAATGCAATAACTCGGTATCTAACTGCCAACCTTCGTCTGGAGCGATCAGGTTAGCCGAGCCTGACAGCAGCAAGGCTTGGGTAGAGGAATTGAGCATGCCGACATCGGCGCTGGCTAACCACTGGCGATTCTCACTGTCATACAATATTGCTTTGGGCGCTTCTGTCCAGGTCTCGCTTCGCTGGGGAGTATGAATAAGGCGTGGTGTTTCTAACGACTGCATGATGCTGCCATTATCACCAAATAACGTAATTTCAGCGTTTTCGAGTACGTGACCCGGCTCCTGCGCCTGCGCTTCAGGATCGATGGTAATGTCTTGAGGTCCCCCTGGGTCAAGCCAAACCAGCAGTACGCCCAAAGAGAGCACTAAGCCGGTTAGCCAGACGCGCACTTTAAGTCGTTTAAACATTTATTTACGGCCGTGCAGATAGGTGTCGAGCACCGCGCCCCAGTGCCCCTGAGCTTCAAGCAATGTATCGCAAATTTCGCGTGCAGCGCCGTGGCCCCCTAGGCGCTCAGTAATCCAATCGGCATGAGTGTGCATATAATCCGGCGCGTTAGGAACGGTGATGCCGACACCGCAACGTTTAATAGCCGCTAGGTCAGGGAGGTCGTCACCACAATAGGCCACCTGTTCCAACTCTACATCAAGTCGCTGGCAAAGCTCGCGCAGGGTGGAGAGCTTGTCTTCACTGCCTTGATGGACATGGTCGATGCCAAGTGCTGCGGCGCGTTGGCTAACCATCGATGAATCGCGCCCCGTAATCAGCGCAACGTGAATGCCTACTCGTTTGAGCAGTTTAAGCCCATGGCCATCCTGGGTGTGGAACGCTTTGATTTCGATACCGTCGGCCTGAAAATACAGGCGACCATCGGTGAGTACGCCGTCAACATCCAGTGCTAATAAGCGCACATGGCGGAGTCGATCAATTAGCGCAGCAGGTAGGGTCATAGAGCCTCCATTTCATTAAATTCGTTAAGCGGGTCGGTAACGTTATTGAGTAATGCCAATGCGTTAAATAACGCCGCTGGCAAGCAGATCATGCATATGTAAAGCCCCGATAGGGCGCTGTTGTTCGTCAACGACTGCTAGCGCTGTAATCCGGCTTTCTTCCATTATACGTACCGCTTCGGCTGCTAAAATGTCGGGGCCAATGCGTTTGCCCGGTCGGGTCATGACATCATCAACGAGCACATCCCGCAGGTTATAAAACTGATCCAACGTGCGTCGAAGATCACCGTCGGTATAGACCCCGGCCAGGCGTCCATCGCTATCAACCACGCAGGTGAAGCCTAACCCTTGCCGGGTGATTTCTAATAACGCGTCGCGCAGCGGGCTTCCCAGTGTAACCTTAGGTAGGCGCGCCCCATCGTGCATCAGGTCTCTGACACGCAGCAGTAAGCGCTTTCCCAAACTGCCGCCTGGGTGGGAAAGGGCAAAATCCTCAGCGGTAAAGCCACGCGCTTCCAAGAGCGCGACAGCTAAAGCGTCGCCCAGGGCGAGCGCCGCTGTAGTGGAGCTGGTAGGTGCCAGATCGAGTGGGCATGCCTCACGCTCAACACCACTGTTCAGATGCGCATCTGCGTGCTTAGCAAGTGTGGAGTGGGGACGCCCCGTCATGCTGACAAGCGGCGTGCCCAGACGCTTAAGTAGCGGTAAGAGTGCTGTGACTTCGGCGGTTTCACCGGAGTTAGACAGCGCCAGTACGACATCTGCGCGGGTAATCATGCCCAAATCGCCATGGCTGGCTTCGCCGGGGTGAACAAAAAAAGCTGGTGTGCCAGTACTGGCTAGCGTCGCCGCTAGCTTGCCAGCAATATGCCCCGACTTACCCATGCCGGTCACTACCACGCGTCCTTGGCAGGCGAGGATTAGCTCGCAGGCACGGTCGAAGCTCTCATCTAGCTTAGCCTGGAGGTCGCCAATAGCTGCCTGCTCAATTTGCAGCGTACGCAGTGCGCTTTCGCGAAGTAGGCTGGGCGGAGCGATAGGCTGGCGCATAGAGTTTTCTCTTAACAATTGAAAATATACATAGTAGTAACCGCCAATAATAACACCTCGACACCCCTTATAGGCAGTAGTTGAGTTCGTTAGCCCTGAGTGCGTAGGGCGTTTAGGGCATAGACACTCAACACAAAGGCGCTCGAGATATAAAGTGGTGAGGCCACAGAGCGATGACGCGGCTAAATTAATAATGGGCTCATCATTAAGAGGGCTTAATCGCTGAATAATGATAAGTAGCGTTATAGTTCAATGTTCGATAATGTTGTAGAAACGGTGTTTTTTAACTGTGATAGTGGCAACTAGGGTATGATAGTTACCCTTGCTTCGCCGCGTTAAGAGTCAATTGATCCATGATAGATACTCCTTTTATAGAAGTTAAAGATCTTCACTTTTCTCGTGGCGATCACGAAATTTTCCGTGGCGTAAATATGACAATTCCGCGCGGAAAAGTAACCGCCATCATGGGCCCAAGCGGTACCGGTAAAACAACGCTGCTTAAACTGATCGGGGGGCAACTGACGCCAGAGCGTGGACGTATATTGATCGATGGCCAGGATGTGCACCGGCTATCTCGAAAGGCGTTGTTTACGCTACGCAAACGGATGGGGATGTTATTTCAAAGTGGCGCACTGTTTTCGGATTTAGACGTATTTGAAAATGTTGCTTTTCCACTACGGGTGCATACTGACTTGCCAGATACGATGGTGCGCGACCTCGTGCTGCTAAAATTGCAGGCGGTTGGGCTGCGCGGGGCACGGCACTTAACGCCCGCAGAGCTATCGGGAGGCATGGCGCGACGGGTCGCTTTGGCCCGTGCCGTCGCACTGGACCCAGAATTGATTTTATATGACGAGCCGTTTGTCGGTCAGGACCCCATTTCAATGGGCGTGCTGGTGCAGCTAATAAAGCGCCTTAATCAGGCGCTGCAACTGACCTCTGTGGTGGTGTCTCATGACATAAAAGAGACCTTGAGTATTGCGGATTACCTCTACTTGATTGCTGACGGTCAAGTAGTCGCCCATGGTACGCCGCAGACATTGGACACCAATCAAGACCCACGGGTTAGCCAGTTTATTCATGGTGAGCCCGATGGGCCGGTGCCATTTCACTATCCAGCAGAAGCGTTTTACCGCGATATTCTGGGTGAAGCCCAGATGGCAAAGATAGGGTAACGGGCAAATTAGCGTAAACGCACGAATGGTGGGTAAACACAGGGCAAGATAATGCAGTCAAGAATTTCTAACAGCGCCGTGCGCATCACCCGACTTGGGCGTCGAGGGTGCGATTTAATGGAAGCGTTAGGCCGTGCAGGGGTGTTTCTCTTCCAATCTGCTATCGGCGTGCCATCTCGCGAAGGTTGGCGGTTATGGTTACATCAAATGCACTTTGTCGGTGTGCTTTCCCTCGCCATTGTGCTGGTGTCGGGGCTATTTATTGGCATGGTGCTGGCGCTACAGGGCTACACCATCCTGGTCGATTTCGGCGCTGAGCAGGCGCTTGGGCAAATGGTGGCGCTGTCGTTGTTGCGCGAACTTGCGCCGGTAGTGGCAGCGCTGTTGTTCGCTGGCCGCGCGGGGTCGGCATTAACCGCTGAAATCGGTCTGATGAAAGCCACTGAGCAGCTCACTAGCATGGAAATGATCGGTGTTGATCCGTTGCGCCGTGTGGTGGCCCCAAGGCTGTGGGCAGGGTTCGTGTCCCTTCCCATACTAACGGTGGGGTTCAGCGTGGTAGGTATCTGGGGTGGCTATTTGGTGGGCGTCGAGTGGCTGGGTGTGTTTGAGGGCTCCTACTGGAGCAACATGCAGGCCAATGTGGCCTTTATCAACGATGTTGGTAACGGCATGATCAAAAGCGCGGTGTTTGCGCTGGTGGTGACCTGGATCGCTGTCTTTCAAGGTTATGACTTGGTGCCGACGTCGGAGGGAATATCGCGTGCTACGACGCGGACGGTCGTGTATTCGTCGCTTGCAGTTCTGGGGCTTGATTTTATGTTGACTGCCGTCATGTTTGGCGGCCTTTAATGGGTGGAGCAGTTTCATGAAACGCAGTAAAACCATGGAGTTCGGTGTTGGTCTGTTTATGATCGCTGGCATCTTGGGGCTAGTATTCCTCGGCTTGCGTGTTAGCGGACTCACGCTCTCTGCGCCCGCACAGTCATTTGAGCTGGAGGCCAACTTTGCCAATATCGGCGGTTTAAAGCCCCGCGCCCGAGTCACCATGGCTGGCGTGACGGTGGGGCGGGTAGAAACGATTGAGCTAGACACTGAATGGTACGATGCGCGGGTGGTACTGAGTCTCGATAGTGAGCTGGAAGGCCAGCTTTCAAGAGACTCAATTGCCTCTATTCTAACGGCGGGGCTGTTAGGCGAGCAGTACATCGGTTTAAGTGTGGGCGGGGACCCCGATATGCTGGAGGATGGCGATACGATTCGCGATACCCAGTCGGCGCTGGTGCTGGAAGAACTTATTCAGCAATTTGTGTCCAATATGGCAAGTAATTAACGTTGCAGATAACGAAGCATTCACCCAGTGCATTAACGTGTACGGGTAGGGAGATACGGTTATGAATGGAAGTAAATCAATGCTGGGTCGCTGGTTAGTGGTTATGGCAGCAACAATGGTAATGCTGTTGCCGTTGCAATTACATGCGCAGTCTCAGTCGCCAGAGGCGTTGGTTCGCGATAATGTAGAATCGCTAATGGCTGATCTTGAAGGTCGCAAAGATTATTACGCCAATAATCTGGGTGAGCTTGAAGCATTAGTGGACCGAAATCTCGATCAGGTGGCGGATTTTCGTTACATCGGCGCCAGCGTGATGGGCAGTTATTTCCGCAATGCTACGCCCGAACAGCGCAGCCGTTTTGCCGATGTGTTTCGTCAAACCTTAATTGACACTTATACCCGTGGGCTGGTGACGTTTGATTATGACGAGCTGCGGGTATTGGATGCCCAGCAGACTCAGCGCTACGATGATCAAGCGAGCGTCGCCATGGAAGTGGTCGCTAATAACGGGCAAGTTTACCCCGTGAGCTATAGTCTACGGCTTTCAGACGGAGAATGGCGGGTCGTCAATGTGATCGTCAATGGCATTAACCTTGGCCTGACGTTCCGCAATCAGTTTGACCAAGCTATGCGCGATAATAATCGCGATTATGACGCTGTTATCAATGGTTGGTCGCCCGAGGTAGGTGTTGAAGAGCTAGAGCAGGGAGGCGATGCGTGACAGCGCTGTTTTCAGACCCTAGCGTCACCGTTAATGTGGAAGACGCAACATTACTGGTAGTGGGCGATGTTGATGTAACACTGGCGGCCGATTTGGCCGCCAGTGGCGTTAAATGGCTCAAACATACCGAACTAACCTCAATTAGTTTCGACTTTAGCCGCGTCGAAAGAGCTAGTAGCGTTGCCATCAGCGTACTGTTTGAATGGTTGCGCATCTGTCAACAACGCGCTATTCAGGTTCAAACTATCCGCTTTTCAGCACCGCTTCGCCGACTTGCCTCATTGGCTGAGTTGGATGATTTGATTGAGCAACCCGCGGCTACCATGGTTGTTTGATGGAGTGGCATCGCCAAGCGCGCTGCTTTTCTTTATTATGTCGACCCAATTACGCTTATTAATAAAGATGACCCCCAAAGGAGTTTTGTGCCATGCAACCCAACGAGGTAAAAGCACTGCTTGAATCCCGTATCGACGGATGCCAGTTCTATATCCAGGGGGAAGGCTGTAACTTTCAGGTGATTGCGGTTGGCGATGCCTTTGAAGGTCTCTCTCCGGTCAAGCGTCAGCAGCTTGTCTACGCTGCCCTGAGTGACGAGATCGCCTCCGGCGCGCTCCACGCTATTAGCATCAAAACGTTTACTCCGGCGCAGTGGCAAACTGCGCCGGAAAACGTCCAATAACGGTTGCTCCATGGATAAATTAATCATTACCGGCAACGGATCGGTAGACGGTGAAGTGTGGGTGAGCGGGGCCAAAAATGCAGCGCTGCCTATTCTATGTGCCAGCCTGCTGGCCGATGGCCCTGTAGTGATTGGTAATTTGCCTCACTTGCAGGATATTACCACCACCCTGGAATTATTGGGTCGCATGGGTGTTGAGCCGGTAATGGGAGAAAAGCTGAGTATACAGCTAGATGGCTCCCAGGTTACCCAGTGCCATGCGCCTTACGAATTGGTCAAGAAGATGCGGGCTTCCATCCTGGTGCTGGGGCCTTTGCTTGCCCATTTTGGTAAGGCCGATGTATCGCTGCCTGGTGGCTGCGCCATTGGCTCACGCCCAGTGGATTTGCATATTCGTGGTTTAGAAGCTATGGGTGCGGAAATCCGAGTTGAGGCTGGCTATATACGGGCTCGCGTGGACGGCCGCCTAAAAGGGGCGACCATCTACTTCGATACAGTGACGGTGACGGGTACCGAAAATCTGCTGATGGCCGCGACGTTGGCCGATGGCAAAACTGTTTTGGAAAATGCTGCCCGCGAGCCGGAAATCGTCGACTTGGCAGAGTGCTTGATCAAAATGGGTGCCAACATCAGCGGGCATGGAACAGATACCATTACGATTGAGGGTGTCGAGAAACTGCACGGCTGCGAACATGATGTAATGCCTGATCGTATCGAGACGGGTACGTTCTTAGTGGCAGCTGCCATGACCGGGGGGCGAGTGAAGGTCAAACGTACCCGCGCGGACATCTTGGACGCAGTGATTGCCAAACTGGAAGAAGCGGGTGCCGATGTTACCAGCGGCGACGACTGGATTGCCTTGGATATGCACGGTAAGCGACCAAAAGCGGTGAATATTCGCACCGCGCCTTATCCTGCTTTCCCTACCGATATGCAGGCCCAGTTCGTGGCAATGAATGCTGTCGCCGTGGGGCACTCACGGGTGGTTGAAACCATCTTTGAGAACCGTTTTATGCACGTTCAAGAGCTTAACCGTATGGGCGCTAACATTGTTCTTGAAGGGAACACTGCCTTGATTGACGGGGTCGAAAAGCTTTCCGGCGCGCCAGTGATGGCGACCGACCTACGGGCCTCTGCCTCGTTGGTCATTGCAGCGATGATGGCCGAGGGCGAAACGTTGGTGGATCGCATCTACCACATTGATCGTGGCTACGAATGTATCGAAGAAAAACTACAGCTGCTGGGTGCGCGTATTCGCCGTATTCCCGGCTAAGCCTTGCTATAACGCTCGCTTACTATTATTTCTGCATGCTACTGGCGCTTGCATGCTATTAACCATTGGCCTAAACGATGAGTAAGCAACTGATTTTAGCCCTCTCGAAGGGTCGTATTCTGGAAGAAACGCTACCTCTATTAGCCGATGCGGGCATTACGCCCGCAGAGGATCTAAGCAAAAGCCGTAAGCTGCTATTTGATACTAACTTGCCAGACGTGAAGCTGGTGGTTATTCGTGCGACTGACGTGCCCACCTACGTGCAGCTAGGCGCTGCCGATGTAGGTATCGCAGGTAAGGATGTACTGCTTGAACATGGAGCCGAAGGGCTTTATGAACCGCTAGATCTTGAGATTGCTCGCTGTAAGCTGATGACGGCGGGCGTCACCGGCCAACTGCCCGCACGTGCCCGACGCCGGGTAGCCACTAAATTTGTTAATGTGGCGCGTCGCTATTACGCCGAGCAGGGCATCCAGGCCGAGGTGATTAAACTCTATGGTGCTATGGAGTTGGCGCCGTTAATGAATTTAGCCGACGAGATTGTCGATATTGTTGATACCGGCAATACCTTACGGGCAAATGGCATGGAGCCGCGTGAGCTTATTGCCCATATCAGCACCCGGTTGGTGGTAAACAAAGCGGCCATGACCATGAAACATGAGCGTATCAAACCACTACTGGCCCGCTTGGATAGCGCCGTTAAGCAGCGTCAGAGACAGCTTGCCGAATGATAGGAGGTGACCTATGAGCGATCCCAAAAGCGAACAACGTGCTGCCACGGTTTCGCGCTTGTCGACAAGCGATGCCACTTTCCATCATCAGCTCGATGCGCTGTTAGATTGGGAAGGTGTTTCGGATAAGGCGGTTCAGGCGCGCGTAGAAGAGATTCTTATCAGCGTTAAGCAGCGTGGTGACGCAGCAGTCATTGAAGCCACCAACCGCTTTGATCGGCTCTCAGTTACTTCCATGAAAGAACTGCAGCTAACACCTGAGCAGTTAAAGCAAGCGTTTGAGCACTTGCCTTCCAAGCAGCGTGAAGCACTCTCCAGCGCCGCTGAGCGCATTAAGCGCTACCACGAGCGTCAAAAGCCCAACTCTTGGCAATACGAAGAGGCGGACGGCACGGTGCTGGGGCAGAAAGTTACACCACTGGATCGCGCGGGTATTTATGTGCCTGGCGGTAAAGCGGCCTATCCTTCGTCGGTGCTAATGAATGCGATTCCTGCGCACGTGGCCGGTGTTCGCGAAATCGTGATGGTCGTACCTACTCCCGATGGCGTGCTAAACGAGCTGGTACTGGCCGCTGCTCACTTGGCTGGTGTCGATTATGTCTT
The DNA here is from genome assembly GCF_052959335.1 of Vreelandella sp. H-I2. Taxonomy (NCBI): domain Bacteria; kingdom Pseudomonadati; phylum Pseudomonadota; class Gammaproteobacteria; order Oceanospirillales; family Halomonadaceae; genus Vreelandella; species Vreelandella sp. H-I2. The sequence goes on from NZ_JBRAMC010000005.1 coordinate 408,935, forward strand.
TACGATCGGCGGCGCTCAGGCGGTTGCAGCCCTGGCTTATGGCACTGAAAGCGTGCCCCGTGTCGACAAGATCGTGGGACCGGGTAACATTTATGTGGCCACCGCAAAGCGTGCGGTGTTTGGCCAAGTGGGGATCGATATGATTGCCGGGCCTTCAGAAATTATGGTGGTTTCTGATGGGCAGACCGATCCGGACTGGCTGGCAATGGATTTGTTCTCGCAAGCCGAACACGACGAAGATGCCCAGGCGCTCCTGGTTAGCTGGGATGCAGAACACCTGGATGCCATTGAGGCGGCGATTGAGCGGCTGCTTCCAACGTTAGAGCGCGAAGAAATCGTGCGTGAGTCGCTGCGAACGCGGGGGGCCTTGATCCATTGCCAGGATATTCAAGAAGCCATTACGCTGATTAATCGTATCGCCCCCGAGCATTTGGAGCTTTCGGTCGCTGCCCCAGAAACGTGGGTAGACGATATTCGACACGCAGGTGCGATCTTTATGGGCCGTTATACTGCCGAAGCGCTTGGTGATTACTGTGCGGGTCCCAATCACGTTTTACCTACCTCTGGCACGGCGCGCTTCTCTTCGCCACTGGGCGTTTACGATTTCCAGAAGCGCTCTTCCATTATTCACTGCTCTGCAGGCGGTGCTTCTGAGTTGGGTAAAATCGCCTCGGTATTGGCGCGGGGAGAGTCATTAACCGCTCACGCCCGCTCAGCCGAGTACCGTATTCGAGACTAGAATCCTACGCCGTGCCAACGCATTCACATTACTAGCGATGTGTTCTTCGTAATATGTAGGATGTGTTCGTCGTAATATATTGTGAGTCATACTATGAATCGCGTTGGCCGGATATATTTTCATTAATCGGAATAGCGGGAAGCGGGCGTTCGCCAACTTCTAGCGTCATTTCCATGCGCTCACCGCTACGTACAATGGTTAGCGGTAGTGATGTGCCCGGCGGTATGGAGGCAATTTCACTCATTGTGGAGCGGGCATCTAAAATTGGCTGTCCGTCGATGGCAAGGAGTACATCGCCCGGTTCCAGCCCTGCTTGTGCCGCTGGGCCGCCGTTGACGACACCTGCAACGATGACGCCTTGGGGTGTTTGCAAGCCAAAGGAGGCCGCCAGTTCTCGTGACAGCGCCTGTGCTTCAATGCCTAGCCAGCCGCGAATTACCCGCCCCTGTGTGACCAGTTCATCGAGTATGCTGTGGGCAAGATTGGCGGGGATCGCAAACCCTATGCCCTGAGAGCCTCCCGAGCGCGAGAATATCGCGGTATTAATGCCGACCAAAGCGCCCTCTGGGTTGACCAGCGCGCCACCGGAGTTACCTGGGTTGATAGCGGCATCCGTTTGAATAAAATCTTCGTAGGCGTTAAGCCCGAGATGATTGCGCCCTGTGGCACTAATAATCCCCATGGTGACTGTCTGGCCAACACCGAAAGGATTGCCAATGGCAAGCGCTACGTCACCCACTGCTACATCGGCTGAGTCCGTCAGTTCAATGACAGGCAAGTCGTCAAGTGCAATCCTCAGTACAGCCAAATCACTTTCAGGGTCAGTGCCGATCACTTCGGCAAGCGTTTCCCGCCCGTCACGCAAAGCGACCTGGATTTCATCAGCGCCATTGATGACATGGTGGTTGGTCAATACGTAGCCATCTTCACTCACAATGACGCCTGACCCTAAGCTGGAAAGCATTCGCTGATGTGTAGTGGCGTCGTCGCCCCGGCTATCAAAAAACTGCTGGAAAAATGGGTCTGACATCAACGGATGTTGGTCGAGCTCAACAATACGTGAAGAATAAATATTAACCACTGCAGGGGCGGCTTGCTCCACTGCCCGTGAGTAGCTCACTGGCCCCTGGTTACGAGATAGTGGCGCTGCCTGATGAATTTCAGGGGTAGGACGGTTAGGGACTGGCTCTACCGCTGTTGGCACCGAAGAAACAAGGGGGGCAGGTGCCTGAGTCGGTGAACGGCTAAATGGATTGGGCAATTCCTCTGGGAGTGCAAGCAGGATTAATACAGCAAGCAGCACGCCAGCGATAACGGGCCAGAGGTAAGGCAACACATAGCGTCGCATGCAATAAATTCCTTGGCAGGTCGATCACGTATTCGCGATAAAAAGCAGCGAGTTTTACAATGGATTTATGGTAACACTTTCTTAGCATGTTCCTCACGGGTGCAGTTAAATCAATAAAGGAGTCAATATGATCTGTCGTGACCAGCTAGTAGCGGCCTGTGACCATCAACTGCGTGCTGCACAGTTTAAAGACTTTACCGTTAACGGTTTACAGGTCTCGGGTAGTGAGCAGGTGAAACGTGTGATGTCGGGGGTTACTGCCTGTCAGGCGCTACTGGATGAAGCAGTTGCCTGGCAGGCGGATATGGTGTTGGTGCATCACGGCTATTTTTGGAAAAACGAGCCTGTTGCGATTACTGGCATGAAGCAGAAGCGGATTAAAACATTACTTGATAACAACATTAGTCTATTGGCATATCATTTACCCTTGGACGCCCACGCAGACATGGGCAATAACGCTGAGCTGGCCAGACGGCTGGGGTGGAAAGTAGAGGGTTGCCTGGATGGTGAGCTGGGTGAAGGGTTGTTATGGTCGGGGCGTTTAGCCCAGCCGCTCTCAGTCAACGCATTGGGCGAACAAATTGCGCATACATTACAACGCCAGCCGTTGATCATTGAGGCGCCGCAGGTAGGGGATATTGAGCGCATCGCATGGTGTACCGGCGGCGCGCAAGACATGATTACTGCTGCCTTTGAAGCGGGTGCGCAGGCGTTCGTATCGGGCGAAATATCGGAGCGAACCACACATTTAGCGCGCGAAATGGGTATTCATTATATTGCCGCAGGGCACCATGCTACAGAGCGTTATGGGGTTCAGGCATTGGGAGAGTGGTTAAGCGATGAGTATGATGTTGAGCACCGCTTCGTAGACATTGATAACCCAGCCTAAGTCTACAGTAGGGGCCCCGAGTTGCCGTTGAAGTGTCATGGGCAGCTATTCGGGGCTGGGTTTGTCAGTTTCAATCGATCAATTTCAATCAGTGCTAGTAGCGCGGAGGCTGGGGTGTCGCCGCCTCGTGGCTTTTCAAGCCAAAGTCTTCGGATAAGGTGCCGCCCTTGCCATCCGCGTAGTCGCGGGGCATGGCGGGGGTGCTGGCATTCACTGTTGCCTGCTGTTCTGGCGTTGAATTGATGTCGGAAAGATCAAGGCTGGGCTGAATGGCTGCATCGCGAATATTCCATTCTGCTGCATCTTCTTTGAGCTGAAGTTCCAGTTGACTCGCTTCCTCGCGTATGTTGTTAAGTCGCTGGTAAATGCCATTTAAATGACTGCCTACGCTACTCTTCATTTCGGCAATTTGGTGTTCGCGCTCGAGTAGCTTTTGGCGCATGGAGGCAGCCTCGCGCTGGCTCTTGCTGAGTAAGCGATAAGCGACCATTCCAACGATCAAACCGACGATGAAACCGATCACGGCAAAAAATAATGGTGAGCTTGCGTCCACTGTGTTCCCCCTGGCGCCTTAATAAACAGTTAGGCTGCATTAACTAGCAGCTTAAGATTCGAATCAGGTTGCCATTATAGGCGTCAGTCAGCTGGTTGGGTCAATCCGCTCATGCGCTTAGAAGTCTCTCCGGGTATAATCACAGGCTAATCTTAGCTGTCAGTGGTTATGCTGGCTGCTGCCTTACAGGCTGTAGGAGGCGAGTGCATGTCATCAATATCTGCGGGTAGGGCAGCGTCAAAATCGCGCCCTGCATCGCCTATGGAGCGCTATCAAGCGGATTTGAAGCGTGATGATTTTCAATATGACCCCGCGCAGGAGTTGGCGGTAAAGCATCTACAGCGACTTTACGATGAGCTTGATTCCGCTCCGACGCCAATGCCGAAGGCATTAGTCGCTAATAAAGGGCTAAAGGCCAAAATGGCGGGATTAATCGGCAAAAAATCATCATCAACTGATGACCCTGTCGTGCCTCGGGTTAAAGGGCTCTATTTTTGGGGTGGGGTGGGGCGTGGAAAGACCTACTTAGTTGATACGTTTTATGAAGCATTGCCCTTTCCCGATAAAATGCGCACGCATTTTCATCGTTTTATGCAGCGCGTCCATAATGAATTGACCCACTATAAAGGTGAAAAGAATCCATTAACGCTAATAGCCAGCAAGTTCGCTACTGAGGCGCGGGTAATCTGCTTTGATGAGTTTTTTGTCAAGGATATTACCGATGCAATGATTCTTGCCAACTTGTTGGAAGCGTTGTTTGAGCGTGGGGTGGTACTGGTAGCCACTTCAAATATCGTGCCTGATGATTTATACAAAGATGGGCTTCAACGTACCCGCTTTTTGCCCGCCATTGAGCTTGTAAACCGCCACTGTGAAGTGGTTAACGTTGACTCGGGTGTTGATTACCGACTACGCGCATTAGAGCGTGCTGCGATCTTCTACTCGCCACTGGATGAGGCGGCAGAGCAGGAGTTGTCAAGGAGCTTTCGAGCCATAGCGGGGAATGAAGGCGAGGCGGAGGCGTCGCTAGAAGTGAATCACCGAGTGCTTAAAACACGCCGCCTGCATGACGACGTTGCTTGGTTTGAATTTCTGGAGCTCTGCGATGGGCCGCGCAGTCAGAATGACTATATTGAGCTAGCCAGGGAATTTCATACAGTGCTGGTTTCTAACGTCAGTCGTATGGATGCCAAAAAAGATGATCAGGCGCGTCGGTTCATCAATATGGTGGACGAGTTTTATGACCGCGGTGTCAAGCTGCTGATGTCAGCGGAAGTGCCAATTGAGCAACTCTATAGCGGTGGAAAGCTGACGTTTGAGTTCCAGCGTACTCTCTCGCGTCTTCAAGAAATGCAATCGCAGGAGTATCTTGCGCTGGCTCATAAGCCTTAGGAGTTGTGCCTTTAGAAATTGACCAATGTGACGGCCAAGAAAAATCTCGATATGGCTTAACTTGCCAGTATCTTTACTGTAGAATGCCGCCTCGCTGCATGTTGCTAGCGTAAGCTTGCAACCAAAAAGAATAGGGATGGTGCTTCGCCGTACAACGGTGTAAGTCACCCAATACATTTAATCTGGTGATTTCATCCATGAAGACGTTCAGTGCTAAGCCGCAGTCCGTCCAGCGCGACTGGTATGTAGTCGACGCTACGGACAAAACGCTCGGTCGTCTGGCAACCGAGATTGCTCGCCGCTTGCGTGGTAAGCATAAGCCCGAATTTACCCCTCACGTTGATACTGGCGACTACATCGTCGTGATTAACGCAGAGAAAGTCCATGTAACCGGTAACAAGGCAAAGGCTAAAACCTACTATCGCCACACTGGTTACCCGGGCGGTCTGCGCTCAATGACATTCGACAAAATGCTTGATCATGCGCCCGAGCGTATTATTGAGTCTGCCGTTAAAGGCATGTTGCCGAAAGGTCCTTTGGGCCGTGCCATGTACACGAAATTAAAAGTATACGCTGGCGCCGAGCATCCGCATGCTGCCCAACAGCCGCTTGAACTGAACATCTGAGGAAATCTTCGCCATGACACAGCAGTATTACGGTACCGGGCGCCGCAAGACTTCCACCGCTCGCGTGTTTATGAAGCCGGGCTCTGGCAAAATTACTGTCAACAACCAAGACCTCGACCTCTACTTTGGTCGCGTTACCGGTCGCATGGTTGTTCGTCAGCCGCTTGAGTTGACTGAAACGCTAAGCCAGTTCGATATCTTCGTGACTGTCGCTGGCGGCGGCGGCTCTTCTCAAGCAGGCGCTATTCGTCACGGTATTACCCGTGCCCTGATGAACTACAACGAAGATCTGCGTCCTTCGCTACGTGCCGCTGGCTACGTAACACGTGACGCACGTCAAGTTGAGCGTAAGAAAGTCGGTCTGCGTAAAGCACGCCGTCGTCCGCAGTTCTCCAAGCGTTAATTTTTTTTACGCTATGCGGCAAAACGCCCAGGTCACCGACCTGGGCGTTTTTTATTGGAATATCAAAAAATTATATTGCTTGTACCACCATGGTCACGGGCGGTAGTTCTTGTGCATGACGCTTTGTTTTTTTACCATAGAGCGTATTTAATATTCGTCGCCGCAAGACGCCTTTGCGGCGGAACGGGTAAGCTGATGGGAGAAACCTTAAATGGCAGATAACGGCGTAAACAAAGGCCGACGCCGTTTCCTCGTAGGCGCCACCTCCGTTGTGGGTGCGGTAGGTGCTGTCGGGGTTGCGGTCCCCTTTGTGGCTTCTTGGCAGCCTAGTGCCAGGGCAAGAGCGGCGGGTGCTCCCGTTCAAGCGGATATATCCAAGCTTGAGCCTGGGCAGCGGATGACCGTCGAATGGCGGGGACGTCCAATTTGGATTATCCATCGCACACCAGAGATGATTGAGCGCACTGAGTCGCTAAGCGATGAGCAATTGGCCGATCCTAATTCGGAGGTGCCACAGCAACCCGCTTATATCGAGGGTGAGCTACGCTCCATTAAGCCCGAGATTGGAGTGCTGATCGGTATTTGTACGCATCTAGGCTGTTCGCCGCTATTCCGGCCGGAGCCTGACGCTGAGGGTGTTGGCGTTGAAAACTGGCCGGGGGGCTTCTTTTGCCCTTGTCACGGTTCTCGCTTTGACTTGGCTGGTCGCGTGTTCACTAATGTCCCTGCGCCGACTAACCTTGAGGTGCCACCCTATCGCTTCGAAAATGATGACATCATTATCGTTGGCGAAGATGAGGAGACTGCCTAATGGGTAATCCGATTAAAGCCAAGGCGGAAAAAGGCGGCTTCATGCGGTGGGTGGATGACCGCTTTCCTGCGACACAGATGTGGGAAGACCACATATCCAAATACTACGCACCGAAAAATTTCAATTTTTGGTACTTCTTTGGCTCATTAGCGATGCTAGCGTTGGTTAACCAGATCCTGACTGGGGTTTGGCTAACGATGAGTTTTAACCCCTCAGCAGAAGGTGCTTTCGACTCTGTTGAATACATCATGCGTGATGTGGAGTGGGGGTGGCTGATTCGCTATATGCATACGACAGGCGCCTCTGCTTTCTTTGTCGTTATTTATCTGCATATGTTCCGTGGTCTTTTGTATGGTTCTTACAAAGCCCCGCGCGAACTGGTGTGGATTTTTGGCATGGCCATCTACCTGGCGCTGATGGCAGAAGCCTTCATGGGCTACCTTCTACCGTGGGGACAAATGTCCTATTGGGGTGCCCAGGTCATTATCTCGCTGTTTTCCGCTATTCCTGCGATCGGCCCCGACCTGGCGCAGTGGGTGCGCGGTGACTTCCTGATTTCAGGTATTACCCTGAACCGTTTCTTTGCGCTGCATGTCGTTGCGTTGCCTATCGTCATTCTAGCGCTCGTGGTGCTGCATATTATTGCGTTGCATGAAGTGGGTTCCAACAACCCCGACGGTATCGATATCAAACAGAAAAAGGATGAAACCGGTAAGCCATTAGACGGTATTCCTTTCCACCCTTACTACACGGTTAAAGACATTGTCGGCGTAGCGGTATTTCTGTTTGTATTCTGCGTGGTGGTGTTCTATTTCCCAGAAGGTGGTGGCTACTTTATTGAGAAGCCCAACTTCGAGCCAGCGAACCCGCTGCAGACGCCTGATCATATTGCGCCTGTGTGGTACTTCACACCCTTCTACGCGATTCTCCGAGCTATCACCTTCTCGGTGTTTGGTCTAGACGCCAAGTTCCTGGGTGTTGTGTTTATGGGTGGCGCTATTGCGGTGTTATTCGTGCTGCCTTGGCTGGATCGTAGCCCTGTGCGCTCAATGCGTTATAAAGGCTGGATCTCGAAAATCATGCTGCTGCTATTTGCTATCAGCTTCGTTATTCTCGGTATTTTAGGTGTATTGCCATCCACTGCAGGGCGAACCATTCTGGCGCAAGTTTGCACCGTCATTTATTTCGCCTTCTTTGTCTTGATGCCTGTCTACACCAAGCTGGAGAAGACTAAACCCGTTCCGGAAAGGGTGACTGGCTAATGAAAAAGTATCTATTTGGACTCCTTTTCGCGTTAGCGCCAGTAACAGCGATGGCTGCAGGAGGCGCAAGTGTGCCTCACTCGATGGATCCTGATCTGCAAGATCAGGCCTCGCTGCAAAATGGTATGAAACTCTATGTTAACTACTGTATGGGTTGTCACTCGCTAGAGCATCAGCGCTTTGCGCGAGCGGCGGAGGACTTGGGAATTCCCCAGGATTTGGTTGAAGAAAATCTCATTTTTTCGCCAGATTTGGCCTATAACGACCAGATGCATAATGCCATGGATAGCGGCAATGCAGAAAGCTGGTTTGGCGCGCCGCCACCAGACTTAACGCTAGAAGCGCGTCTGCGTGGAACTGACTGGATCTATTCCTATTTGCTCGGTTTCTATAAAGATCCTAGCCGTCCAACGGGCGTTAATAACACGGTGTTTGATTTGGTAGCGATGCCTAACGTGTTGGAGCCTCTGCAAGGTGTGCAAGAGTTGGTGTGCGCTGAAACTGACCATCCAGTAGAAGGACAAGAGCCGGATGCGTTATCGGGTAAGTACCAATCTTGTGATGTGTTGCAAGTGACAGAGCCGGGTGCGCTTGAGCCTGCTGAGTTTGAGGAAGCCATGTATGACCTTACTAACTTCCTGGCTTACGTAGGCGAGCCTTCCAAGCTTCAGGCCCAAGCGTTGGCGCCTAAAGTGCTGATCTTTATATTTATTTTTGGTGTGATTGCTTACCTGCTCAAGCGTGAGTACTGGCGAGATATCCACTAATTAGTAGCTGCTGATGGTCAGTAAGGCGCACGGCGTAAGCCGTGCGCCTTTTGCTTGTTAGCATGGCAATAAAGCAAAGCAAGCTAGCTTCCCCTAAGGGTGTGCTGGCGTGTTATTATCCAAGATTGTTTTGATGTGAGGATGCTTTCATGGGTGTTGTGGCCAAACGGTCGTCGATGATCTTTTACTCAGGTAGTGATGATCATTTCAGTCATCGTGTGCGCATTGTGTTGGCCGAGAAGGGGGTTGCCGTCGATATTGTCGATGTTCTCGACGAAAAACCACCGGAAGAGCTGGCAGACCTCAACCCGTACAACAGCGTGCCTACGCTGTTAGATCGTGACTTAGTGCTGTACGAGTCTAAGGTCATGATGGAGTACTTGGATGAGCGTTTCCCTCATCCTCCGCTATTGCCTGTTTATCCCGTAGCGCGTGCACAAAGTCGCTTATGGATGCATCGCATTGAGCGTGAGTGGTGTCCAATGGTCGATCAGATCCGTAGCGGTGGAAAGAAAGAGGCGGACAAGGCGCGTAAAGAACTGCGCGAAAGCCTGATTGGTATATCGCCTATTTTTGAAGACATGCCTTACTTCATGAGCGAAGAGTTTACGCTGGTGGATTGCTGTTTAGCGCCTGTTCTTTGGCGTTTGCCAGAACTCAGCATTGAGCTACCTGAAAAACAGGTGAAGCCGTTGTTGGCATACATGTCACGAGTATTCGAGCGTGAAGCGTTTAAGGCATCTTTAAGTGAGCGTGAAAAAGAGATGCGCGCTTGAATTCATTCGGCTCCTTTGCGCTTGATAAAGGCTGGGAGCCTTACTTGTAAGGAGGAGGGAGTCTAGATGAAATCGAGTCGACCCTATCTCGCCCGAGCACTCTATGAGTGGTTGTTGGATAATGAGTTAACGCCTTATCTGGTTGTTGATGCTACCTTGCCAGGTGTAGAGGTGCCCCGCCAGTTTGTTCAGAATGGTCAGATTGTCTTGAACGTGGCGCCGACAGCCGTTCGCGATCTTTTTATGGAGAATCAGGCAATAGGCTTTAATGCGCGCTTTGGCGGGCAGCCTATGCAGGTGATGATTCCGACGCCGGCCTTGATTGCTATCTATGCCCGGGAAAACGGCGCTGGAATGGTCTTCGGTCAGGAGCCCGAGCTGAGTGACGGGGCCGAGACTTTTGGGGATGTGGAAGACGAGGAGAGTTCCTCTAGCAAGCCAGAGCTATCGCTCACTGAGCCTGTTACCGAAAAGAGTAATGATCAATCTGAAACGCCATCGGAAGGGTCTGAAAAAGAGGCTCAATCGAAGAGCAAGGCGAAGAAGAAGCCAACCCTGCGAGTTGTAAAGTAACGAGCCAGAGTGTTCAGTAAAAGCCTCGCTTATTAAGCGAGGCTCAGGTTGCTGACAAAGCGCTGGCGCTTTTGCCAGCGCTTTGCTTTTATGGGCACATGCTAAAAGATCCCTCCCCCCAACAGTTTGAACTCGAGATGGTCACGCTTGACGAGTTGGTGCCTCAGAATCACCTGCTGCGTAAGATTGATGCCACCCTCGACTTCTCCTTTATCCGTGACCAAGTACGCCATCTCTATTGCG
>NZ_JBRAMC010000006.1:0-339074 GCF_052959335.1 Vreelandella sp. H-I2
CAGTGAAACCGCTTAGCGCCGATGGTAGTGTGGGGTCTCCCCATGCGAGAGTAGGTCATCGTCAGGCACTTATAATGAAAAATCCCCCCAGGGCTGATGCCTTGGGGGATTTTTTTTGCGTGAAGGGAAAGTCGTGAATCGTGAGTAGGAAAACTCACACTCACCATTCAATAGATTGCCCGTTCCAATCCCAAAAGCTACCACTATCGTCAGGCGTGCGCTGAGCTATGACAGCAAGGAGTTGCTCGGCTACAAATAAAGACGTGAATAGCTTCTCGTCAGGCACTCTTGCTTGAAAAGGTTTAGAAAGCGATGTGTCGGTGGTACCTGGATGTAAGCAGAGCACGACTGACTGCTTGTTGAGGCGCTTCAGCTCTATCGATGCTGTCTTAAGCAACATGTTATGAGCTGCTTTGCTGGCACGATAGCTATACCACCCGCCCAACCGATTATCCTCAATGGAGCCAACCCGAGCAGAAAGGCTGGCGATAATCATAGGATGTGATCCTTTAAAAGAGTCTTGCAGAGCCGCTATCAGTAAGATCGGTGTAAAGGCATTAATATTCATCGTCTGCGCTAGATTTTCATAGCTAAGTTGATCAAGGCGCTTCTCAGGAATCAGTTGTGTCGTTTCATCATGAAGAATGCCGATAGCGTTGAAAAAGAAGTGAACCGGCCGGGCAGCCAATTCTTTTTGAAGCGCCTGCCTATCCTGCTCTTGGGAAACATCAAGTACCAGATGGGTAAGGCGGGGATTGTTAATTTGCGATGGTTGGCGGCTTACCGCAATAATGTGGCCGACCTGGGAGGAGGTAAGTAGCTGCTTAATGATGGCAGCACCGATTCCTCCCGATGCGCTAACAACCAGCGCTGTATAATGATGAGGCAGTAAATGGAACATGGAAAGCCTTTGAAATCCGGCTAGGAAGGAGGCCTTTCACTGAAGCGTCATGCAGGGCGCTTGTTGAGGGAATATATCAGGCGGAAGCGTTGATTCTACCCGGCTGGGCGCTGTTACGACCATCTGGCTTATAGAGCGTTTTTTCAGCGATCTGACGAATATAATCCAGCATTGCTTGATTATGCTTCATACGTACTGACAGCATCTGGCCCGTTAAATCGTTCATACGTGCAGCCCGCTCACTTTTTTCAAGCAAACTTTCCCAGGCTGCTTGGCAGCCAGCATCTTTAGCTGCTTCTCTGGCACCGCTAGCCCCTTCGGGATATCCAAGGCGTTTTTGCACATTGCAGCGCCCAGTCTCAATACGCTCTAGCTCGGCCAGCAGCGATTGCTTTTCTAGTGCCACTTGGGATAGCGCATCACCATCAATGTCCCCTTGCGTCAGTAAGTTTTGCTCGCTAGACAACAACGAAATGAGCGCGTCAAGGCGTCGTTGTTGATCGGTAAGCAAGGATGCAAGGCTCATTTAAAGCGTCCCCTTATAAATCTTTAAGATTTGCAATTAAGCCCTCGGCGATACGGTCGGCGCGCATTTCAAGGCGCCCTTCGCGAATAGCGTCCCGAATCTCTTCCACCTTGGCGGCATCAATATCCTGAGATTCATCAGTACTCGATTGACTCAGTTGAGTCGATTCGCGAGCTGCGCCGCCTGGTGCGACGGGTGATACGCTATCAGTCTTTTGCGTTTCATCACGCTGCTGGGCTTGGCTTGAGCGTAATAGCGAATTAATGTTATCAATTTTCACGTTGTCTGCCTCATCGTCAACGTCGATGCGCTTGGCGCTTAGTGTAGCTTGTATAACAGAATATCGGCAGCATTGGACCTAACTTTAGGCTGCGAATTAAAAATCCACTACCAAAATACCACGCTCGGCGACACGAGCAGTCATGATTTCTCGTGAGCCAAAACGAACTCTAACTTGCTCACCAAGAGCACCATTTTCGAGTGCTTCGCCTTCTCGTGAAACTCGGAAGGCGGAACCTTGCGCTATGACAGTAACGCGCTGCCCACGTTCAACTAAATGAGGCGCTTGTAAATAATGGGCTAAAAAGGCGCTACCACTGCGAATGGGACGCTGGGCTATTTTACCAACGATGTCTTCTTCAGCGGTCAACGCTTGAGCTGATAGATCGCCTAGATTACCACCGCGTTCGCTGAGCATGGCGGATGTAATTAGTGTGCCTCGATCGATATCTCTGGCGGCCACCATATAATTACCAATGACATCTATTTGGGCCTGTAAGTAGCGGACTTGTCGACCGTTTTCACCACAACGTACCCCAACGGAAACACGGCCTAATGGGGCTTGGTTGGCGTTGGGTAAAAAAGGCTCAGGTTGAATGCATTTTGGTAGATGCGGTGATGGGGGGCGTAGCTCGATTACCACTTCTTCCCCGAGCGCTTGGGTTTCTTCATATAAAAATTCATGTACTTGCTGCATGAGCTGGTCGTCATCTGCATAGGCATTCGGTGTAATGCTCATGCATACGCCTGCCAGTATGACGAAGACTTTCCAGTAATGATGGATGATGAGCTGAGGAAAGCGTTGTTGTGGCATGGGGAAGTCGCTTACTAAGGAGCTAGGGGAGGAGAGTAACGAGAAGAACTCACCATTCAGTGTAGAGAAAAGGTAGTAGTCGTATCACGTGAAATGCTGGTAGAAACGACAGCTGTTCCATGCTTTAGGCTGACAGTTCCAGACGTATTCTTCACCATCAACAAAATCCATTTTATTTCTTGCCTCAACGCGAGGGTCGGCATGATTGATCAACTGGAATCTGCCTTTAATTTTCATCAGCAAGCAGTGAGTTTACGCCAAGCACGCCATGAAGTGTTGGCGGCAAACATTGCCAATGCCGATACGCCTAACTATAAGGCGCGTGACATCGATTTTGCTAGTGAGCTGAAAAAAGCAGTAGACGGTACTCAGAGTGCATCTAGTAATACCGGCGGCGGCCTGACATTGACGCGCACCGCGGGGTCGCATATTGCTGGAGAAGGCCCCGCATGGCGTGGAGCGGGTAACGCCGATTTACTTTACCGCATTCCCGACCAGCCTAGTTTGGATGGAAATACGGTTGATATGGACCGTGAGCGCACGCAGTTTGCCGATAACGCTGTTCGTTATCAAGTCGGTCTCACGATGCTCAACAGCCGTATTCAAGGGCTGAAAAATGCCATGCAGCCCGAATAAACCAGGCCAGATTAGTGAGGAGTTAATCCACGATGTCGATGTTTTCTGCGTTTGATATTGCCAGCTCGGCAATGAGCGCTCAGTCCCAGCGTATGAATGTAACCGCTAGCAATATGGCCAATGCCGACAGCGTTGCAGGGCCTGATGGCGAAACCTATCGAGCGAAACAGGTCATGTTTGAGACTCAGGCACAAGGCAATCGCTATGGGGTTGGTGGTGTGCGTGTTACCGAGGTGGTGGAAGATGACTCCCCACTGCGCATGGAGTACATGCCCAACCACCCGGCAGCGGATGAAGAAGGCTATGTGGCCAAACCCAACGTTGAGCCCGTGCATGAAATGGTCAATATGATTTCTGCCTCGCGCTCTTATCAAGCCAACGTCGAAGTATTTAATACCAGTAAGCAAATGCTGATGCAGACACTGTCGCTGGGTGAGGGCTAAACCATGAATATCGATACGAGTGTATTGAGTAACGTGAATGGTGGTGGGGCCAATGGGCTTTCTGCACGCCAATCCGATGAATTGCGCGAAAGCTTTATGACATTGCTGATCACTCAGCTCCAAAATCAAGACCCGCTTAAGCCGATGGAAAATTCGGAGATGACCTCGCAGTTAGCGCAAATTAACACGGTCAGCGGCATTGAAGAGTTAAATAGCACGCTTGAAGGCATCACCAGCCAAATGGATGCCAATCAGGCACTGCAGGCGAGCGGCCTAATCGGCAAAGGCGTTATGGTGTCCGGTAAGGATGTATTAGTAGAGCAGGATGGCGAAGGAAACTCTTACACCACGCCCTTCGGCATAGAGCTGGCCGAGCCAGCGGCGAATGTTAAAGCGACAATTGTCGGGGAAGGTGGTCAAGTTATTAGAGTTCTTGACCTCGGGGCGCTAGATTCAGGTGTTCAATCCTTCCAGTGGGACGGTCTCAATGAGCAGAAAGAATCAGCGGCCAGCGGTCGATACTCGGTTCAATTAGAAGTGACCAACGCTGAAGGTGAAAAAATCGAATCCACAGCCTTGCAGTACGCGGTAGTCAACAGCGTGACGCCTAATGATAGCAGTGGCAACGTTCGGTTGGATTTAGGCGCTATTTACGGCCAAATCAGTCTGAATGACGTTAAACAAATTCTTTAACTATTAATTAATCACAGTATTTGATTAAACACAGCTTTCTTAGGGGAACATCATGAGTTTTTCACAAGCACTCAGTGGTCTAAGCGCTCAGCAGCAAAAATTAGGCGCGGTGGGTAACAATATTGCCAACTCGCAAACAGTGGGTTTTAAAAGTTCTAACGTACAGTTCGCTGATGTATATGCAGAGTCTCGCATAGGGCTTGGGGTTCGCACTTCAACCGTACTGCAGAATTTTAGTCAAGGTAATGTCGAATCCACCAACCGCAATATGGACCTAGCCATTGCAGGTGAAGGCTTCTTCCGTTTTCAACAGCCCAACGGCGAAGTAGGTTATTCGCGTAACGGTCAGCTGACTATGACAGCTGATGGTGACCTGGTTAATGCTCAGGGAGCCCGTATTATGGGCTACGCCGCTGACGCAGCAGGAAATGTCCAGGCGGGGGGGCAGGTAGAAGCGCTAAATGTTGACTCAGAGGCACTACCTGCCCGAGCAACAACGGGCGTCGATAATGTGCTTAATTTGGATTCTCGCGAGCAAGTAGGCGAAGATCTCAGTAGGGTGGAAGTGAATGGTGAACAGATCGATTTCCATTTCTCGACAAATTTTACCGTCTATGACTCGTTAGGTAATCCTTTTAATAATACAGTTTACTATGAAAAAGTTGGCAGCCCGGATGGCACTAATCAAAATGTCTGGGAGGCAAAAGTGGTAGCTGGGAATGAGTACAACCCAGAGAATAATTTTTTAGTCGAGTTTAGTGAAAATGGCACACTAACTGCTGTGCGAGAAATAACTGCTCAATATTTGACTGCAGCAGATAATTTAAATATTGCACAGGAAGATTTTAACGCCTCCCAAACCGTACTAAGCAGCCAAATTGGGCAAATACGCGAGCAATTTGAATCTGCTAAATCTTATTTAAGTGATTTAATTGATTCAGGTGACGTAGATGTCAGTGATCCTGAAATAGCAGCCTTACAAACTGCCATCGGCAATGTTGAGTCAGGCTTAGATGCAGCAGAATTAGCCGTATCAAATGGAAGCGAAGTGACTGATTTTTCTACTAGCTTAACGGCGCTCACTGATGCGAGTGATGATGTTACTGATCCGGAATTCAATAGCGTAGAATTTAACGGCAGCTTAGCTGATCCTGCAGGCCCTGCGGGTGATGTGCCAGCTAATGTTACTGGTTATAATGATAGTATTGAAAATGTGGAACTGACTGAAGCATCGTTCTTAGCAGCGTTCAATGCGCTGCCCGCCCAAGACAGCCAGACTGAAATTTCATTAAACATTAATAGTGGCGCGGCCTCACCTCTTGCATTTGATTATGACCTCGCCGGCACAACGCAATTTGGTAACGATTCAACCGCGACTGATGTAACGCAAGACGGGTATACTTCGGGTGCCTTGGTGGGTATCACCATCGAAGATGATGGCACTATTATGCGTAACTACTCTAACGAGCAGTCGTTAGCAGCAGGCCAGATAGCCCTCGTAAGCTTCCGTAACCCCGAAGGTTTAAAGCCAAATGGCGATAACTTATGGACCGCTACCGCTTCTTCAGGTCAAGAGTTGGTCGGCGCGCCGGGTACGGGTTTGCGTGGTTTAATTGAGCCAAGTGCAGTTGAAACATCCAATGTCGATATGGCTCGCGAGCTAGTCGATATGATCGTTGCGCAGCGCGCTTATCAGGCTAATTCGCAAACTATCAGTACCCAGGACGAGCTCCTGCAGACCATCATTAACCTTTAATGATCGGTCACTAAGTTAAGGAGTAAGTACCGTGGATCGAATGCTTTATACCGCCATGAGTGGTGCTAAGCACACTATGGATCAGCAGTCGGTAGTGAGTAACAACCTGTCGAATGTGAGCACCACCGGTTTTCGTGGGCAGCTACAGGCTGCCCGAGCGGTGCCCGTTCAGGGTGAAGCGTTACTGGCAACGCGCACTTCAGCGGTGACCACCACACCTGGCAGTGATTTCTCCCAGGGCCCGGTCGAGTATACCGGGCGCACGCTTGATGTCGCTATGCAGGACGGCGCATGGATGGCAGTGCAAGCGAATGACGGTACTGAAACCTATACACGGCGTGGCGACTTGCAGATAGACAGTGACGGTGTGTTGCTCAGCGTTGGGCGACCGGTAATGGGTGAAGGTGGTCCCATTGCTATTCCGCAAGGGGCGCAGGTATCGATTGGTGCCGATGGGACGATTAGTGCCATTCCCGAAGGTGTAGGGCCAGAGGCGCTGGTCGAGGTAGGCCGAATTAAGCTGGTGACGCCTGAAGAGGGGGCGTTAACACGCGGTGAAGACGGCCTTTTTCGTGCGCCACCGAATGAGGAAGGTGGACCTGGGGCCTTGCCTGCTGATGAAGATGCCAAGCTGGTGAGCGGCGCGCTTGAGGGCAGCAACGTTAGCGCTGTTGATGCCATGGTCTCGATGATCGATGTTGCACGCCGTTACGATATGCAGATGAAAGTGCTAAGTACCGCTGACGAAAATGCCCAGCGCGCCAACGGCATTCTTTCTATTCAAGGTTAATGTTGGCCATTCAACGCTGAAGTTCGTTAGTTGGTCAAGGGAGCGTAATTATGATTAAGTCGTTGTGGACAGCTAAAACAGGCCTGGAATCTCAACAAACCAAGCTAGACGTCATTTCAAATAACCTGGCTAACGTGAGTACCAATGGGTTCAAACGCTCACGCCCAGTGTTTGAAGATCTGTTGTATCAGAACATGCGCCAGCCAGGTGCTCAGAACAATATTCAGGATCGCCTACCTTCTGGCATGCAGGTGGGAACCGGTGTGCGCGCCGTAGCAACTGAGCGCTTGCATACCCAAGGTGGGCTAGAGCAGACTGAGAATTCGCGTGATCTAGCCATTAATGGCGAAGGTTTTTTTCAAGTTCTGTTGCCCGATGGAACGTCGGGTTATACCCGTGATGGTAGTTTTCAGTTAAATGAAAATGGCCAGATGGTGACCGCCAATGGTTACCCTGTTGAGCCTGCAATATTTCTGCCTGCAAACGCTTTGTCGGTGAATATCGGCGAAGATGGCACGGTAAGCGTGCGTCAGCCAGGTGTCGCGCTGGATAATGAGGTGGGGCAAATCACTGTCAGTACCTTTATTAACCCAGCCGGCTTACAGAGTATTGGCGGTAACCTTTATCTCGAGACGGGTGCCTCTGGTGCACCTAATGAAAATATGCCCGGTATGAACGGAGCAGGACGATTGTTCCAGGGTTATGTAGAAACGTCGAATGTGAATGTGGTTGAAGAGATGGTCAATATGATTCAGACCCAGCGTGCCTATGAAATAAATAGTAAAGCGGTATCCACCAGCGATGAAATGTTGGCACGGTTAAGCCAGCTGTAACGGATATTGCTCATTGGGCTTACTATAGGTTGCATTATGCTGGAGCTGCACCACATGTCACGTCGTATTGCGCTAGCGTGTCTTGCGCTATTAATGCTTGTTGTTGCCGGGTGCGCTCAAATTCCAAGAGCCTCGGTCGTGGGCGAGCAAGAGCAAATTAGTATTGTTGATCGTCCACCTCCCATCCCGAATGGCTCTATTTATCAGGCCAGGCAAGGGTATCAACCGCTCTTTGAAGATCGTCGCCCGCGTTCGATTGGCGATATTTTGACGATTGTCCTGGATGAAGAAGTCAGCGCAAGCAAAAATTCGCAATCCAATGCGGGGCGTAGTGGTAGTGCCACCCTTGAGCTTGCACAGCTACCTGATGTGCTTGATACGCTTGCGGAATATGGCTTCGATGTTTCTGGCGCAAATGATTTTACCGGCAGTGGAGGCTCTCAAGCCAATAACTCCTTTACCGGTACGATTACGGTATCGGTATTAGAGGTGATGAATAACGGTAATTTACGCGTACGCGGCGAGAAGCAAATTGCCATCAATCAGGGAACAGAATTCATCCGATTTTCTGGTGTGGTTAACCCGCGCACGATTACCGCACAAAATACCGTGCCTTCTACACAGGTAGCGGATGCTCGAATCGAGTATGTGGGTGATGGTTATATCAACGAAGCGCAGCACATGGGATGGCTACAACGCTTCTTCTTAAACGTCTCGCCGTTCTAGCTCTATGGGGAGCCATCAATGACAGAGCTACGACAGACAGGCCCTTCAATGGCCGGTCGATCACTGAACGCGGGACAGCGGGTTATCGTGATGCGGTTAAGAAATGTGTGGATTAATTGTCGGCAAGCCATCAAAGCTTGGCTTATTCAACTTACCACCTTAGTGCTAATGTGCGCGCTGGCTTTGCCTGCTCAGGCGGAAAGTGTTCGGGAACTGGCGAGCTTTGCCGGCGTTCGAGATAACCAGTTGGTAGGCTACGGCTTGGTCGTCGGCCTCGACAGTACCGGCGACCAAACTACCCAGGCGCCCTTTACAAGCCAAAGCCTGACCAACATGTTGTCCCAGCTTGGGGTGACCGTGCCTGCAGGCACGAACTTGCAACTGCGCAACGTAGCTGCGGTGATGGTGACCGCTGATCTCCCGCCGTTCTCAAGGCCAGGTCAGCGTCTAGATATAGTCGTTTCGTCGATAGCCAACGCGCGCAGCTTGCGCGGCGGCACGCTGTTGATGACACCTCTAAAGGGTGCCGATGGTGATACCTATGCCATTGCCCAAGGCAATATGCTCGTGGGCGGCGCTGGCGCCCAAGCGGGTGGCAGTAGTGTACAAATCAATCAGCAGGCATCGGGGCGTATTCCCAATGGCGCACTGGTTGAGAGGGAAGTGCCGCTTAACCTAGGTGGCAATGGTGGCATGCTTGAATTACAGCTTAACGACTCTGATTTTGGCACCGTTCAGCGCATGGTAACGGCTATTAATAACGAGTTTGGCCAGTCGGTGGCTTATGCACGTAATGGTCGAGTCATCGCCCTTGACGGTCCTACCGATGATAATGCGCGGGTCAACTTTATGGCGCGCATTGAAAACGTTCAGGTCACACCAACGGAGGCTCCGGCACGCGTTGTGCTGAACTCACGTACAGGGTCGGTAGTGATGAACAGTGCCGTCACACTGCGGGAAGCAGCCGTAGCTCACGGCAGTCTGTCGATCATGATTGATACCCAATTTGGCGTTAGCCAGCCGAATCCGTTTGGCGAGGGCGAGACAGTTGTGGTGCCCGACGCAGATATTGATATTGAGCAGCAAGAGGCATATCTACAGATCGTAGAGGGCGCGCAGCTCAACGAAGTAGTCAATGCATTGAATGCGTTAGGCGCGACGCCTCAGGACTTAATGTCGATACTAGAAGCGTTGAAAGCGTCGGGGTCATTACGTGCTGAATTGGAGGTCATTTAATGAGTACGAGTGATATGACCAGCCAATTCGCCCTGGACATGAACGGCTTTCAGCGGCTTCAACACACTGCAAGGGTCGACCCCGAAGCGGGTGTAAATGGCGCAGCCCAACAGTTTGAAGCGCTCTTTATTCAGATGATGATGAAGAGTATGCGCGACGCGACGCCCAGCTCAGGGCTGATGAACAGCAGCGCGACGGATACATATCAATCAATGCTTGATCAACAGTGGTCACAGGTGATGGCTTCGCGTGGAATGGGCCTTGCTGAAGTCCTCGTTGAGCAGTTGGAGCGTCAGGGGGCGATCTCAAAAGCGCAGCCAGAAGCGGATCAAGAGCTGCAAGCATTGATCGCCGGTATCCCTCGGGGTACGCCTCGTATGCTGGATGAATCTTTCTCAGCAAATCAAGATTCTATTGCTGAAGCAATCCCCCAGGGCAGCGGTCGGTTCTTAGCCGAGCTCGAGGCCATTCGCCAAGGTATGGAGAAGGGGAATGCGGTAAATGAGTCCGTGCTGAATCAGCGAGAGCAGACGGCTTCGGGTCACGTCGACCAATTTATCCAAACGTTAGCAGCTCCAGCCCAGGCGGCCAGTGCCACCACGGGGGTACCTGCCGAATTAATCTTGGCCCAAGCGGCACTTGAAACTGGTTGGGGCCGGCACGAAATCGCGACTCGCAATGGCAATAATAGCCACAACTTGTTTGGTATCAAAGCCGGCAGCCATTGGCAGGGCAAAACAACCGACATTGTGACGCACGAATATATCAATGGGCGAAGGACGCAGGTGGTCGATACTTTCCGCGTCTATGACTCGTTTGAACACGCCTTTACCGATTATGCCAGCCTGATTAGTAATAACCCGCGTTATGCCGGTGTCGTCCAGGCGCCTAGTGCAGAACAGGCTGCACAAGAGTTACAGCGCGGTGGTTATGCCACCGACCCGCGCTATGCAGACAAGCTAGTAGCGGTAATGAAGTCGATGGGGCCACTTAATCCGGGCGGTAATTTTCTGGCTGATTCCCGCTAGCCCACTCCTCAAGTTTTTCTGCGTAGTGCCGATACTTATAGCATATATAGGTATTAGCCTAAGGAACTGAACCATGAGCATGTTTTCGATCGGCTTAAGCGGCCTCAATGCCGCGCAGAATGCCCTGAATACAAGCAGTAATAATATTAGTAACGTCTATACACCTGGCTATAACCGAGAGTTGGCTCAGTTAGGAGAGGGGCGTGTGGGAGGCGGCGTTCGTGTTAATGATATCGAACGTCAGTTCAATACTTACGTGGCTGACCAATTAAACAGTGCCAAAACTCAGTCAAGTGCCTTAAACACTTACTATAGTCAGGTAACGCAAATCGATAACCTGCTGGCTGATCGCGCGGCAGGCTTAGCCCCTCTTATGCAGAATTTTTTCTCATCGCTAGAAGACCTAGCGGCCTCACCCTCTGACCCAGCGGCTCGCCAGGGCGTGCTTGGCCAAGCTAATACGCTGAGTTCACAGTTCCGCTCCTTTGATGGCTACCTGCAAGATATGCAGGGCAATATTAATGGTCAGATCAAGGATGAAATTACCCAGATTAATAACACCACCGAGCAGATTGCTGGTTTAAATAAAGAAATTTCCCTTGCTCGTGCACGAACCGGTGAGGCGCCCAATAGTTTGCTCAACCAGCGCGATCTCATGGTTTCCGAACTTAACGAGCGTATGGATTTGCGCCTGAATATACAGGATGGCAAAACCTATAATATTAGTTTGCCTAATGGCCAGCCACTAGTTACGGGTACTGACTCCTTTAAATTGGAGGCTGTTCAGGCCGATTACGACCCTCAACGTACCGTCGTGGGCTATCGCGATGGTGGCGGAAATTTAGTCAAACTAGATGAATCAACCATTACAGGTGGGGCATTAGGTGGATTAATGACCTTCCGTTCAGAAACACTGGATAAAACGCAGAACCAAATTGGTCAACTGGCTGTGTCGTTGGCGACTGCTTTCAATGAGCAGCATAAGCAAGGTGTAGATCTTAACGGAGAGCAGGGGGGAGATTTTTTCGCAGTGCGCTCGCCTCAGGCTTATAGCAATGAAAACAATGGCGGTACGGCCGCCATTAAGTCGGCGAAGTTTGATACTGAAACGATAGACCAGCTTCGCGCGACAGATTACACAGTGCGTTTTGAAGGTGGCATGCCTACGGTCACACGTAACGACAATGGTGTGGCGTTAGAAGGTGAAGCCGTTGAGTGGGACGCTGGTGCAGGAGAGCTCACTTTTGGCGGGATAACGCTCACTTTCAGCGGCACACCCAACAATGGTGATCGCTTTGAGGTCCAGCCGGTACGCCGCGCAGCCAATGGCATGGATACCAATATTGCTGATGTGGATAAGATTGCTGCAGGTGACGCAGGTTTTATTAATGTAGGAAATAATACGGGTAACTCGTTTGAACGTGAGGGTGATTTAAACGTTAGTGATTTAGGTATATCTTCTGGCGCCTTCGCCGATAACAGAAAATATCAATTTGACGTGGAGTCGGACGGTACGGGTACGGAGGGCACGCTGACAGTGAAGCCGTCGGCAACGATAACGGTCAACGATAATCCCTTTAATACGTCTACCAACACGCTGAAGGATGGGGATGAGATTGAAGTTGACGGTATCAGCTTTACGGTTGAGCTCCCGGAGGCAGGCGAAACGTCGTCATTAACCGTTAACCAGACTGTTTTCGCTACTGGTGATAACCGAAACGCCCTAGCGCTACAAAACCTACAATCTAAATCCATCGTCGGTGCTAGCGCAACCGTTTCTGGCGCCTATGCATCCATAGTCAGCGATGTCGGTAACCGCACCAACATTACGGAAGTCAACCTCGATGCTCGCCAAGGCTTGACCGATCAATTGCACGCTGTTCAGCAATCAGAATCTGGGGTCAATTTGGACGAAGAAGCCGCTAACTTGATCCGTTATCAGCAATACTATCAGGCCAATGCGCGTGTGATTGACACCGCAGGCGCGCTGATGGATACCATCTTGAACCTGCGCGGCTAATTCGGGAGCTTAAGTGATGCGTATTAGTACCGTTACTATGTTTGAGCAAAGCACGGCGTCTATGAACCGTCAGCAAAGCGACCTGATGAAAGTCAGCCAGCAAATTGCTAGTGGACGACGGGTAGTGAATCCATCCGATGATCCGCAGGCGGCCTCCCGTGCAGTAGGGGTCGATCAAGCTAAAGCTGTTACCGAGCAATATTCTGATGCGCGCGTATCAGCTCGCAATTCACTATCGCAGACAGAAAGCATTTTAAATAGCGTTAGCGATGCGGTGACAAGTGCCAAAACGTTGTTGATTCAAGCATCAAGTGACACCTTGAGTGACGTCGATCGTGAGTCAATCGCCAGCGAGCTAAAAGGTATTTACGAAACAATGCTGGGTCAGGCTAACGCCACCGATGGAAATGGCCGGTATTTATTTGGGGGCTATAAAGATAACGCACCGCCGTTTGCTAAGTCAGCCGATGGCAGTGTGGAGTACCAGGGCGATAGCAATGTACGCGAACAGCGTGTGGACGCCTCGCGGCTGATGCCAGTTAACGATAATGGTGAGACTATCTTTAAAAGCGTTCCTAGCGGAGCTGGCTATGTGGCCGAAGCTAAACGTGAAGATGGCACTCTTAATCAAGGCAATGTCACTTTTAGCGGGCCGCAAATACGCAATGTTAATGATACTGATTATGGAACAGATTTCCGTATAACTTTTAATAATCCTGCTGATACATTCGATGTCGAAACGTTTGATAAGACTACTGCGATTTGGTCACCGGTTGACCCTGCTCTTACAAATGTTGCTTACACCGGTGGTGAGAGCGATGCTACTCAGCAGATAAGTTTTGGCGGCATCTCAATTACGCTTCAAGGAGAACCTGCTGAAGACGACTCTATTTTGGTCGCGCAGGCTGGTGGCGACTCGCGTGGTGCCGATCTTTTTCGTACCATGGAAGAAGCCATTCGCGTCTTGAATAATCCCGTTGAGACCGACGCGGGAAAAGCCGATCTGCGCAATACCTTGAACACTGCCATGCGCGATCTGGATAATAGCCTAGATAACGTCCTGACTGTACGTGCCTCTGCTGGGGCTCGCTTGAATGAGCTTGATGTTATCGATGCCGTAGGCAGTAATAGGATGCTGAACTACGAGCAAACGCTGTCAGATTTAGTCGATCTTGATTACGCCGAAGCAATTTCTGAATACAGCTTGCGCCAAGTAGGCATGCAAGCGGCGCAAAAAGCGTTTGTTGATATTAAAGGCTTATCGCTATTTAACTATATGTAATGAGTTTCCAGTTCTTACAAGGTTGACTGAAATCCCTGTACTTTTTTATAAAGCACGGGGATTTTAGGTTAAGGGTGCCATTGTTTCGATTAAACTCTGCAGAAACCCTAAACCTTGAGTAAATAGCCGCTGTAGAAAGCGGCTAATATCGGTCATTAATACCATCATCAATATGAGACCCACGATGAGGGAGGTGGGAAAGCCGATATTGAAGACGGTGAGCTGGGGGGCTGAACGGTTCAGTATGCCCAGTGCCAGGTTGATCGTTAGCAGGGAGCCCACTAGCGGTAGCGCCAATAGCATACCTGAGGCAAAAATCGTCCCCGCATAGCGAGCCAGTAAAATAAACGCATCTGGGTTGAATGTCCCAATGCCAATGGGCAATGTTTGAAAGCTCATAATCAAGGTTTCAAGCACCATCAGATGCCCATTCATCGCCAAAAACATGAGTAAGGTGATCATATAGAGAATGCGGGAGAGCACCATAATATTGGTACCACTCGCAGTATCAAAGAAGCTCGCGAACGCTAAGCCCATTTGTAGGCCAATAAAATCACCCGCCGCTTGTACGACGGCAAAAATGATATGCATGACGAGACCCATCGCCAAGCCGATCAGGATCTGTTCGATCATAATCCCGACCCCAGCCCAGGACATAACAGCGATATCCGGCATGGCCGGCAGAATCGGCGCGATCACAATGGAAATAAGAGCAGCAAGGCCGACTTTGGCTTGATTGGGAACGCTCGAGTGCCCCCATAGAGGGGAAGCAGCCATGAAAGCCGTGATGCGTGTAAACGGCCATAAAAAAGCCACTAACCACCCTTGTAGCTGTGCGAAAGTGACTTCAACCATTAGCTTACATCACCATATTGGGGATATTAGTAAATAACCGATGGGTAAAATCGGTAATCAATCCAATTAGCCAAGGGCCTGCAAATACCAATACTGCAAACACAGCCAGGATCTTAGGGATAAACGTCAGCGTCATTTCGTTAATCTGAGTTGCGGCTTGAAACAAGCTGATGATAAGGCCAGTGAAGAGCGCCGCCAGTAGCACGGGTCCACCGAGGAGTAGCGTTACACGCATACCTTGATAAGCAATGCTCATCACCATTTCAGGGGTCATCGCGGAAATCCTTTGCGCCGTATAAAACGGCACTGCCTATTTTATGTAAAGAACCTATTTCAACAACGCGCTATATCATGTAAAAGCTTTCGGCCATCGAGCCAATAATAAGCTGCCAGCCGTCCACTAAAATGAACAACATGAGCTTAAAGGGTAACGAGATAGTGATGGGCGGAACCATCATCATACCCAGCGCCATCAGCGTACTGGCGACAACGAGGTCGATGATTAAAAACGGAATAAAAATAGTAAAGCCAATTTGAAACGCCGTTTTTAACTCGCTAGTGACATAAGCGGGTAACAATACGCGCATGGGTAACTCTTCCGGCCCTTGCATCGGCCCTACATCTGCCAAGCGAACAAACAGTGCCAGGTCGGGCTCACGGGTTTGGGCAAGCATGAATTCGCGAAACGGATCTTGGGCCAGTAGCAAAAATTCTTCGAAATTGATCGTTTCGTTGCTCAGGGGCACCCAGGCATTGTCATAAACCTGCGCTAACACCGGCGACATGATAAAAAAGGTTAAAAATAGAGCAATCCCCAAAAGCACTTGGTTCGGCGGTGTTGCTTGGGTGCCCATGGCTGTGCGTAATAGGCTTAGCACGATGATGATGCGGGTGAAACTCGTCATCATCAGCAGCATAGAAGGTAAAAACGCGAGCGAACTGAGAAAGAGCAGCGTTTGTAGCGAGAGTGACCACTGCTGGCCGCCGTCTTCTAATGGCTGAGAAATAATGCCAGGTATTTGTTGAGCATGCGCAGGACTGGCTATAAAGCAAACAACAAGGGGCAATGCCAGCAGCCATAGCCAACGTTGCTCATAGAGCCTAGAAAGGTGCATCCGGAGCCTCATGGCGTCTGATGTGGGTCGGAGGGCGCGGATGAGTCGCGGCGACGGCTAGCGGCTAGCGCTTTGGCTAGGCGTCGCGAGAAACGTGAAGAAGCTGGTACAGATGCTGCTGGCGGGCGTTCTTCTGGGGCGGGACGCTCGTGTAACTTAGTTATTCGGCCACCACCAACACCAACGACTAACCAAGTATCTTCCACTTCAACAATCACAATTCGCTCACGATTGCCCACAGCAGTGCTGCCTACGATGCGAAGGTGAGCGCCATGGCGAGTGTTATGATTATTCCAGCGCTTTAAAAGCGCCGTGCAAATTAGAATGATCGCAATGACTAATGCTAAGGCAGCGGCTGTCTTGCCTAAAACAGCCATGCCTATCAATGTCTCGCCACCGTTACCTAGCGCATCGAGCGAGCCGTTCTGCGTCGAAGTTGTCGCAACACTCATCGGTTCAGTTTGTGAATACGTTCAGAAGGCGTGATGATTTCAGTAATACGAATACCGTATTTATCTTCAATGACGACAACTTCCCCTTGAGCGATTAAATAGCCATTAATCAAGATATCCATCGGTTCACCGGCGAGACCTTCAAGCTCAATGACAGAGCCTTGTGCTAACTCCAGCAACTGCTTAATGGTGAGCTTGGTACGCCCCAACTCCACGGTAAGCTTCACCGGGATATCCATGATCATTTCTAACTCACGCGCCTGTGAAGAGCCACTGTCCGGGCTCAACGGGCGGAAGACATCATCACTTGCAGATTTTGCAGTCGGTGCTTCAGGCTTAGGGGGCGCGGATAGTTCTTCGCTCTCTTCTGCGGCTTCTTGCTCGGCCATCGCGGCTGCCCAGGGGTCATCCTCTTCGCTAGCAGCATCAGCACTGGAGGTAGTCTCTTCTTGCTGAGACATGGCATCGGCCCAATCGTCGTCAGAGACGTTCTGATCAGGCTTATTGGGATCAGTCATGCTTTGGATTCCTTGGCTTGCTGTCGCGTAGACACTTTAATAAAGTCTTTGGACGATACATTGTTCATAGCGGCATGGTCGATCATATGTAATATACGCAGTGCATGCTGTTGCCGTTGGCTACCATACTCACACTCCATCACGGGCACACCATCCACACTGGCGGTGATGGTGCTCGGAATGTCTAGCGGTAACACATCGCCTTTTTTCAATCCCATGACATGGGCGATACGACTAGATATTTGCGCAAATTCAGCGACTAACTCGACTTCTGAATGACGCAGCTCGCTCGCCATCCGGCGGGACCAACTGCCATCTTGGTCGTGGTTGCTATCATTGATCGGATTGGCCAGTAAATCACGCAACGGCTCGATCATGGCGTAAGGCATGCATATCTGGAAATTGCTAGATAGGTTGCCA
Source organism: Vreelandella sp. H-I2 (assembly GCF_052959335.1). Classification (NCBI taxonomy): domain Bacteria; kingdom Pseudomonadati; phylum Pseudomonadota; class Gammaproteobacteria; order Oceanospirillales; family Halomonadaceae; genus Vreelandella; species Vreelandella sp. H-I2. The sequence continues at coordinate 17,324 of NZ_JBRAMC010000006.1, forward strand.
ACTTCAATATTGAACTTGGTATTCACCACAATTTCATTAGGTGAGTTAGTGATGTTGGCAAATTTCGATTGCACTTCAGAACGTAAAAAGCTGACATCCAACGGATAAACGACTTTCCAGGCTTCTTGATAAGCATCAATGGCGAGATTAAGCAGGCGCTGAATAATACGCTGCTCAGTATTGGTAAATTCTCGTCCATCCGATTTGGTGACAAAGCGGCCATCACCACCGAAAAGGTTATCGACCACCATAAAAACCAGGTTAGGTGGAAATACCACCAGTGCGGACCCACGCAGCGGCTTCATCGACACGATGTTCAGGTTAGTTGGCACGGGAACATTACGTGAGAACTCACTAAAGCTTTGATAGCGTACCGACTCTACCGTGATATCCGCACTACGCCGCAATAGGTTAAATAAACCATTACGAAAATAGCGCGCAAAACGCTCATTAATGAAATCCAGCGCATGCAAACGCTCACGAATCACGCGATGTTGGGTCGAGGGGTCGTAAGGTCGAATGCGCAGTTCTTCTTGCGCTTGTGACGATGTAGCCGATGGCTCATCGTCTCCGCTAACGCCCTTTAACAGAGCATCAATTTCTTCCTGGGACAGTAGATCGTCCTGAGACATGAACGGCTCCAGTTCCCGAGGTTATTGCACAATAAATTCGGTGAATAAAACTTCACGCAAATCAAGCGGTGGCTGATTTTCTGCAAGCGGTACGTTTAGCCTATTAACGATCTCTTGCGCAAGCTGCTGCTTGCCTTCCGAGGAGGTAAGCTCATCAGCTTGCTTGCCGGATAGCAGCATCAGCAGTCGACTACGCACTTGAGGCATATGTTCTTCAAGAATAACTTTACTTTCTTCGTTACCCACGCGAAGCGTCACGCCCGTATAGAGTAAGCGTGACCCATGGCGATCATCGGCAAGATTGACGGTAAAAGGCTCAATGCGCATGAAGACGGGCGACTCACGCTCCATCGCTTGCTGCATTTCTGCATTTTCCGTACCGTTATCTTGCTGGTCAATTACCATATAAATAGCTGTCGCTGCGCCTATTGACGATAGCAACACTAGAATAATCATTATCCAAAGCAGCTTTTTAGACCCACCGCTTGTTTCTGCCATTTGAGATTCCTGTGAATTCCATGCGTATCACTAGCAAAGTATTATGCCTAAAGCGCATGCTTGTGATGAAATGAACAGGCTCGTTTGGCAAGCCTATCTTTTGGTTTAGTTAGCTAATATGCGCAGCACTACAGATGCCATGCAAATTCAGTTGCCACTGTTTAAGCGTAGAGGTCGACTCGTCCGTTCACTATAAGAGGGTTGCTTTCAGCGCTTCGGGAGAGCATTTCATCCGCGCCAATGTCGACGCCGTCACTGCCAACCTCAGCACCTTGTTTACCGCCTGATTGGGCAAAAGCCTGAGCATTGGGATCGCGCTGATCGCCAACGGACGTCTCACCTAGCGATATACCTTGTTCTGCCAGGGCTTCCCTTAGTTGGGGAATGGCTTGTTCAAGCACCTGCCGCACCTGGGCATGGCCTGACAAAAAGTGTGCTTGTGCCCCCTGTTCGCCAAATTTTAATGAAATAGAAAGTGGCCCTAGCTCCGCCGGATTCAACTGCATTTGGACATGCTGTTCGCCACCACGCTGTGAAATCTGCACTAATTGTTGGCTTAGCTGTTGTGGCCAAGCTGGGCTCGTAACAGGCGTTGTTAGTACGGCCTGTGCAGATGGGACAGTCGGTGCAAACCCTTGTGCTGATGGTTGTGCTGAGGCTAGTAGGGGGTTGCCAGCATGGGATGTGAAGCTGGTCAGTAAGTGCTCACTTGAAGAATTCCCTTTTGGCACGCCTCCTGACGTTAATAGAGCGCCCATTAGGGCTTCGCTGCTGATTTGCGACGCTGCACCGTCAGCGCTCATTTGAGTAAAGAAAGTATGAGGCTGCGTTCTTGACGCTGCCTGAGTTTCAATAGCGGGCAGGCTGGCATTGGTTAAGCGAGCCGTATCAACAGGTAAAGGTTGTTCGCCCTGACTATTCTGGCGTTGGGTAACCAAGCTGTTTAACGCGGATACCAACTGCGCTGCTTCTGTTTGATTAATATTTAGATGTTCGGTGACAGCTTTCAGCACCGCCGGGTCGATCGACGATCCAGGCTGTACTTTAGGCGTGCCTTCGGTAAAAGATGCCATTAAGGTAAGGCGAGCGGCAATTTCCTCTAATGGCGTTGAGGTCTGCGCGCTATCAAGCGTTAGGGTATCTAAGTTAATGTCTGGATTTGATTGTTGAAGTTGAGCAAGTAGTCCAGATAAGTCCCTTTCATTGACATCAAGCCCGAGTGCTTCAAGAGCTGCGCTTAAATCCTCAATATCTATTTCTAGCGCATCTGACAAGAGGCCGCCAAGTGCACTTAGTTGCGCTTGATGGGGAGTTAACTGTAACGAGTCGGCCTCACTTAGTGTAGGTGCCGACAAGCGTTGAGCGTCAGACGCTTGTGAAAGCGCCTGCTGGAAAAAACCGTTGGGTGAGTCTTGCTGGCTGAATGCGCCTTGGGACTGTGTCTGAGGCGAACTCTGGCTGGCCGAAAGCAACTGGTGAATATTCATATTCAGTTCCTTGACACCGCTAATGCGGAGTGTCGTTATGCTGACGAGCCAAGCGGCTAGTCACCAAATCATCATTAGTTTTTTGTTCATGGCGCTCACTCCGGCGGTGCTCTTCTAACAGCCGACGCGACGCCAGTGTATCGTAGGAAGAGAGCTTGCGCTGTTCCTGTTGCCAGTTCTTTTGGCTCTGCTGAACGCTTGCTTGCTGTGCTGCTAGCGCTTGGCGAGCACGGCTGAGAGCTGCGTCCAAAGAAGCCAGAAATTGTTGATAGTTGTACATAGTGGCAGGATCAATGCCATCACGCATCGCCTTTTGTAAACGCTCAGCATACTCTGCTCGGTAACTCAGTAGCGACTGTAGCTGAGCAGTGGTTTGCTGCTCTGTTTGTCGCTCTTGGGCCAGTACTTTGCCCGCTTGGTCACGGGCGTCTTTGGCTAAGCCGGTTAGCATTGCGAGCTGTGATGTACTCATGTGCGTCCTCCAACCAGCGCATGCAGTGCTTGGCGTGAATCTTCAAGCGTTGCACACTCATTAATGCTTTGTTGTAGAAAACGTTCCAACGATGGAAAGCGGTTGACTGCCTCGTCTAGTTGTGGATCGTGGCCAGGGCTGTAGGCGCCTACACTGATAAGATCCCGGTTGCGCTGGTAGCGCGAAAACAGTTGCTTGAAAACGCGCGCTTCTTGAAGCTGTTCAGGCGAGGTAATCGAGGTCATGGCCCTGCTGATAGAGGCTTCGATATCGATTGCGGGATAGTGCCCTGCTTCTGCTAATGTTCTCGATAGCACAATGTGACCGTCAAGAATGGCGCGAGCAGAGTCGGCAATCGGATCCTGTTGATCATCGCCTTCCGTTAGCACGGTATAGAATGCCGTAATGGAACCGCCGCCACGCTCCGCATTGCCTGCACGCTCTACTAAGCCGGGCAGTTTGGCAAACACAGAGGGCGGATAGCCTTTGGTGGCGGGTGGTTCACCGATGGCCAGTGCAATTTCCCGTTGAGCCATGGCATAGCGGGTTAGCGAATCCATAATCAGCAGTACATTGCGGCCTTCATCGCGGAAACCTTCCGCTAAGCGCGTCGCATAAGCGGCACCTTGTAAGCGTTGAAGGGGTGACGTATCAGCGGGCGCAGCAACTACAACGGCACGCCGCCGACCCTCAGGGCCCAGAATATTATCGATAAAATCTTGTACTTCACGCCCCCGCTCACCAATCAAACCCACCACGATGACATCGGCCTTGGTGTAACGAGCCATCATACCTAGCAGCACCGACTTACCTACCCCCGAGCCTGCAAATAAACCCATCCGCTGGCCCCGCCCAACACTTAGCAGCGCATTAATAGCGCGGATGCCGACATCAATTTGCTCTTCAATAGGCGCGCGTGAAAGCGGGTTGAGCGAGGGCGTACTGAGTGTTGCGCGTGGTATCTCTTCAAGATTCTCGCGGTCATCAAGCGGGTTGCCGTTGCCATCCAGTACGCGACCTAATAAATCATTACCCATAGGGAAGCGACGAGCACTATTGCCACTACCTTCATCCAATGGCGCAACGCGAGCGCCAGGCATCAGGCCAGTGACTTCTTCGAGAGGCATCAGGAATAGCTTTTCGCCAGCAAAGCCGACTACTTCGGCTTCGGCGTGCTTATTGCTGTCGGCTAAGCGGCCATCACTGCCCGGCAACTCAATTCGGCATGCGCTGCCGACCGCGACCCGCAACCCGACCACCTCAATCACCATGCCTGTCGCACGAATGACGCGGCCGCTATTGCGGTAACGCGGCAAATGGCTGACGCGCTGCTGCGTGCGTCGCAATGCCTTATTCCAGCGATGTCGATGGGGACAGGTGGTATCTGCCATAGCGTATCCGCCTAGGATGAAGTATCGGTAGAGGATGGTGGTGAATTGAGACCGCGTTTGCGTGATTGAGCTTGAATGGCCTGCCAGCGGCTTTCGAAAGTAGCGTCAATTTCACCCTGTGCACTGGTTACCCGGCAGCCGCCACGGGCAAGTTGATCATCGGGTTGCAGCTTCCAGTTAGCGGCCATAAGCTCATTGCCTAAGTGCTCTACTACCAAGTCGTGGTCATTGGGGTTGAGCCAAAGGCGTTGTTGACCTACCAAGGGCGGCTCGGTGTGCAGAAGCTCACGCACAATCACTAAAATTTGTTCAGGCGTGTCCTGAAGGGCATCACTGGCAAGCTGCTTGCCGGTTGCCAGCGCCAGCTCAACAAGATCATGGGCGATGGTATCGTCAATGCGCTCTAGTGCATCTGAAAATTGCTTGCCCAGCGTTTTTAGCGGCGTAACGGTAAGCCGAATTTGCTCTTTTAATTCGGTCTGTGCCTGTTCAGTTGCTGCTGCTAATCCTTTTTCCATCCCCTCTTTGTAGCCCTGCTCAAGGCCTGCTTTATAGCCATCCTCTTCGGCTTGCTGACGAATGCGCTCATACAGTTCCTGGCGTTCACTTTCTTCACGCTGACGGGCCAATTCGGCTGCTTTTTGTGCCGCTAGTACTTTACGCTGATGAGCCGTTGGCACCTCACCGTCTGATGCTTGGCCGCTCTTGGATGAGGCCAGCTCATCCATTTGCCAGCGTCGCCAATCACTGTGGCGGTCAAATTGAGGGGAGTGTGTATTAGACATACTCATCGTCTCCGCCTGCCAGGACGATTTCACCCGAGTCCGCTAGTCGCCGTACAACTTGCAAAATAGTTTTCTGTTCGGTTTCGACTTGCGAGACGCGGATAGGGCCCCGGGCTTCCATATCTTCACGAACTAAATCGGCTGCGCGCTGCGACATATTGCGCAGGAACTTGTCCACCAGCGCCTCCTGTGCACCTTTAAGTGCCACCACCAGCGAGTTGGTGTCGACTTCCTGAAGCACCATTTGAATGGCACGGTTGTCGAGATCGAGCAGATTCTCGAACAGGAACATTTCGTCGATAATCTTCTGGGCTAAATCTTCGCTGTGAGCACGTACGGTCTCGATCGCAGTCTCTTCTTGAGAAGAGTTCATCAAATTGAGGATTTCGGCAGCTGTTCTTACGCCGCCCATTTTGCTGCGCTTGAGATTCTGGCCATCCAGCATGCCGGTAAGTACTTCGGTCAATTCCTGTAACGCGGCGGGTTGAACGCCGCTGAAAGTGGCGATACGAAGTACCACATCATTGCGTAGTTTTTCCTCAAATAGTTCGAGAATATCGGACGCTTGATGACGATCCAGATGAACCAGAATGGTCGCAATAATTTGTGGGTGCTCGTCGCGGATGAGCTCAGACACCATGGATGCTTCCATGAGGTTAAGGGCGTCGATCCCTGAATTATTGCCTGTCGTCTCAAGGATATCTTCAATCAAGCTAGACGCACGCTCGCTGCCCAGCGCTTTGGTCAATACCGAACGAATGTGGTCACTGGAGTTCAGGTTAAGCGCTACAAACTCTTCGTTCTCTTTATGGAACGCTTCGAGCACCGCTTTCATGTCATCATGAGAGACTTGAGTGAGGCGGGCCATTTCCATACTAATTGTTTGCACTTCGGTCGCGCCGAGGTATTTAAACACTTCGGCGGCACTATCTTCCTCGAGTGCAAGCAATAGAATGGCGCTCTTACGGGCGCCGCTCATTTCAGCAATTGAACTACTCATTAGCATTCATCCAGCTACGAATGATCATCGCGACCATGCGGGGATCTTCCTGCGCCATTTCACGCAAGTCGTTGAGGTTATGCTCATAGAGAGAGGTTTTACGCCGACGTTTCGGCTTGGCATAAGTCTCGTCGGTCTCATCAGGTGTCTCTTCACCTTCATCATCACCGTCGCCCACGCTAGCGGTCAGCGTACCGCCAGGCGTCGCTGCCGCCATGACCGGTGGCTGAGTGTAGCGCTTGATTAAGGGGCGCAAAATCAGCAGGTAGAGCAATAAAATAGCCAACGCAACGAGAAGGTAACGGCCCGCTTTAGAAGCCATCGATAGAATAGTGGGGTCCTTCCACCATTCGATCTCCGCCGTTTCTTCGACACTGCGCGCGAAGGGTGAATTGACGACCTCAACTTCATCGCCGCGTAATTGCGAGAACCCCATCGCTTGACGAACCAAGCGCTCAATTTGAGCCACTTCATTGTCCGTTAGGGCAACGTCAACCCATTCATCCTCTTCGTTCATTTCGCTGCGATAATTGACTACCACCGCAGCGGAAAGCCGCTCTATCTGGCCGAGGCGGTGCTGGACATGCTCAATGCTACGATCGACTTCGTAGTTGATAACGTCGTCTTGACGTAAATTACGCAGCGCCTCGGGGCGCGTCTTCTTGCTGGTCGGCTTCCGCTTCCTCGCCTTCGGGCTGGTTGATGGGAGAGGGCAGCGTACCTGGCGGTGTATTGCTTAGTGCGCCTGGAATGCCTGTAGCCAAGGGGTCTTCACCATCATACGCGAGGCTAAGTTGGCGGCTACGCACCGCTGCTTCGTTGGGCGGCTGATTGGGGCCGTAGCGTTCAGAGGTCTGCTCGCGCCGTGAAAAGTCTATTTGTGCGGCAACTTGGGCGCGTACGTTATCGCGCCCCAAAATGGGTGTTAAAATATGTTCGATACGCTGTTGGTAAGAGCGCTCCACCTCAGCAATATACTCAAGCTGCGAACCATCCAAATCATTGCCATTGCTTGTCTCAGCAGACAACAAACGGCCATCCTGGTTAACCACTGTGACGTCTTCAGCGGCCAGTTCTGGAACGCTTCCAGACACCATATGAACGATGGCGCTAACCTGACCCTCACCCAGGATGCGGCCGGGTAATAGCGTTAGCACTACGGATGCTTTCGCGGGTTCGCGATCACGAATAAACACCGATGGTTTTGCCATGGAAAGGTGGACTCTTACGCCTTCCACTGGCCCAAGCGACTCAATTGAACGCGCAAGTTCGCCTTCCAGGCCACGCTGATAATTAATTTGCTCAGCAAATTGGCTAATCCCGAATGCTTGGCTATCCATTAACTCCAGGCCAAGGTTACCGCCACGGGGTAATCCCTGTTCCGCTAACTGCAGGCGCAGGGTGTGCACCTGATCGCTGGGCACCATTAGTGCTTGGCCGCCTTCGCTGAATTGATAAGGAATGCCACGCGTATCGAGCTCGTTAATGATGCTGCCGCCATCAGCTTCGCTCAGATTGCTGTAGAGCACGCGATACTCTGGGCTGCTAGCCCACATGAAGAGAACCGCCACGATAGCGATCGAGGCGGCACCGGCGATAAGCAGCGCGATGAGCGGATTGCTGCGCAACTGCTTCAGCGTTCGCTCAATGGCTGAGCCGCTGGTGGGATCGCGTTCGGTATTTCCACTCGCTGTATTTCCACTACGGGGAGCAGCTTGATTCGTGCTGTTTTGACGGCCTGCCGTTGCACCGGTTTCGCTCATGCGTCCCTCCAAAGGGGCAGGCAAAACTGGCGTCGGCCAAGGCGCATCACCAAAGAGGGCATAGGCTATATCCGTCAATCGCGGTTATCCGCCAAAAAGATGAGGCGGAATTGTGATGGATGCCATTATCCGGTGGCTAGTCACGCCTAAAGGAAAGATAAGCTTCGCTTTTTATGCGCATTTGTCCGTATGAGTTAGAGTGCTTCGATGTTAGGCTTTTTGCATTAGTTCTTTTTTGCGAATTGAGGTAGGCGTATGAGCACTCCCGCAATACAGGCTGCGCTACAACAGATGCAAGGTCTGGCCACTCAGGCGGCATCCACGCAGCCTCTCAGTGGTGCTCAGGCGTCAGCAGCGGTGGGGAACGGCGGTTTTGGTGGTGAGCTACAGGCCTCGATTCAGCGTATTAACCGACTTCAGCAGACAGCTAATAGTCAGGCGATGGCTTTTCAGGCGGGTGACCCTAATCTGCAGCTTAATGATGTGATGGTCGACATGCAGAAATCCAGCGTTGCTTTTCAAATGGGGCTTCAGGTTCGCAACCGCTTAGTATCTGCATATCGAGATGTTATGAACATGCAAGTGTAGTAATTATTACCCTTGCTGATGGCCCTAGGCTTGTTGCGTCGTGCGTTAGGCTTCCAGAGAGATTATCTGGCCTTGCATCTCTTCTAGCCGCTCAGCAATTTTTAATATTTCTTCCGCTGGGATCTGGCGTATTACTTCTCCCGACTCTCGGTCTACTACTCGCGTAATCACGCGTGAAGTATCTTCGCTTAGCTCAAATTCTAAACCGCGTGGACGCATTGCTTCGTTAATGCGTTGAATGGGTTCGATCAGTTCGCCGCCAGATATTTTTCGCTCGTCCTTGTCTGCGTTTTTAAGTGGGCTGTTCGTTGGTGCAAGTTGAGCCAGCGTTTTTTCTAACCGCTGGCTTGGGTTTAAGTTGGCAAGCGTCGATGACAGCAGTGTTGTTGCTTCGGTGGGTAGTGAGCTCATAGGGCACGTTCCTCTTTAAAGTCAGCTCCGGCAGCCAGTCGTGGTGCAGTAATGAGAAACGGCAGCCATAGCTCGGATTTTTATTTCTAGTTATACGCCACATGATCATTATCGACAGGACTTTAAAAAACTTTACCCTCCTCAGTGTTTAGTAGTGTTTGCTTACTTCTGAGAGCGCTACATATATATAACCGCCTGTCTTTGCTTGCTGCACTGCTTGCTATACCCCGCTTAATAAGCATGCGAATGATGCTCTTTTTGTACATACGCCAAGCTGGTCGCATCTGATATGCTTCGTCGCTTTGCGGTGAGCTAATTAACGCATGAGAGCAAGTGAGGCGAAAATGGTAGCGCAGCAGGATGAGTTTGAAACAATAGCAAACATAACAGCGATCGAGTCTCTGCTGGGCACGTTAATCGAAGGCGGCGGTGTTTCACTTTGCCTTGATGCGGCTGGTGCCCGCCCTGAGCCCATTGTCTTAATGGAGCAGCACCCCGGGCAAACACTGGTGATGGATCTTTCATCTGTCAGTTACTTACTTCACCACCTTCAAGACGGGGCAGCTTTCTACTTACGCGCGCAGGCGCAGGGCAAAGTAGTCCAGACGCCACTACTGCATTTGACGGAAACGCGCCAGGCAGGTGGGCGTTTTCTGTGTTGCTGTGACTATCCTGCTACGTTGGCTATTTTGCAGCGACGCGAGTCATTCCGCGCTGAATTGCGCATGGGGATGGTGGTGACGGCAGGCCTGTATGGTAGCGATGCGGATGTGGTAGAAGGCGAGTTGCGAGACCTTTCCCAAGACGGCTGCCAGCTTGAATTGCCGTTAGCGGCCAGTGGTCTGCTGGCGGCAGCGGTGAGACCTCTAACACTCGCGTTCACTTTTCCCGATGGTACTTATTTTGAAGTGCTTGGGAATGCCCGTCATCAAAAAACAGACGCTGAGCGCCATCTGCTGCGTGTTGGCTTCAACTTCGTTGAGTGCAGCGCAGAACAAGAACGGCAGATTTGGTATTTTGTATGTGAAATAGAGCGCGAGGCGGCCCGTTATAAAAAAGAAGAACAGAGCGAGCGTCAGCCTTCTCCATTATTTGCGCTGCCCAATAAGCGCTCTGACGCGGGTGAAATGCTTGGACGGCGGGACATCAAGCGCTACGCTACGCCGATGGCGCGTCGGTTAGTAAAAGTAGCGGCCTACCTGGATGCGCAGCTGCTGTCGTTAAAGCAAGGTAGTGATATCGATGGTCGCCAGCTCTCTCGCTATGCTGATCGAATATTGGAGCTTCACGAAGAGGATCGTGACGCGTTGCTATTTGCCTCTCGCTGCCTATCTCCTGAGCCCTTGTTAGTACGCCACTGTATCGCGGTGGCTATTCATTTGCTTGATTTTGTGGGTGCCAGCATGCCGCGTGAATTGCGCAAAGCAATTGTGGCCAGTGGCCTTATCCATGATCTTGGTAAAGCACTGGTTCCCCAGGTCTTATTCAAGGCGCCGCACTTTGAAGCGAGTCACCGAGAGGCGGTCAGTGAGCATGTCCAGCTGTTGTTTGATCGCTTGCATAACTGCCAGTGGCTATCGTCGGGTATTGCACAGGCCGTTATTAGGGGAATTAATGAGCGTATGGATGGCAGTGGATATCCTGAAGGCGCGGACAAGGCTGAGCTTAGTGAGCTGGCGAAAGCCAGTGCCGTCGTCGATGTGGTCGAGGCGATGCGGCGTGATCGTGCTGATCGTCCGGCTAAAACAGCGCAACAAATTTATCGGCATTTGCTCCAACATCCGCACCACTTTGATATGCGCTGGATTAAGCGCTATATCGAGCATTTCAAGGCCCTGCCCGTGGGGTCGCTGGCGTGTTTCTCCAGTCAGCAGCAGGGGTGGGTTTTGCGCATAGATGACAAGGGCAATCCTCTCGAGGTGTTGCTTGCCCCCACCGTAGAGCCGCCCATGCGTGACAGTGTGGGGGCGGTGGTGCGGGACAACATCACTGAACGACTTGGACGAACTGTGAGCGAGATAGCTGTCTCTACCTGAAAGGGTAAAGCGTGTTAGGCATACGGAAATGATTGGCTTTTTGTGTCAGCAATAAGTTTTCTACATAAAAGCCATGCTGTCGTTAAAGTCTATCCCACTTGCGCCGATATAAAGCAGTAGCAGAATGAAGATTGCTATTTAATTAAACATTTAATATTCGTGATTAGCCTGCGCTAAAGGGGTATTAAAATCACGTACAGGAGTTCCGCTTATGACTTACTCTCGCGGTGGCGCCGTCTATGGACGGGGGGCTAATGCTTATGCGCGCGTCGGCGTAGAAAGCGGAGTGATGTCGGCAGATCCTCACCAGCTTATCGTACTATTATTTGACGGCGCTCAGGCCGCTATTCGTGCTGCGCGAATTCATATGCAGGCAGGCAATACGGCTGAGAAAGGCAAGTCGATATCGAAAGCGATTGATATAGTTAATAACGGCCTTGCAGCTGCGCTTGATAGAGAGAAAGGCGGAGAGATTGCCGAGCGTTTGGCATCGCTTTATGACTATATTGCGCGCCTATTGTTGGCAGCTAACCTGCGCAACGATGAAGAGAGCTTAAATCAGGCCGAGCGCTTGCTTGAAGATATCGCCTCAGCCTGGCGTGATATTGGTCAACGGCAGAGTGCGTGAGGCAATAATGTCAGCTTCCCCATCCGCTCATGATAAACGGGCTCAAGAGACGCTGCTCACTAGCTATGAAACGCTATTGAGCAGGGTTGTACACATGCATGAGCTGGCCAATGCCGAGCAGTGGGCGGAACTAATTGATCAGCGTACAAGCTATGTGGTGTTGGTAGAACAGCTGCGCGAGCTGGATTTAACCGTATCTCTTGATGCCACTGCCCAGCAGCGTAAATCAGAACTGCTTGAGCGTATTCTTGAGCACGACGTTGATATTCGGCGTCGCTTAGTGGCGCGTCGTGATGAGCTCGGTAAGCTAATTGAAGTATCGCAACGTCAGCGAGACTTGCACCGTGCTTATGCACCGCAGCAAGGCACTGCGGGGCCATATACAGAAGATGATGCGACGAGGTCGACGTGAGCGGTATTACACCGCTCATTGATACGCTCTTGCACCAAGTGCTGGGGCGACAAGGTGAGGTGTCTTTGAAGCGAGCGCTGGATCAGCCGGTGAAGCCTATTTCGTATAGCGAAGGGCCGCGTGCGGTGATGGGTGATTCAAATTTGGATGGACGTTCATCGACATCGCCGCTAAATGATCTAAAACGTTTGCCTCTTCCGCTGGATGGAGGACGAACGTTGCCACGTGGTGAGGCGCTGCCTTCCTCACCCGGGTCAACGCAGACGCATTTTAGTCCTGCTGCGCGAACGATTGCCGATGTGCTGCTACGTTTCCCCGCGCCGCCCTCTGTAATGCGGCCAGATGTGGCCCTTATTACCAGCCAAGAAACACCCGGGGCCAGTGCGGTAGCGACGCGCTTAGAAGCCAGTATTCGAGATAGTGGTCTGTTTTATGAATCGCATCTAAAGCGCTGGTTTCAGGGCGAAGGCACTCGCCAGCAGCTAATGAATGAACCGCAAATGAAGTCTGGGGCCCGTCCGCTAGCCTCCTTTTTGCCCACTGGTCTGAATGCAACACAGGCGTTGATGAGTGCGAGGTTGGCGCCTCTAGTGGCACAGCCAGTGGGGCAGGGGGGAATGGCAATTTTGCCCAATGTACCGTTAGTGCCTGCCACGGATGATCAAGCCTTGTCTGCTCGGTTGGGTGGCGCGACGTCCTCTTTATCCACTGGTTTGACGGCAGCTTCTGCTGCCTCTCCCCAGGCTTCCGCTGCTCCTGCCCAGGCAAACCCCGTGCCTATGGCTGGAGAGGGGCGTGAGAGTAGCCAGGCTAAAGTAGAGTTAAGCCATGCTAGAGAAATGACAGAACTGGTTGCTAGCCGCCCAGCGCGCGAGATTGTGCATGAAAGCCTGCAGAGTTTGGTACGCCAGCAGCTTGAGATGCTGGTTATGCCAACTATCCGCTGGGAGGGGGATGTCTGGGCAGGCATCTTTATGGCCTTAGTGATCCATCTGCCCGCCCGAGAGAAAGGGCAAGAGGATGGGGCGCATGAGGGCGAGCCGGAAGGCGGGTGGCGCTCTGACATGCAGTTAGATGTCCCCAATTTGGGGGCGTTCAACGCGTCGCTGTGGCTCTATCGAGATGTGTTAAGTATCGATTTCACCACCGAAAGTACGCAGGCGTATGAGCGCATTGATGCTGGGTTGCCCATGTTAGAGAAGCGGCTAAGTGCCTTGGACTTACAAAAAGTGCAGCTGCGCGCACGCTTGATTGAAGTGGAGAGTGCCCATGGCCACCCCGGGTGAGCGCCGCCGACAAGCCGTTGCTCTGGCTTATCAAGAGAATGACCGTGCGCCCCGAGTCGTGGCGAAAGGCTATGGAGATCTGGCCGAGCGCATCATGGCAGAAGCTCAACGACAGGGAATTTATGTGCATGATGCACCTGAGCTTGTGGCGCTTTTAATGCAGCTAGATCTGGACGCAGAAATCCCTGCAGGTCTCTACCAAATCGTCGCAGAACTCCTTGTGTGGGTGTTCGAACTATCAGAAGCAGGGCTAAGTCCTCGCAAAACGACTGAGTAGCCAATTATAGACGTTGTATGCAACCATGATGGCTGGTAATTAAAAGTCATTAACGGCGCTAGTATAATGGACACAATGTCGCGCCTGAGTCATTTAATGGAACATCATGAGTCAAACCAACTTTCTCGATGAAATTCAGGAAATAAACTTAGCTTATTTGCTTCTGGCGCAGCGCTTGCTTGATGAAGATCGTGAGGCTGCCATGTTTCGCTTAAAAATAGATAGCGATGTTGCCGAGCTTATTGTGTCACTTAACGCTCGCCAACTGACTAAGCTTGCACGAACCAGTCAGCTGCTGTGCCGCTTCAGCCAAACGAGTGCTGAACGCTTGCGCCAGCTCACTGACAATCCGCGTGATCAAGGCTTGGCCGGTTTGCATGCGTCGCTGATGTTGGCCAGTGAGCCGTTTGAGCCAATGCCGCCGGGAGAGACAAAGTGAGCCAGAAAAGCTTGGTCGATGAGATGCATCAAGTGCAACTGGCCATCGAATTGATCGAGCTTGGTGCGCGCTTACAGGTGCTTGAAACAGAGACAGCATTAAGCCGCACGCGGTTAATTAAGCTGTATAAAGAAGTGCGCGGCATGTCGCCGCCAAAAGGGATGCTGCCTTTCTCCACCGATTGGTTTATTACCTGGCTGCCAAATGTTCATTCGTCGCTGTTTTATAACATATACATAAGCTTAAGGGAGAGGGCGAGCTGTGAGCGTATTGATGCCTTTGTTAAGGCGTATCGTCTCTATGATGAGCAAATGTCGCTTGACAATATGGAGTCGGTGCTTGGACTGACACGTGCTTGGACATTAGTGCGCTTTTTTGAGAGTGATTTGCTGCAACTCAATGAATGTACGCGTTGCAACGGCCAGTTTGTGGCTCATGCCCATAGCCCTGCTCAGCAATATGTGTGCGGAATCTGTCAGCCCCCTTCACGGGCGGGAAAAACGCGCAAAGTGCAGCAGGATAATAGTGAAAAAATGTAACAAATTCCGTGACGTTTCCACGAATGGCTGGAATTAGGGTATAAGAAGTAATAATAAGCGTGTAGTGATAAAAGATGAGTGTATCGGCCTAGATAGCTGCAAAATTCGGTGGTGCTTTCCCATTAAAAAACAGTTTAGCCCTAGTATGATAAAGCTAATTTATGCTTGAGACGGAACGCTACTTAACCATCAGAACCGACGGTTAGGTTTTGGTTCCCTTACTTAATACTGAATACCGCAAGGACTCTGCTTGTGCTGATACCTCTAGGCTATGTAATCGTATTGCTGTCTGTGTTTGGTGGCTATGTGCTGGCAGGTGGCAGCTTAGGCCCCCTGTACCAACCGCTTGAGTTGCTTATTATTGGGGGCGCGGGTGTTGGTGCATTCATCGCAGCGAACAATGGCAAGGCGATTAAAGCAACGTTCAAAATCCTACCGCGGCTCAAGCGTGCTAAAAAATATAACAAAGCACTCTATATGGAGCTTATGGCGTTGCAGTACAAGTTACTGTCTAAAATTCGCCGTGAAGGGATGTTAGGCATTGAGCGGGATATTGATAATCCGCAAGAGAGCCCGTTGTTTCAAGAGCATCCTACGGTACTCGCCGATCCTCATATCATGAATTTCCTGACGGACTATCTGCGCTTAATGGTAAGCGGCGGCATGGAGCCAATGGAAATCGATGAGCTAATGCTGCATGAAATTGAAGTCTTTGAACAGGAGGCCCATGTCCCCATTGATGCGATTGCCAAAGTGGGCGATGCGATGCCTGCCTTTGGCATTGTCGCAGCGGTCATGGGGGTTGTTAAAACGCTTACATATGCTGACGCTTCACCCAGTCAGATGGGTGAAATGATTGCCCATGCGCTAGTGGGCACCTTTCTGGGTATTTTGTTGGGCTATGGTTTTGTCAGCCCACTTGCAAGCTACATCGAACGACAGGCTAAAGAAGCAGAAAAAATGCTTCAGTGCATTCGCATTACGCTACTCGCAAGCTTGCACGGTTACGCGCCGCAGTTAGCTGTTGAATTTGGCCGCAAAGCCCTTTTCGCCGCTGAGAGGCCGAGCTTTACGGAGCTTGAAGAGTACGTAAGGGATGCGAAAAAGGCCGGTAACGCATGAGTAAGGGTGGTGACAAGCGTCCGATCGTCATTCGGCGCAAAAAAGTGGTTCATGCCCACCACGGTGGCGCTTGGAAAATTGCCTTAGCGGATTTTATGACCGCCCTGATGGCTTTTTTTTTAGTGTTATGGATTCTCAGTATCGCCAGCGAAGAAGAGCGGAAGGGAGTCGCTGAGTACTTTAGCACCCCGCTGGTAACCGCTATCACCGGTGGGGACAGCTCAGGTAGTACCAGCGTGATCCCAGGCGGCGGGCCAGACCCAACACACAGCGATGGGGAGCGGGCGCGCATTGATACCCTTCAGCGTACTCGTCCAAGTATGCAGGAGCGGCGTTTTTTCAGGGACGTGCAAGAGCGGATTGAGCGCGCCATTGAGCTTGATCCAGAACTGCGCCAGTTACGCTCACAAATGCGCTTTGACTTAACCCGTGAGGGGCTGCGCATACAGCTATTAGATACTGATCAGCGACCCATGTTTGAGTTGGGTAGTGATCAAGTCGCGCCCTATATGCGCAGTTTGCTGCGCACTATTGCACCGCTACTTAATGAACTCCCCAACGAGTTAAGTATTAGTGGACATACCGATAGCGTGCCCTATGCAGGCGGCTATCGCGGCTACAGTAATTGGGAACTTTCCAATGATCGTGCCAATGCTTCACGCCGCGAGCTTATTTCTGGTGGGTTTGATCCTGGTCAATTGCTACGTGTGTCAGGCTTTGCAGACCGGGTGCTGTTGCCCGAGACTGAGCCAACCGACCCTATCAACCGCCGTATAGAACTGGTAGTGCTGCTACCTGAGATAGCCGATGCCATCCGTAATCCAACCATCATGGGGCCGGAAAGTGTATCGCCGGAAGCTTCAATCGATGCGCTAGAAGCTTCAGCCGAAGCGCAAATTGAATCAACACAACAAGACGAGCCTCAGGCGCAAGATCCCGAGTGACCAGAGCCCGTCATAAAATACGACGTTAAGGTGGAGCGGTGCATGGATATAGCGGATTTTTTTGACACCTTTTTTGAAGAGGCAGAAGAGCTGCTGTCGGATATGGAGCAGCATTTGTTAGAGCTGGATGTCGATGATCCAGACAGTGAGCAGCTCAATGCTATTTTCCGTGCCGCCCACTCGATCAAAGGAGGGGCCGGAACCTTTGGTTTTACCGTGTTGCAGAAAACCACACATATTTTGGAAAACCTTCTCGATTACGCACGTAAGGGCGAACTGACGCTGCGAGCCGACCTCGTCGACACCTTTTTAGAGGCTAAAGACATCATGCATGAGCAACTCGATGCCTACCGCAGCGAAGAGGAGCCAAATCAAGAGGCATTTGAGCGCATTTGCCAAACGCTGCAACAAATTGCCCTGGATGAAATAGGCCAACAGTTAGATGGGCCAGCGACGCCAGCCGCTGAACCACAAGCGCCATCAGCACCTGCGCCCAGCACTGAGGCGAAAGAGAAGCTAGCCGACGGCCATCTGTTAGTCGCGCTGCTTAATGTTAACGATAAAGATCGAGTGTTGCTGGTTGAGGAGTTAGAGCAGCTCGGCGAAGTACAGTCCCAATCAGGCGACGCAAAGCGCTATGAGGTAATCCTCAAAAGCAGCGACAGTGCTGACGATATTGAAGCGGTCATGTGTTTTATTATCGAACCGGATCAAATTGAGATTATGGCCATTGAGGGCGCTGCTGAGCCAGCCAGCTCTGTGTCAGCAACCCATGAGCCAGAAGCGCCGGTGGCTATAGCCCCTGCGCCGCAAGTATCGACGGAAAAACCATCAGCTACGGCAGAACCAGCAAAGGCAGTTGCCAAAGAGAAACCTAAAAAAGCCGCCGCTGAATCGTCTTCAATCCGGGTGTCTGTGGATAAAGTCGACCAAATTATCAACTTGGTGGGTGAGTTAATTATCACCCAGTCGATGCTTGATCAAACAGTGAGTGATTTAGAAGACCAGTCCGTGGGTAACAGCTCATTGCAAAATGGCATGAGCCTTTTACAGCGCAATGCGCGTGACCTCCAAGAGGCGGTCATGTCGATTCGTATGATCCCAATGGAGTTTGTCTTCAGTCGCTTTCCCAGGGTGGTACGTGACACCGCCGGTAAATTAGGCAAAGAGATCGAACTGATTACCGAAGGCAAATCGACCGAGCTGGACAAAAGTCTGGTTGAAAGAATTACCGATCCATTAACGCACTTAGTGCGTAATAGCCTTGATCACGGTGTGGAGATGCCGGATGTACGCGAAGCTATTGGTAAGCCGCGTACAGGCAAATTAACACTATCGGCGCGCCATCAAGGTGGCAATATTTTGATAGAAGTGCGCGATGATGGCGCCGGTATGGATCGTGATCGTCTGCTAGCCAAGGCACGTGAAAACGGCATTAACGTATCTGACACCATGACCGATGAAGAGGTCTTTCAGCTCATTTTTGCCCCCGGTTTCTCAACCGCTAAAGAAGTGACCGACGTATCCGGTCGTGGCGTGGGCATGGATGTGGTGAAGCGGAATATTCAGAGCATGGGCGGTCGGGTTGAAATTCAGTCGAAGCTAGGCGAAGGCACCAACACGCGTATCGTGTTACCGCTTACGCTGGCTATCTTGGACGGTATGTCCATTAAGGTCGGCGGCGAGACATTTATTCTTCCGCTGTCTACCGTGCTTGAGTCGCTTCAACCCTCTAAAGACGATATGTACGCCATGGCCGGAGACGACGTGGTGATCAAGGTACGTGACGAATACCTGCCAGTGATCGCTATTCACGAAGTGCTGAATGTCGAAAATGCGATTACTGACCCTACCAAAAGCATCGCCGTTATTGTGCAGGGCGAAGGTCGCCGTTACGCCATGTTGGTCGATGAGCTGATCGGACAGCAGCAAGTCGTAGTTAAAAATCTGGAAGACAATTATCGCAAAGTACCCGGGATCTCGGCCGCGACCATTTTAGGCGACGGTAGCGTTGCGTTGATTCTGGATATTACTGGTTTACACCGCCTGAGCCGATATAAAAAAGAGGCAGGCAAAAAAGTAGTAAACAATCAAAACCTATCATCTTTTAAGGAGGCTGAGCCGTCATGAGTCAAGCCAACAATGGTGCGGTACTAGCCGCAGAAGCCGAAAACCGTGAATTTTTAGTGTTCTCACTAGGCGATGAAGAGTACGCCATTGATATTTTGAAAGTGCAGGAAATTCGTGGTTACGAAAACGTAACGCGAATTGCTAACGCACCCGACTTTATTAAAGGGGTTACCAATCTACGCGGCGTCATTGTACCCATCGTGGATCTACGCATTAAGTTTCACTTCGACAAGGTCGAGTACGGTGGCCAGACGGTCGTGATTGTGGTCAATGTTGCAGATCGCGTGGTTGGTATCGTGGTCGATGGTGTTTCCGACGTAATGACACTGACCCCTGAACAGATTAAACCGGCGCCAGAATTTGGTGTCACGCTCTCGTCTGATTTCCTGAGCGGATTGGGCAGCCTAGACGATCGCATGTTGGTATTAGTAGACATTGATAAGCTGTTAACCAGCGACGAAATGGCGTTAGTTGAAAGCACCAGCAACCACTAAGACGAATCAAGCACGGCACAGGGAGTGTGCCCCTCCGTTCTACCTAATGACGCATTCTCGCGCTATGGAAAGTGCTTGCGAGTGCCGGTTATGCGTGGAGTACAAGGCGTGACACAGCGAATGCGGCAATTAATGAATAATATGACAGTTCGCTTAAGTTGGGGGCTAGTATTAGCAACTCTTTCGGTACTTGTCTTAATTGCCAGTGGTATCGGCCTTTATGCTTTGCATCATGGCGCGGCAATCGTGCAGGCATCTAACGATGTGCAAACCCAACAAGCCCTCTTCAGCGCTTTTGCAGCCACAATTCGTTGGGTGCTCCTCGGTATCGTGGTCATGACAATTGCCACGGTTATCGTAGTTATCTGGGGTGTAACTGCCAATGTATTGCGTCCGCTAGATAATTTAGTAAGTCATTTTGAGCGCATGGCCCAGGGTGACTTAAGCCAATCTATCACCTCGCCGGGTAACAATGAGATAGGGCGTCTTTATAGCGCTATGGCGCATATGCAGAGCGCTCTATCGCAAACGGTAGGCACCGTACGGACTAGCGGCACATCGATTTTCGAGCGCTCACAACAAATTGCCAGTGGTAATAATGATCTCTCCTCGCGAACGGAGCAGCAGGCATCTTCACTGGAAGAGACAGCTTCCAGCATGGAGCAATTGGCCTCTACGGTGGGCCATAACGCTGAGAATGCCCGCCAAGCCAGTCAGCTGGCCGGAAGCGCGACTCTGACGGCACGCCGCAGTGGTGAAGAAGTCGGAGAAATTGTTAACACTATGCAGGATATCAGCGCAAGCTCTCATCAGGTCGCTGATATTATTACCGTTATCGATAATATTGCATTTCAAACCAATATCTTGGCACTGAATGCTTCTGTGGAGGCTGCCCGTGCTGGCGAGCATGGTAAAGGGTTCGCCGTGGTCGCTCAGGAAGTTCGTAGCTTGGCCAGTCGTAGTGCATCGGCGGCAAAGGAGATACGCACGCTGATTGAGGCCTCGCTCAGTAAAGTTGATAGTGGCACCCAGCGGGTCAATCACGCGGGGGAAACGATGCAGGGCTTGGTGGCTGCTGTCCAGCGTGTCAGCGATATCATGGACGAAATTGCGGCAGCTTCTGAACAGCAGAGCAGTGGAATTGGGCAAGTGAATCAAGCTGTTGCACAAATGGATCAGGTTGTGCAGCAGAATGCCCAGCTGGTTCAGCAGGCGGCAAAAAATGCCAATGAGCTTGAAAGCGAAGCCGCTCGCTTACGAGAAGCGGTGGAGCGCTTCCGTGTTGCTGGCGGATCAAATCAAAACGCCCCTTCTTCCTTTTCTGCGTTTGCTTTGCCTGCGGTATTAGCTGGCCGTAGGCAGCCAGAGGCACATACCGAAGAGTGGGCATCGTTTTAAGCTGCCGAGTAGGGTCGGTACGCTCCTATTAACAAAAAACACTAAAAAAGGTATTCCATGCGTAATAATCAGCCAGTTTCTCAGCGTGAAATCGAACTAAAAGAAGATGATTTTTTAGTTTCGCGCACCGATACCAAAGGGCACATCACCTACGCGAATCCTGCGTTTGTCAATATTAGCGGTTTTGAGCACGCAGAGCTGATGGGGGCGCCGCATAACTTGATACGTCATCCGGATATGCCGCCGGCCGCCTTTGCAAACCTCTGGCAAACCGTGCAGACAGGGGAAACGTGGCGCGGGCTGGTTAAAAACCGCTGTAAAAATGGTGATCACTACTGGGTGGATGCCAGCGTGACACCGATCATTGAAGACGAGCAAGTGGTGGGCTACACCTCGGTGCGTGTTCAAGCCGCGCGGGATGCCATTGAGCGGGCAGAGCGGGCATACGCTGAAATTCGTGAAGGCCGCAATAAGCGGCTTTATTTAGATAATGGCCGTCTACGTCAAAAAGGGTTGTTCAACCGTTTATCTCGGGTGCGTTACGACACCATCCGGGCGAAATTGACAGGCATGATTGTTGTGGCAGGGTTGCTGTTGTTAGTTAGCGGTGGCCTAGGGTTGTATGGATTAAATGCATCGGGCGAGCGCTTGGGGCAGCTGAATAATGATGGCTTACGTGACGTTATACGCTTACAGCAGATTGATCAAACCATCGCCCA
This sequence comes from Vreelandella sp. H-I2, assembly GCF_052959335.1. Taxonomy (NCBI): domain Bacteria; kingdom Pseudomonadati; phylum Pseudomonadota; class Gammaproteobacteria; order Oceanospirillales; family Halomonadaceae; genus Vreelandella; species Vreelandella sp. H-I2. Next base: position 38,775 of record NZ_JBRAMC010000006.1, read on the forward strand.
GACCCGTCAAATGATGATCGAGCCTGAACGTATGGAACTGATCAATATGCGTTTTGAAATGGGCGAAAGTATTGAGGAAAGCACAGAGGAAGTCACAGCCGCATGGCAGGAATACTACTCTCGTGATGTCAATAAAACCGAGCTTGCCACCGAGTTTGATCAACAGCTACAGACTTTTTTGCAAAATGGCATGGGTCAAGCGGCGAGCGTGCTTCAGGCGGAAGAGACCTACCAAGCTTTCACCGGCTTGGATGCAGTCATCAGCGTGATGAACAGCGATGGCCGCGCCTTGTCAGGCATGGTCAACCAATTGATTGCCCAAAAACAACAAGCAGCTGAAGCTATGGCGCTTGACGCGCAACAAGACCAAACCACCATGTTGGGTGCGCAAGCCATCGTGCTTGGGGTTGGCTTATTATTGCTGATTTTGATTGGGGTGGTTACCTTGCGTTCGATTGTTCGTCCATTAAAAAGTGCAGCGCGTTTTACGCTGCAAATAGCGGGCGGTAACTTGGCAGCTAAAGTACCTCCTCAGCGGCGCGATGAAGTGGGGCAACTGATGGACTCGCTGAATACCATGCGCAAAAGCCTCAGTAGCATTATTGCCGATGTAAAGGGAGGCATTGATGTTGTTACTCCAGCTGCCCAGGGCATCGCCACTGGTAACGAAGAGTTATCGTCGCGCACTGAACAGCAGGCAGCTTCTCTGCAGCAGACTGCTTCCAGCATGGAAGAAATGACGTCTACCGTGCGGCAAAACAGCGAAAACGCTCAAGAAGCTCGCCGCCTAGCCGATAGCAATGCTATCCAGGTAACGAATACAGGCGAGTTAATGGCGCAGTTGGTCGATAACATGCAGCGTATTACCCAAAGCTCCCAGCAAATGGCCGATATTATCAATGTGATCGACTCAATAGCGTTTCAGACCAATATCCTCGCGCTAAATGCGTCGGTAGAAGCAGCACGTGCAGGAGAACATGGACGTGGTTTTGCCGTGGTGGCCGAAGAAGTCCGTAATCTAGCTGGCCGCAGCGCAGGCGCTGCTCAGGAAATCCGTGGACTGATTGATGGCTCTAATCGCGAGGTAAGCGCGGGGGCCAGTTTGGTAACTAAAGCCGAAGCAGCGATCAGCGAAGTGGCAGAAGCCGCACGTAGTGTGACGCAAATCATGCACGAGATTTCGGCCGCTTCTGAGGAGCAGAGCCATGGGATTGCTCAGGTTAACCAAGCGGTAGCAGAAATGGACCAAGCTACCCAGCGCAATGCGCTACGTGTGCAAGAGACGGCGCGTGCGGCGGTTTCCCTAGAGAAACAGGCGGGGCTATTAGCACTATCGGTAGAAGCATTTCGATTAAATAGTAAAGCGGGATTACGTCCGCCTGCGGTGACAGCAGTCAAACAAGTGGCACAGATGCCCAACGTGCTTACTGCTCAACAACCTGGCGCAGCGTCGCCGAATCCGCCCGTTAAACGGCAAGCAGCCTCAGTAGAGGAGTGGGAAGCGTTTTGACCGAACAACGTGAACGGGTTGTAGAAGCAGGCCAGTGGGCATCCAGTAATCAGATTGAGCGTGATCTGGTACTCACCGATGCGGATTTTGCGCGTATCCGCGAGTTGATCTATCAGCGTGCCGGTATTGTGCTGGCTGAGCATAAACGTGAAATGGTCTACAGCCGCTTAGCAAAGCGGCTGCGCCACCATGGCATGACGCGCTTTACGGATTATTTAGTGCGCTTAGAGCGACAGCCAGAGGCCAAGGAGTGGGAGGCGTTTACTAATGCGCTAACGACCAATCTCACGGCTTTTTTTCGCGAAGCACACCATTTTCCGTTGTTAGCTGAGCATATAAAAAACAAGCAAGACCCGGTCACTATCTGGTGCTCGGCAGCTTCGACGGGTGAGGAGCCTTACTCACTGGCGATGACGCTGCTGGAAACGCTGGGTGCTAAAGCGTCGCAAGCCAAGGTGATTGCGACCGATATTGATACTGATGCCTTGGCAAAGGCCCGCGCGGGCGTCTACCCCCTAGAACAGGTACGCAAGCTCGATGAGGCGCGGGTAAAACGTTTTTTTCAGAAAGGTACCGGTAACCATTCGGGCTTTGCTCGGGTGCGGCCAGAAGTGTCAGCCTTAGTCGAGTTTATGCCGCTTAACCTGCTGGCGCCGCAATGGCCGATTAAAGGCCCTTTTGATGCGGTTTTCTGCCGGAATATCATGATTTATTTTGATAAAGATACTCAGTCCAAAATCCTTAAGCGATTTGCGCCACTGATGAAGCCCGATGGGTTGCTGTTTGCAGGCCACTCAGAAAATTTTTCGTATATCAGTGATGCGTTCAAGCTGCGTGGCCAGACCGTCTATACCCTGGCTAAAAAATGAATAAATGTCGTGTCTTTATGATCGCTTTAAGCGCTGTTGCTCCGGCGGTTGCAATCACACATCAGGCGTCTATAGCAATAGGAGGCGTGCTTTGAGCGCAGCCAAGATCAAAGTTTTGTGTGTCGATGATTCGGCGCTGATTCGCGATTTGTTAACAGAAATTATTAACTCCCAGCCTGATATGGAAGTCGTCGCCGTCGCGCCTGATCCAATTGCGGCCAGGGATTTGATCAAGCAGCACAACCCTGATGTGTTGACTTTAGACGTCGAAATGCCGCGTATGGATGGTTTGGACTTTCTTGAGCGTTTGATGCGCTTGCGTCCCATGCCGGTGTTAATGGTTTCGTCGTTAACCCAAAGTGGTTCAGAAATCACCCTGCGTGCGCTTGAGCTTGGCGCGCTGGATTTCGTCGCCAAACCGAGCCTTGGCATTCGTAATGGCATGATGGAGTACGCGAGCGAGATTGCTGAAAAACTGCGCGCCGCAGCGCGTTCACGACCACGTCAGGCGCGGCATAAAAACACCCCGCCGCCTGCAGCTTTGAAAGCCCCGTTAGTAACAAGTGAGAAGCTGATTATTATTGGCGCCTCGACCGGTGGCACCGAAGCGATACGGGCGGTGCTTGAACCCTTGCCCGCTAACGCCCCTGCGATTTTGATTACCCAGCATATGCCCGGTGGTTTTACCCGCTCATTTGCTGAACGGTTAGATCGGCTGTGCCGGATTACCGTGAAAGAAGCGACCGATGGCGAGCGAATTCTGCCCGGGCACGCTTATATTGCCCCAGGCGATCAGCACCTTAAGTTAGCGCGTAGTGGCGCCAACTACGTCGCTCGTTTAGATAGCGGCCCACCGGTTAACCGCCATCGCCCTTCGGTAGACGTGCTGTTTCATTCAGCGGCTCAACACGCAGGCAAGAACTCCATCGGAGTAATCCTTACCGGCATGGGAAAAGACGGCGCAGTTGGGCTACTTGAAATGCGCCAAGCGGGCGCGCCCACCATTGCCCAGAATGAGCAATCTTGTGTGGTCTTCGGTATGCCCCGTGAAGCCATCGCGGTCGGGGGCGCAGTAGAGGTAGTTGCATTAGATGACATCCCCACGCGCATGATGGCATTGATAGCAGCCTCCGGTCGTGCGCAACGTGTTTAGTGCAAAGTTATAAGAACTAACATACGAAGTTTGTATAAAAAAATTGACATAAAAACTAATACGCTCGCAAGGGAATTTTCAATGAACCGTTTACTGCGTAATTTGAGTATTCACGCCGCTGTGATCACAGCGCTCGCCTGTTTTGTTGCCCTGATTTTTTTAACTGCGGGCATGGCGGTTGTGGCCGATCGTAATTCACAAAATAATCTGGCGACGCTCAGTCTTATCAGTGATAGACAATTAAACGAGATTAACCGCGCCGACTCGCTGTTAAACCAAGCGATGCTGGCGATGGAAACCGCTTCAAACTACTTGATGGTGTTTGAGTACCAACAATCTGATGAGCAGGTTGCTGTTGCTTATAATCGCATTGAGCGTGCCGAGCGGCGGTTTGAGCGCTTCGCCACAGCCTCTTTCTCCCCGCAGGGCGAGCCGTTGGCAAACGCGCTGATTGAAGATTATCGTATGGTAATGGGGCTGGTTAAACAGCAGTATAATACGTTTGAAAATAAGAATTTAGACTCCTACAACGACCTACGCAACGAGCTGGTTGAGCCATTGAGCAGTTTGGCGACGAGCATGACGGCGTTTGTGAACTACGGTTTCCAGCGGGTAGATGCTATTCGTAAGGACGCGGCAGCTGACGGCGATCTGTTTACCATGATTAATGCGGTAGTGGTGATCTTTGCGCTATTGATGACCTTAGTGATCTATCTAGGGTTACGCCGCACCGTGATTGCGCCGCTAAGAGGCGCCATTCAGCGCCTTGATGCGATTGCCGATGCCGATCTCACCGATCCGCTACCAGAAGCGGGTAAAAATGAAATTGGCCGCCTGTTTGGCGCCATGGGCACCATGCAGCAGAACCTTACCAATATCGTTAGCCGCGTACGTGAAGGCAGTAATGAAATTCACCACGGCACCCGCGAAATTGCCAGCGGTAACGCCGACCTTTCATCGCGCACTGAACAGCAGGCCGCTTCGATTCAAGAAACCGCCGCTAGCATGGAAGAGATGACCGCTACGGTAAAACAGAACGCCGATAACGCCCGCCAAGCCAGTACATTGGCAGCAGATGCCTCAACCACGGCAGAGCGCGGCGGGGAAGTGGTCGCGCAAGTGGTTCAGACCATGCACGGCATTTCTACCAGCTCGAAAAAAGTAGCTGATATTACCAGCGTTATTGATTCAATTGCCTTTCAAACCAATATTCTGGCGCTAAACGCCTCGGTAGAAGCCGCGCGCGCTGGCGAGCAAGGCCGAGGCTTTGCGGTAGTGGCTGGGGAAGTGCGTAATTTGGCCAGCCGCAGTGCGGATGCTGCCAAAGAGATTAAAACGCTGATTGATGTCTCGGTAACGCAAATTCAGCAAGGTTCTACGCTGGTCGAGCAGGCAGGCACCACGATGTCGGATGTGGTCACAGCCGTTCGACGTGTGACCGATATCATGGATGAAATTTCCGCCGCCTCCCAAGAGCAGAGCGATGGTATTGAGCAGGTTAGTCAGGCCGTTGGCCAAATGGATCAAGTCACCCAGCAAAACGCGGCATTGGTGCAAGAAGCCTCTGCAGCCGCCGCCTCGCTTGAAGAACAGGCTAACCGATTGGAACAGGCAGTAGCCGTGTTCAAACTGTTGGGTATGCAGGCTGCGGCACACCAGGCGCTACCGTCTGCGTCCTCAACTTACACACCTACCAACGCGATGCCTGCGCCCAAGGCCGGTCAGCAAGCCCGTCGACCTGCCCCGCAGCGTAGCGACCAAGAAGAGTGGGAAGAGTTTTAAAGAAACGCTTTAAACCCCCTGACTGTGTATTTCCCAGTTACCCCTGTGCTATGTACTGAATAGAGGATGACCGATGGCAGATAAAAACATGAGTTTCCTGGTTGTAGACGACTTTCCCACCATGCGTCGGATCGTACGTAGTCTACTTAAGGAACTAGGTTTCACTAACGTGGATGAAGCAGAGGATGGTCAGGATGCGCTTAATAAGCTGCGTGCTGGCAATTTTGACTTTGTCGTTTCCGATTGGAACATGCCGAACCTTGATGGCCTGGAGATGCTCAAGGAGATCCGTCAGGATGACGCCTTGAAAGACCTTCCTGTGTTGATGGTGACCGCAGAAGCGAAGAAAGAGAACATTATAGCGGCCGCTCAGGCGGGCGCTAACGGCTATGTCGTCAAGCCGTTCACTGCCGCTACCCTGGAAGAGAAGCTCAATAAGATCTTCGACAAACTGGGTATGTGAGCAACTGGGCCTATGTGCTTGGTTAACGAGGAGACAACATTATGAGCCAGAATGAGCAGTCCGATTCTGCCCAATCGCCCGAACAAGCCGCCGAAGACTTAATTCATCGCATCGGTAAGTTGACGCGCATGCTGCGCGAAAACATGCGTGAACTGGGGCTTGATAAAGAGATTGAGAAGGCGGCCGAGGCCATCCCCGATGCACGCGACCGCTTGCACTATGTCGCCACCATGACGGAGCAGGCAGCAGATCGAGCGCTCAATGCCGTAGATCGTGCGCAGCCGCTGCAGGATCAGTTGTCAGACCGGGCGGAAGCGTTGGATAAGCGCTGGGCCGAATGGTTTGAAGCGCCGAAAGAACTGGATGAGGCCAAGGCGCTCGTCGTCGAGACACGCACTTATCTCGGCGATGTACCCGATGTGGTTTCTGCGACTAACAAAGAGCTGATGGAAATCATGATGGCCCAGGACTTTCAAGACCTGACCGGCCAGGTGATTAAGAAGATGATGGACGTGATCCATGAGATCGAACATCAACTGGTTCAGGTGCTCATCGATAACGCGCCGGGCGCGCATGCACGAGAAACACTGCAGCGCAAGGCCGAGGATCAGTGGAAAAGCGACAGTGCACGGCGTAACGAAGAGCTTTTGAATGGGCCGCAAGTGAAGGATAATGTTCCCGATACCGTCTCCGGGCAAGACCAGGTAGACGATTTATTGGACGAATTAGGCTTTTAAAGCGCGTTATTAAACGCCCAACGGGCATGCAAGCACGCTATTCAGCCGTCCCTATGGACGGCTGAATACGTGATAAGCTTCGCCTTACCTGGCCGGATGACCCTATGGCAGATAACGATAGCGACCAGGAAAAGACCGAAGAGGCCACGCCCAGACGGAAAGAAAAAGCCCGTGAAGAGGGGCAGGTGCCCCGTTCCCGCGAGTTAAACACCTTTTTACTTCTGCTGGGCGGCGTCATTGGTCTGTGGAGTATGGGCAACATGCTTTATGACCAATTGGGCACGGTGATGGAGCAGGCGTTTTTGTTTGAGCGTCGACAGGCAATGGAAAGCACGCCCATGCTGGTCAATGCATTGGATCTTGGCCAGCGCACGCTATTTGCCATGACACCACTTTTTTTACTGTTAACGGTCATCGCGTTAGTGGCACCCGGACTGCTGGGAGGTTGGCTGATCTCAGGGAAATCAATGCAGCCTAAGTTTTCTAAGTTAAATCCTATAAAGGGCGTCAAACGCATCCTCTCCACCCAGGCATTGATTGAATTGGCAAAAGCGATTGCCAAGTCGGTGCTGGTAGGGGGCGTTGCTGCCATTTTTTTGTATTACAACATTGGCAAATTTATGGCGTTAATGGATCTGCCTATTCAGCAAGCATTGGCGAATGCTTTGCGTATGGCTGCCCAAGCGGCCGGGCTGATGGTGCTGGTACTGATTGTGGTCATTTTGATCGACGTTCCTTTCCAGCTCTGGGACAACGCCAAAAAGCTGCGCATGAGCCAGGAAGAGATCAAGCGTGAGCACAAAGAATCGGAAGGCGACCCGCAAGTGAAAGCGCGCATCCGCCAGCAGCAGCAGGCCATGGCGCGTGGCAGGATGATGAGTAAAGTACCTCAAGCAGATGTCATTATTACCAACCCGACTCACTATGCGATAGCGTTGTCTTACCAAGAAGGCAGCATGGGTGCCCCGCGGCTGGTAGCAAAAGGCGCCGATGCGGTGGCCGCGCGCATTCGTGAAATCGGCGAAGAGGCAGGGGTGCCAAGATTGCAGGCTGCGCCATTGGCACGTGCCTTGTATTATCACGTGGACCTAGAGGCGGAGGTGCCTGCCGAATTGTATACCGCAGTGGCGGAAGTAATGGCTTGGGCCTACCGCCTCAAGCAAGTAGCACACCAGGGAGGCGAGATGCCTCCAACCCCCGATAATCTGCCGGTTCCCCCGGATATGGAAAGCCCCGGGCATGGCGCCGGTGGTAATGAGGCGCAACCATGAAAGGCTTAAGTCAGCTAATAGGTCAGCGCGGCTGGGTGGGTGATGTGCGCATGAAGCTGCTAGTCGGGCCTCTGCTCATCCTGATGATTTTGGGCATGATGATTGTGCCCTTACCCCCTTTCGCCCTGGATTTACTTTTTACCTTCAATATCGCTCTGGCCATTATGGTGCTAATGGTCAGCATGTTTACGCAAAAACCGCTCGACTTTGCGGCGTTTCCCGCTGTTTTGCTATTTACAACGCTGCTGCGCCTGTCGCTCAACGTCGCCTCCACCCGCGTGGTACTAATGGAAGGACACCAAGGCGGTGCGTCGGCTGGTAAAGTCATTGAAGCGTTTGGGGCCTTCTTGGTCGGCGGTAATTTCGCCGTGGGCTTAGTGGTCTTCCTGATTTTGGTCATTATCAACTTTATGGTTATCACCAAAGGTGCTGGCCGTATTGCTGAGGTAGGTGCCCGTTTTACGCTGGATGCGATGCCCGGTAAGCAGATGGCCATTGACGCCGATCTGAATGCTGGCTTAATCGGTGAAGAAGACGCCAAAAAGCGCCGCGCAGAAGTCGCTCAAGAGGCTGATTTCTTTGGTTCGATGGACGGTGCAAGCAAGTTTGTCCGTGGCGATGCCATTGCCGGTTTGGTGATTATGGTGGTCAATATCATCGGCGGGCTGATGATTGGCATGCTGCAGCATGATATGGGCTTTGCCGCGGCTGGGCAGACCTACATGCTGCTGGCGATCGGTGACGGTCTGGTGGCGCAAATTCCAGCCCTGGTGATCTCAACCGCAGCGGGTGTCACGGTCTCTCGGGTGAGTACCGATACGAACGAAGACATTGGCCAGCAAATGCTCAGCCAACTGTTCGTTAACCCTCAGGTGCTAATATTAGCCGCCGTAGTGATGGGCCTACTGGGCATGGTGCCCGGCATGCCCAATTTGGTATTTCTGCTTTTTACTGCGCTATTGGCTGGTTTGGCGTGGTTTATTATACGCCAAAAAGATCAGGCACTGGTTAAAGAGGAAATTGACGCGGCCCCTGTACCTTTACAAGAAACCCCCGAAGCGAGTTGGGAAGATGTGCAGCTGGTCGATACGCTTGGGCTGGAAGTGGGCCATCGCTTAATACCGCTGGTCGACTCGCGTCAAAAAGGCGAGCTGCTCGGGCGGATTAAAAGTGTGCGTAAAAAATTTGCGCAAGAAGTGGGCTTCCTGCCGCCAGTCGTGCATATCCGCGATAATTTGGAGCTGCCGCCCAACACCTATGTGCTCTCTATGAAAGGCGCTGAGATTGGCCGTGCCGAGGCGCAGCCGGGTAAATGGCTGGCGATTAACCCGGGGCAGGTCTCAGGCGAACTGCAGGGCACCCAAACCCAGGATCCGGCCTTTGGTTTGCCCGCTGTTTGGATTGACGCCAATCAGCGTGAACATGCCCAGGTATACGGTTACACCGTCGTTGATGCCAGTACGGTGATAGCCACTCACTTGAACCATCTATTGCATCGTCATTCACCCGAAATGTTGGGCCGCCAGGAAGTTCAGAGGCTGCTCGATAAATTGGGCGATGATCAAAAAACGCTGGTCGAAGAAGTGATTCCAAAAGCCATTTCGCTAACGGTATTGCAGCGTATCCTGCAAAATCTGCTTGATGAAGATGTCTCTATTCGTGATATGCGCACCATTCTGGATACCCTGGCAGAGTTTGCCGCGCAGCAAAAAGATCCTAATGAGTTAACGGCGCTGGTGCGGGTCGCCCTGGGCCGCGCGATTGTCCAGCAGTGGTTTGCAGGCCAGGAGACGCTCAATGTGATGGGGCTGGATGCCCAGTTGGAGCAGGTGCTGGTGCAGGCCATGAATGGCAACGGTGCGATGGAGCCTGGGCTGGCAGAGACACTTATGACGCAGGCGCAACAGGCGCTCGAGCGCCACGAAAGCTCAGGCGAGCCACCGGTGCTGGTCGTGCAGCATTCGTTAAGGGCGGTGCTATCACGCTTCTTACGCCGTCGTCTACGCCATATGTCGGTACTGTCCCAGGCAGAGATTCCTGATGATCGTACATTAAGAGTGACCACCGTGGTGGGCGGACGTTAGTAACCCCCTGCCGTGATAGGCTAGCGTTGATCATTTCCAGTATAGGCAAAGGGTAAGTCATGAGTGTTAGACGTTTCGTGGGAGCCAACAGTCGTGATGTGATGCGCCAAGTGCGCGAAACGCTTGGTGAAGATGCCCTGATTGTGGCCAATCGGCGTACCGAAGGAGGCGTTGAAATCTTGGCCATGGCGGACGAAGCCATTGACCACTTTGAGCCTTCACCTGAACCTACTCCTCCTGAATCGCCGGTCTCCCCACCGGCGCAAGACCCGATGCAGGCAATGAGTGAGCGCTTACTGCGTGAAATGCAGGATATGCGAGCGCTGTTGGCAACCAATCAGTCAGCCAATGCCGCCGTCGCACGCCAGGTAACGCCAACGGGTACGGCCGCAAGGCTGCGACAGCTGTTATGGAACGTTGGCTTTAGCAGTGAGCTCGCTGACGAACTGCTTGCAGGATTGCCTGAACCGCTAGCCGCGTTAAGCGGGGATAGTGAAGCGCCGCTGCAGTGGCTGCGACAACAATTAATGGAACGTCTCTGCGTGCTCAGCGATGAACCAAGCTTCTTCGATCAAACCGGCATCGTCGCGTTGGTAGGGCCAACAGGGGTGGGGAAAACCACCACTACCGCTAAGTTGGCGGCACGTTTTGTGATGCGCCACGGCACGCGCCCAGTGGCGCTGGTTACCACCGATAGCTTCCGGATCGGCGCCCATGAGCAATTGCGCATCTATGCGCGACTGTTGGATACGCCCATGTACGCACTGGATGCCGAACAGCCCATCGACGATTTGCTGGGTCGCTTGCAGGGCAAACAGTGGGTGATTATTGATACCGTAGGCATGAGCCAGCGTGACCAGCGAGTCATTGAGCAAATTGCCCACCTTCAAGGGGGGCGCTCCCGAGTGCGCCTAGTACTACTGCTGAATGCGGCCAGTCAGCCGGAGACGCTCGAAGAGGTCGTGTTACGTTATCGGCAGGCAGCGCGGGCCGCGGGTGCAGAATTAGACGATTGTATTATCACCAAGCAGGATGAGGCGGGTCGCCTTGCGCCGGTGTTGGATATTGTTATGCGCCATGGCATGCGCGTGCTGTTTGGGTCTTATGGCCAGCAGGTGCCGGAAGATATGGCGATTGCCAGTGCTGATACGTTGGTGGATCAAGCGCTGAAAACGGCGACGCCGAACCGTGAGCGCGTCCACCATGTTGATGCGCCAATGGGAATGCCGCGCTGGTCGCGTGATGTATTGGGGCAAGGGCGTCGCTTGTCGTCGCTACTGGCGCGGTTACGCCAACGAATTGCTGGGTTTTCAGAATTAGAGGCGATCTGGGACTTGGCTTCACTACCGAGCCGTGTGCAGGAAGAGCGCTTGAATGCTTTGCTCGCCGGTTATCCGGCGGCGAATACTACCTTGGGCATGGCGTGGTCAGCACGGCGAAACGAACGCGGCTGTGATTGGGCAATGCCCGACATTGGCCTGGATATAGATGGCGCATGGCTGGCGTTACCCTGGCTACAGCATCGCCATGCCGCGGGCTGGCAGCCGCGCTTAGCCGCGCTGACTGAATCAAGTGGTGTAGCGGTACACTTACTACCACGTTTACCCGAGCCCGACGCGTTGGCGTGGCTGGAAGCCGAGCATTTGACCTGGGTCAGCCAAGTGGCCCCCAGTCATCGGGTATTCTTTCATCATGAGCGCCAGAGCATTCGTCAGTTGTTTAGTGACAGCGTACTGACGCACCAAGTGGGTGTACGCTTTCGTGGTCAACCTGTACAACTTTGGACTGCCTACGCTGAAGTTGAAGACGCGACAGGCTATGCGCTGCTCGCTTGGTATGGGGAAATTCGCGACCCTGAAAGCGCGAAAGTGGTGACGCGCCGCTATTGGCTTACCCCGGCTCGATTAGGGACAGAGGTGCTCTCGCTATTGCTAACACAGCTACAAAGTGATGGTTTATCAACGTTGACGCGCCGCGCCTGGCAGCAGTTAAAAGAAGCCGACAGTGGTGATCTAAATGCCGAAGTGCGTCTGCTAATGGCCAGCGGTGTGGCGGCGGTCGCCGGGCACCTCGATGTTGCTGATGATGAAGGGGCACAAACGCTGCGCGGTGATCTACTTAGCCTATCAGGCACGAGCCGTCGTCGTCGCGATACCGGCATGCTTGATGCACTGGTATACGCGTTTATGGCCCGCGATGCGATTCGTCAAATGGGCAGTGTTAGTCGAGAGGGTGTGGCGTGAGTGGTCAAGACCAAGCCTCAGGGTTACGCAAGTGGGCCAATCTGCAGCGCCAACAGCAGCAGACTGAGGATGCAGTTGATGTCGCGGCGGCAGAGCATGTCTCCGAACACGCTTCCCCCTTATTATCGCCGACGGTAAAGACGGTTGAAGAGACAACGATATTAGCGCCGCCCAGACCCAAAATTCCGCTTATTGTGGTGGGGCTACCCGGCAATGGTGCAGCCCAGGTGAACAAGGTCAAAGCGCGACTGGGGCAGTGGTCAACGCAAGGACGCAGCTGGGCGGGTACGCCTGATGACTGGGATATTCGTGTCGTCATGGCGGAAACTGCCGACCTGGCTCAATTACGTGAACAATATAGCCGCTGGGCGCTGTGGATCAATAGCGACGCCGACGCCTTTGCCGCTATGTACCGTACCTTGCGTCAGCTGCATGAACGGGGCGGTCCACGCCGTTTGCTGGCGCTTCACGAGCCAAACTTGCCTCGTCAGGGGTTGCTCGATAACTTGCGCGGAGCTGCTGAGTACTACTTAAATATGGAACTATTGGTGCTTGCACGATGAGCATACTCCGCCGAGGAGGCTTAGCATGCTAAGCTGGGTAGTAAGAGGAACATTGCTACGAATTGTGCTGCTGCTGGTAGGCTGCCTACTGATAGGGTTAACGGGAAGTGCCCAGGCGGCAGCCGGCAGTTGGAATGCCCAGATCCCTGGAATGATGGTGGCCATGAGTGATCGAGCAAGTGCTAGTCAGAACGCTTCTCCGCCTGCCGGCATTAACCTCCAATCAGGTCAGCTCGGACGTATTCAGTGGCAATTTCAATCTCCCCCTGGTGCGCTGTTAAACGCCTGGTTGTGCCATCCTGAGCAGTGCGTTGCGTTAACAGGTATGCGTGGCTCTACTACCGCACTAGCGGGACAAAGAGCCAATGCGCCGTTGCATTTTCGCTTCGCTTTACGCCCAGGCCAGCGGCCTGTTCGTGTGCAGGGGTTGCAAATGATTGTGAACTATCAGTGAAGGCTGTATAGCCGCGAGGCGAAGAGGATGTACACAGCACAAGGCAGGATTAAACAAAACGAGCTGTTGACGCAATACATGCCACTGGTGCGACGTCAGGCCTTGACGCTTCAGGTCCGTTTGCCAGCCAGCATTGAGCTCGATGACCTTATTCAGGCCGGCATGGTGGGGCTGTTGGAAGCACTCGGACGTTTCGATGCTACCCAAGGCGCAACCTTCGCTACGTTTGCCAGTCAGCGCATTCGGGGCGCAATGATGGATGAATTGCGCACCCGTGATTGGCTACCGCGCAGTGTGCGTCGCTCAGCGCGTGCGGTTGACGGTGCCGTTCGCCAACTGGAGCAACAGTTAGGGAGGGCACCGGAAGAACACGAAATCGCTCTCCATCTTGAGATGCCGTTGAATGAGTATCAGCAACTTCTCAATGATACCAATAGCGGCCAGTTGTTACCGTATGAAGATCTGGTTGCCGAGGGCGGTGAGCCAGTCAGTAGTGAGCTGAACAGCTCGCCGTTTGAGCAATTACTAGATGGTCAGCAGCGACAAACGTTGATTGAAGCTATCGAGGCTCTACCCGAACGTGAAAAGCTGCTAATGGCGCTGTATTACCAAGAAGAACTCAACCTCAAGGAAGTAGGGGCTGTATTGGGCGTAACGGAATCACGCGTTTCTCAACTGCACAGTCAGGCCGTAAGTCGTTTACGCGCACGTTTACACGACTCGGCATAACACCGCTTTTTACTCACTTGTGACCGGCAAGGAGCCGTGGATGAATCCTTCGACGTTAATAGGCATCTTTGCCAGCATATTACTGTTGGTCAGTGTGCTGTTTTTCACTGCAGAGTCCCCCGAAAGCTTTATCAATTGGCCGGGTCTGGCCATTGTAGTGACCGGTACCTTGGCGGCAACTTTTATCAGCTACCCACTGAAAGAAGTCGTGCGTGTTGTGCGGTTGGTGGGCTTGGTATTTCGGCGCGAAAATACTTATATGCGTGACGATATCCGCGAACTGGTGGATATGTCGCGGCTATGGTTTAAAGGCGACGTGCGGGCGGTAGAACGCGAGCTGGAGCATACGCGTAATCCGTTTTTACGAACCGGCATTCAACTGGTGATTGCCAATACCAAAGAGGACGAAATTTTTGACATGCTGCGCTGGCGCATTGCTCGTCTTAAAGCGCGTGAGCATGCCGAAGCACAAATATTTCGTACCATGGCTACCTACGCGCCAGCGTTTGGCATGATCGGCACCCTGGTGGGGCTGGTGAATATGCTGGAAGTCATGGATGCGGGCGACCTGCAGGTGATTGGCCCACGCATGGCAGTCGCCCTGCTAACCACCTTCTATGGCATTTTACTCGCCAACTTAGTGTTTAAGCCGATTGCAGTGAAGTTAGAGCGCCGCACTGAAGAGCGCTTAATTACCATGAACATGGTACTGGAAGGTATTTCGCTGATTACCAAGCGCCGCCTGCCGTCGTTTATTGAAGAGACCCTCAACTCTTTTGTCGCAAACTACCACGATGAAATTCGCGACAATAGTGTCAAGCCAAGGCCTGATTCGTCGGTGAGTTCGGCGGCCAAGGGATAGCCAGCATGTTAGACCGTGATACGCGCCATGCGCTGGAAATGACGCCATCGCCAGGCGATGGCGATGATGGTTGGCTAACCAGTTATTTAGATGTACTGACGCTGTTAATCACGCTCTTTGTACTACTGCTCTCTCTGACGCCGCCGGGTGGAGGAGAAGCGGCTGATACTGCTTACATGCAGTCGGCAAGCGCTATAACGTCGTTGCCGTTAGCCTCTTTGGCCACTGGTATACAGCCCCGCCATGAAGGGTTGCAGCCCCAGTTTGCTGGGCTCAATATTCCTGGTGTCAGCGTTTCGCAGGGGCGTGAAGGGGTCACGCTGCGGATTGATACCAGCCTGTTATTCCCCAGCGGCCAAGCGGTGTTAACGCCTCGAGGGCAGGGGGTGGTTGAAAGCCTTTTGGATGTACTCGCCAGTTTTGATGGGCAGATTTCGGTAGAAGGCCATACCGACAGCGTGCCCATTTCGACAGTGCGCTTCCCCTCTAATTGGGAACTTTCATCAGCGCGGGCTATCGCTGTCGTGCGCCATTTAGAGCGCCAGGGGTTCAATATTTCACGTATGCGAGCCGTCGGCTATGCGGATACCCAACCCATGGAACCGAACGCAACCGCAGATGGCCGCGCTGCAAATCGGCGCGTCGAGCTACTGCTAAGGCAGCAGGCCGAGGGGAATAGGTAACCAAGGCGCGTCTGAGTTTCTACGCTATACGTTATTTTTGCTGCTAAGCCGCCGACCCATTATTTTCACACTGCCCCAGCATCCGTGAAATCGCAGCGTCGGCGCCTTGCAGGCTAAAGGTCATATACCACGGCTCGCGCTCTTCCTGGTCAAAACCGAGAAACAGCTGCTCGCCTTGGCGCATGTCGGCCATCAGGGATTCCAGGTCGCTTAGGTAGAAGTGGGCATAAAAGCCATTGTCACCCCGTTCGGTAATAAACTCTGCCATGGTATCAATCACCGGCTGCTCATCAACACGCAGCCGGGCGGGCACTAGGTTAACTGCGCGGCTTTCACCCTGCTGCTGTTCAAGGGTGACGCGCATCTCCAGCCAGGGTAAATCGCATACGCCTTGAGTCGCATTGAGGCTAAGCGTGGCGTCTGAATAACTGTGAACTTCTACCGCACGATAGTGCTGGTCGCCGCCCAGCGAGAGCGTTAACGATTGCCAATGGTCATGCGTGTCTATCTCGTCCGTATTGAACGTGGCCGCATTAGCCGCGGGCATGGTGGCTGCCAACAAGGCTGTCACCATGGCAATGCATGTTAGCGTGGCGAGGCGTTGGGAGTGAGTTGTGAGCATACTTGAAGCCAGTTAGCCAAAAAAACACTAGCCTATAGCGTGTGGAGGCCCAGCAAAAGAGTAACGCGCTGATTTTTCTATATATGGTAGAAAAGAATGAAAAAAGGCCCTTATGTAGTGTGAAGTCAAGGCTATACTTCACGCCGATGGCACGTATAATCGCTCTCTTTGAGCGCTATATTCACCCCGCTGTGAAGGAGTTTTGCGACATGAGTACCGCTGCTAAGGCTATGAAGACCTCTAATGACGTTCCGATGCAGGCCCCCTCGCAGGAAATCTGGGATGCCAAATATCGTCTCAAGGACCGTCATAGCCAACCAGTCGATCAGGATGTCGGTGCTACGTTTGAACGTGTTGCACGCGCCCTCGCAGCGGTGGAAGGTGACAAAGCGGAAGAATGGTTACCGAAATTCCGCTGGGCGCTTGAAAACGGCGCCATTCCTGCAGGCCGTATTCTTTCTAATGCGGGTGCAGAGGCCTACAAACCGGCGGTAAGTCTGATCAACTGCACCGTGTCGCGCACGATTCGTGATTCCATGCGCGATATTCTCGACTCGGTGGTCGATGCGGGCATGACGTTGAAGTCGGGAGCCGGTATCGGCTACGACTTCTCAACGCTGCGCCATAAGGGGGCGTTTGTATTTGGCGCTGGCGCAGGCACGAACGGCCCGCTGGCGTTTATGGATATCTACGACAAGATGTGTTTTACCGTGGCCTCTGCCGGTGGTCGTCGCGGTGCACAGATGGGCACCTTTGATGTAGGTCATCCGGATGTGCGCGAATTTATCCAGGCTAAGCGCGAAGCGGGTCGCCTGCGTCAGTTTAATCTGTCGCTGTTAATCACCGATGAGTTTATGGAAGCGGTTAAAAACAATACTGATTGGCCGTTGGCCTTCCCGCTGCACCCCGGTGAAAAAGAGGACGTAAAAGCGGAAGACCTGATCTACCGCGACTGGCCGGTGGTCGAAGAGGGCTACACGGTGGATGCCGAAGGGCGCGTCGCCTGTCGCATTGTAGAAGTGATCAAAGCGCGCGAACTGTGGGACACCATCATGTCTTCCACCTACGACTACGCCGAACCCGGCTTTATCCTAATCGACCAAGTCAACCGCATGAACAATAATTGGTTCTGCGAAGATATCCGCGCCACCAACCCCTGTGGTGAACAGCCGCTGCCGCCGGAAGGCGCTTGCCTGCTGGGTTCCGTCAACTTGACCAAGTTTGTGATCGATCCCTTTGGCGCCGAGCCGCGCTTTGACTGGGAGCGCTATCGAAAAGTGGTCGCTATCTTTACCCGTATGCTCGACAACGTGGTTGAGATTGCTGGGCTGCCGCTGCCCCAGCAGCAGCGTGAAATAGAAGCCAAGCGTCGCCACGGCATGGGTTTTTTGGGCTTAGGGTCGACGCTTACCATGCTTAAAATCCCCTACGGTTCCAAGCAGTCGCTGGTGTTTACCGATGAAGTAAGCCGCCATTTGGCGATTGAGGGCTGGAAGCAGGCACTGGAGCTTTCTCAAGAGAAGGGCATGGCGCCGGTACTGGAGCAGGAACATACTATTACCCCCAAAATGCTGCGTGAGCGCCCGCAGCTGGCCAAAGATGGCTACGAAGTGGGTGATCAAGTGCCGGGGCGTATTCTGCATGCCCGTTACAGCCAGTACATGGCGCAAGTGGCCGAGCTTGAGCCCGAGCTAGTCGCCCAACTGGCCGAGCACGGCGCACGCTTTACCCACCACAGCTCTATTGCGCCGACCGGCACGATTAGCCTGTCAATGGGTAACAACGCCTCCAACGGTATTGAGCCCTCTTTCTCGCACCGCTACTTCCGCAATATTATTCAGTCGGGTAAGAAAACCAAAGAGCAGGTAGAAGTCGTCTCTTTCGAGCTAGCCGCTTATCGTCACTTTATTGCAGCTGATGCTGTCGACAGCGATCTGCCTGATTATTTTGTCACCGCTGATGCGATCTCGCCCGAGCAGCACGTCGCCGTTCAGGCTGCTGCCCAACACTGGGTCGATTCGGCGATCTCGAAAACAGTCAACGTGCCCACTGAATTTCCCTTTGAGCAGTTTCAAAACCTCTATTTACAAGCCTATGAAAGCCGCTTAAAAGGCTGCACTACCTTCCGCTTTAACCCCGAAGCTTTCCAAGGCGTGCTGGTGCGCGAGGATGATCTTAAAAACACCACCTACGTGTTTGAGCTGGAAAACGGCGAAACCCTTGAGCTGACCGGGAATGAGAAGGTGATTTACGACGGGGAAGAGCATAACGCTGCCAACCTGTTTGATGGCTTAAAAGAAGGCACCTACGGCAAATGGTGATGCCGCGCGAAGCGCCATCTATTCACTAACGCACACCTTTGCTAAACGGAGATATAACTCATGGCTGTTGAAATCACCTCCAAAATTGTCGGTTATCGCATTAAGCAGCAAGACCAGCCCGTGCCCACTCCCGAGCTGCAGGATGAAAACCCGCTAACGGTACGTATACCTTCCCGCCCGGAAGGTACCTTGGAAGCCGTGTCAGAAAAGATCTCGTATGTCGGCGCGGAAGGGCGCAAAAAAGTCTACCTGTTGGTGTCGTTTATGCCGGTGGAAGGCGTCATTGGTGGTAAACGTGTCGTGATAGAGCGGCCGGTGGAGTTCTTTTTTCCATCGGGCCAGCTCTCCAGTGAGCACCAGTGGATCACCGCGACCATGCGCAGCCTCTCGCTAGCGGCACGCGGCGGTTACGTCACCCAGGCGGTGGCGGACCTACGCAAAGTGGCTTGGGATAAAGGCTTGGTTCGCTGTGGCATGAACCGTTGGAACAAGCCAATGTTCCACGATTCGGAAGTCGCCGCCATTGCCTGGTCGATTCAACAGATTCTCTATCGCCGTGGCTTTTTGGATCGGGATGGCAATCAAGTGCCGGTTGAGCAACTGGTCGAGCGTTACGCCCACCGTATGACGCATGGCCATGCGTGGCAGCCCGGTGCGGAGGAAGAGGTAGCTGACGCACCCGTAGACGCGGGCGCGGTAGAACCTATCGGCGGGAAAGCAACGACAGTAAAAAAGTCTGAGGGCAGCGGCCCAGCCATAGTGGGTAACTGCCCCGAGTGCCGCGGCGAACTCATCATGATGGATGGCTGCCCGACCTGTTACGCAGGCTGTGGTTGGTCCAAATGTGGCTAATAAGGCATTAGCCAGCTAGCAGGGGCGTTAACTACTCTCTTGCGCTTCATCATTGCTTCAACGATCCCGCGTGCTCAATAGCACGCGGTTTTTTTAAGCTGAGTCGGCTAGCACCATACGAATATTGTCATTGAGATAGCAGTCATCAAATCCTGCCTCGTCACATAGCGCTTGCAGATCAGGAATAGTTAAATTGTGGCGGTCACGGAACACTAGTCCATCTTCGCTGAGCCCTGTAAAGGTACGGCTAACGTGGACCGGGCTGAGGCCAAGGACATCAGCCAGCTGCTCCTGAGAAAGCGGCAGACGGAACTGGTTACTAATGTCGGGGTTAGTTTGGCGCAGCCGCAGATACATTTCATAGAGAAAATGTGCCATCTTTTGGCGTGCGGTACGCCTTGCCAGCGTGACTAACCGCTCAGTTAGCATCGCTTGCTGTCGGCTGCCAATGGCAAACATTATAGATGTGAGTTTGAGTGACCGGCGAAAGAGATTCAGCATACGTTTATGTGGGAAGTGGCAAACCACACCGTTATCAATCATGCGCACGTTCTCAAGGCGTTCGGAGAAAGCGAACTCACGCAGCCCGATAATATCGCCCGGCAAAAACACCTCGAGAATTTGCCGATCGCCATTTTCTAGATGGCGATAGGAGTAGGCCCAGCCGCTTTTGAGGGTACAGAACTCATTGGCCGGATCGCCTATCTCCCAAAGTAATGCGCCTGATTTAATATTAGTTGGGCTCTCCTCAAGGGTAGTAAGGAGCTGCTTTTCCTCCTCGGTTAATGAGCAAAAGTGGCTGAAGTGTTTGATAATGCAGCTTTTTTCATGACTCATGACTTATCCCTTCAGGAGAGAATTACTTAATCCTGCTAATGATTATTGGCTCGCCACTATAAACAATGTGACCACCTATTGCGTTGCCCACATGTACTCTCTAGCGCGGCTATTTAGTCTGAGGGAGGGCAGACGCCCCTCCTCAAAAGAACCAACACCCATAAAGAACAAAAAACCATAGATAACAGCAATATAGTGTCAACGCTTCGTTGCGCGGTTTCCACGTTCCAGCAGGAGTGCTAAGAAACGCCCGGTATGCGAGACATTCTGTTTTGCAATCTGTTCCGGTGTGCCTTCGGCAATAATCTGCCCGCCACCGGAGCCCCCTTCAGGCCCTAGATCGACAATCCAATCGGCAGTTTTGATCACATCCAGGTTGTGTTCAATCACGACGATAGTGTTGCCATGATCCCGCAGGCGGTGGAGCACCGTCAGCAGTTGGCGTATATCTTCAAAGTGCAGTCCGGTGGTCGGCTCATCCAATATATACAGTGTCTTACCTGTATCACGCTTGGCTAATTCACGGGCGAGTTTTACCCGCTGTGCTTCCCCGCCTGAAAGAGTCGTTGCACTCTGCCCCAGACGAATGTAGGAGAGGCCCACATCGAGCAGGGTCTGCAGGCGACGAGCAATGGCTGGTACCGGGCTGAAGAATTCTAGCGCGTCTTCCACCGTCATGGTCAGCACTTCGTGAATGGTTTTGCCTTTGTAGTGAATATCCAACGTTTCGCGGTTATAGCGCTTGCCTTTACAAACGTCGCAGGGCACGTAAATATCCGGCAGAAAATGCATTTCTACCTTGATCATGCCTTCGCCCTGGCACGCCTCGCAGCGTCCACCTTTAACGTTAAAGCTGAAGCGGCCGGGTTTGTAACCTCTAGAACGTGCTTCCTGGGTGCCTGCAAACAACTCACGAATCGGCGTAAAAATGCCTGTGTAGGTGGCCGGGTTGGAGCGCGGCGTACGCCCAATCGGACTTTGATCAATATCGATAACTTTATCGAGTTGATCAAGCCCTTCGATCTTCTCATAAGGGGCGGCGGTCAACGTGGTGGCACGATTTAGCTCCCGAGCCGCAATCGGCATCAGCGTGCCGTTGATTAGCGTCGACTTGCCTGAACCAGAGACGCCGGTAATGGCGATAAATAATCCCAGCGGCAATGTAAGCGTTACGTCTTGCAGGTTGTTGCCGGTAGCGCCGCGTACAGTCAACTGCTTTTCCGGGTTGCCAGGAATACGATAGGGCGGCACGGCAATTTCACGCGTGCCGATCAGGTACTGACCGGTCAGCGAGTTGGGATTGTCCATCACGTCTTGAGGCGTACCTTGAGCGACGATTTCACCGCCATGTACGCCTGCCCCAGGACCGATATCCAGTACATGATCGGCGGCACGGATAGCATCTTCGTCGTGCTCAACCACAATGACGGTATTACCCAGGTCGCGCAACCGCTCAAGGGTTTTCAGCAGCCGGTCATTGTCGCGTTGGTGCAGGCCAATTGACGGCTCGTCAAGGATATACATTACTCCGACTAAGCCAGCACCAATCTGGCTGGCCAAGCGGATGCGCTGGGCCTCACCACCGGAAAGGGTGTCTGCGCTGCGCTCCAGGTTGAGGTAATCCAGGCCGACATTTACTAAGAACTCTAGCCGGGCGTGGATCTCGTGGACGATTTTATCGGCAATCTCGCCTTTGCGTCCCGGTAGGCTTAGATCGGCAAAGTAGCGCCATGCTTCACCAATCGGAAAGCGCACGACGTCGGCGATATTATGGTCATCCACATACACATGACGTGATTCTTTACGCAGTCGTGAGCCGTTACAGGTGGCGCAGGGCTGCACCGCGATGTATTTGACCAGATCATCGCGCACCATATTAGACTCGGTTTCCCGATAGCGGCGCTGCATATTGGGCAGCACGCCCTCAAAAACGTGCTCGCGAGTAACTTTACGGCCGCGGTCGCCGACATAGGAGAACGGTATGGCCTCGTCGCCGCTACCATTGAGAATGATGTCCTGCTCGTGGCGGGCGAGCTCTTGCCAAGGTGTCTCTAGCTCAAAGCGGTAGTGCTTGGCCAGCGCCTGGAGCTGGGTAAAGTAGTAAATGTTGCGCCGGTCCCAGCCTTTAATCACGCCTTCCGCCAGCGATAGCTCCGGGTGGCTGATCAGCTTTTCGGGGTCGAAGTACTGCTGCACGCCCAGCCCATCGCAAGTGGGACAAGCGCCCGCGGGGTTATTAAACGAGAACATGCGCGGCTCAAGCTCTGCCAGTGAGTAGCCACACACAGGGCAGGCAAAACGTGATGAGAAGGCAATATCATCGCGCTCGCCATCCATAAAGTGGATCATGGCGGTGCCGTCGGCGAGGTTCAGCGCCGTTTCAAACGACTCCGCCAGACGTTGGGCGAGGTCGTTACGTACCTTGAAGCGGTCAACCACCACGCTAATATCGTGCTTTTTGCGCTTATCCAACGGCGCGATGTCGTCCAGTTCCAGCACTTGGCCATCAATCAAGGCGCGCACAAAACCTTGGGCCCGCAACTCTGCTAATAGTTGCAGATGCTCGCCTTTACGCCCTTTGACCACCGGCGCCAGCAGCATGAGTTTGGTGCCTTCGGCAAGATTCATGACTTGATCGACCATTTGTGAGATCGTCTGGGCCTCAAGGTCTTCACCGTGCTCTGGACAACGTGGCGTTCCCGCCCGGGCAAAAAGCAGGCGCAGATAGTCGTAAATTTCGGTGATAGTGCCCACGGTTGAACGCGGGTTGTGGGAGGTAGACTTCTGCTCAATAGAGATCGCAGGCGAAAGCCCTTCGATGTGATCTACATCGGGTTTCTCCATCATCGACAGGAATTGGCGTGCATAGGTGGAAAGTGACTCCACATAGCGACGCTGCCCCTCAGCATAAAGGGTGTCAAACGCTAACGATGATTTACCTGAGCCGGATAGGCCGGTAATCACAATCAGCTTGTTACGGGGCAGTTCCACATCGATCTGCTTGAGGTTGTGGGTGCGTGCACCCCTGACCAGAATGCTGTCCATCAACACCTCGAATCGCGCGGCAAAAGCGTGATTATACGTTCGCCGAGCCCCTCCCGGCAAAACCGCTTTGCAACATGCGACAACCCGCAACGTTTCCAGCGCCTGCCCAAACCGCTAGAATAGAGGATTGTCTCAAGCCGTTACGTTTATTCGCTGCATGCTAATCCATCACATAGTTATTTTTCATCACACACAAGGGCATTATGCGCAAGGTTTCCGCACTATTGCTGGTCTCTGAACGCCGTGCGATCAGCGGTTTGGCCGGGCTATATGCGTCTCGCATGCTGGGTCTATTTATGGTGCTGCCTGTGTTGGCGTTATACGCCGACACGTTAGTGGGCGCGACGCCTCTATTGGTGGGCGTTGCATTGGGTATTTACGGCTTGACCCAGGCGTCGTTGCAAATCCCGTTTGGCCTACTTTCTGATCGCATTGGCCGTAAGCGGGTGATCGCGATGGGGCTGGTGATTTTTGCTCTGGGCAGTGTCGTCGCCGCGCTCTCGGACACCATTTTCGGGGTGATCGCCGGGCGGGCTCTGCAGGGAGGGGGCGCCGTGGCCGCCGCTATTATGGCGCTGCTGGCGGATCAAACCCGTGAGGAAATCCGTACCGCTGCCATGGCGACCATTGGGCTCTCTATTGGCGTGTCGTTTGCCATTGCCATGGTGCTGGGCCCATGGCTAGCCGCCTGGGCGGGGCTGGCCGGTGTATTTTGGTTTACCGCACTATTGACGCTGGTGGGGCTGCTGGTGCTGTGGCGCTGGGTACCTGCTGCGCCTAGGCGGAGGCGCCACCGCGATGTAGGGATGGACCGTCAGCAATTCAAGAGTGTGATAACGCGGCCTGATTTATGGCGACTGGATCTATCGATTTTTGCTCTGCATTTAGTGCTAATGGCGATATTTGTCGCGGTGCCTTTTCGTCTGCTAAACGCGGGTGTGGCTATCGAGTATCATGGGCTGGCTTACCTGGGCATTATGGCGCTATCGTTTGTCGCCATGGTGCCGCTGATTATTGTCGCTGAGAAGCAACAGCGCATGCGTTTGATGTGCCTAGTGGCGATCGGCGCTATTGTGATTAGTTTAGCGGGACTAGGGTTGCCCCTGTCGCCAGGCTATTGGCTGTTTGTATGGCTGTTTGTGTTCTTCACTGGCTTTAATTTGCTGGAAGCGACGCTCCCTTCCATGCTCAGTAAGCTAGCCCCGGCGGGCGCGAAAGGTACCGCGATGGGAGTGTACTCCACCAGCCAATTCTTTGGCGCTTTTCTAGGCGGTACGCTAGGCGGCTTATTGGCTCACTACGGAGGCCTTAATGCGGTTTTTATTGGCTGTGCCGTACTGGCGTTGTGCTGGTGGATCGCTATGTGGCGGATGCCTGCACCGCCACCGCTCTCTAGCGAGGTGTTGGCGCTGCATGAAACCCAGGCAGATGCGCTTGACTTGCTGATGGAACGTTTAGCTGATGTGGTCGGCGTGGAAGACGTGATGGTGGTACCGGAAGAGCGTTTGGTCTATTTAAAGGTGAACCGTCAACAGCTTGACCAGGCTGCGCTGACCAAGCTGATGTCGCCGCCCAAATCTTAGCTTAACCGGTTTTAATTCGGCCTGGCCGCAACACTGGCTACGGCTTGCAACTAACCCTACATAACACCCTATTAAAGGAGCGCCTTATGGCTCGCGGCATTAACAAGGTCATCTTGATTGGCAATCTCGGGCAGGACCCCGAGGTGCGTTTTACTCCAAGCGGTACCGCCGTGGCCAACTTAAACTTGGCCACTACCGATACCTGGATGGACCGACAGAGTGGTCAGCGCCAAGAGCGTACTGAATGGCACCGCGTGGTGATGTTTAATAAAACCGCTGAGATCGCCCAGCAGTACCTAAAAAAAGGCGCCAAAGTTTATATTGAAGGGCGCTTACAAACCCGTAAATGGCAAGATCAAAACGGGCAAGATCGCTACTCGACAGAAATTGTCGCTAACGATATGCAGATGCTTGATGGCGGCCGCAGTGGCGATTTTCAGGGCGGCGGCGCAAGCCAGAACAGCTATCCTCAAAATGCGCCCCAAAACGCGCCAGCCCCCAATAATCAAGGCGGTGGTTATCCTCAGCAAGGCGGTGCACCTCAGGGTGGCAACTACGGCGGGCAAAGCTCACAGCAGCCTCGTCCCGCCCAGCCTTCGCCGCAGCAGGGCAACCAAGCACCACCGCCCAATCAGCAGAACAGCAGCTACGGTGCGCCTGATCCAGGCAACTTCGATGACTTCGATGATGAAATTCCGTTCTGAGTAGCTTACTAAACACGCCATGTGGGGCTGGGCGTGAAAAGGAGGGACTGTCTTGAAGCTGCTAATATTGGATGCTGGACATTGCTTAAGCTTGGCACTGGCTCGGGAAGCAAGCCGTCGCACCGATACGGAATTAGTCATCGAACAAGGCACCACCATTACCGCTACGCGTTTGGAGGCGATAGCCCCCGACGCCGTGATCATTCCACCGTTGGCGCATCCGTTGAGTATGGCGCCAGCGGCAGTGATGGAACATGCCGATGCGGTAGAAGCGTGTTTGGATGCCTGCCTTGCCATGGATGTGGCATTGGTATGGTGTGTTTCTGACCAGCTCTACGAAGACGGGCTGGACGTGCCGATTGATGAGCACGTGGTGCCGGCACCACGCGATGACAGCCTACGCCGCTTGGTCCAGACCGGCGATCGTATACGCGCAGAATTTCAGCGCCACTTGCTTGTTCGCCTAGGCCCGTTGTTTGCGTTGGAAGGCAGCCACGCTTGGCTCAATGAAATCATTGATCATTTGGTGGTTGGCCAAGCTGTGCGCGCGGCTGAAGATGTGATCTTTTGCCCCACGTCAGCGGATGCTGTTGCTATGGCACTGATCGGCATGCTGCAGCAGCAAGCCAGTGGTGCGAATGCGTGGGGTGCCTATCACCTTGCGGGTACCGAACCGGTCAGTGCGTTTACCTTTACCTCCATGGTGCGCACTCAATTGTTGACGCACCTTGAAGGCCGGGGCGAGCAGATTACTCTCGGAGAGGTGCAGCCGCTAAAGCATCACCATGATGCTAAGCTGCGCCGTGTCTTAAATTGTCGACGTGTGCTGGATGTTTTTGGTGTTCATCAAAAGCCGTGGCGTTTAGAGGCTGGGCGTATGTTAGATGCGTGGTGTTTGGCCCGTGAAAATAACCGTGTCAGCAATACAGGAGCGTCGGCTTGATAAATGTGGTTCGCAGCTTGGTATTTTATACCGGCTATTTCTTGGCCATGCTGATGATCGGTATTCTGTTTCTGCCTATCGCCCCCTTCCTTCCACTTTCTGGTCGTTATCGCTTACTCAATTTGTATAACTACTTTTTGATGGTGTGGTTTCGTATCGCCTGCGGTGTGCGCTATGACATACAAGGGCAGGAAAACCTGCCTAGTGGCCCCTGCGTGATTCAGGCCAATCACCAGTGTGAGTGGGAAACCGTATTTTTGCAGGTGATGAAGCCGCCGGTATGTACCGTGCTAAAACGCGAATTATTGCGCTTGCCTATCTTTGGCTGGGGATTACGCCTGTTACGCCCGATAAGCCTGGATCGCTCCAAACCGGCAAGGGCGATGAAGCAAGTGCTCACTCAGGGCGTCGAGCGTCTCGGAACCGGCCTGTCGGTACTGATTTTTCCTGAAGGGACGAGGGTAGATCCTGGTCAGCGTAAGCGCTACAACAAAAGCGGTAGCGTAGTGGCGTGTCGTGCTGGGGTGCCCGTCTTGCCCGTGGCCCATAATGCTGGAGAACGCTGGCCAGGGCGCCATTGGGTTAAACGGCCAGGCGTATTGCGTGTTCGCATTGGTAAGCCAATTGAGACAACGGGGCGTATGCCTGATGAGGTGCTTGCTGAAGTCGAAGCGTGGATCGAAACGCAACTGCAGGAAATTTCTGACGTGCCGAGGCCTACCTCCCGTTAGTTAAAGGCTCTCTTTCTGGGCCTTGATCTATTCGTCTTGTTACACAAAAACGGCGCCCGCTGGGCGCCGTTTTGTCATCATGTCAGTAGCCGTATCAGCATCAGTTGTTAAAACGCTGGAAGACTAAGCATGCATTGGTGCCGCCAAAGCCGAAGCTATTAGACAACGCCCGCTCTATCGTCACGTCATCGCGGCGTTCGGTGACAATATCAAAGCCATCAGCCTGCTCATCCAAATCGTTGATATTTGCCGAAGCGGCAACAAAGTTGTGCTGCATCATCAACAATGAATAAATCGCTTCCTGAACGCCCGTGGCCCCTAATGAGTGGCCAGTGAGTGATTTAGTTGAACTCATCGCAGGCGTTGTATTCCCGAATACTTCGCGTATTGCTTTCAGCTCGGCAACATCGCCCACTGGCGTGGACGTGCCGTGGGTATTGATGTAATCAATAGCACCATCGACCGTTGCCATCGCTTGGCGCATGCAACGCATCGCCCCTTCGCCCGAAGGGGCGACCATATCATGGCCGTCAGAGGTCGCGCCGTAACCCACCAATTCGCCGTAGATTTTGGCACCACGCGCTTTGGCGTGCTCAAGTTCCTCCAACACTAGCATGCCGCCGCCGCCGGCGATTACAAAGCCGTCGCGGGCTTGGTCGTAAGGGCGCGAAGCCTGTTCAGGGGTGTCGTTATAGTGGGTAGAGAGCGCACCCATGGCATCAAACAAGCAGGAGAGGGTCCAGTGCTCCTCTTCGCCGCCACCGGCAAACACAACATCCTGCTTGTTAAGCTGGATTTGCTCCATCGCGCTGCCAATACAGTGCGCTGAAGTCGCACAGGCAGAGGAGATAGAGTAATTGATGCCTTTAATTTTAAACGGCGTTGCCAAGCACGCTGAAACAGTGCTACCCATTGTCCGGGTGACGCGATAAGGGCCAACCCGGCGAAGACCTTTTTCACGTAGTACGTCAGCTGCTTCTACCTGATTAGCGCTTGAAGCGCCGCCTGAGCCGGCAATAAGGCCAGTACGTTCGCTGGATACCTGTTCTTCGCTCAGCCCAGCATCTTCAATCGCCTGAGCCATAGAAACGTAAGCATAGGCCGCCGCGTCGCCCATAAAGCGGCGCAGTTTACGGTCGATGAGTGCGTCAAGATCTATGTCGACGCTGCCCGCTACATGGCTACGAAAGCCTCGCTCGGCATACTCTTCCTTAAAACGAATACCGCTACGCCCAGTTTTGAGCGCGTCCAGGACCTGTCGTTGGTCGTTGCCAAGGCAAGAAACAATGCCAAGACCGGTGACTACCACTCGTCGCATGGGAGCCTCCTGTTTAGAAATTCGCAGTGGAGGTAAATAGGCCAACACGCAGATCATTAGCCTGATAAATGTCGCGTCCGTCGACGGTTACGGTGCCGTCGGCGATACCCAAGATAAGACGTCGGGTAATAATACGCTTAATATTAATGCTATAGGTCACTTTTTGTGCATCCGGCAGAATCTGTCCGCTGAATTTAACTTCGCCGCAGCCAAGCGCACGTCCACGGCCTGGGTGGCCTAGCCAGCCCAAGTAAAACCCTACCAGTTGCCACATGGCATCCAGGCCTAGGCAGCCAGGCATGACGGGGTCGCCAGGGAAGTGGCAGTCAAAGAACCACAAGTCAGGCGTGATATCCAGCTCGGCGATCAGTTCGCCTTTGCCATGCTCACCGCCTTCTTCGTGAATGTGCTTAATGCGATCAAGCATCAGCATGTTAGGAGCCGGGAGCTGGGCATTTCCGGGGCCGAATAGCTCGCCGCGCGAGCAGGCCAGCAGTTCTTCGCGATTAAAGGAGTGTTGCTTGGTCACTGAATCGTTCCGAATATCAAGAAGGTTGTGAGGCTAGTCTACTTCCCGAAACCGCTGAATGCACGTAACTGACCATTTATCGTCGGTTACTACAGTATTTAGGCAGTTGGCCGATAACACTATAGCGAGGGGACTTAGTTAACCTGCTGCCAATTATGCACAATAAATGCTGCATGTACCGTAATATAGATTATCTAGGTAGTTTATTAGACGGCATGATCAGCATGGCAACTAGCGCAAATTTTTTTCTACGTTAATTTTGTATAGGATGTAGCGAATCGCCATGTGGCTTCCTGTTTCTCTCAATCGTCCGCTAGTGTGGGTCGCAATGGCGGCGCTGCCGGCCTGCGTTTGGATACCCGATACGGCGCTACGTTTGGTGGCAGCCACGCTAGTCGCGCTGGGGCTTTGGGATGCCTGGAATCAGGTTCGTCAACAGCGGCTACGTCTGCGGCTATCGCAGGATACGTTAGGGCTCGCCAGCGATGCCATGGTGATTACCGACGCGCAAAATCGGGTCATCGTGGTTAATCCGGCCTTTACCGAAATTACCGGTTATGCAAGCCAAGAGGTCCAGGGGTTAAAACTGGAGACCCTGGCAGCGCCACGGCATGATAAAAACTTTTATCAAACGTTCTGGAGTGCGCTGAAAAGTACCGGCCGTTGGGAAGGTGAAATGTGGAGTCGCCGTAAGCACGGCGATGAGTATCCCGAGTGGTTAAAAGTACGCGCCGTGACCGACAAACGGGGCAAAATTACCCATTTTATTCACCTGTTTACCGATATTACGGCGCAAAAAGCCCGTGAGCGCGATTTGCGCCGGATTGGGTATGAAGATCCCCTTACCGGTCTGCCCAATCGTCGGCGTCTTCACGATCTGCTTGCTTCTCGACTGCGCCACTTACGCGCTGGAGAGAGTTTGGATATGGCGCTGGTAGATATTGATGGGTTGAAATCGGTTAACGATAGTCTAGGGGTTGAGCAAGGGGATCGCCTGTTGGCACGCTTTGCCCAACGCTTGACAAGCTATGTCGTTGGGGGCGTGGTAGGCCGCTTGGGTGGCGATGAGTTTATGGTGATCCGCACCACGACATTTGACGATCATGACCAGTGGGTCGCCTCGCTGCGCGAACATATGAGTCGACCATTTGAAATTAACGAACAATCGTTGCGCTTAGGGCTGACGATAGGCAGCTGTCGAGCACCTGAAGATGGTGACGACTCAGGTGTGCTATTTCAGCGGTTAGAGTCGGCGCTCTACAGCGCCAAACGGCTTGGACGTAATCTTAGCCAGCGTTTTCGCCCAGCACTGGATAAGCAGGATAATCCGCAGCTGGCACTGGTTAGCGACCTGCGTGCCGCGCTTATTTCCGGTGATCAGTTAGAGCTGCATTATCAAACCCAGCATGAGCCTAGCAGCGGTGAGGTCGTTGGCATGGAGGCGCTGCTGCGCTGGCGCCATCCTCGGGATGGAATGATTTCTCCGGGTGATTTCATTTCGTTGGCCGAGCGGCACGGCTTAATGTCCCAATTGGGCACTTGGGTAATCGAAAAAGCCTGTGCCCAGCAGGCGCATTGGCGTAATAGCGCCATGCCCAAGCTGACCATTTGGGTCAATATTTCGGCGCTGCAGCTTTTTCAAGGGGATCTAGAAAGCCAATTGGCGACATGCCTCAGACGCTACCAATTGAAGCCTTCGCAAATTGGCCTGGAGCTGACCGAGTCGGTACTTCTGGACGAGCGTGCAGGTGATATGAGGCCGCGCCTACAGGCGCTACGTGACCAAGGCTATGCAATCGCCATCGACGATTTTGGTACTGGCTACTCGTCGCTTGGCTATCTGAAGCGCTTACCGGTCGATAAAATAAAACTCGATCGTGCGTTTATTAAAGAACTGCCGCATGATCAAGCAGATGCCTCCATTGTAAAGGCGGTCTTAGCGATGGCAGAAGGTATGGGGCTCGGAGTGATTGCAGAAGGGGTTGAAACCAAGGAGCAGTGCCAGTTTTTGGTTAAGGCCGGCTGTACGTCTGTGCAAGGGTTCTACTTCGCCCGCCCGTTACCCGCCGCGGAGTTGGAAAAACGTTTAGTGCCAATACCATTAGAAGTCCCTGCTGCTTCTTAGCTTATGTAAAAGCGGCTGAATTAGGGAATAGCTATGGTACAAGGCTAACCCCCGCGAGTACCTCAGCGCTGCGTGCGCTGAGCTTGCGATAAGGGCCTCACCAATGCCGGACGAAGCGCCAGCTATTTAGATAGCGATTTGAATGCCCCTAGTGCGCGCTGGCGAGCCGCTTTGTGATCGACAATCGGCGCTGGATAATCGGTATCGGTGAGCAGGTCTTGAGGTGGTGCATGGCGCGCTTTAGCGGGCAGTTTGGCAAGCTCAGGCAGCCAGGACGCAATAAACTCACCGTCCGCATCAAAGCGAGTGGATTGCGTGGTGGGATTAAAAATTCGAAAGTAGGGCGCGGCATCGGTACCTGTGGAGGCAGCCCATTGCCAACCGCCGTTATTGGCGCAGAATTCGCCATCGACTAAGTGACGCATAAAAAAGGCTTCGCCGCGCCGCCAATCAATCAGCAGGTGCTTGCTTAAAAACATCGCCGTGATCATACGCAGCCGGTTATGCATCCAGCCTGTGGTGACTAATTGGCGCATAGCTGCGTCGACGATGGGGTAGCCTGTTCGCCCTTCGCACCAGGCTTGAAAGCCTTCTTCATCGTCGCGCCACGGCAATTGCTTGGTATGTTCCTGAAAGGGCTGATAGCGGCATACCTGGGGAAAACCCACCGCTACGTGCTGATAAAATTCGCGCCAGATCAATTCATTGACCCAGGCCGTCAGACCGAGATCGCCATCCGCTAAATGCCCCCCATTCTCTGCCATCACCGCTTGCAGGCATTGGCGATGGGAGATCATACCTAATGCCAGGTAAGGTGATAGTTCGCTGGTGCCGCGCACCTTAGGCAAATCGCGCTGGTCTTTGTAGTGACGACCACGAAAGCGTAGAAAGCGCGCTAAATTGTCCGCAGCGGCATCTTCACCCGCAGGCCACAGGTGCCCATCAATCGGTATGTCGTTAAGTTCAGGCAGTGCAGGCAACGGGTCGCTATTAATAGCCAGCGCTGTTTGTGCCTTTGGTGTATCACGCAGCGTTAGCTGATCGGCGGTGATCTGCTTATGCCACGCTCTGGAAAAGGGTGTAAACACGCCATAGTAATCGCCTTTTCCGGTTAACAAGCTACCTGGTGCAAACGCCACCGCATCATGATAACCATGAGCCGCTATACCGGCCTGCTTAAAGGCACCCTGCACGGCTTGGTCGCGGCGTCGCTCATTGAGCGGATACTCATAGTTAAAGTGCAGTTGCTCTATATTATAGTCGCGTGCGATCTCAGTCAGCGCCGCTGGTGCTTGGTCATAGCGTTCAATGTCTCGGTGCAGCAACGGAATATTCAAACCGTTGAGCGCGGCTTGAACAGTGGCGACGCCCCGTGCCCAGAAATCCAGTTTATTGGCGCCATGACCGTGCTCTTGCCACTGAGAGAGGCTGCGTAAAAAAACCGCTATTACAGGACCTTTGGCCGCGGCGGCGGCGAGAGCGCTGTTATCGTTAATGCGTAAGTCGCTGCGCAGCCAAACCAACTGACGTTTCATAGGGTCTCCTGTCATAAGGGCTTCTGCGACGCAAAAAAATGGCCGGTCGCCGGGGGAGGGCGAACGGCCAGGATAAGAGTGGGTGGATTACAGTACCCCAAACTCGCGTAAAAGAGGGCGCAAGCGGGCAATCGCCTGGGGTAGATCATCGCCCAGCATGTGTACCGGGCTATCGCGCAAATCGGCTTCGCGCAGACGAGCAACTTCGCCACACACACCAATAGGCACGTTAAGTGCCTTGGCTGCTTTGGGTAGAGCTTGATGAATATAGCTATCACTTTCCCGCTGACCGCTAGAGAGTAGCACCATCGATGAATGTAGCCGAGCCACCGCCTGAGGGAGATCCTCCAACGGCAAGGAGCGGTCAAGCAGCTGCACCCGGTAGCCTTGTTCACTGGCCATTAGCGCCGACATCAACACCCATAAAGGGCCAGGATCATCGGGCATGGCATTGAGCAAAATCAGCGGGCCACGGGTCGTCTGGTTGGCATAATGCAAGCGAATGCCCACTTGGCTGCGTAGAAACGCTTCCAAGGTACGGCGTACCAACTGATCCGCCTGAACAGCCCATTTAGCCTCGAGGGTTAAAATGACCGGCTGCCACAGCTCGTTGATCGCAATGCTCAGCGGGTAGAGCGCCAAACTCTGCTGATAAAACGCCTCTAACTTGGGCAGATCTAACGCTTCGATGATGGCTTGCAATTGGAGGCGCTGGCTTGCCCAATCACCGGTATCAGGCGTAGGGGTATCAATTGTTTCTGGCTGGTCAAGCAAGTCGGCGACTTGACTGACCGGCACACCACGATTGAGCCACTGCAAAATGCGTTCGATACGTGTGATGTCGTCTTGAGCATAAAGACGATGGCCTTTTGGCGTTCGCTGGGGGCGAATTAACCCATAGCGTCGTTCCCAAGCGCGAAGGGTGACCGAATTAACGCCCGTTAAGCGAGATACTTCGCGTATCGGATAGAGCGGCGTATCGGGTGGGTGGGTCGCCTTTAGACTCATGGGCGCCAGTACCTCTTAGTTAACTGTAAATTAGTTAACCGCATATGAGTTAACCGCAGCGTAACGCTGCAGGGGCCAGTCATTGTTCGCCGCGGCGAAGGTGATTCAAGTTCCATGTAACGATTGCCCGATGATGAAATACTAAACATTAGCACGATACTGTATGCCCATTTGTACAACTTGTCGCTACTCGGTACAACCTTTACCAAAATCCTTCTTAATCATTTAAGTGCTTTGTTTATTGAACCGACCGGCCTACTAGGGCTTCTCCTAATCGCTGGCCTGAAAGCCATGCATCCTCAACGCGACCGCTGCGAAAGCTGTCTCCACATAAGGCCAAACCGTTCGTACTGTATAAGTATGTATGCTCACAAGGGTTAGCCGGCTGAGCGTGGCGCCAACGGTGTGCCCCCATTTCAATCAGTTCGGGCAGGGCGGTTGAGGCTGAAAAAATACTCTTTAGCGCGTCGACAAGTTGTTTGGCCACTTCATCGGCAGGCTGTTCTAAATGCGCCTCGCTCCAGTCCAGTTGAGCCAGCAAGCTGAGACTTTCAGGTTGAGTGGTGCGCCCCGGTTTGGTTTGGTTGCGTGACACCACTCTTAGCGCCTGATGTGTTACACGTGCCATTTGCCAGCCCGAATCAACCCCCGGTATGGCGGGAAGCGGTCCGTCAAAAATAGCCCACCCCGCCCAGCAGGCCCGCTGTTCTCGTGCTTGGCACGCCGTGGCCAACTCGGTGTCCCATGCGGCTAGCAATGCATGAGCTTGGGGCGGTGGCGTGCTGATAACTACCTGGTCAAAAGGGCCGTACGTGGTCTGATCAGCGTCTATCAATTTCCAGCCACTGGGGGTGAAGTTAAGCGTTGAGATGGGAGTGCCGACATGCAACTTGGCATTGAACTGGGCCGTTAATACATCAGCCATATAGCGAGTTAAGGCGCTCATTCTCGGCGTGCCGGTATAGCGCTTTTGGTGATCGTTATGCTCCTGCCAGCCACTTGAGCTAGCCTGATAAGTAAGCGTTGGCCAGAGCGCTATGCAGCCAGCAGCGAGCCATTCATCCACGGCACGCTGAAAATGGGCGTCGCGAACGCTGAATGCCTGGGCGCCTAAATCCAGGGTGGCGCTGGGTCTGCGTTTACTCGCCATACGTCCGCCGGGGCCGCGGGCTTTATCAAAGAGTGTGGCGTTGGCACCGCTGTTGGCGAGTACTTTTGCGCAGGCGAGTCCTGAAATGCCTGCCCCGATGATGGCAACCCTGTGCGTAGCCGTTAGCGGTAGAGTAGCCATGATCCCTCAGGGTGTTTAAAAAATGATCAATAAAAAGCTGTCAAGAAACTTAAGCGAAAAGCTACTGTATCAGTATTGTATAGCTAATGTACAATATTATTGTCGATAGACTTGTCTCGCTAAGCTGACACCTAACAGTAGCACCAACAGGAGTAATTCCATGCGTGTATTAGTAACTGGTGGTAGTGGCTTTGTCGGCCAAAGACTATGCGAGCAACTGATTGAAAAAGGCCATGACGTTCAGGTGGTTTCCCGTCGCCCTCATCAAGTACGCGATCGACTGCCCAGCGGCTGCGACATTCGCGATAGCGCCCAGGCATTTATCGAATCGCCGCCGGATGCATTGATTAATCTGGCCGGGGAGTCCATTGCTGGCAAGCGTTGGAGCGATGAGCAGAAAGCCAAGCTGATTAATTCCCGCGTGGCGACTACAGAGCAGTTAGTGGCGTTGTGTGAACAATTGCAGGCCAACGGACAGCCGTTGCCGAAGGTCATGGTGTCGGGTTCGGCGATGGGCTACTACGGCGATCAGGGCAAGTGCGTGGTGACCGAGGAGACAAAACCAAACGATGAATTTGCCCATCGTCTTTGCAAGCAGTGGGAGGCGGCAGCTCAGCCGATTGAAGACATGGGGGTGCGTTTAGCGATTGTGCGTACTGGTTTGGTGTTGGATGCAGGTGGTGGCAGCTTACAGAAGATGCTACCGCCGTTTAAGTTGGGATTAGGCGGCCGTTTTGGTTCCGGTGAACAATTTATGCCATGGATTCACCGCGACGACTTAGTCGCGGCGATTCTGTTCCTCGTCAATCAAGAGACCTTGAACGGTGCTTTTAATGGCAGCGCACCGCACCCGGTTACGAATGCCACGTTTACCAAAACTCTGGCCAAGCAGCTCAATCGCCCAGCTATTTTTCCAGTACCCGCTTTTGTACTAAAAGCGGGTCTTGGGGAGATGTCACGATTACTACTGACCGGGGCGGATATGCGTCCTGCGCGCCTTGAGGCTGCTGGCTTTACTTTTCAGTATCCCACCCTTGATAAGGCGCTTGACGCTATCCTTCGCGATTAACGGTCGGCATCAACGGTGATAATCACCCGCACTGAATCAAGCCGTAGGCGGGTATTCTCAATCGCTTCGCTGAGCGCCTGACGTTCGCTTTTAAGTGCGTCGATTTCTGCGCTGCGCACCGCTGGGTTATGCTCGGCCAGCGCGGTTAAGCGGGCAATCTCGGCGTCCAGTTGGGCGCGCATACGCGCCTCGGCGTTCTCGACGATGCTGGGCAGCTGGCGCTCGGCTTCGCCTTCACCCTGAGTTAGCAGTTCACGCAGCTGGTCGTGACGGCTCTTGATTAAATCCCGTGCCAGCGACTTGTTAACCTTCTGCAGATTTTTGCCCAAACCGGTGAACGAGATTTTGCTGGTCAGGTTGGCGCCGGATTCATCCAGTAGCAAGCGCACAGCGGTGGGTGGCAAGAAGCGATGCAGGTGCAGCTTTTTGGGCGCCGGGCAGTGGGTACGAAACACTAGCTCGGCCATCAGTCGACCGCCAGGAATGGCATCGTGGCGAAGCAGAGCCAGCGCTGAGTTACCCATGGTGCCATCCAACACACGGCCCATCATTTCTCGCAGCAGCGGGTGTTCCCATGAGAGACGCTGCACATCGTCCCGGGCAAGCGCCTGGGCGCGGCTATACGTGGCGGTAAAGCCCTCTTCGCCTTTGACCAGCCCCGGCAAACCATCCAGCATATGTTGGCTGGGCTGTAGGTGCATTAGTCCCTTGCCGATCTCCTGGCTATCCACGCCGAAAATATCCAGCGCTCGCTCAATATAGCGCGGCAGGGCGGCGTCTTCGTCGAGTTCACGAACAGCGTCGATGACTTGTTGCGCGTGCGCGGGGCGGCAGGCGTTGAGCTCCAGCAGCCGGTTGCGGCCCGCGTCGTGTTCTGCGAGTTTGGCGCTAAACATCGTGCGGGTTTCGGCGATGATCTCTTCAAGTGCCTCATCATCCAGTAGCGCGTCAGCCAGGGCGTCGCCAAAGGCATCAAACAAGTCATTGCCCACCCCGTGAGGCGCACTGAATGCGTCCATGCCTTCGTGGTACCAGCGCAGCAGGCGATCGCCGGGGC
The DNA here is from genome assembly GCF_052959335.1 of Vreelandella sp. H-I2. Taxonomy (NCBI): domain Bacteria; kingdom Pseudomonadati; phylum Pseudomonadota; class Gammaproteobacteria; order Oceanospirillales; family Halomonadaceae; genus Vreelandella; species Vreelandella sp. H-I2. The sequence continues at coordinate 75,748 of NZ_JBRAMC010000006.1, forward strand.
TGCCTTCAAAGGTAGGAACATGCAGCTCAATGGCGTGGCGCTGGCCGATACGATCCAGGCGACCGATGCGCTGTTCGAGTTGATCTGGATGCTGGGGCATATCGAACATCACCAAGTGACGGCAGAACTGGAAGTTGCGTCCCTCAGAGCCGATTTCCGAGCACACCAGTACCTGTACACCCTCGTCTTCATCGGCAAACGCCGCCGCCGCGCGGTCACGCTCTATCAACGAGAGGTCTTCATGGAACACCGGGGCGTGGTAACCGCCCAGCACCCGCAGCCCTTCGGCAAGCCCTTCGGCGGTTTCCCGGTGGTGGGCAATGACCAGGACTTTCTCGTTGGCGAAACCACTCTCGCTGTCGTCGCTGAGCTTTTCCAGCAACCAGTTAATCCGCGGGTCGATGTGCCACCAATCTTCGCCGTTGAGCGGGTCATTGCTGAGCTCGCGGTAGGCCGCGTCGGGGTAGATCAGCACGTCGGGATGATCCATACCGGTCTCGATCAATAGCTCATCGAGGTAGTCTTCGTCGCGCTCTAAGCGGCGCACGACGCGACGGTAGGCCGAAGGCAGCGCCAACGGCACTAAATGCAAGCGCCGTTCCGGAAAGCCCCCCACGTGACGGCGGCTGTTGCGAAACATCACCCGGCCTGTGCCGTGGCGGTCGAGCAACGCTTCGCTCAGCTGAGCGCGGGCAGTGTCCTGTTGGTCGCGGCTCGCCTCTTTATTGCACAGCGTGGCCAGTAATGCCTGACTGTCGCGGTCATCGGCCACATTGGATACGTCTGCGCGAGCCGCAGGGTCGCCGGGAAGGGCATCCAGTGCATCGATGGCGCGGGCCACCTCGGTGTAGTGGCTCTCTTCGGTTTTGAAGCGCTCCAGGTCATGGTAGCGCTCGCTATCCAGCAGCCGAAGGCGGGCAAAGTGACTTTTGATACCCATCTGCTCGGGGGTCGCGGTGAGCAACAGCAGGCCGGGAATGACAGCCGAAAGCTGCTCGACGCACCGGTAGCCGAGGCCGCTACCCTCTTCGCTCCAGTCGAGGTGGTGCGCTTCGTCAACAATCAGCAGGTCAAACTGGCTGGCCAGTGCCTGCTCCTGGCGCTGGGGGTTGGCAAATAGCCAGCCTTGGCTCGCCAGCACAAGCTGGGCGCTTTCAAAGGGGTTGGCGCTGCCATGGGCTTGGCTCTGGGTTTCATCCAGGAGTGAAACGTTAAGTGAGAAGCGGCGCAGCAGCTCGACCAGCCACTGGTGGGTAAGGCTGTCGGGCACCAGAATCAGCGCGCGCTCAACGCGGCCATTGAGCAGCAGGCGGTGCAGAATCAGTCCAGCTTCAATGGTTTTACCCAGGCCCACTTCGTCTGCCAGCAGTACGCGGGGCGCATGGCGGTTGGCGACTTCATTGGCAATGTAGAGCTGATGGGGAATCAGGTCGATACGCGGCCCGGAAAAGCCCAGCGCGCTGTGCTGCTCGATACGCTGATAGTGGTGTAGGGTGCGAAAGCGCAAATCAAACCAGTCGTTGCGGTCGACCTGGCCGGTCAATAGGCGGTCACGCGCCTGGTCAAACTGCATGGTATCGGCGAGCTTGGCCTCAGGCAGTTCGCGCAGGTTGCCTTCGCTGTCTTCGCCTATATAGGTAATCAGGCCACGGGACTCTTTGCTGTCATCGACGACCATTTGCCAGCCGTCGGCGGAGAGCACGCGGTCGCCGCTACCAAACATGACGCGGGTCAGCGGGGCTTGGCGGGTATTGTAGGTACGGGTTTCTTGGCTGGCACTGAACAAGATGGTAACGCTACGGGCATCGCAGTTAAGCACGGTGCCGAGGCCAAGTTCAGCTTCGCCGTCGCTAATCCAGCGTTGGCCGGGAGAAAAATCGCTCATGATGCCTCGGAGGAGTCTGCAAAACGGGTCGACTGCCGCCGGAGGGGAGCGCCGGCGGCATCAGGGCGGGGGATTCTAACGCAAAGCGGCGGGGGGATTAAGGTGTATCGGCATCAATCTTGTAACCAGCGGTCCAGATGAGCACGGGTAAGCTCGCCAACATGTACATCCAGGGTGTTTCCCTGGTCATCAAACAGCACGGTGGTGGGCAATCCTGGGGCTTTAAACAAGGCCATCAGTTGCTGACTGGGGTCGCGCAGCGCATAGCGAAATTCAAGCTGCTGCTCATCCAAATAGCGCACGATAGGCAGTAGGTCCTCACCCTGATTGACGACCACTACGCTGATGCCCTCGCGCTGGGCGGTTTCCTCAAGCAGCGGCATTTCACGCAGGCAGGGCGGGCACCAGGTCGCCCACAGATTGACGATAATCAGATCACCGTTTTCGGCAAGCGATGGCAAATGCACCTGATTACCCTCTACATCTTCCAGCGTTACCTCCGGTAGGGAGTCAACCGCAAAGTCATCGCCCAGAGGCGCCAGGGTGATCAGCACCAGCCACAGGCTGGAAGCAGCCACTAACATGGCTATCGCGCCGCCCATGGCCAACAGGCGTGCGCGTAGTGCCCAGGCCGTCCATACCAACCCGGCCACCATTCCCCACAGGCCGTGGTAGCCGGGCTGCCAGACCTTTAGCGCTTCAAGCGGGGCGTCGCTATAGCTATCCAGGTTGAGCAAAATATGGCCCACCCGAGCACCGACTAACCAGACAATAATAAGTCCAGTAAACCAGCGTTGCTGGTCACGCCGAGGGAGTCCCAACAGTAACCGAGCACAAAGTAGCAGCAGCAGTGCGCAGCCAATGGCATAGAGACGCGGTAATGAAATCAGTAGCGGGCCGAGAGCAATGGCGTTCATGGTTTTCTCGTGAAGCAGGTACACTGGCAGACCATACCATGCGAGCTGCAAATTACGGAGACGTTATGCCCCCACCCGCTTTTGATAAGCTGCGCGCGCTAGCGATCGGCTCCCAGGCGATTGGCTTAATTACGATAATTACCCTGGAAACAGTGATGGGAAACGCAGCCCGACCCTGGCAGGGGGTTGTGCTAGCGGGCATGCTGGCCACGGCATTATCAATTGCGCTAATGCGCCTCTACCGCCGTAATCTAGCCCGCAAGCGCTGGGCCGAACGCCTTGAAGCCAATGACCATAACAAAGACCAAGACGATGACTAATGCCAATGGCTGGCTTCAATGGATGAGCTTAGTGGCACTGTGCAGCCTACTGGCGGGATGCACCCACGCGGTGACGCGTGAACACCACACTACGCTCGCCTTGGACGATGCACGCACGACCTGGTTGGGTGAGCAGGCCTATCAGGCGTTAGCGGAACAGACACAACCCGATGGTTTTGCGCTGCTAGCCAATGGGCGGGAAGCATTTGCTGCTCGGGTGGGATTGATTCACCAAGCCCAGCGTGAGTTGAATATCCAAACCTACTTACTGGGCGAAGGCCAAACCACGCAGCTAATCCTTTCACAGTTGCTGGAAGCCGCCGAGGAAGGCGTCCGGGTGCGCCTGCTGGTCGATGATATCGGCGCTATTGGTCAAGGTGATCGCTTAGCCGCACTGGCTAGCCACCCAGGTATTCACGTGCGGGTTTATAATCCGCTCCCGGTGGGGCGTAGGCATATGTTCACGCGCGTCTTGGCCTCTGTGGTCAACCCTGCTCAGCAGCACCGGCGCATGCATAACAAGCTGTGGGTAGCCGATAACAGCGTCGCCATTGTGGGTGGGCGTAATCTGGGCGATGAATATTTTGATGCCAACGACTCCCGCAACTTTGCTGATTTGGACTTTGCGACCATTGGCGAGGTAGTGCCCGAGCTTTCGCGCAGTTTTGATCTGTATTGGAACCACGGCTTGGCGCAGCCGATTGAACGCTATCATCAAGTCGCCGATAACGCTTGGCAATCGCTCGAAACGGCGTTGGAAGATTGGCTGGATGTTAATGCCGACTCGGAATACTTTACCCAACTGCGCAGCCACCCGCGCAGCGCGCCGCCCTGGGAAACCCTTCATTGGGGGGAAGGGGTGGCGATGTGGGATGCCCCCGGCAAGCTGGCGTCTGGTACGCCTGAATGGCGAGATACCCTGTTAGGTGAGTTAATCGATGCCACCGAGCTTAACCAGCGCCTTGTGGTTATTTCTGCTTACTTTGTGCCCACCGAGCAAGGCGTGCAAAACCTAACCGATCTTGCCGACCAGGGTATTGCTGTCGAGATTATTACCAATTCGCTGGAGTCGACAGACGCTGCCGTAGTACACGGCGCCTACGCACCCTGGCGTAAAACGCTACTCGCCCACGGTATTACCCTCTATGAGCTGCGCCCTGAACAGGAAGCGGGCCCGAATGAAGATATGCGTGTGCCCGGCGCCTCTGCTTCAGCGCTACATATCAAGGCGTTAAGCTTTGATGATCAGGTGTTTGTGGGTTCGTTTAACGCTGACCCACGGTCGATCTACTGGAATACCGAAATTGGCGTGCTGGCCCGCAGCGAGTCGCTTATGCAGGCGTTTAACGATCTGGTGGCCATAGGGCAAGAGCCTGCGCTGAGTTACCGCATCGAACTTACCCCAGAGGGTGAGTTGAACTGGCACCTGGAGCGCGATGGCAACGTGGAAATTTTAACCACTGAGCCGGGAAGTTTTTGGCGCCATTTCAACGCCTGGTTAAGCCATACGCTTAAGCTTGAGCGCTGGTTATAGTGCATTTTTGCAAACTAGCGTTAGAAACGGGTGCTTGTGTTTTTGCCGTTCCAGTTCCAGATTAATAGCAACCTTAGCGATTGATCGCTGGGGCAAACTAAAAAAATGCACAATTTCTTATGACACTGGGAGCGACAAATAACATGATCAATAAGCGCGCATTAGCCACCGCTGTGGCGGCCTCAACCCTGGCATTGACCGGAGTAGCGCAGGCAGAGGTCAAAGTTGGCTTCTTGGGCGGCTTTACCGGGGGTATTGAAAGTTTAACACCCCCGATTTTTGAAGGGGCGCAACTAGCTGTTGAGCAAATCAATGAGCAGGGCGGCATCCTAGATGGCCAAACATTGGTGATGCCGACGGGCGATACCACCTGTTCTGATGCATCAGCCGCCTCTAACGCCGCTGACCGTATGGTGAACTCTGAAAATGTGACGGCGATTGTGGGTGCGCTGTGTACCGGTGCCACCATTGCCGCGGCTAACAACGCCGCCATTCCCGGTGGCGTATTGATGGTATCCCCTGCCTCTACGGCACCGGCGGTATCTGAGCTGGACGACAATGATCTTGTCTTCCGCACCGTACCGTCAGATGCTTTCCAAGGTGAAATGCTTGCCAAGCTGCTGCTCGAAAAAGGCATTGATGCGGTCGCGGTCACCTACGTGAACAACGATTATGGTCAAGGGCTTTCAGATGCCTTCAGCGCTGCGTTTGAAGCGGGCGGTGGTGAGATTACTGAGAACCTGGCCCACGAAGATAACCGCGCAGATTATCGCTCTGAGTTAGGCTCGCTCTCAGTGAGTGGTGTGGATACCCTCGTCGTATTGGCCTACGCCGATACCTCAGGTCAAACAGTACTGCGCCAAGCCTATGAAAGCGGCATGTTTAACCAATACGTGGGGGCTGACGGCATGGTCGGCGATAGCCTTGTCGAGGCGATTGGCGCTGACGTGCTGGATGGCATGATCGCCACGCGCCCTGGCAGCCCTGACCTGCCCGGCACCGATATTTTTATCGAAGCCGCCGAAGCTGCTGATTTAGACCCGAGTGCGGTATTTGCCGCCCAAGCCTACGACGCCGCTTTCCTGATCGCGTTGGCGATTGAACAAAACGGCAACGCTGACCGTGAAGGGCTCTCTGAAGCGCTACGCAGCGTTTCCAGCGCCCCTGGCGAGGTTATTTTGCCCGGCGAGTGGGAAAAAGCGGTTGAGCTGATTGCCGCTGGCACCGAGATTAACTACGAAGGCGCGTCAGGCTCGCATGAGTTTGATGATAACGGCGACGTACCTGGCGTGGTGGTAGAAATGGTCGTCGAAGATGGCACCTTTACCAGTAAAGGTCAGGTCGATCTTTAAGTGTTCAACGCTTATCTAGAACCATAAAAAATGCCCGGCTGATGACCAGCCGGGCATTTTCACTGGGATAGCTTGTGTCGTTCAGCTGTGGCTTTTGATCTTCTCGGGCAGCAGCCCTTTGGGCGCGAAGCGCAATACCATGGTGATCAACAGGCCAATCACCAGTACCCGTGCCTGCAGGGCGCGGCTATCCATATTGCCCGGTGCATCCCAGCCGAACGCGCCTTCGCCAAAGGCCACCGCTAGCTGCATTAAGAACAGCGCCAGGGGCTCAGACATAATCCAGATGATATAGACCGCCACAGCGCCAAAAATGGTGCCCAGGTTATTGCCCGGCCCGCCAAGTATCACCATTACCAGCACCAGGAACGTATGGTTCAGCGGCAAATAGCCTTGAGGGTCGAAGAGGCTGTTGAAGGTGCCCAATATACCGCCGCCTAAGCCCATCAGAATGCAGCCCAGCACGAAGATTTCCAGACGCCGTTTATTGATATCCTTACCCATCGCCGCAGCCGAGACTTCATTGTCGCGAATCGCCCGAATCATACGGCCCCACGGCGCGTTGTAGGCGCGATTGAGCAGAAAGAAGATCACCGCAATGATGACCGCGGTAAACGAAAGATAGATGGCTCGGGAAAGCGTGAAGCCCAGTTCAGCAGGCCCCGGCGTTGGCCACGGGAGCGGAGACACGGTAGCAGTGCCGCGGGTAAGCCAGTCAGAGTTCTTTAAGAACGCCTTAATGATTTCGGCGATGCCCAGAGTGGCAATGGCCAGGTAATCGCTGCGCAAGCCCAGGCATATATGACCGATAAAATAGCCGACGCCCCCTGCCAGCGCGCCCCCTACTATCCAACCGGTCCAGGGCGGTAAGCCTAGTCCACCGACAAAACCCGCCTGGCTTTCAATCGCTTCCGTCACTTCACGCAACTGGCTAATCACCACGAGGTAAAGTATGACGCCCAGTACCACCGTAATACACGTACGCAGAAGCTTCGGCACGCCTAAACGGTCAAGTTTGCTGGCGCCAATGATCAGCAGGATGGCAGCAGCGCCATACAGCAGCACGCGGCCAAATTCACCGGGCAGCGCGGTGCCCCAAAAAGCATCGTTGACCGGGACGCTAAAGAACATGGCACAGAAGCCGCCCAGGGCAACAAAGCCCATTACCCCGGCGTTGAACTGCCCCGCGTAGCCCCATTGAATGGTTAATCCTAGCGCCAGGATGGCGTAGCAGGCAGCCTCTACCAGCATACGGGTGCTATAGGCGGCACCCATGATGGCGTAAACCGCCAAAATAGCCACGAGCAGCACACCAAACAGGATCAGCTCGCGCAGCGGAAAGTGACGGGCAGGCGTGGCGTCTTGGGGAGTGTAGGCAGGGTTGCGCGTTTTTTCTGAGTTGCTCATTAGATCACCTTGCCCTTAAAGAGTCCGGTGGGACGCCACACCAGAATGGCTACCAGAATGAAAAACGGTACGACAATTTTATACTCGGTACCTACGAAGGCCAGATTTGACGGTAGCTCCAGCCAGGCTGGCAGGCTATCGCGGAAGGGGCGCAGCAGCACGTTCCAGTTAAACACCGCCAGCGTTTCGGCAAAGCCGACCACAAACCCCCCGGCGATGGCGCCGTAAGGGTGGCCGACACCACCGACAATGGCAGCGGCAAAAATGGGCAGCAGCAGGAAGAAGCTTAAGTCGGGCTTAAAGGTGACATCCAGGGAGAGCAACGTGCCGGCAATAGCCGCAAGCGCTCCGGCAATAATCCAGGTCACCGCCACAATGGTATTGGTATTAATACCCGATGCTTGAGCAAGCTCTGGATTATCCGACATTGCGCGCATTGCCTTGCCTAACCGCGAACGGTTAAGGAAAAGGTGCAGTGCGACGACCGCAACGATGGTAATCACGAACAGGTAAATCTGTGGCTCGGTAACCACAATTGGTGCCCGGACACCCTCGAAGGGTAGCGCAATACGGAAGATCTCTTTACGGTCGTCGACATATAAACTCTGCCCGCCGGTGCCGGAAAACAAGCGAATCAGCCCCTGCAGAATCAACGTGACCCCCAGCGAGCCAATCACCAGCACAATCGGCTTGACCCCATGGGCACGCAGCGGTTTATAGAAGGTTTTATCGATTCCCACGGCCAGGGCGGCGGTGAGCAGCATCGCCAGCGGTAGCATTAACACCGCGGTGGGTATGCCTAGGCTGGCGCCAGCCGCCGGGAATAGCGTGGTCAGCAGTAGCACCATAAAGGCGCCGAAAGTCATCATGTCGGCGTGGGCGAAGTGGGCAAAGCGCATAATGCTGAAAATCAGCGTTACCCCAATGGCCCCAATGGCATAAATAGAGCCGCTTACGCTGCCCGAAATCACCACATTATTGATGAAAAAAACCAGTTCGTTCACACGTTTCTCCCTGGGGGCTAGCCGCCCAAAAAGCTTTTAGCGACATCGGGGTCGGCGAGCAGTGCCGCCCCAGTGTCGGTAAAGCGGTTTTGGCCAGCAGCCAGCACAAAGCCCTTATCGGCAATCGCGAGTGCCTGTTTGGCGTTCTGTTCCACCATCAAAATACCCACGCCTGCGGCGTTGATCTGTTTGACGCGGTCGAAAATCTCATTCATATACAGCGGCGACAGCCCCGCGGTGGGTTCGTCCAGCAACAGTAGGCTAGGTTCGGCCATCAAGGCGCGTCCCATGGCGACCATTTGACGCTGTCCACCGGAAAGCTCACCGGCAGGCTGGCGGCGCTTTTCATACAGCGGTGGGAAAAACTCATAGATCTGAGCGAGCATGCGCTTGACGTTTTGCGGCTTTAAAAAGGCGCCCATCTCCAGGTTTTCCTGCACCGAAAGGCTGGGGAAAACGTTCTTCTCCTGGGGCACGAAGCCCATGCCGCGCTGCACCAGCTGGTTAGGCGGCAGGTTTTGGATTGGCTGGCCGTTAAGCAGTATCTCGCCCTGATTAACATTCAGCAGGCCAAAGACCGCTTTCAGCATGGTGGATTTGCCCGCCCCGTTAGGGCCGACGATAACACCGACCTCATCGGCTTCCAGCGTCATGTTTACCCCGTTAAGGATATTCATGCCGCCATAGCCGCCGTGCACGTCGCGTGCGTCGATTAATGGCATATGAAAGTATTCCAGCAAGGTCGCTTCGCAGCGACGTCATTGTATTAGTTGGTGAGTAGCGAAAATGCCCACTTAAGCGACATCGGTACCAAAGTAGGCCTCGATAACCTCGGGATTATTCTGGATGTCGTTGATATGCCCCTCCACCATCACGCTGCCCTGAGCCAGCACGATAACCGGATCGCAAAGACGGGCAATCATCTCCATATCGTGCTCAATGACCAGGAATGTGTAGCCCATTTCACGGTTGAGCCGCTCAATATTGCCGATCAAATCGCCCAACAGGGTTCGGTTCACGCCCGCAGCGATCTCATCAAGAAGCACCACCTTGGCGTTGGTCATCATAGTGCGGCCAAGTTCCAGCAACTTCTTTTGCCCCCCGGACAAATTACCCGCCAGCTCGTTTCGCACATGGTGCAAGCCAACAAAGTCAATCACTTCCAATGCGCGGCGGCGCACCTCAGCTTCCTCCCGCCGTACCTTGCCAGGCTTTAACCAAGCGCTGAAAAGGTCTTCACCGGCTTGCTTGGGCGGTACCATCATGAGGTTTTCCAGCGCGCTCATCTGACTGAACTCGTGAGCAATCTGAAAGGTGCGCAGCAATCCGCGATGAAAGCGCTGGTCGGCGCTAAGCTCGGTAATGTCTTCGCCATTGAGCAGAATGCGACCGCTATCGGGGGCCAAGGCACCAGCAATTAAATTAAATAGGGTCGATTTGCCCGCACCATTGGGGCCTATCATGCCGGTGATGGAGCCTTTTTCTACTTGAATAGAGCAGTCGTTAATCACCTGTAAGCCGCCGAATGCTTTGTTAACGCGTTGTACATCAATAAGGGGGGTCATGGTGTCTCCACGCGATACAGGCGGCTAATCAGCCGCCTGCGCACTGTTATTAAGTTGTTTGTCGTGGTTTTTTGAGCCACCGCTGGCTGGCAGCAAAAGCGCCAACAATTAGCAGCGCGCCAAGGGTGGGGATGAGATAACCATCCACCTGAGGAATGGTGCGTAAAAAGACAAAGGCGACGGCGGCAGGGGCCACAAAGCGTACTAGAAAACGCCAGCACTTAAACCAAGAAACACTGGCACCCAGCTCTTTCATTACTTCGCTTTGTGTCAGCGCCCAGCCAGCAAATAGCGCAATTAATAAGCCGCCAACCGGCATAAAGATATTAGTGAGTAGCTCAATAAAATCGAAGGCGCTACGACCAAATAGGCTATGGAATATCGTCCCCTCGGCCCATACGTTAAAGCTGACGACCGTCAATAGGCCCATTGCCCAGGCGGCAATCACCATAATAATAACGGCCTGAGGACGCGTCATATCAAAGCGTTCTACGAGGAAAGCAGCGACGGGTTCGATCAGCGAAATAGAGGAGCTGATGGCGGCGCCAAGCACCAGAATAAAGAATACCCCGCCGACTAGAGCGCCAAACGGCATTTCGGCAAATGCCAGTGGCAGGGTGACAAACATCAGCCCAGGGCCTTGACCTGTTTCTAGGCCCGCCCCAAACACCAGGGCAAAAATAGCCAGGCCAGCCACCATCGCCACGGCGGTATCGACGATGGCGACCGCAAAGGCGGTGCGGGTCAGCGACACGTTGCTGGGCATATAGGCGCCGTAAGCCATAATGGCTCCCATGCCTAAGCTCAGGGTAAAGAACGACTGCCCCATGGCCTCTAGCCAACCCTCAAGGCTAAGGTCGGCGATATTAAAGGTAAACAGGAAATTGGCGGCGGCACCCATATCACCATTAATTGCGCCGTAAGCCAGTACTACCAGCAGGATGATAAACAGTGCAGGCATCATAATCCGTAGTCCAGACTCGATACCTTTATGGATACCCATACCCACGATCAGCGCTGATGCTGCAATGAAAAGTGTGTGATAGAGCGTCATCAAGCCAGGGGCAGCCAGTAAGGCATCGAAGCCATCACTAATAGTTTGGGCATCGGCCCCCACTAGCGAGCCGGTAAGCATTAGCCAGGTATAGTGGATCGCCCAGCCGGCAATCACCGAGTAGAAGCTTAAAATCAAAAATGCCGAGGCGGCGCCCAGCCAGCCAATGGTTTCCCAAGCGCGGGAGGTGCCATGGGTTTTAGTGAGGTGCCGCATGCCCATAATCGGGCTTTGTCGGCTGTTGCGACCGAGCAGAATCTCAGCAATCAGAATGGGAATGCCGACCGCAAAGATGGTGAGTGCGTACACTAAAATAAACGCACCGCCGCCATTCTCACCGGTGAGATAGGGAAATCGCCACAGATTGCCTAAGCCGACGGCTGAGCCAACCGCTGCTAGAAGAAAGGTTCCTTTATGCGTCCAGACGTTATGACCGCTCATGGGAAAAGTGTCCGTGTTTGGGGTCAGGATAGAGAAATATCCAAACACCTGTATGAATATGGCGACGACAGCGTGCCTGGGACGCGCTGAACTAGCGTTACTTTGCGATAGAACGCGTCACCTTTCCAGCGTAATAGCGTTTAGGCTGCGTTTAGGGGACTGTCTTGGCAACTGAGTGGAGCGAGTTGAGGCGCTGAAAACCGCGGTGTCTAAGTATAAAAAACGCATAAAAAAACCCGCTTGCGCGGGTTTTTTTGATGTTAACTGCTTCGAGCGTGTTACTTCTTGCTGTAACGCTTGCGCTCGGTCTCTTTCAGCAGCTTTTTGCGCAGGCGGATATGCGCCGGCGTGACTTCGACGAGCTCGTCGGAGTCAAGAAACTCAATCGCCTGCTCCAGAGAGAACTTAACCGGCGGGGTCAATACGATGTTTTCATCGTTACCGGTGGAGCGCATGTTGTCGAGCTTCTTGCCTTTAGTGGGGTTAACCACCATGTCGTTAGCGCGGTTGTTGATGCCGATCAGCATGCCTTCGTAAACTTCCGTGGCGTGATCGATGATCAGCTTGCCGCGCTCTTGCAGCGCATACAGCGCATAGGCAAGGGCTTTACCGTCAACCATCGAAACCAGCACGCCGTTACGACGCTCGATAGAGGCTTCTGGCTTCAGCGGGCCGTAGTGATCAAAACGGCTGGTGAGAATGCCGGTGCCCGAGGTCAGGGTCAAAAACTGACCGCGGAAACCGATCAAGCCGCGGGCAGGGATGATGAAGTCCAGGCGAACCCGTCCTTTACCGTCCGGCAGCATGTTGGTCATTTCACCTTTGCGGTAGCCCAGCTCTTCCATGATCGAGCCCTGGTGCTGCTCTTCACAGTCGATGATGACTTCTTCGTAAGGCTCCTGCTTCTCACCGTCAATCTCCTTGATGATGACTTCCGGGCGACCGACGGCCAGCTCAAAGCCTTCACGGCGCATGGTTTCGATCAACACCGACAGGTGCAGCTCGCCACGGCCCGACACCTTGAATTTTTCAGGGGTTTCGCCCTGTTCAACGCGCAGCGCCACGTTGTGAATCAGCTCTTGATCAAGACGATCCTTGATATTACGGCTGGTTACGAACTTGCCATCTTTACCGGCGAACGGTGAGTCGTTGACCTGGAAGGTCATCGATACGGTGGGTTCGTCAACGGACAGCGGGGGGAGCGCTGCAACATTGGCCGGATCACATAGCGTATCGGAAATCGCCAGATCGTCGATGCCAGTGATGCAGACAATATCGCCAGCGGTCGCTTCGTTGGTCTGAACGCGCTCCAGGCCCATATGGGTCATGACCTGACCGATTTTGCCTTTACGCACATTGCCGTCAACGCCGATCACCGAGATCTGCTGGTTCGGTTTTACCGAGCCGCGCTTGATGCGACCCAGACCAATAACGCCCACGTAGCTGTTGTAATCCAGTGCCGAAATCTGCATCTGGAAAGGGCCGTCGAGTTCCACCTTGGGCGGCTCGACGATATCGACGATGGCTTGGAACATGGGGTCCATGTTGTCCGCCAGCTCTTCAGGATCCATGCCGGCAATGCCGTTCAAGGCAGAGCAATAGATGATCGGGAAATCGAGCTGTTCGTCAGACGCGCCGAGATTATCAAACAAATCAAAAATCTGGTCGATAACCCAGTCAGGGCGCGCACCGGGACGGTCAATTTTATTGACTACCACAATCGGTTTGAGGCCTTGGGCGAATGCTTTCTGTGTCACGAAGCGAGTTTGCGGCATCGGGCCATCAACGGCGTCTACGAGCAGTAGCACCGAATCAACCATCGACATGACGCGCTCAACTTCACCGCCGAAATCGGCGTGTCCAGGCGTATCCACAATGTTGATGTGGTAGCCGTTACCATGGCTGTCTTGCCATTGGATGGCCGTATTCTTGGCCAAAATGGTAATGCCACGTTCTTTTTCCTGATCATTTGAGTCCATGATGCGCTCTTGACCTTCTGCTTTACGGTCAAGGGTGCCGGACTGGCTCAGGAGTTTGTCGACCAGAGTGGTTTTACCATGGTCAACGTGGGCAATGATCGCGACGTTGCGCAGGTTATTAACCGCGCTGGAGTTTTGCTGGTTTTGCATGCTGAGAGAGAACTCTTGTGAACACCCGTTCGTCCACGGGTCGGAAAATGCGGGTCGCAAGGGCTGGCAATTTGCCGACCATCTTGGCTCAGGGCTTGCGTCCAAGGGGTATTCTACCATGACGAAGGCTTCGCTGATATTACTGGCGTGTTTATCGACCTTGGTCGCCCTCAGGAAAGTTTTCGCCCTGATCCTCCATCCGCTAGAATAGCGCTTTTCCCATTGGGGCAGGAGCATGACCATCGGCAATCTGATGCGTTTGTTAAGCGATGGCGAGGTTCACTCAGGCGAGCAGTTGGGTGAAACGCTGGGTATTTCTCGTGCTGCGGTGTGGAAGCAGTTAAAAAAGCTTGAGGCACTTGGGGTTGAACTGGTGGCCGTCAAAGGGCGTGGCTACCGGTTGGCTCAGCCGCTAGAACCATTGGAAGGCGCCAAGATCGTCGAACGCCTGCCTGCCCAGGCGCGTCATCACTTGGCGCGACTATTTGTCGAAGACCAGTTACCCTCCAGTAACGAGTACTTGCGTCAACGCTTTGAACAGGGTGCAGGGCATGGTGAGGTGTGCCTGGTTGAACTGCAAACGGCGGGGCGTGGGCGGCGCGGTCGTGTCTGGTCGACACCCTGGGGGCAGAGTTTAATGCTCTCGTTAGGCTGGCGCTTTGAGTCAGGTATCGCCGTGCTGGAGGGGTTGAGTCTGGCCGTGGGGGTCGTCGTCGCTCAGGTGCTCGAGCAGCACGGCGTGGCGCCCAAGCTGAAATGGCCCAACGACATCTTACTCTCCGAGCAAGGTGATGCAGCGAGCGACGAGCTCGGCAAGCTGGCCGGCATTCTTATAGAGGTCACCGGGGACGCGGCAGGCCCCTGTGAGGTGGTCATCGGGATGGGAATGAATTTATGGCTGCCCGCCGCTCAGCGGGCAGCGATCGACCAGCCTGTTGCGGCGCTTTTCGAGCGGCTGCCGGATATTTCGCGGAATCAATTGGCATCAGAGGTGGTGGCGGGCCTATTGGCCATGCTGGCTGACTTTGAGCGAGTCGGCTTTAGCGCCTGGCAGGATGCGTGGAATCAGCGTCATGCTTATGCTGGGCTACCCATCCGGGTGATTCAGGGGCAACAGACCGGCGACGCTGTCGCCGGGGAAGTGGATGAGAGTGGCAACTTATGGGTTGCTGAAAATGGTCACTCGCGACGCCTAGCCGGCGGTGAGATTAGTGTACGCAGGCGTTTATGATTCTGGATCTGGATATCGGCAACACGCTGTCAAAATGGCGGCTTAAGGATTCCGAGAGTAGCGAGATACGCTCACGTGGGGCGGTCTGGACCCGTGAGGAGTGGCGGCCTGGGGCCGATATTCCCGATCTTGACGTGGTCGAAGCGGTGCGCATTTCAAGTGTAGCCAGGGCCGCCGTGCTGGAAGAAACTGTCGCTTTACTGCGTAGCCGGGTGCGCCATGTGTACGTGGCGCACTCTACCCATGAGGCGCTGGGTGTTATTAATGGCTATGAGGAGCCTGGGCGCTTAGGTGTTGATCGCTGGATGGGGGCGCTGGCAGGCTATCAGTTAGCGGGTGGCTGCTGCGCAGTGGATTGTGGAAGTGCGATTACTATCGACTTTGTACTGCCTGGTGGCACTCATCTCGGCGGCTTTATTATCCCTGGCCTCCGCCTTATGAAGGAGAGCTTAAAGCTTGGTACCCGCAACGTGGCTATCGACCCGGACAGTGAAGCGGATGCCTTGCTGGAACCGGGGCGGCGGACCGTTGACGCAGTGAACCACGGTATTTACATGGCGGCTGTGAGTGCTATTAACCGCATTTACAGCGAAGTGTGCGACCAGGAGGGTGTGGCATTGCCAATGCTGCTGACAGGCGGCGATGCGCGCGTGGTATCGCGGGGCGTACAGGTGCCTCATGCGGTGTGGCCGGATATGGTATATGGCGGATTAGAGGCGTGTTTTCCAATGACCTTCGCCGAGCGGGCAGGTAAAATGTCGGGCGCGCCGCGGGTGCCTGAGCCTGTGGCGCTAGAAAAGATTCGCGCCGGACTTGCATTCTCAATGTTGCTTTGACAAAATGCAGCGCGCTCCAAGGCAGGCAGCCGGTGCTTAAACACCGCAAGCGACGATAAATTAAGTAAATATCTAGCTTGACACCGCTTTGGAGGCTGGCATAATGTGCCGCCACAGCTGGAGAGGTTCCCGAGTGGCCAAAGGGAGCAGACTGTAAATCTGCCGCGAAAGCTTCGAAGGTTCGAATCCTTCCCTCTCCACCAGAATTAAGCAACGTCGATGCGATCGACGTCGCTGGATGAAAAGCCGGTAACGGGCATGGTCTACGATTTATAACTTCTTTAGTTTAGAGGTAAGGCTATAAATCAGCGCGTAGCGGATTGTCATTCCAAGACAGGTTCTGCGGGCGTAGTTCAATGGTAGAACCTCAGCCTTCCAAGCTGATGGTGCGGGTTCGATTCCCGCCGCCCGCTCCAGTTGATGCGTTTAGCTCATGTAGCTCAGGGGTAGAGCACACCCTTGGTAAGGGTGAGGTCGACGGTTCAATTCCGTCCATGAGCTCCATATTTTGCAAGAAGAGAGTTGCAGATTAAGCGAGCGCAGCTCGCTTTTTTTGTCTTTGTGCGCAAGTGACGTTTTGCAAGGCTTGGGCGTAAAGAGGGGTTGTCAGGAGTGGATTTCTCCGCTACCATGGCGCCCGCTGTTGTATAGGCGATTGAAAAGGCGCTTATCGATAGGTGTAGATAGTCTATGTGACTGATGGTCTAGGCAGAAAATCAGTACGATGATACAGGCCAGTAGCTCAATTGGCAGAGCAGCGGTCTCCAAAACCGCAGGTTGGGGGTTCGATTCCCTCCTGGCCTGCCAACCTTCCCCAGGTTGGTATGTCTTTTTTCCAAAATTCTTTTACCGTTCGCCGCACCCTGAGGAGTCTCGTTTTTATGAAGCCTGGTTCTGTAAAGCATGGCGCCGAGGTGCAACAGAAACGCCATGACGGGCTCAAGTGGGCGGCGGTCGTAGCGCTGCTTGTCGTTGCTGTCATTGGTAATACCTATTTCGCCGATATTGGCCTGCTCTACCGCGTTCTAGGCGTGGTGTTGTTGTGTGTGATTGCGGGTTTGATTGCGCTGACCACTACAAAAGGTCGTGATTTAGTGGAGCTTGCCAGAAGCGCCAAGAAAGAGATTCAACGCGTTGTATGGCCGACCCGTGCCGAAACCATTCAAACCACGGCTATTGTGCTAGTGGCGGTTCTGGTGGTGGGGCTTATGCTGTGGTTGATCGACACTCTTCTTGGCTGGGCGATGTCCGGCGTCATTGGTTAGGAGTTTTCATGTCCAAACGTTGGTACGTCGTTCACGCTTATTCTGGGTTTGAAAAGCACGTTATGCGCTCATTGATTGAGCGCGTAAAGATGTATGGTATGGAAGATCGTTTTGGCGAGATTCTAGTGCCGACAGAAGAAGTTGTCGAAATGCGTGACGGCAAGCGCCGCAAGAGTGAGCGTAAGTTCTATCCCGGCTATGTGTTGGTCGAGATGGAGATGGCCGACGAAACATGGCATCTCGTCAATGAGACGCCCCGTGTGATGGGCTTTATTGGCGGCACCAAAGAAAAGCCAGCGCCGATTACCTCTCGTGAGGCGGACGCTATCTTGATGCGTGTTAAAGACGGCACCGATAAGCCGCGGCCTAAGACAATGTTCGAGCCGGGTCAGTCAGTGCGTGTCGTCGATGGGCCGTTTGCCGATTTCAACGGCGTTGTCGAAGAAGTTAATTATGAGAAGAGTCGCCTGCACGTCAGCGTGCTGATATTTGGGCGCTCAACGCCTGTTGAACTTGAGTTCTCACAGGTAGAGAAAGAGTAACCAGTGAATAGTTAGTAGTAAGTGGTGAATAGTAAGTAAGCGGTAGTGTTAATTCGTGTGAAATGGCTGGTTTAGCTGTTTCACTGGTACCGGGGAGCCTTCGGGCGCTATTACCCAACTGGAGTGTTAAAGATGGCCAAGAAAGTACAGGCTTATATCAAGCTGCAGGTTGCTGCAGGTAAAGCCAATCCAAGTCCGCCGGTAGGCCCAGCACTGGGTCAGCACGGCGTGAACATCATGGAATTCTGTAAGGCGTTCAATGCTGCGACTCAAGAAATTGAGCCGGGCTTGCCGACGCCTGTCGTGATCACAGTCTATTCTGACCGTAGCTTCACGTTTGTTACCAAGACGCCGCCTGCTGCCGTGCTGCTGAAAAAAGCCGCGGGTATCAAGTCCGGCTCTGGTGAGCCGAACAAGAAGAAGGTGGGTACCGTGACGCGTGAACAGCTTGAAGAGATCGCCAAGACCAAAGAGCCAGATTTAACGGCTGCGAATCTCGATGCCGCTGTGCGCACCATTGCGGGCAGCGCTCGCAGCATGGGCCTAAACGTGGAGGGTCTCTGATCATGGCTAAATTGTCTAAGCGTGCGAAGCTGATTCGCGAAAAGGTAGACACCCGCAAGGCCTACTCAATTGAAGAAGCGGTAGCGCTGCTCTCCGAGCTGTCTACGGTTAAGTTCAAAGAGTCTGTTGATGTCGCTATCAACCTTGGCGTTGACCCGCGTAAATCTGACCAGGTTGTGCGTGGCGCTACCGTCATGCCTAACGGTACTGGTAAAGACGTACGCGTTGCAGTCTTCACCCAGGGTGCCAATGCCGATGCCGCTAAAGAAGCGGGTGCGGACATCGTCGGTATGGACGACTTGGCTGAGCAAGTGAAAAAAGGCGTGATGGATTTTGACGTCGTTATCGCTTCGCCAGATGCCATGCGCGTTGTGGGTCAGCTGGGCCAGATTCTAGGTCCGCGTGGCCTGATGCCTAACCCGAAAGTAGGCACCGTGACGCCCGATGTGGCGACAGCGGTTAAAAATGCCAAAGCGGGTCAGGTACGTTTCCGTACCGACAAAAACGGCATTATTCACACTACCCTGGGTAAAGTGGATTTTGACGTCGCAGCGATTAACGGCAACCTGGAAGCGCTGGTTGCTGACTTGAAGCGTCTCAAGCCGAGCTCTTCTAAAGGCATTTACTTCAAAAAAATGACCTTGTCCACTACCATGGGCCCGGGTTTAACAATCGATCATTCTGCTTTCGCGTAAAGCAGGCTATCGTTGGTTTTTTTGTAGGAACCGAGCAAGAACTTTGCGGTCCCCCGTTTGGTTATTAACACTGGCCGGGGCATCGTCAAAGACCGCAGGTGCCGCTTAGCGTTTTAAAAGCGGCTTAATTGCCCTGAAAGCGCCTGCGCAGATGGTGTGGCCGCCAGTTGGTTAAGCTTAAAGGCTTTCTGGTGAGCACCATCCCCAAGGCTTCCCGTTTAGCGCTGCTGTTATTGACAAGCAGTACAAGACGGGAAGAGATGGTAACCACCGGAACCTTCTTGGGTTCCGGCACGAAGGAGTGATCACTGTGCCACTAGCACTTGAAGGCAAGAAAGCGATTGTTGCCGAGGTCAGTGAAGCGGCCAAGGGCGCACTCTCCGTCGTAGTTGCTGATTCTCGCGGCGTTACGGTTGGCAAAATGACCGATCTGCGTAAGCAGGCGCGCGAGAATGGTGTAGAGCTGCGTGTAGTTCGTAACACGCTGGCTCGCCGCGCTCTCGAGGGCACTCAGTGGGAGTGTCTGAACGATAGCTTCGTTGGTCCGACGTTGTTGGCTTTCTCTACTGATCATCCGGGCGCTGCCGCTCGTCTGTTCAAAGAGTTTGCAAAAGCGGACAAGAACTTCGAAGTGAAAGCGTTGGCCTACGAAGGTGAGCTGATTCCGGCTGCTGACATCGACCGTCTGGCAACCCTACCGACACACGACGAGGCAATTGCCAAGTTGATGTCGGTAATGAAAGAAGCCTCCGCTGGCAAGCTGGTTCGTACTCTGGCCGCCCTGCGCGACCAGAAGCAAGAAGCCGAAGCTGCTTAAACAGCGCTTCTTGCAGGTGGCGTGAAGGGTTTGCCCCGTCCGCTGCCTGAGCCGAGCAATGAATCCTGAGTCCTCGGCCGACCGAGGCTCCCGCAAAGTTAGGAATGAAACAATGGCACTGTCTAAAGACGATATCATCAATGCTGTAGCCGACATGACCGTAATGGAAGTTGTCGAGCTGATCGAAGCAATGGAAGAGAAATTCGGCGTTTCTGCAGCGGCTGCAGTTGCAGCTGGTCCGGCTGCTGGCGGCGAAGTGGCTGAAGAGCAGACTGAGTTCGACGTAGTTCTGACCGCTGCTGGCGACAAAAAAGTTAACGTGATCAAGGCAGTTCGCGAGATCACCGGCCTTGGCTTGAAAGAAGCTAAAGGTGCTGTTGACGGCGCTCCGGCGACCATCAAAGAAGGTCTGTCTAAAGACGACGCTGAAGCAGCTAAAGCTAAGTTGGAAGAAGCGGGCGCAACCGTCGAACTCAAGTAATTCTTGTGCGGACGGCTTTACGCGCTGCGTAAGCTTCCACGGCTGGCGGCGGGATATCCCGCTGCCGGCCTTTTTCTGTTGTAGCTGATGTTGAACAGCAGCAGTTCTGCTCAGTATGAGAGCAGCCACGACAGGAACGTAAAAGCGTTATTGAAGATAGCGTATTAAAGATAGTGTTATCGACTACAGTGTTATCGACGACTGAGTTATCGAACTAGATTTTCGACGGCGAGCTACCGATTTAGGAGCTTGCTGTCTGTGTCTGACGAAGCTCGAAGGGCAGATGACCACGCATCGGTCACCCATGGTGAACAAGCTGGGGAATACAGATGGCTTACTCATATACTGAGAAAAAACGCATCCGCAAGGATTTCGGCAAACTGCCCCAAGTGATGGATGTGCCTTACTTGCTGGCGATCCAGCTTGATTCCTATTACGACTTCCTCCAGCAAGATCGTTCGCCCGACGAGCGTCACGAAGTCGGTTTACACGCGGCTTTTAAGTCCGTGTTTCCGATTGAGAGCTTCTCCGGCAATGCAGCGCTTGAGTATGTCAGCTACCGCTTCGGCACGCCGGCGTTCGATGTTAAGGAGTGCCAGCTACGCGGCGTGACTTACTCCGCCCCGCTGCGCGTCAAGGTTCGCTTGATCATCTATGATCGCGATTCCTCAAACAAAGCAATCAAAGATATTAAAGAGCAGGAAGTCTACATGGGGGAAATCCCCCTGATGACCGAGAACGGTACCTTTGTCATCAATGGTACTGAGCGGGTTATCGTTTCCCAGCTCCACCGCTCACCCGGTGTGTTCTTTGATCACGATAAAGGTAAGAGCCACTCTTCAGGCAAGCTGCTCTACTCAGCTCGCGTGATTCCTTACCGTGGCTCATGGTTAGACTTCGAATTCGATCCCAAAGACAATGTCTTTGTACGTATTGACCGTCGCCGCAAACTGCCGGCCTCGGTACTGATGCGTGCGCTAGGAATGAGCACCGAAGAGATCCTGGCCGAGTTCTTTGAAACCAGCGTCTTCCACATTGAGAAATCCGGTTTCTCTGTGGAGCTGGTACCGTCGCGCCTGCGCGGCGAAACGGCGACTTTCGACATTAAAGATGGCGAAGGTAATGTGATCGTTGAAGAGGGTCGCCGAATTACCCAGAAGCACATTCGTCAGCTTGAAAAAGCCGGCCTTGAGCGTCTGGATGTGCCGATGGAGTACTTGTTCGGCAAAACCCTGGCCAAAGATCAAGTCGACGCTAAAACAGGCGAGTTGATCTGTCCATGTAACACCGAGATCACTCCAGAAGTGCTGGAGCGCATGGCTCAGGGCGGTATTACCCTGGTCGAAACGCTCTACACCAATGATCTTGACTGCGGTTCATTTATTTCCGACACCCTGAAGCTGGATGCGACGAATTCAGCACTTGAGGCGCTGGTCGAAATTTACCGCATGATGCGTCCTGGTGAGCCGCCTACTAAAGAATCCGCCGAGACGCTGTTTAACAATCTGTTCTTCTCTGAAGACCGTTACGATCTGTCGGGCGTTGGTCGCATGAAGTTCAACCGTCGCCTGCGTCGCGAGTCAGACACGGGCTCCGGCGTACTGGATCGCAAGGACATCCTGGATGTGCTGCGCGAGCTGATCAATATTCGTAACGGCTTTGGTGACGTTGATGATATCGATCACCTGGGTAACCGCCGTATTCGCTGCGTCGGCGAAATGGCCGAGAACCAGTTCCGCGTTGGCTTGGTGCGTGTTGAGCGCGCGGTGAAAGAGCGTCTTTCCATGGCGGAAAGCGAAGGCCTGATGCCGCAAGACTTGATCAACGCCAAGCCGGTGGCGGCCGCGGTGAAAGAGTTCTTCGGTTCCAGTCAGCTTTCTCAATTCATGGACCAGAACAACCCGCTTTCGGAAGTGACTCACAAGCGTCGTGTGTCTGCACTCGGCCCCGGTGGTTTGACCCGTGAGCGTGCTGGCTTCGAAGTACGTGACGTTCACGCCACGCACTACGGGCGTCTCTGCCCGATCGAAACGCCGGAAGGCCCAAACATCGGTCTGATCAACTCGCTGGCGACTTACAGCCACACTAACAGCTACGGCTTCCTAGAAACGCCGTACCGTAAAGTGGTTGACCGTCAGTTGACCGACGACATCGTTCACCTCTCAGCGATCGAAGAGGGTGATTTCGTTATCGCTCAGGCATCGGCAGCGGTGGATGAGTCCAATAAGCTAAGCGATGACCTGGTTCAGGTACGTCACCGCGGTGAAACGACCTTTATGCGTCCTGAGCAAGTGACGCTGATGGACGTATCACCTCGTCAGGTTGTCTCGGTTGCCGCGGCATTGATTCCGTTCCTGGAGCACGATGACGCCAACCGCGCCTTGATGGGTTCTAACATGCAGCGTCAGGCGGTACCGACCCTGCGCGCAGATAAGCCGCTGGTAGGTACCGGCATGGAGCGCTTTGTTGCCCGTGACTCCGGTGTCTGTGCGGTGGCCAATCGCGGCGGCGTGATTGATTCCGTCGATGCGCGTCGTGTCGTGGTACGGGTCAATGAAGATGAAATTATCGGCGGTGAAGCCGGGGTTGATATCTACAACCTGACCAAGTACACCCGCTCGAACCAGAACACCTGTATGAACCAGCGCCCCATCGTGCGGCCTGGCGATAACGTGGCACGTGGCGATATCCTCGCCGACGGCCCATCTGTCGACATGGGTGATCTGGCTTTGGGCCAGAACATGCGCATCGCGTTCATGCCCTGGAACGGCTACAACTTCGAAGACTCGATCCTGCTTTCAGAGCGAGTCGTTCAAGAAGACCGTTTCACCACGATTCACATTCAGGAACTGACCTGTGTGTCTCGCGACACCAAGTTGGGCTCGGAAGAGATTACCTCCGATATTCCCAATGTGGGTGAGTCGGCGCTATCCAAACTGGATGAGGCTGGCGTTGTTTACATCGGTGCTGAAGTTGGCCCCGGCGACATTCTGGTCGGTAAGGTAACGCCGAAGGGTGAAACCCAGCTGACGCCAGAAGAGAAGCTGCTCCGTGCCATCTTCGGTGAGAAAGCGTCGGACGTTAAAGATACTTCTCTGCGTGCCCCCACCGGCATGAAGGGAACGGTCATCGACGTTCAGGTGTTTACCCGCGACGGCGTCGATAAAGATTCCCGTGCACTTTCCATTGAGCGTACTCAGCTCGATGAAGTACGTAAGGATCTGCAAGAGACCTATCGTATCGCTGAAGACGCCACGTTTGAGCGTCTCAAGCGCACCCTTGACGGCCAAGCCGTTAACGGTGGCCCGAACCTTAAGAAAGGCGACGTGCTAGACGAAGCATACCTTGACGAGCTGCCGCGTCAGCAGTGGTTCAAACTGCGCATGCAGGATGAATCCTACAACGAGCTGTTGGCCCAGGCCGACGAGCAGCTGGAAAACCGCCGTAAAGAGATGGACGAGCGCTTTGAAGATAAGAAGCGCAAGCTGACCCAGGGCGACGATCTCGCGCCGGGCGTGCTGAAAATCGTCAAGGTTTACATGGCGGTCAAGCGTCGCATCCAGCCAGGCGACAAAATGGCCGGTCGTCACGGTAACAAGGGTGTTATCTCAGCGATCATGCCGATCGAAGACATGCCGTTCGACGAGAAGGGCGAGCCGGTCGACGTGGTGCTGAACCCGCTGGGTGTACCGTCACGTATGAACGTCGGTCAGATTTTGGAAACCCACCTGGGCATGGCCGCCCGTGGTTTAGGGGTCAAGATCGAAGCCATGCTGCGCGATGCACGCGGACAGCAGGTTGCTGAGATTCGTGACTTCCTGGGGCAGATCTACAACACGCAAGGTACGCGCGTTGAAGACCTCGATTCCCTGACTGACGATGAGGTCATTGCCCTGGCGAAGAACCTCAAAGGGGGTGTGCCGATGGCTACGCCGGTGTTTGACGGTGCCAAAGAGCACGAAATCAAACATCTGCTGAAGCTGGCGGACATTCCTGAATCGGGCCAGATGGCCCTGTTCGATGGCCGTACCGGTGACGCTTTTGACCGTCCGGTTACCGTCGGCTACATGTACATGCTGAAGCTTAACCACTTGGTAGACGACAAGATGCACGCGCGTTCTACCGGTTCTTACTCGCTGGTTACCCAGCAGCCCTTGGGTGGTAAGGCGCAATTCGGTGGTCAGCGCTTCGGTGAGATGGAAGTGTGGGCGTTGGAAGCATACGGCGCCGCGTACACGCTACAAGAGATGCTCACCGTCAAATCGGACGACGTCGAAGGCCGCACCAAGATGTATAAAAACATCGTGGATGGCGACCACACCATGCAGGCAGGCATGCCGGAATCCTTCAACGTACTCGTGAAGGAAATCCGCTCGCTGGGCATCGATATCGAGTTAGAGAGCTAGGAGCCGTCACATGAAAGATTTGGTGAAAGTACTCAAATCGCAGTCTCAGTCCGAAGAGTTTGACGCGATCAAGATTACCCTGGCGTCGCCGGACATGATTCGCTCCTGGTCGTTTGGCGAGGTGAAGAAGCCTGAGACCATCAACTACCGTACCTTTAAACCGGAGCGGGACGGCCTGTTCTGCGCCAAGATTTTTGGCCCGGTGAAAGACTACGAGTGTTTGTGCGGCAAGTATAAGCGCATGAAGCACCGCGGTATTATCTGCGAAAAGTGTGGCGTAGAAGTGACCAAAGCCGCCGTGCGTCGTGAGCGCATGGGGCACATTGAGCTGGCCTCACCGGTCGCTCACATCTGGTTTCTGAAGTCACTGCCGTCGCGGATTGGCATGTTCCTCGATATGACCCTGCGTGATATCGAGCGCGTGCTCTATTTCGAAAGCTTTGTCGTCATCGACCCAGGCATGACCACGCTGGAGCGTGGCCAACTGCTCAACGATGAGCAGTACTTCGAAGCGCTGGAAGAATTCGGCGACGACTTCGATGCCCGTATGGGTGCCGAAGCGGTTCAGGAACTGCTCAAAGACATCGATCTGGAAGAAGAGATTAATCATCTGCGTGAAGAGATTCCGCAGACGAACTCTGAAACCAAGATCAAGAAGCTTTCCAAGCGTCTGAAACTGCTTGAAGCGTTCTATCACTCCGGTAACGCGCCGGCGTGGATGGTCATGGAAGTGCTGCCCGTGTTGCCGCCGGACCTGCGTCCGCTGGTACCGCTGGACGGCGGCCGTTTCGCGACCTCCGATCTTAACGACCTATACCGTCGTGTGATCAACCGTAATAACCGCCTGAAGCGTCTGCTGGACCTTAATGCGCCGGACATCATCGTGCGCAACGAGAAGCGCATGCTGCAGGAGGCGGTTGATGCACTGCTGGATAATGGTCGTCGTGGCCGCGCGATCACGGGCTCTAACAAGCGTCCGCTGAAATCGCTCGCCGACATGATCAAGGGTAAGCAGGGCCGCTTCCGTCAAAACCTGTTGGGTAAGCGTGTCGACTACTCAGGCCGTTCGGTGATCACCGTAGGTCCGACGCTACGCCTGCACCAGTGTGGTTTGCCGAAGAAAATGGCGCTTGAACTGTTCAAGCCGTTCATCTACTCCAAGCTGCAGTCGCTGGGCTACGCCTCAACGATCAAAGCCGCCAAGAAGATGGTCGAGCGCGAGCTACCGGAAGTGTGGGACATCCTCGCCGATGTTATCCGCGAACACCCGGTACTGCTTAACCGTGCACCGACGCTTCACCGTCTGGGTATCCAGGCGTTTGAACCGCTGCTGATCGAAGGTAAAGCGATCCAGCTGCACCCGTTGGTGTGTGCCGCTTACAACGCCGACTTCGACGGTGACCAGATGGCGGTCCACGTACCGCTGACCCTGGAAGCTCAGCTTGAAGCGCGTGCGCTGATGATGGCCACCAACAACGTGCTGTCGCCCGCTAATGGCGAGCCGATCATCGTACCGTCGCAGGACGTTGTTCTGGGTCTTTATTACATGACCCGCGAAAAGATCAACGCCAAGGGCGAAGGCATGGTGTTCTCTGACCTCAACGAGGTAGAGCGCGCGTTTGGTACTCAGTCAGTATCGCTACACGCTCGTGTCAAAGTGCGTCTGGATGAAGTGGATGTCGATGAAGAGAGCGGAGAGCGTTCTGAGCATCGCCGCATTTATGACACCACCGTTGGTCGTGCCTTGCTGTTCCGCATATTGCCGGAAGGCGTGCCGTTTGAGTTGATCGATCAGCCGATGAAGAAAAAGGCGATCTCCAGCCTGATCAACGAAGTTTATCGTCGTGCCGGCCTCAAGCCGACCGTCATCTTCGCTGACCAGCTGATGTACACCGGTTTCCGCTTGGCGACTTGGTCAGGTGCCTCTATCGGTGTTAACGACTTCGTTATCCCCGAAGCCAAAACCGAGATCGTCGATGCGGCGGAAGCCGAAGTTAAAGAGATTGAAGACCAGTTCTCTTCTGGCCTGGTAACAGCGGGTGAGAAGTACAACAAGGTTATCGATATCTGGTCAAAGGCCAACGACAAAGTCGCCAAGGCGATGATGGTCGGTATCTCAAAAGAGACGGTTGTTGATCGTGATGGCAACGAGGTTGAACAAGATTCGTTCAACAGCGTTTTCATTATGGCCGACTCCGGTGCCCGTGGTAGTGCTGCACAGATTCGTCAGCTTGCCGGTATGCGTGGCCTGATGGCCAAGCCGGATGGCTCGATCATCGAAACACCGATCGTCGCCAACTTCCGTGAAGGTCTGAACGTACTGCAGTACTTCATCTCGACCCACGGTGCACGTAAAGGTCTGGCGGATACGGCCCTGAAAACAGCCAACTCCGGTTACCTGACGCGTCGCTTGGTCGACGTAGCGCAAGACTTGGTGATCACCGAAGTCGACTGTGGGACCGAAAACGGTTTGACGCTGCACCCGATTATCGAAGGCGGCGACATCATCGTACCGCTGTCGCAGCGCGTGCTGGGCCGTGTAGTCGCTCAGGATGTGGTTCATCCTGGCAGCGGTGAAGTACTAATTGCTAAAGGTACCTTGCTCGACGAGAAATGGTGCGCAGCGCTCGACACCATGGGTGTCGACGAGATCATCGTACGCTCTACGATCACCTGTGAAACGCCGCACGGCGTGTGTGCCTCCTGTTACGGCCGTGACTTGGCCCGTGGCCATCAGGTCAACATCGGTGAAGCCGTCGGCGTTATCGCTGCCCAGTCCATCGGTGAGCCGGGCACCCAGCTGACCATGCGTACCTTCCACATCGGTGGCGCAGCATCGCGTTCATCGGCCGTGGACAGTGTTCAAGTGAAGCACGGTGGTAAGGTTCGTCTGCACAACATCAAGCACGTTGAGCGCGCCGACGGCAAACTGGTAGTGGTCTCGCGTTCTAGCGCCTTGGCTGTTGCCGATGATCATGGTCGTGAGCGTGAGTACTACAAACTGCCCTACGGTGCCGAACTCTCGGTACGTGATGGCGATGTGGTTGATGCCGGTACGACAGTTGCCAAATGGGATCCGCACACTCATCCGATCGTGGCTGAAGTAGAAGGTAAGGCCCAGTTCATCGATCTTGACGAAGGTGTCACCATGCACCGCAGCGTCGATGAAATGACCGGCTTGTCTTCTATCGAGGTGATTGAGTCGGCAGCACGGCCAATGGCGGGTCGCGACAAGCGTCCGATGGTCATGCTGCAAGACGCAGCAGGCGAATACGTATCTGTGTCCGGTTCTAACACGCCGGTACAGTACCTGTTGCCGGGCAACTCGATTATTTCTGTCGATGATGGTGCCACTATTGGGGTGGGCGAAGTGGTTGCCCGTATCCCCGTTGAGGCATCGGCGAACAAAGATATCACCGGTGGTTTGCCACGTGTTGCGGACTTGTTCGAAGCGCGTAAACCGAAAGAGTCCTCGATCCTGGCCGAAATCAGCGGTGTGATCAGCTTTGGTAAAGAGACCAAAGGTAAGCGTCGCCTGACCATTACGCCGGAGTCTGGCGATCCGTTTGAGGCGCTGATTCCGAAATGGCGCCAAATCGCGGTCTTCGAAGGTGAAACTGTCGAGAAGGGCGAAGTGATTTCCGATGGCCCGAGCAACCCGCACGACATCCTGCGCTTGCTGGGTGTTGAGGAACTCGCCAAGTACATCACTGCCGAAGTACAGGACGTTTATCGTCTGCAAGGCGTAGGCATTAACGACAAGCATATCGAAGTGATTGTGCGTCAGATGCTGCGCAAGGTGGAGATTACCGATTCGGGCGACTCTGATTTCATCACGGGCGACCAGGCAGAACTGGTTCGCGTGTTGGAACAGAACGAGCGACTTGAAAAAGAGAAGAAATTCCCAGCCAAGTATCAACGTATGTTGCTGGGTATCACGAAGGCCAGCTTGGCCACCGAGTCGTTCATCTCTGCGGCCTCCTTCCAGGAGACAACCCGCGTACTGACCGAAGCGGCGGTGACAGGCAAGCGCGATTATCTGCGCGGCCTGAAAGAAAACGTGGTAGTGGGGCGTTTGATCCCGGCAGGTACGGGCTTGACTCACCACGCAGAGCGTCGTCGCAAGCGCGAAGACGTTGAGCAACTGTTCAATCCTTCAGCAACTGAGGTAGAGCAGGAGCTAGGCGCCCAGTTGACCGCTCTCGATTCTGACGACGAGCTGTAAACAGGTGCATAAGTAAGTAAGAAAGTGAACGTAAAACGAATAGCTGATCCGAAAAGCGCTTCCTTGCCGGTAAAACCGCCGGCAAGGCTTGACGTGACCTAGGGTCAGCCTTTAGAATGCGCAGCCTTTAACAGTGGGGTGGGTGCGCCCGCATCCGCTGCTTGTATTTGTTAAAAGGCTAAGGCAACCATTGGAGTCAGCTAAACACCATGGCAACGATTAATCAGCTAGTGCGCAAGCCGCGCAAGCGCCCCGTCACTAAAAGTGACGTGCCAGCGCTGCAGGCCTGTCCGCAAAAACGTGGCGTTTGTACGCGCGTTTACACCACCACCCCGAAGAAGCCTAACTCGGCCCTGCGTAAGGTTTGCCGTGTGCGCCTGACCAACGGCTTTGAAGTGTCTTCTTACATCGGTGGTGAAGGTCACAACCTTCAAGAACACTCTGTCGTTTTGATTCGTGGCGGTCGTGTAAAGGATTTGCCAGGTGTGCGTTATCACACCGTACGTGGCGCCCTTGACACCTCTGGCGTTCAAAATCGTCGTCAGGGTCGTTCTAAATACGGTACTAAGCGTCCTAAGTCTTAATAAGCTTTGGGTGGCTTGACAGCAACGCCGATCAATTGGCTGCTGAGTAGCGATTATCACGAATTTGACGGTCTGATAAGAGTAAGGTCGAGCGGCGCTTAGCTTAATGTAAGTCGCAAGAGTCTCGGGTTTACCTGAAAGATCCTTAATTGAGGGCTTATCATGCCTAGAAGAAGAGTAGTAGCTAAACGCGAAATCCTGCCGGATCCTAAGTTCGGAAGTGAGCGTCTGGCGAAGTTCATGAACCACCTGATGGTCAGCGGCAAGAAGTCCATAGCTGAGCGTATCGTCTACGGTGCGTTGGACAAGGTTGCCGAGCGTAGTAAAGAAGATCCGCTGGAGATCTTCGACAAAGCGCTGGAAGCCATCCAGCCAATGGTCGAAGTGAAGTCGCGCCGTGTTGGTGGTGCGACCTATCAGGTGCCGGTTGAAGTACGTCCGTCTCGCCGTCAAGCGCTGGCAATGCGCTGGCTGGTGGACGCGGCGCGTCGTCGCGGTGAGAAAACCATGGTGCAGCGTCTTGCGGGTGAAATGCTGGATGCCGCTGAAGGTAAAGGTTCAGCCGTTAAGAAGCGCGAAGACGTGCATCGCATGGCAGAAGCCAACAAGGCCTTCTCGCACTACCGTTTTTAAGATCAGCGTTTTTAAGTACGGCGCTTTTAAGTATGGCTTTAGAGTTTTTATATGCGCGTTGTTCAGCATGGTGAAGTGTTTGCTGAGTCGCGTCGTTGCAATGCAAGAGTTGCAATACCCAGCCGCTATCCTGAAACGGTAGCGGCGGTCGCATAAGCCTCGCTTCCATACGCCGCTAAATTAACGAGCATCGCCAACAAACGGGAGTTTCACCGTGGCACGCAAGACTCCACTAAATCGATACCGCAATATCGGTATCGTCGCTCACGTTGACGCGGGTAAAACCACGACAACCGAGCGTGTACTGTTCTACACCGGCCTCTCCCATAAAGTGGGTGAGGTGCATGACGGTGCTGCGACAATGGACTGGATGGAGCAGGAGCAGGAGCGTGGTATTACTATCACCTCAGCTGCTACGACCTGTTTCTGGCAGGGCATGAGCAAGCAGTTCCCTGAACACCGCATCAATATTATCGACACGCCAGGGCACGTTGACTTCACAATCGAAGTTGAGCGTTCTTTGCGCGTGCTTGATGGCGCGGTCGTTGTTCTGTGCGGTTCTTCTGGCGTTCAGCCACAGACCGAAACAGTATGGCGTCAGGCCAACAAGTACGAAGTGCCACGTATGGTTTTCGTCAACAAGATGGACCGTACCGGTGCTGACTTCTTCATGGTTGTCAACCAGTTGAAGGAGCGTTTAGGTGCCAACGCCGTGCCGATCCAGATTAACTGGGGTACGGAAGAGGACTTTAAAGGCGTTATCGACCTGATTCAGATGAAGGCTATCCTGTGGGATGAGGAAAGCCTGGGTATGAATTATGACCTCGTGGATATTCCTGCTGATCTGCAAGAAACAGCAGAAAAATACCGCGAAGAGATGGTCGAGGCGGCTGCCGAAGGCTCTGACGAGCTGATGGAGAAGTATCTCGAAGGCGGTGAGCTGTCGATTGAAGAGATCAAGGCTGGCTTGCGTGCGCGCACCCTGGCTAACGATATCGTTCTGGTGACCTGTGGTTCGGCCTTTAAGAACAAGGGCGTTCAGGCAGTGCTGGATGGCGTTATCGAATACATGCCTTCGCCGACTGAAGTTAAGGCGATCGAAGGTGAGCTTGACGACAAAGACGGCACCGTCGATACCCGTGAGGCTGATGACAGTGCACCGTTTGCGGCGCTGGCGTTTAAAATCGCTACCGACCCCTTCGTTGGTACGCTGACCTTTATCCGTGTCTACTCGGGCGTTCTGAAATCTGGTGACGGCGTGTATAACTCCGTTAAGCAGAAGAAAGAGCGCGTTGGCCGTATCGTTCAGATGCACGCCAACTCCCGTGAAGAGATCAAAGAAGTTCTGGCCGGCGATATCGCGGCTTGTATCGGTCTGAAGGACGTCACTACCGGTGATACCCTGTGCGATATCGATAACAAAATCGTTCTCGAGCGCATGGAATTCCCGGATCCGGTTATCTCGGTTGCTGTAGAGCCTAAGTCTAAGGCTGACCAAGAGAAAATGGGTGTCGCCCTGGGCAAGCTTGCTCAAGAAGATCCCTCTTTCCAGGTTAAAACCGACGAAGAAACCGGCCAGACTATCATTTCTGGTATGGGTGAGCTTCACTTGGATATCCTCGTTGACCGTATGCGTCGCGAGTTCAAGGTTGAAGCCAACATCGGTAAGCCGCAGGTGGCCTACCGCGAAACGATTCGCGGCAGCATTGAGCAGGAAGGCAAGTTCGTACGTCAGTCCGGTGGTCGTGGTCAGTACGGTCACGTTTGGCTACGTATCGAGCCGTTGACCGCAGAAGAGAAGGGTGAAGGCGAAGACGAATTGTTCTTCAAGTTCAACTCAGAAATCGTGGGTGGCACGGTTCCCAAGGAATACGTACCTGCGGTTGAGAAGGGTGCTTTTGAGCAGCTCAAAAACGGTGTCATCGCGGGTTACCCGATGATCGACGTTAAAGTAACGCTGTTTGATGGCTCCTTCCACGACGTGGACTCCAACGAGACTGCGTTTAAGATTGCTTCTTCTATGGCAGTAAAAGAAGGTGCCAGGAAGGCCAAGGCCGTGCTGCTGGAGCCGGTGATGAAGGTCGAAATCGTGACCCCCGAAGAATTTATGGGTGACGTCATGGGTGACCTGAGCCGTCGTCGCGGCCTGGTGCAGGGTATGGATGACTCCTCTTCTGGTAAAGTCATTCGTGCGACGGTGCCACTGGGCGAGATGTTCGGTTATGCAACCGATCTGCGCTCACAAACCCAGGGCCGTGCGAGCTACTCTATGGAGTTCTCGAAGTACGACGAGGCGCCCTCCAGCGTCGTTGAAGCCGTCATCAATCAAAACGGTTAACCGTTAGCTAACGTAAAGAGGTTATAGCAGTGGCTAAGGAAAAATTTGAACGTTCCAAACCGCACGTCAACGTCGGCACCATTGGTCACGTCGACCACGGTAAAACGACTCTGACGGCGGCCCTGACCCGCGTGTCTGCTGAGGTTTTCGGCGGCGACTGGCGTGAGTTTGATACCATCGATAACGCTCCTGAAGAGCGCGAGCGCGGTATCACGATCGCTACTTCTCACGTGGAATATCAGTCTGAAGAGCGTCACTACGCTCACGTTGACTGCCCAGGACACGCTGACTACGTCAAGAACATGATCACCGGTGCTGCGCAGATGGACGGCGCGATCCTGGTATGTTCTGCCGCAGACGGCCCGATGCCGCAAACGCGTGAGCACATCCTGCTGTCTCGTCAGGTTGGCGTACCGTTCATCGTTGTGTTCCTGAACAAAGCGGACATGGTCGATGACGAAGAGCTGCTTGAGCTGGTAGAGATGGAAGTTCGCGAACTCCTCGACCAGTACGACTTCCCGGGTGACGACACGCCGATCATCACTGGTTCTGCGCTGATGGCGTTGAACGGCGAAGATGAGAACGGCATGGGCACCACCGCCGTTGCTAATCTGATCAAAGCTCTGGATGAGTACATCCCTGAGCCGGAGCGCGCTATCGATCAGCCGTTCCTGATGCCGATCGAAGACGTGTTCTCTATCTCTGGTCGCGGTACTGTTGTTACCGGTCGTGTAGAGCGCGGCATCGTCAAAGCGGGCGAAGAAGTGGAAATCGTGGGTATCCGCGATACCACCAAAACGATCGTTACCGGTGTTGAAATGTTCCGTAAACTGCTCGACGAAGGTCGTGCTGGTGAGAACGTTGGCGCCCTGCTGCGTGGTACTAAGCGTGATGACGTCGAGCGTGGTCAAGTATTGGCCAAGCCGGGCACCATCAACCCGCACACTACCTTCGAAGCAGAAGTTTACGTACTGTCCAAAGAAGAAGGTGGTCGTCACACGCCTTTCTTCAAGGGCTACCGTCCTCAGTTCTACTTCCGTACCACCGATGTAACCGGTACTTGTGAACTGCCGGAAGGCGTTGAAATGGTCATGCCGGGTGACAACGTTCAAATGGTTGTTACCTTGATCGCTCCGATCGCAATGGACGAAGGCTTGCGCTTCGCTATTCGTGAAGGCGGCCGTACTGTCGGTGCTGGCGTTGTGGCCAAGATCGTCAAGTAAGCATCATGCTTGAATGATGAAGGGGGCTCTGTTGAGCCCCCTTTTCTGCGCACCAACAGCAAATGTTTGACATGGGCTTTTGGCGTGCCTATAATGCGCATCCTTTGAATGCGTGGGTAGACGGCTCGCGCCGTCGACATCCATTGGAGTTTAGGGCAAATGCAGAACCAAAAGATTCGCATTCGGTTGAAAGCGTTCGACCATCGCCTGATCGACCAGTCTACAGCGGAGATTGTTGAAACCGCTAAGCGTACTGGTGCTCAGGTTCGTGGGCCGATCCCGCTGCCGACCAACCGCGAGCGTTACACCATTCTGATCTCGCCGCACGTCAACAAAGATGCGCGTGACCAGTATGAGATCCGTACGCACAAGCGTGTGCTCGACATCGTTGAGCCGACTGAAAAAACTGTTGATGCACTGATGAAACTTGATCTCGCCGCAGGCGTTGACGTGCAAATCAAGCTCAACTAATAACACTAGTCACTTGCGGCCCAGCGCTCATCATTGTTTAGCATGAGCAGCAGCCGCCGCGCCGTGAGGCGCCATACAATGTGCTAGTGGAATGCTCTGGAAAGGGCAGCCATAGCGGGTGATAGCCCCGTACACTATAGGAGACTGAGTATGACTATCGGTTTAGTCGGTAAAAAGGCCGGGATGACCCGTGTCTTTACCGAAGACGGCGCGTCTGTGCCCGTAACCGTTATTGAAGTTGATCCTAATCGTGTTACGCGCGTTAAGTCCGTCGAATCTGACGGTTACGCAGCGATTCAGGTCACATCTGGTTCTCGTAAAGCGAAGCATCTCACCAAAGCGCAAGCTGGACAGTTTGCCAAGGCGGGTGTTGAAGCTGGTCGTGCACTGATGGAGTTCCGTCTTGCAGAAGGCGAAGAAATTCCTGAAGTGGGCGGCGAACTCACCGTATCCCTCTTCGAAGCTGGTCAAATGGTTGACGTGACTGGCACCTCTAAGGGTAAAGGCTTCCAGGGTGCAGTTAAGCGCTGGAATTTCCGTACCCAAGACATGACTCACGGTAACTCTCTGTCGCATCGCGCGCCGGGTTCTATCGGCATGTGTCAGACGCCGGGTCGCGTTTTCAAAGGCAAAAAGATGGCCGGTCAAATGGGTAACGCCCGTTGCACCGTGCAGAGCCTTGAAATCGTCCGTGTCGACGCCGAGCGTAACCTGCTGCTGATTAAAGGCGCCGTACCGGGTGCTCCCGGTAGTGACGTTATCGTTCGCAGCGCCGTGAAAGCAGGCTGAAGGGGATAATTACCAATGAATCTGAATCTTGCTGCAGGCGCGGGTACCGTTGAAGTAGCCGACGCCACTTTTGGCAAAGAATTCAACGAAGCGCTCGTTCACCAGGTTGTCACTGCCTATTTGGCGGCTGGTCGTCAGGGAACCCGCGCACAAAAGAGTCGTTCCGACGTTCGTGGCGGTGGTAAAAAGCCGTGGCGTCAGAAAGGCACCGGTCGTGCACGTGCCGGTACCATCCGCTCTCCGCTATGGCGTAGTGGTGGCGTAACCTTCGCGGCGCGTCCGCAAGACTACACCCAGAAGGTTAACCGCAAGATGTACCGTGCAGCGATGCGCTCCATCTTGTCAGAGCTGGTACGTCAAGAGCGTTTAGTCGCGATTGAAGAATTCGTCGTCGATGCGCCTAAGACCAAGCAGGTAGCTGCCAAGCTGAAAGAGCTCAACCTTGAAAAAGTGTTGATCGTCACTGAAGAAATCGACGAGAAGCTCTATTTGGCCGCACGCAACCTTCCCCACGTTGACGTGGTGGATGTCGCGGCAGCTGACCCGGTAAGCCTGGTAGCCTTTGATAAGGTGCTGATTACCGTCTCCGCCCTGCGTAAATTCGAGGAGAAGCTGGCATGAACCAGGAACGCGTATTTAAGGTTCTGCTTGGGCCGCACGTGACCGAAAAGGCCGCAATGGCAGCCGAGCGCAACCAGTACGTTTTCAAGGTGGCATCTGATGCTACCAAGCCCGAGATCAAAAAGGCCGTTGAAGCACTCTTCGGCAAAAAGGTCGGCAGTGTTCAGGTACTGAACATGAAGGGTAAAACAAAGCGTACTGCGAACGGCGTTGGCCTGCGTAAGGGTTACCGCAAAGCGTATGTGACCCTGGCTGCGGGTGAAACGCTCGAAGACTTCTCTGGCGCCGAATAAGGGCAGGAGTACGGATAATGGCAATCGTCAAGACCAAACCCACTTCCGCCGGTCGTCGCCACGTCGTCAAGATCGTTGGCGAGGAACTGTTTAAAGGCCGTGCCTATGCACCGCTTTTAGAAAAACAGTCCAAGTCCGGCGGCCGTAACAACTACGGTCGTATCACCACCCGCCACGTGGGCGGTGGTCATCGTCACCACTATCGGTTGATCGATTTCAAACGCACCAAGGATGGCATTCTAGCCACCGTTGAGCGCCTTGAGCACGATCCCAACCGCAGCGCGCACATTGCACTGCTGAAGTATGCCGATGGTGAGCGTCGTTACATCATTGCACCGAAAGGTGTCAGCGCGGGTGACGTGCTGGAATCTGGTGTTAACGCGTCAATCAAAAAAGGCAATGCCTTGCCGCTGCGTAACGTCCCGCTGGGTTCTACGGTGCACTGCATCGAACTTAAGCCGGGTAAAGGTGCGCAGATTGCTCGCAGTGCCGGTACAAGCGCCCAGTTGGTTGCTCGTGAAGGTAACTATGCCACCCTGCGTCTTCGCTCTGGCGAAATGCGTAAGGTGTTGGCCGAGTGCCGCGCGACCCTGGGTGAAGTGAGCAACTCTGAGCACAGCCTGCGTCAACTTGGCAAGGCCGGTGCGAAGCGCTGGAGAGGCGTGCGTCCGACTGTTCGCGGTGTCGCGATGAACCCAGTCGATCACCCGCACGGTGGTGGCGAAGGCCGCACCAGTGGTGGTCGTCACCCGGTATCCCCATGGGGTGTGCCGACTAAGGGTCACAAGACGCGTAAGAACAAGCGCACCGACAAGCTGATTATTCGTCGTCGTAACAAGACGCGTTAATCGAAATTGCCAAGACATTAAGAGGTAACGGCTGTGCCACGTTCACTAAAGAAAGGTCCCTTCATTGACCTTCATCTTTTGAAGAAGGTAGAGGCTGCAGTGGAGAAGAACGATCGCAAACCGATCAAGACTTGGTCGCGTCGTTCTATGATCCTGCCCAATATGGTAGGCCTCACTATCGCGGTCCATAACGGTCGCCAACACGTCCCGGTGCATGTTTCCGAGGAAATGGTTGGCCACAAATTGGGCGAATTCGCTGCTACCCGCACTTACCGTGGGCATGCGGCGGATAAAAAAGCCAAACGGTAAGCCAGAGAGGATTGAGAGATGGAAGTCACAGCTAAGCTGCTTGGCGCTCGTTTATCCGCCCAGAAGGCCCGTTTGGTGGCTGACCAGGTGCGCGGTAAACCTGTCGCCGAGGCACTCGACCTGCTGACCTTCTCACCGAAGAAGGCTGCCAAGCTGGTTAAGAAGGTGCTGCAATCCGCGATTGCGAATGCGGAAGAAAATAACGGCATGGATATTGACGAGCTGCGTGTCTCGACCATCTGCGTCGATGAGGGCATGACGCTCAAGCGTATCAAGCCGCGTGCCAAGGGGCGTGCGGATCGTATCTTGAAGCGCACGTGCCACATCACCGTCAAGGTAGCCGAGAAGTAGGAGTCGACCGATGGGTCAGAAAGTCAATCCAACAGGCATTCGACTGGGCATCGTCAAAGACCATGCTTCTGTCTGGTATGCTGAGCGCGGCGCTTACGCCGATAAGCTCAATAACGATCTCGAAGTGCGTAGCTTCCTGGAAGAGCGTCTTAAAAGCGCCTCTGTTAGCCGCATCCACATCGAGCGTCCGGCGAACAACGCCCGCATCACCATTCACACTGCCCGTCCGGGTATCGTGATTGGTAAGAAAGGTGAAGATGTCGACCGTTTGCGTCGCGATCTCACCCAGATGATGGGTGTCCCCGTGCATGTGAACATCGAAGAAGTTCGCAAGCCGGAGCTGGATGCCAAGCTAGTCGCTGCTAACGTAGCGGGTCAGCTTGAGCGTCGCGTCATGTTCCGTCGTGCGATGAAGCGCGCGGTACAGAACGCAATGCGTCTTGGCGCTGGTGGCATCAAGATTCAGCTGTCAGGTCGTCTTGGTGGCGCTGAAATCGCACGTACCGAATGGTACCGCGAAGGTCGCGTTCCGCTGCACACGTTGCGTGCGGATATCGACTACGCCACTTACGAAGCTCACACCACCTATGGCGTTATCGGCGTCAAAGTGTGGATCTTCAAGGGTGAAATCCTCGGCGGTATCGAGGAAGTACGTGCCAAGGCTAAGCAACAGCAGCCTGCCGGCAACGCGCCCAAGAAGAAAGGTTCCAGGTAAGGGGAGAGCGAGTCGATGTTACAGCCCAAGCGTATGAAATTCCGCAAGATGATGAAAGGCCGCAACCGTGGCCTGGCGCATCGCGGAAGCAAGATCAGCTTCGGGGAATACGGCCTTAAAGCTACCGGTCGCGGCCGCATCACTGCGCGTCAGATCGAGGCAGGCCGTCGTGCGATCACACGTCACGTAAAACGTGGCGGTAAAATCTGGATCCGCGTCTTCCCTGATAAGCCGATCTCTAAGAAGCCACTCGAAGTTCGTATGGGTAAAGGTAAAGGTTCTGTTGAGTACTGGGTTGCCCAGATCCAACCGGGTCGGGTCCTGTATGAAATTGAAGGCGTGTCGGAAGAGCTTGCTCGTGAAGCGTTTGAGCTTGCCGCACAGAAAATGCCCTTATCCACCACCTTTGCGAAACGGACGGTGATGTGATGAAAGCCCAGGAAATTCGTGAAAAGTCCGCAGGAGAGCTCCAGGAGCAACTCCTCGAACTCCTCCGCGAGCAGTTTAACCTGCGCATGCAGAAGGCCACTGGCCAACTGAGCCAGACTCATCTGCTCAAGCAGGTCCGTCGGGATATCGCCCGCGTTAAGACTTTGCTCAACGAGAAGGCAGGTGATTGAGATGGCCGAAGAGAAAACAACGCGTACGCTTACCGGTAAAGTGGTGAGCGATAAGATGGACAAGTCCATCGTCGTCATGATCGAGCGGCGCGAGCGTCACCCGATCTACGGAAAATACGTTAAGCGCTCCACCAAGCTGCACGCCCATGATGAGGCGAATCAGGCTAAGGCAGGCGATACGGTTTCCATTCAGGAGTGCCGTCCGCTTTCCAAGAAGAAAGCCTGGACGCTGGTCGAGGTGGTTGAACACGCCAAGGGTTAATCCCTGAGGCTTGTCAATCAGTGCAGTCAGATTAGGTTTGGAGAAAACCGATGATTCAGACTCAGACAATGCTGGATGTCGCCGACAACAGCGGAGCGCGCCGGGTGCAGTGCATCAAGGTGTTAGGCGGTTCACACCGTCGCTACGCTCGTGTTGGTGATATCATCAAGGTCACGGTTAAGGAAGCGATTCCGCGTGGCAAGGTCAAAAAAGGCCAGGTGCTAAAAGCGGTCGTGGTCCGGACCCGTAGTGGCGTCCGTCGTCCCGACGGTTCGCTCATCCGTTTCGATGGAAATGCGGCAGTTTTGTTGAATAACACCAACGAACAGCCCATCGGTACCCGTATTTTTGGGCCGGTGACTCGTGAACTTCGTAATGAAAAGTTCATGAAGATCATTTCCTTAGCGCCTGAAGTGCTGTAAGGAGCGAGGCGGATATGCAAAAGATCAAACGTGACGATGAAGTCATCGTCATCGCCGGGAAGGATAAAGGCAAACGTGGCACCGTTAAGCGGGTATTAGAAAACCGCTTTTTGGTGTCCGGTGTGAACATGATTAAACGTCACACCAAGCCAAATCCCATGGCGGGTAATCAGGGCGGTATCGTCGAGCGTGAGGCTCCGATTCACGCGTCCAACGTAGCCATCTTCAATTCGGAGACCGGTAAGGCGGATCGCGTCGGCTTCCAAGTGAAGGAAGACGGTACCAAGGTACGTATCTACAAGTCGACGCAGACGCAGATCGACGCCTAACGCGAGTCGGGTAGCACAATGGCGAACTTGAAAGAACGTTATCAAAACGAGGTAGCAGCTCAACTCAAAGAAGAGTTCAGCTATGCCAACGTTATGCAGGTACCCCGGATCACGAAAGTGACTCTGAACATGGGTATCGGCGAAGCAGTCAACGATAAAAAGTTGATTGACAATGCCATCGGCGACTTAGAGAAACTCTCTGGTCAAAAACCGTTGGTGACCAAAGCACGTAAGTCCATCGCGGGCTTCAAGGTGCGCGAAGGTTGGCCAATCGGCATCAAGGTAACGCTGCGCGCTGAGCGCATGTGGGACTTCTTGGACCGTTTGGTTTACATCGCGATTCCCCGCGTGCGTGACTTCCGTGGTCTCAACCCGAAGTCTTTCGACGGTCGTGGCAACTACTCCATGGGTGTGCGTGAGCAGATCATCTTCCCGGAGATCGAGTATGATAAAATCGATCGCATCCGGGGGTTGGACGTCACTATCACTACGACCGCCAAAACCGACGAGGAAGGTCGTGCGCTACTAACCGCACTGAACTTCCCGTTCAAGAAATAGGGGCGAGATCATGGCTAAGAAAAGTATGGTAGAGCGTGAGCTTAAGCGTACTCAGCTGGTCGCGAAGTATGCGGCCAAGCGCGCTGAACTCAAGAAGATCATCTCAGACGTGAACACGTCTGAGGAAGACCGCTTCGAGGCGACGCTGAAGCTGCAGCAACTGCCGCGCGACTCAAGCCCGGTGCGTCAGCGTAACCGCTGCCGTATCACCGGTCGTCCGCACGGTTTTTACAACAAGTTCGGTCTAGGCCGTAACAAGCTGCGTGAAGCCGCCATGCGTGGCGACGTTCCTGGACTCAAAAAGTCCAGTTGGTAACGCCACGTAGAATCATCAGGAGCGCACATTAAATGAGCATGCAAGACACTCTGGCGGATATGTTTACCCGTATCCGCAATGCGCAGATGGCCACCAAGGAGACGGCAACCATGCCGTCCTCCAAGCTGAAAGTGCAAGTGGCCCGAGTGCTAAAGGAAGAAGGCTACATTACCGACTTTACAGTGGCGGAGGGTGTTAAGCCTGAGTTGACTGTGACTCTCAAGTACTTTGAGGGTAAGCCGGTTATTGAGCACATTCAGCGGGTTTCCAAGCCGTCTTTGCGTCAATACAAAGGCAAGGACAACCTGCCTAAGGTTGCCGATGGTCTGGGCATCGCAATTGTCACCACATCCAATGGTGTCATGACCGATCGTGCCGCGCGCCAAGCGGGTGTTGGTGGCGAAGTCATCTGCACCGTATTCTAGGAGGCTGGAATGTCCCGCATAGCGAAATATCCGGTTAAAGTGCCTGCCGGTGTTGATATCAAAATCAATGCCGACCAGCTGACCGCCAAAGGCGGCCAGGGCACGCTATCTATGACGATCCACTCTGATGTAGTGGTGAATCAGGAAGATGGCCAGCTGACCTTCGCCCCGAGTGAGTCAGCCAAGAGCTGGGCAATGGCCGGTACTACCCGCGCCTTAGTTCAGAACCTGGTAACGGGCGTATCCGAGGGTTTCACACGAACTCTCGAAATTGTTGGCGTCGGTTATCGTGCCCAAGCTAAGGGCCAGACGCTCAATCTTTCACTGGGCTTCTCGCACCCGGTCGACTACGAACTGCCGAAAGGTGTTACAGCGGAAACGCCGAAAAACACCGTGATCGTGCTGAAAAGCGCGGACAAGCAGCAGCTCGGTCAGTGCGCCGCGGAAATCCGCGCTTTCCGTCCGCCCGAGCCGTATAAAGGCAAGGGTGTACGGTACGCCGACGAGCAGGTGCGTCGCAAAGAAGCCAAGAAGAAGTAAGGCAGGGTTATGAACGCGAAGAAAGAATCTCGTCTCCGTCGTGCCCGCCGCGCTCGCGCCAAGATCCGCGAGCTGGGCGTGTATCGCCTGTGCGTCAACCGTACCCCGCGTCACATCTATGCGCAGATTATCTCGCCGGATGGTGGCAAAGTGCTAGCCAGTGCTTCTACGCTGGACAAAGCACTGCGTGAGGGTGCGACCGGTAACTCAGATGCCGCCTCTAAAGTAGGTGCACTGATTGCCGAACGCGCTAAAGAAGCAGGCATCACCCAGGTGGCCTTCGACCGTGCTGGCTTTAAGTATCACGGCCGCGTCAAGGCGCTGGCCGACGCCGCACGTGAAGGCGGCCTGGAATTCTAAAGGGTTTTACGATGGCGAAGAACGAACAGCAAAGCGGTGATCTGCAAGAGAAGTTAGTGCAGGTCAACCGCGTCGCCAAGGTGGTCAAGGGTGGTCGTATTTTCGGCTTCACCGCACTGACCGTCGTTGGTGATGGTAAAGGTCGTGTCGGTTTCGGACGTGGCAAGGCGCGTGAAGTGCCGGTCGCAATCCAGAAAGCGATGGATCAAGCTCGTCGCAACATGGTCAAGGTGAACCTCGCTGGCCACACGCTGCAATACCCGGTAAAAGCCCGTCACGGTGCTTCCAAGGTGTACATGCAGCCGGCTTCCGAAGGTACCGGTATCATCGCCGGTGGCGCCATGCGCTCTGTACTAGAGCTCGCCGGTGTCCACGACGTACTGGCCAAGTGCTACGGTTCCACCAACCCGGTTAACGTGGTACGGGCGACTGTGAAAGGTCTCTCCTCCATGCAAGCACCGGAAGACGTGGCCGCTAAGCGCGGTCTGTCTGTCGAAGCGATCACGGGGTAAGGCACCATGGCAGCAACGATCAAGGTTACCCAGATCCGCAGCACCATCGGCATTATGCCCAAGCACAAGGCTACTATGAAAGGCTTGGGCCTGCGTCGCATCGGTCATACGGTTGAACTGGAAGACACCCCTGCCGTACGCGGCATGATCCACAAGGTTAATTACCTTGTGCGCGTTGAGGGAGAGTAATCCATGAAACTTAATACCTTAAGCCCGGCTCCGGGCTCCAAGCACGCTGAAAAGCGCGTTGGTCGTGGCATCGGTTCCGGTCTTGGTAAGACCGGTGGCCGTGGTCACAAAGGTCAGAAAGCACGTAGTGGCGGCAGTGTTAAGCCCGGTTTCGAAGGCGGTCAGATGCCTTTGCAGCGTCGTTTGCCGAAATTCGGCTTTACGTCTGCAAAGTCGCTGGTCTCTGAAGAAGTACGCCTGGCCGAACTTGCTAAAGTTGCCGGTGGCGAAGTCACCATGGCATCTTTGAAAGAAGCCAATGTGCTGAAGGATTCTACGCTGCACGCGAAGATCATCCTTTCTGGCGAACTAAAAACAGCAGTTACCGTTCGCGGAATCAAGGTCACCAAAGGTGCCCGTGAAGCGATCGAAGCCGCTGGCGGCAAGGTAGAGGACTAAATGGCCAAGTCAGGAAAAATGCCGGCGATGGGCAGCGGTCTGAGTGAACTGTGGGCGCGCTTGCGCTTCGTGCTCCTCGCCATCGTGGTGTACCGTATTGGTGCCCACATTCCCGTTCCCGGTATCAATCCTGACCAGCTTGCTGCCTTGTTTAGGGAGCAACAGGGTACCATCCTAGGCATGTTTAACATGTTCTCGGGTGGCGCTCTGGAGCGCATGAGCGTTCTCGCCCTGGGTATCATGCCCTATATTTCGGCGTCGATTATCATGCAGCTCATGACTGCGGTCTCCCCTCATCTTGAACAGCTCAAGAAAGAGGGTGAGGCTGGCCGCCGCAAGATTAGCCAGTACACCCGCTACGGCACGGTGATACTGGCATTTGTCCAGGCAACCGGTATGTCCGTCGGCCTGGCTAGCCAAGGCATCGCGTACAGTGCTGACTTCAGCTTCTACTTCACCGCAGTGATTACGTTCGTATCAGGCGCGGTGTTTATGATGTGGCTAGGTGAGCAGATTACCGAGAAGGGCATTGGCAACGGTATTTCGTTGCTAATCTTTGCCGGTATTGTCGCTGGACTACCCAGTGCCGTGGGCCAAGCCTTCGAGCTTGCCCGTAATGAAGGGGCCTGGAATGTTCTGCCACTGTTAGCGTTGTCAGCGTTAGGTATTGCGACTGTCGCCTTCGTTGTTTTCATTGAGCGTGGCCAACGTCGCCTCAAGGTGAACTACCCACGGCGTCAAGTGGGCAATAAGATGTATGCAGGGCAAAGTAGCTACCTGCCTTTGAAGGTCAACATGGCCGGTGTTATTCCGGCGATTTTTGCCTCCAGTATTCTACTCTTCCCGGCCTCTATTGGTCAGTGGGTAGGTGCCGGTGAAGGTATGGAGTGGTTGCAGCGTGCATCTCAGGCATTAGGCCCAGGTCAACCGCTTTACATCTTGC
Source organism: Vreelandella sp. H-I2 (assembly GCF_052959335.1). Lineage (NCBI taxonomy): Bacteria > Pseudomonadati > Pseudomonadota > Gammaproteobacteria > Oceanospirillales > Halomonadaceae > Vreelandella > Vreelandella sp. H-I2. Next base: position 119,507 of record NZ_JBRAMC010000006.1, read on the forward strand.
TTTTCGCGGCGGCAGTGGTATTCTTCTGCTTCTTTTACACAGCGCTGGTCTTCAACCCCAAGGATGTGGCTGACAATCTTAAAAAGTCAGGCGCTTTCCTGCCGGGCATTCGCCCCGGCGAGCAGACCGCTCGCTATATCGACAAGGTCATGACACGCTTGACCCTGTTCGGTGCCTTGTATATCACTGCGGTTTCCTTGATGCCCCAGTTCTTGATTGTGGCGTGGAACGTGCCGTTTTTCTTCGGCGGTACCTCGTTGTTAATCGTAGTCGTGGTCATCATGGACTTCATGGCCCAGGTGCAGTCGCATCTCATGTCGCATCAGTATGACTCAGTGATGAAGAAGTCCAACCTGAAAGGCTACGGTAGCGGCGGTATCATGCGCTGAGGCGCCGTCCCCCCTGTTAAGTTAGAGAGGGCGCGCCGCGAGCCGGTTTTTGGAGAAAGATCGATGAAAGTTCGAGCTTCCGTAAAGAAAATGTGCCGTAACTGCAAGATCATTCGTCGCAATGGCGCTGTCCGCGTCATTTGCAGCGAGCCACGGCACAAACAGCGTCAGGGTTAATCCCCCTGGGTTGTATTAAGCGGGTGCCAGCATACCCCTTGCCTTAGGGCACTCAAAGGGGTATGCTGTTGCGCCTTTTGTAGATGAATAAACGAGCAAGCCGCTCAAATTTCGGAGTAAGCTGATGGCCCGTATTGCAGGCGTCAATATCCCGGACAACAAGCATGCGGCGATCTCGCTGACCTATATCTTCGGGATTGGCCGTACCCGTGCTGAGCACATTTGTGCTGCAGCCGGTATCGCGCCTACTGCCAAGATCCAGGACCTGTCTTCTGAAGAAGTCGACACCCTGCGTTCTGAAGTTGGTAAGTACACCGTAGAGGGCGACCTTCGTCGTGATGTTACGCTTAACATTAAGCGTCTCATGGACTTAGGCTGCTACCGTGGTCTGCGTCATCGTCGTAGTCTTCCGCTGCGTGGTCAGCGGACTAAGACTAACGCGCGCACCCGTAAGGGCCCGCGTAAGCCGATCCGCAAATAACACGCACGTTCTGGCGTAAAGACAGGAATAGACATCAACATGGCTAACCCGCGTAGTAACCGTAAAAAGGTTAAAAAGCAGGTAGTGGACGCAATTGCGCATATCCATGCCTCTTTTAACAACACGATCGTGACGATCACAGACCGCCAGGGCAATGCTCTTTCCTGGGCAACTGCCGGTGGTTCGGGTTTTCGTGGTTCTCGCAAGAGCACCCCGTTCGCTGCTCAAGTGGCAAGCGAACGTGCAGCAACTGCTGCAGCCGAGTATGGTGTGAAAAACGTAGACGTACTGGTTAAAGGTCCAGGTCCCGGTCGTGAATCCGCCGTGCGCGCACTGAACGCCGCCGGCTTCCGCGTGCAAAGCATCGTAGACGCGACGCCCATTCCCCATAATGGCTGCCGTCCGCCGAAGAAACGCCGCGTTTAAGGAGACAGATTCATGGCTCGTTATATTGGACCGAAGTGCAAACTGTCTCGTCGTGAAGGCACAGACCTCTTTTTGAAGAGCGGTGTGACTCCCTTCGAGAAAAAGTGTAAATCCGAGCAAATCCCGGGTGTACACGGCCAGCGTCGTCAACGTCTTTCAGACTACGGCTTGCAGCTTCGCGAGAAGCAAAAAGTACGTCGTATGTATGGCGTACTCGAAAAACAGTTCCGTAACTACTACAAAGAAGCCGCTCGCCTGAAAGGTGCGACCGGTGAGGTATTGTTGCAGTTGCTCGAATCCCGACTGGATAATGTCGTCTACCGCATGGGCTTTGGCTCGACTCGCTCTGAAGCGCGTCAGCTGGTCAGCCACAAGGCGATTTCCGTGAACGGCCGCACCGTTAACGTAGCTTCCTACCAAGTGAAGCCGGGTGACGTTGTTGCCATTCGCGAAAAGGCGAAAAACCAAGCACGTATTCAAAGCGCGTTGTCCATTGCGGCCAACCGTGGCGATATCGCTTGGATCGAAATCGACGCCAAGAAGATGGAAGGCACTTTCAAGGCTCTGCCTGAACGCGGTGACCTGACTGCCGACATCAACGAAAACCTGATCGTCGAGCTGTACTCCAAGTAAGCAGTGTTCTGTTTCTTGTCAATCTGGTGTGGGTATAACGCCCGCGCCAGGTCGTACCGAGTACCAAGTATCCGTTTGGCAGCCTGAAAGGTGTTCATATGCAGCGTTCAGTGACAGAGTTTCTCCGTCCTCGCGACATCAAGGTCGAAGAAATCAGCGCACATCACGCCAAGATCGTACTCGAACCGTTCGAGCGTGGTTTTGGTCACACCCTGGGGAATGCACTGCGTCGCATTCTGCTTTCGTCTATGCCCGGCTGTGCCGTGGTAGAGGCTGAAATTGCCGGCGTTGAGCATGAATACAGTGCGCTTGAAGGGGTGCAGGAAGATGTCATTGAAATCCTCCTGAACTTGAAAGATGTTGCGATCAAGATGCACAGCCGCGATGAGGCGGTGCTCACGCTGAACAAGCAGGGCCCAGCCGTCGTCACCGCTGGCGACATTGCGCTTGATCATAGCGTCGAAATCGTCAACCCGGACCACATCATTGCTCATGTCAATGAAGGTGCCGAGCTGAAAATTCAGCTTAAGGTAGCGCTGGGTCGTGGCTACGAACCGGCTGACGCACGCGGCTCTGATGAAGAGTCACGGGCTATTGGCCGCCTGCAGCTGGATGCCACCTTCAGCCCTGTCCGCCGTGTTTCCTATTCGGTTGAAGCCGCTCGTGTTGAGCAGCGCACCGACCTCGATAAGCTAATTATCGATCTGGAAACCGACGGTACCCTGGATCCGGAAGAGGCTATCCGTCGCAGTGCGACCATCCTGCAAGAGCAGCTGGCCGCCTTCGTCGACCTGGAAGCTGATAAAGAACAGGAAGTCGAAGAGGAAGAGGATCATGTCGATCCTATTCTATTGCGCCCCGTAGACGATCTTGAGTTGACCGTTCGCAGCGCGAACTGCCTAAAAGCCGAGAATATTTATTACATCGGTGATCTTATCCAGCGCACAGAAGTTGAGCTGTTGAAGACACCGAATCTCGGTAAAAAGTCTTTGAATGAAATCAAAGATGTATTGGCGGCGCGCGGCTTGTCCCTCGGCATGCGGTTGGAAAATTGGCCACCGGCAAGCCTGAAGGACGACAAGGCCTCCGCGTGAGCGTCGACTTGAGTCCCAGTTTGGTAAGGAATTACAACCATGCGTCATCGTAAGAGTGGTCGTCATCTGAATCGTACCAGCTCGCATCGTCAGGCCATGTTCAAGAACATGTCTGTCTCGCTGGTCGAGCATGAAGTCATTAAGACAACCCTGCCGAAAGCCAAGGAACTGCGTCGTGTTATCGAGCCGCTGATCACCTTGTCTAAGCAGGATAGCGTTGCAAACCGTCGTTTGGCATTTGCTCGTACGCGCTCTAAAGAAGCCGTCGGCAAATTGTTCAACGAACTAGGTCCGCGTTATGCCGAGCGTCCGGGCGGTTACGTCCGTATTCTTAAGTGCGGTTTCCGCACCGGCGACAACGCCCCTATGGCGTTCGTTGAGCTAGTTGATCGTCCGGTTGTTGAAGAAGCCGCTGCAGAAGAGTAATTCTCTGCGCTAAGTTTCTTTACCAGCAAATGAAAACCGACCCTTCGTGGTCGGTTTTTTTATATCACTCATTTATCTTCTCTTTTCTATGCTTAACTGCGTATATACTCTGTTTATTATTCGCATATACTCAATTTTTGTTTTATTGAAACAAGCATTTCTACTCTGAGCGGGGAAAGCCTTGCGTTGCACATCGAGTGTGGCAAGGTAGTTTGGCGGTAGGCTAGTCACAGCGCGTTGATAACCAGGTTAAGGGGCATGTATGTGTGCGAGGGCAAAACAAGGCGCTAGTGGAGCGTCAGCGGTATGGTCACTGAGTATGCTATTGCTACTCATGTTATCGATGATCACCAGTGCCCACGCCGACAACCCACGTTATGCTGGTATTGTGGTAGACCTGGATAATGGCGAAGTACTCTACGCCGAGAATATCGACGATCAGCGCTATCCCGCATCGCTGACTAAAATGATGACGCTGTATTTAACCTTTGAGGCGCTTGAAGCGGGTGCGTTGCGCCTTGATCAACCGCTACCTGTTTCCCCTTACGCAGCTGCCAAGCCCGCTGTAAAACTATGGCTTGCAGCGGGTAGTTCTATTCCCGTCGATACGGCGATACGCGCACTCGCCGTTCGCTCGGCTAATGATGTTGCCGCCGTCGTCGCCGAAGCATTAGGGGGGACGGAAGCGCGTTTTGCGCAAATGATGACCACCAAGGCACGCGAGTTAGGCATGCACGCGACGACCTTTCGCAATGCGTCAGGCTTGCCGGATGCGGGCCAGATCACCACTGCGCGGGATATGCTGACCCTCTCGGTGCGCGTGATGCAGGATTTTCCGCAGTACTACCACTACTTCGGCCTGCAAGAATTCACCTATCGCGGTACACGGCACACCAGCCATAATCGCTTAGTGCGTGACTATCCCGGTGCCGATGGGTTGAAAACCGGTTTTATTCGCGCATCCGGCTTTAACGTAGCGACGACCGCTATGCGTGGCAATCGACGTTTGGTCGGGGTGGTCATGGGTGGTTTTTCATCCCAGTCGCGTGATACTCATATGGCCAACTTGTTAGACCGCAGTTTTCTGCGTGCGTCGCTGCGTGATCAGCGCAGTTGGATGGCGGATACCAGCTTTTCACGCGAATTTATGGCCTTTGCCCCCCCGGCTCAGCCTATTGCTCCAACCACGCCTGAGCCGCGGCAACCGCTACTGGCAGTAGTGGAGACCACCACGCTTTCACCTTCTTCTGTTTCAAACGCGTCAGCACCCGTCGTTGATCTTGATGAGCAGTTGGCCGATATCGCTAGCGTTCAGCGCCCCGCACCCGAGAATGCGTTGCCGCAGCCAGATCCTCTGCAAGCCTTTATTGAGCGTGAGCGTCAGCTAGCAGCCGCCAAGGAAGTAGGTGGTGGCTGGGGGGTCCAGGTCGGCGCCTTCAGCCAAGAGGCCCAGGCGCAGCAATTGGCGCAGCAGGCAGCTCAACGTCTCGCGCAAAATTTAGGTGGTCGCGTAGCTATTGATACTGTCGAGGGCCAGAATCCGGTTTACCGAGCTCGCTTAATGGCATTTGACGAGCAACGCGCCCGCCAAGCTTGCCGCCAATTGAACTCCCAAGGTATGGATTGCATGGTCGTCAACGCCAGCTTGTAGGGGTATGGGCTGTCATCACCCCGCCAATGGCTAATTGGCGGGGTTTTCTTTTTTGGCACTTTCATTGACCAGTTAACAGGGAGATTGCGGTGACTACCTCGCTGAAAGGCATACTCTGCATGTGTTTGGGCGTGCTTTTTCTCGCCCTAGGCGACGCCGTTTCCAAATGGTTAGGCGAAGTGCATTCGCCGCTGCAGATTATTTTCTTCCGCGCTTTAGTCTCATTGCCATTGATTGCGCTGCTTGCCCATTTTGCCGGCGGTTTGCGTAAACTGCGTACCAAGCGGCCGGGTGTGCATCTTCTGCGCGGCTTAATCTATACCGCTACCATGGTCTGTTTCGTATTAGGGTTAACGCTTTTACCGCTGGCAGAAGCCACGGCCATTGCCTTTGTAGCACCGCTGTTTGTGACCCTGCTATCGGTACCATTATTAGGTGAGCGTATTGATCCACCCGTGCTGATCGCTTCGTTAGTCGGGTTTGTTGGCGTGCTGATTGTCGTCCGTCCTAATGGCGATGCGTTTCAAGTTGGCGCATTAGTATTAGTGGGGGCCGCACTGTTTTATGCACTCATGATGATTACCGCCCGTCGTTATGGCGCTCGTGAGCATCTATGGGCAATGCTGTTTTACATGACCTGTGTGCCGCTTATCGTGACGGCCGTAACGTTGCCTTGGGTGTGGCAGGCCCCTCAGCCTTGGCATTGGGTGGGGTTTTTCGCATCTGGGGTGCTTGGGGTCGCGGCCACCGCCTTTATTACCTTGGCTTTTCGGTTTGCGCCCGCGGCCATCGCTGCGCCGTTTGATTACACCGCCATGCTCTGGGCGGTACTGCTGGGCTGGTGGTTCTGGGGCGAAATGCCGGATCTCTGGGTCTGGGTAGGCAGCGCCTTGATAATGGGCAGCGGGTTAGCGGTGGCATACCACGATCGAAGCACGACCCTCAAGCGCCGTCCGACGGCTTAAAACGCCACCGAACAATTACTTTTTGATCTACGTCATCGAATTGGTCAGCTGGCCCGGACAGCGAGCTTGGGCTGGTTATAATCCAGCCTTTTCGTCGCAGCACGCTGCGTACCATCGTCCTGATAACGGTGACTGTTGATGCAAGCCCCCGAACGACTCAAGCAAGCTCCCGAACTGCTTTCCCCTGCGGGTACCTTCAAGAACATGCGTTACGCGTTTGCCTATGGCGCCGATGCGGTGTATGCAGGGCAGCCGCGCTATTCACTCCGGGTGCGCAACAACGATTTTAAAATTGATAACCTGCATCGGGGTATTGACTACGCCCACACGCGAGGCAAGCAGTTTTACGTTGCATCCAACCTTGCCCCGCATAACAGCAAGCTAAAAACGTACCTACAAGATATGGAACCGGTGATTGAAGCTGGCCCCGATGCGCTGATCATGTCGGACGCCGGTTTGATAATGATGGTGCGTGATCGCTGGCCGGATCAAGTGATTCATCTGTCGGTACAGTCAAACGTCGTTAACTGGGCCGCTGCCAGGTTCTGGCAGCGCCAGGGCATTAGCCGCATTATTTTATCCCGGGAGCTATCATTGGAAGAGATCGGCGAAATACGCGCCGAGTGCCCGGATCTGGAGATTGAAACGTTTGTCCACGGTGCGCTGTGTATCGCCTATTCGGGGCGCTGTCTGCTGTCGGGGTATTTCAATCATCGTGATCCCAATCAGGGCACCTGCACCAATGCTTGTCGCTGGAAATACAACACAGTGGCCGCAAGCCACGACGATAAAGGTGACTTAATACCTGCTCAGGACAGCGGCCCGGCTGTTGCCGCCGATCAAAATGAGCTCTCGGCACTGATTGAAGATGTTTCCCGCCCTGGCAAGCTGATGCCCGTGTATGAAGACGAACACGGTACCTATATCATGAACTCCAAAGACCTGCGAGCGGTGCAGCACGTGGCTCGATTGACGCAAATGGGGGTAGCATCGCTAAAGATCGAGGGGCGCACGAAATCCCATTATTACGTCGCGCGTACCGCGCAAGTTTACCGGCAAGCCATTGATGATGCCGTTGCGGGGCGTCCTTTTAATCGGGAGCTAATGGATGAGCTTGAGAACTTGGCCAATAGGGGATACACCGAAGGCTTCTACCAACGCCATGTTCATGGTGAATTCCAAAATTACGAGCAGGGGCATTCTATTGGTGTGCATCAACAGTTCGTCGGTGAAGTGTTGGGGTACGACTCGGCGCGTGGAACCTTGGAAATAGAGGTTAAAAACCGCTTCGAGGTAGGGGATAGCATGGAGCTGATGCTGCCCGGGGGTAATCGCCGTTTTGTGCTCACACATATCGAGAACCAGCGGGGCGAAGCCCTATCAGCGGCACCGGGCTCTGGGCACCGTGTGCAAATCCCCGTGCCCGGTGCCAGCATTACCCCTGAACAGCTTGAGTTTGCGCTGTTAATGCGTGATCTCGGGCCTTCCAACGCAGCACAACCTGAATCGTTAGGGGTAGCGCTCAGCTAAACGCATAAACGTCCATCGCAAGCACGCCGTGCTCTACGCTGTGATGCAGCTGTTTTGCGCCGTCTCCTGCTCCCATGGCCACCAGCAACGGCTGGAAGTGTTCTGGTGTCGGATGGTTTTTCCGCGCTTGTGCTGCGTTCTCCCAGTTAAGCAGCGCTTCACGGTCATTGGCGATAAGGCGGTCACTCACCCAAGTGGCAAATTCATCTACCCAGGCGGGCATAGGGCTTTCCTGGGGCATGATTTCATACAGATTATGGGTCAGGCTGCCCGAGCCGATAATCAAGATACCCTCTTCCCTTAGCGCTGCTATTTGATCACCCAGCGCTACAAGCTCCGCATTGCTCCAGCGGACGGGAAGTGACAGAGAAACGACCGGTACATCGGCATCAGGAAACATCAAGGAAAGAGGGACCCAAGCGCCGTGATCAAGGCCGCGCTCTACACGTTCGGCGCCCAGTAGCACGGCTAGGCGTTCAGCCAGTTCTGGGTTCCCAGGGGCGGGATACTGACATTCAAACAGCGCCCGTGGGAAGCCGCCAAAATCATGGATCGTTTCTGGCTTAGTGCTGGCACTGACCTTGAGTGTGAGGCTCTCCCAGTGCGCCGAGACCACCACCACCGCTTTGGGTGAAAGCTGGCTGCCCAGTTCGCGTAGAAAGGCATGAGCCGGGGTTTTATTGAGTGCCAGCATAGGCGAACCATGGGAAATAAATAGACTAGGTAACATGGTGATTCTCCACAACAGTGACAGCGCTCTAGTGAATAAAGCGCTGGCGATAAGGTTAGGCGAAGCGGCGGTTTAACACCCAGCGGCCACTTCCCAGGCCCGCTTGAACAATAAGGGCCAGCATCCAGAACACCGGGAACTCCCAACCGCCTCCGGCATTTGAGAACATCCAGCCGTTGCCAAGATGCACCCAAGCAGCACCAAGCAGTACTGGCACCAGTGCCAGGCTCACCCAGCGGGTATAAACACCCAGAATCAGGGCGGCTCCACCGCCCACTTCGGCGGCAATGGCCAAGTAAGCCAGAAACCCTGGTAAACCCAGTGATTCAAAATAGCCGACGGTGCCCGGCAGGGTAAACACAAACACCTTAAGCAAACCGTGGGCAAGGGCCATCACACCCAGTGCAACACGCAGTAGCGAGATGGCATGGGGCTGTAAAGAGGGCTGTAGAGAGGGAATGGAGTGAGTATGCGTTGTCATCGTAGTAGCTTCCATCGGGTGGTTGATGACGCTACTTTACAGCTGGATCAGATCGAGATAATCAGCGTATTTTGCACATCACTGTTGCGTAATAGGCGATAATCCAATGTGTTGCTCCCAAACCGGTGGATCGCCCCACGCCTCGGTGAGAAGGGCGATGAAGCGCTCCACCTTGGTGGGCAAGTAGCGCCGGGCTGGGTAGAGGGCATGGACATCGAGCCGCACCACTGGCTCATCGGTTAAAATCGGTACTAAGCGCCCGCTGGCGATACTATCTGTCACCAGAAAGCTGGGTTGCTGTGCGATACCCAAGCCAGCTTCTGCGGCGTGGGTCAATACATCGCCGTTATTGCTTTCCAGCGGGCCGTTGACCGTCAATGACTGCGTGGCGATCTGCCAGTCAGCGCTCTGTTGGCCGCTGCGGTAACGCAAACAGCGGTGCTCAGAAAGTGCTTTAACACTGCTGGGTTCACCGTGGCTGGCAAGATACGCTGGTGAGGCACAAAACAGCAAACGGCAGCGGGCAAGGCGTCGTGCCACTAGGCTGGAGTCGGGCAAGCTGCCGATACGAATCGCTACGTCGTAACCCTCTTCCAGCAGGTCGACACGGCGGTCGTTTAAATCCAGGCGCACTTCTAGTGCCGGATGGGTGTGCATAAACTGGGCGACGAGTGGCGCTAGGTAGCGGGTGCCAAAACTCATCGGCCCATTGACACGCAGCCGTCCGCGCACATCACTGGTACCTTGGCCCACCTCGACGGCGGCTTCATCAAGCGCTTGCAGTATCCCTTGGGCGCGCATTAAGTAGCGCTCTCCTGCCTCGGGGAGATGTAGCCGTCGAGTGGTACGTTGTATCAGTCTTGCGCCGAGTGATTCTTCCAACGCCATGACTTGGCGCGATACCCGCGTGCGAGAAATATCCAGCGCTTCAGCAGCCCGGGTATAGCTACCCAGCTCGGCTACTCGCACAAAGGCAACGATGTGCTCTAACTGGTTCATGTTGCCGAGGCAGCCTGAAAAGCGCGCGCTGCCTGATAAGGGCTAGGTTGACCACAAATAGCCGAAATTACCGCTAAGCCCTGCGCGCCAGCCGTTCTGACGCGCTCGGCGTGCTCGGCTTTCAAGCCACCGATAGCCACACTAGGCAGCGGGCAGGCGTTGGCTAATTGCGCGAGTCCATCAAAGCCAATGGGTTGAGCGTGGTCTTGTTTGCTAACGGTGGCGAAGACCGGGCCAAGCCCCACATAATCCAGTAGCTCTACCGGGGCGGCTTGTAACTGGGCGAGGGTGTTTATCGACAGGCCGATAATGGCATCCTTGCCCATCGCGATGCGGGCTTCATGCACGGCAGCGTCGCTCTGGCCGACGTGCAGGCCGTCTGCTTGGCTTTCCAGCGCTACCTGCAAACGGTCGTTAATAATCAGTGGCACACCGGTGCCTGCCAGCAGCGTTTTTAGCCGCTTGGCTTGAGCAATCATGTGCTCATCACTGGCATGCTTATCACGTAGTTGGACGATGGTGACACCGCCTCTTACTGCCGCTTCAACCGTTTTTTCCACGCCAACATCATCGCAAAGTGCTGCATCGGTCACTAAATAAAGCGAGAGATCAAACGCCATGAATTGCCTCCCACTGCGCATGGGTAGTGAGATCGTCAGTGGTAAGCTGATAAAGCGCATCCAACAGTGCGACCTGAAAGCTGCCTGGCCCCTGGGCTACGTCACCCGCGCGCTCGCCAGCAACTGCAAAGCAGCCCAGCGCGGCAATGGTTGCCCCTAATGGGCTGTCACGATTGGCCGCTACAAACGCTGTAACTAACGCGCTGAGCCCACAGCCCAACGTGGTGACACGCGGCATTAATGGGTGGCCACCGTTAATACGGTAATGCTGTGTACCGTCCGTTACCCAGTCGTTTTCGCCCGTCATCGCCACAATACAGCCGTGATGCTTTGCCAGCGCTATCGCTGCGTTGATAGCTTGCTCGGTGGGGGCTGTTGAATCCACACCACGCCCCTGGCCCGCTAAGCCGTGAAGGGCAAGAATTTCAGACGCATTGCCACGAATGACACTTGGTTTAGAGGCAAGCAGCTTCGCGCAGAGCATTTGACGATAGCGGGTAGCGCCAACGGCAACGGGATCTAACACCCAGGGGATAGCGTGCTGTTCAGCGGTTGCCGTGGCGGTCAGCATGGCATCGGCCCAGTGGGAAGAAATCGTGCCGATGTTAATCGAGAGTCCGGTAGAAATAGCGGTGAACTCAGCCACTTCCTCTGGCGCATGCACCATGGCGGGTGACGCACCGGTGGCTAACAGCAAATTGGCCGTACTGTTCATGGCGACATAATTGGTCATGCAATGGACTAACGGTGTCGCTGTACGTAGCGTCGCAAGATAATCGCCAAGCGGAGGTAGGGTCATAGCATCCTCCCGGCGGGGAGGTGGTAAGCGGTACCACGACTCCCTACGCCGGTGTTATCCGGTTCAGGTTCAAAGGGTTCTTCTCAGCTCGCCAATAACGGCGAGCGCCCCTGCCGAACGATTACTATCCTTGGCTGCGTTGGCCCTGTAAAGACCAGGGCGAGGGAAGTGGGTGGAAATATGGCGTCTCAGCCCCCATGTTAAGCGGTATAAGCCGTTAACGATCCACTTCAGCGACAGGAGAGCGTGATGAGTTTTCAAGGTGAGCAGCATCCTGGTGTCGTCGATACGCCCCCGCAAACCCAAGGGTTTCGTTTAAACCACACCATGCTGCGGGTAAAAGATCCCGAGCAAGCATTGGCGTTCTACTCAAAAGTGTTTGGTATGCAGGTAATGCGGCGGCTGGATTTTGAAGAGATGCAGTTCTCGCTCTATTTTTTAGCCAACCTAGAGCCAAGCGATAACGTGCCAGATGATGCACAAGCGCGTACCGCCTGGACCTTCAGCCAGAAAGGACTGTTAGAGTTGACCCACAACTGGGGAACCGAAAGCCAGGACGATTTCGCCTATCACGATGGCAATGCCGAACCGCAAGGCTTTGGGCATATCTGTTTTAACGTGCCGGATTTAACGGCGGCCCAGGCGTGGTTCGACGAGCACGATGTTACTTTCGTCAAGCGCGCCGACCAGGGCAAGATGAAAGATGTTATCTTCGTTAAAGACCCGGATGGCTACTGGATCGAAGTGATTCAAGCGGACTTGATGGTGGGGAAGAGCGATTCATGAGGCCTATCAATGGCTAAACTACTGTTCCGGCTGCGCCATGTAACCGACGAAGAAGCCATGGAAGTGCGTGACCTGTTAGCCGCTCATGGCTTTGATACCTATGAAACCCAGGCGGGCTTTTTCCGCTTGGGGGTCGATGCTATCTGGCTGCGCAACCCACACCAGCACGACGCTGCCATCGCGGTGTTAGACGCCTACCAAGCGGAGCGCCTAGAGCGCGCTCAGCGTGAGCATCAAGCAGCGATTGAACGGGGCGAGGCAGAAACCTTGTGGCGCCGTTTAGCTGCCCACCCGCTGCAGGTGTTAATGGTGCTGTTGGCCGTAGGACTTATTGCGGCCCTCACACTTCTGCCATTTCTGGGCCTGTCGCGAACCTAAGCCGCTGGCAGATGGCCGCGTTTGAGGTACATCATGACGCCCTGATCACCGGCCGTTAATGCCGGTGCTGAGCCGCTCGGGTAGCGGCACCAGGTGCCTGCAGTGTAGCTTTGCTCATTATCGCTAAGCGTGCCTTCCAGAACCAAAAACTCCAGGCCGCCCAGCAATGTGGGATAGGAAATAGAGGTACCCGCCGACCAGCGTTCCAGGCTAGTGCGCTCTTGCTTGTAGGTGTGCAACATCTTGTAGGCAATGCGCGGGCGCCGATCAGGCTGCCAGGGAAGCCGATGGGCAGGCACCGCCAGCTGTAGCGTGTCGTTGGGGTCAAACTGATGCAGTTTGACAAAAATCAGCGCGCCTTCCTCGCCAATCTGGGGCGTATGGCCGGTACCAATGGGGTTTCGTAAGTAGCTGCCCGCCGCGTAGCGCCCATGTTCATCGGCGAACACACCTTCCAGCACCAGAATCTCCTCGCCGCCGCCATGGGTATGTCGATCAAACTGCGTATTGGGCGCATAGCGGACAAGGCTGGTCGCGCGGGCAACTTCATCACCAATTCGGTCAAACATCATGCGCTCAACCCCCACACTGGGGGAATCGACCCACTGATACTCTTCGGGGGTAACACAGGCAAAGTGGCTAAAATCGGCGTTTAGACGCATGGGAACGGGCTCTTCGCAGTGAAGGTAAGTATCGGGGAGGAGTAATAGTCTCCTTATTGACAGCAAGAAATGCAACTTTCGGTTGTATTGGTAGCATTCCAGAAATAAAAAATGCCGCCAATGGCGGCACCAGGCTGCACTAAACGAGAGAGTCTCAGGGGGCTTCCGTCAGCGCGGTAAGAAGGTGGTGTGCTGCCTCTATGCGGGCACCATTGGGATAGTTACGGTTAGCCAGCATCACAATACCGATCTGCTCGCTGGGCACAAAGGCCACATAGCCGCCAAAGCCATTGGTTGAGCCGGTTTTGTTATAAAGCGCCTCTTGCCTAGGGGCCAATGGGGGCGTTAAGCGGTTGGCAGGATTGGGTTCTAAAATCATCTCAAGCGAATTGCCTTCCAGTAGCTGCTCAAGCGCCACCGGGTAGACGTAGCTTTCCCAGCCCAGGCCCTGGGTCATCTTGCCAATGTTAAAGTAGCCTGTGCGCGTAGCGGTCAAGGCTTGGCGTAGGGGTTCGTCCAGTGCCGTATCGTTCAGGTGGGCTTCCACAAAAGAGAGCACGTCAGCAGCTGTCGATTTCAAACCGTAGGCTTGGGCATCCAGCATGCCGGGGTTTACCCGAATGGGCTCGTCCTCTTTTGAGTAACCGTAGGCATAGTGCGCCTGCTGCGCTTCGGGCACCTGAAAGTAGCTATGCTCAAGCCCTAGCGGGGTGAACAGCGCCTCCTCCATCGCCATCTCGAAGGGCTGTTCAAGGCTTTGTGCGGCGAGATAACCGAGCAGGCCCAAACTCGGATTGGAATAGAGCCGGTGGCTGCCAGGGGCGGATTCAGGTTGCCATTGGCGGTAATAGTCAATCATTGCCTCTTCGCTTAGCACCGCTTCTGGGAACTGCAGCGGAAGCTCGCCCGCGGTGTAAGTGCCCAGTTCCAGCAGCGTGATTTTATTGAAGGCGCTGCCTTCAAGTTCCGGTAGGTAGCGACTGGCCGGGTCGGAAAGCGATAGCGCGCCGCTAGCCTGGGCGTAGCCAGCGAGTGCTGCTGTGAAAACCTTGCTGATCGAACCTAATTCGAACAGTGTCTCATCAGTGACCGGAATCTCCGCTTCTTGATTGGCGAGGCCATAATTAAAGTAGTGCTGCTGGCCGTTGATACTCAGTGCAATCGCCATGCCTGGAATACGATACTCGGCCATCAAAGGCGCGATAGTATCGTTCACCAGCGCCTCAATATCGGTGCTTTCAGGCGTGCCGGATGCCCATGAATAGCCGTTGAGTAAAAGCGAACCCGCCATGATAAAGCCGGAGTTTGCTGCTAACATCTTACGCATACCAAGTTCCTGTTGTGGTGAGTGTCGTGAGAAAGCTGGTGGGTATCCCCAGCCCGAAAAGCGTGACAGTGGCTAACTTACGGCGCGCGGCGGCAATTCACAAACAGCGATATTTTGCATAAGCCATTAGAAAAATTTGGGGGTAAGGTGGTGCGTCCCTATCTGCCGTTGAAGGCCCTGCGAGCTTTTGAGGCGTCGGCCAGGCATTTGAGCTTTACCCGAGCGGCAGAAGAGCTTCATGTAACCCAGGCAGCAGTTAGCCATCAGGTTAAGCTGCTCGAAACCCAACTGAAGGTATCGCTATTCACCCGCTTGCCGCGAGGGTTAATGCTTACCCAAGAGGGAGAGCTGCTGCTGCCGGTATTGAAGAGTTCTTTTGACCAGATATCGCACACGCTGGGCCGAGTGGGCGAGAGTAGCTACCGAGAAATACTAAATGTCGGCGTAGTAGGGACCTTTGCCGTTGGCTGGCTACTACCGAGGTTAGGCGATTTTCAGCAGCAGTACCCGTTTGTCGACTTGCGTATTTCCACCCATAACAACCGCGCGGATATTGCTGCTGAAGGGCTCGACTTTGCTATCCGCTTTGGAACGGGTGCCTGGCACGCTGCCGCAGCGCAGCCGCTGTTACCGGCGGCGCTCTCAGTGATGTGCACACCCACTATCGCTGAGCGACTCAACACCCCGGCCGACGTGCTGGGTGAAACTTGGCTGCGCTCTTATCGCGCCGATGAGTGGACCGAGTGGCTATTGGCGGCGGGGTTACCACGCAGCTTTCCGATGACGAAAAGCATTGTGTTTGACTCTTCCATCGCCATGGTGGAAGCGGCCATGCAGGGTGCAGGCGTCGCGCTGGCGCCACCGCTGATGTTCTCAAGGCAACTGAGCAGCGGTGCGCTGGTACAGCCTTTCGACACCGCTGTGAGTCTGGGAGGTTACTGGCTGACTCGCCTGCAGACACGTCCCGAAACCCACGCCATGGCGTCTTTCCGGGAGTGGCTGCTCACGGCCATCAATACCTGAGCAGCGCTATTGACGTTAACGGCTAGTGGCTATGATCATGATCGTCGTGGTCGTGGTCGTGGTCGTGGTCGTGGTCGTGGTCGTGGTCGTGGTCGTGGTCGTGGTCGTGGTCGTGGTCGTGGTCGTGGTCGTGGTCGTGGTCGTGGTCGTGAGAATGATCGTGATCGTTATGGCCCGGCTGGGCTAGCGCATCATGCAACACCTGCGCATTGTGGCGCATCATGCCTAGATAGGTACTGGCCTCGCCTTCGCTTGCTAGTGCATCCGCGTAGAGCGTACCGGCAATTGGCAGGCCGGTCTCTTCGGCTAGCTGGTTGATGATCGACTGGTTGGTCATGTTCTCATGGAACAGCGCTTCGACATTTTCCTGCTCAATCACATCCACTAGCGCCGCCATGCTGGCGCCACTGGGGTCGGCTTCCGTCGAAAGCCCTACCGGGGAGAGGAAGTTCACGCCGTAAGCGCTTGAGAAGTAGCCAAAGGAGTCGTGACCGGTAATCACGCTTGTTGAAGCCGGAATCTCTTCGATCAGCGCTCGAATTTCAGCGTCGACCTCTGCCATCTCCTGTAAGTACTGCTCCGCATTGGCGCGATAGGCATCAGCGTTGTCGGCATCCGCGGCGACTAACCCATCAAGAATGTTGGTCACATACACCTTGGCTTGCTGCATATCCTGCCAGGCATGGGGATCTTCATCGCCATGGTCATGTCCGGCATGTTCTTCGTGGCCATGAACATCATGTTCGTGCTCTTCGTGAGCATGTTCTTCGTGGTCGTGCTCGTCATGTTCGGCGAAAGAGAGCGGTTTGATGCCATCAGTTGCGGTAACCAAGGCACCTGAGTAGTCGCTGGCACTAATCAAGCGCTCCATCCAACCTTCAAACAGCAGGCCGTTGAACACCACTAAATCAGCGTTTGCCAGTGAGCGTGCATCACCGGGGCTCGGGGAGTAAACATGCGCATCGCCATCGGCAGCCACCAAAGGGGTCACATCGACATGCTCGCCGCCTACGTTTTCTACCATATCCGCCAGGATAGAGAAGCTGGTAACAACCTGAACACGCTCATTAGCAATAGCGGCAGGTAGCGCCAACATCGCGGAAACACCCACTAACCAGCGCGACGACCGAGATGATAAATAGGCAAGCGGCATACAACACTCCTTACGGTAAATAGAAAGACGACGGTTAAGACCTTTGCTCTGCGGCCAACGGCGTTGTTTTACGCCGCAGATTGGCGGCCAAGCTGTGGTAGCGGCCAAACAGGGCCGAAAAGAGATACCCAAACCCGGCCAGCAAAATGATGCTGGGGCCTGAAGGGATATCCAGATGGAAAGAGAGCAGCAGGCCGCCAGTGCTCGCGACCATGGCCAGCACAATCGCGATGCCGATCAACCCCTCCAAGCGTTTACTCCAAAAGCGTGCCGAGGTGGCGGGCAGCATCATTAACCCCACCGCCATCAGCGTACCTAGGGTTTGAAAGCCGGCGGTTAAATTCAGCACTAACAGCCCCAAAAAAACGCTGTGTACCCAGCCGCTACGACGGCTCTGGCCGCGTAAAAACAGCGGGTCCAAGCACTCCACCACCAGGGCGCGAAACACTATGGCCAGCGTCCCTACAATCAGCGTACTGATGCCAGCGATCAGCAGTAGCGCGGTGGAGTTGATCGCCAGTATCGAACCAAACAGCACGTGGGTAAGATCAACACTGCTGCCACCTAACGAAATCAGCATCACGCCTGCGGCCAGCGAGATAATAAAAAAACTCGCCATGGCGGCATCTTCGCGTTGACCGCCCATTTTCGACACCGCCCCCGCAAGCAGCGCCACCATTAACCCAAACAGCACCCCGCCAATGCTCATGATGGGTAGCGAGAAGCCTGCCAGCAGGAAACCCAGTGCAACGCCAGGTAGAATCGCGTGGGCCATGGCGTCGCCAATCAGGCTCATACCGCGTAGCACCAAAAAGACCCCTAGCGGCGGCGCGGCCAACGAAAGTGCCAAACCACCTACCACCGCGCGGCGCATAAAGCCGTAATCGAACGGG
Source organism: Vreelandella sp. H-I2 (assembly GCF_052959335.1). Lineage (NCBI taxonomy): Bacteria > Pseudomonadati > Pseudomonadota > Gammaproteobacteria > Oceanospirillales > Halomonadaceae > Vreelandella > Vreelandella sp. H-I2. The sequence continues at coordinate 137,130 of NZ_JBRAMC010000006.1, forward strand.
CTGATCAGCCACGTGTTAAGCAAATCAAGCATGACGACCTCCCACATTAAACGGCACCACTTGGGCAGGGGCAGGTTGTTGCAAGAGCTCGCTGGGTGCGACCCAGCGTCCGTGGCCACCGTTAAGCATCAATACTTCATCGGCTAGGCGTTTCAGGTGATCCATATCGTGCAGCACGACAATAATCGTCGCACCGTCGTCCGCCATCTGGCGCAAGATACGAACTAAAATATCCACAGTCTCGCTATCCACGTTGGCAAACGGCTCATCAAGCAGTAGCAGCTCGGCTTCCTGCATCAGCGTACGGCCAATCAGTGCGCGTTGACGCTGACCACCGGAAAGTTCACCTAACGGGCGGTGGGCCAAGTGCGAAATACCCAGGCGTGCCATGATCTCGCGCCCCTTGCGGTAATGCCCCGCACAGTAGCCGGTTAGCGCCCCGTGGCTGGGCCAACTGCCGGTCATTACCAGCTCTTCCACACTCATCGGGAAGGTCAGGTCTAACGCTAACTGCTGGGGTAACCACGCTCGGCGCTCTTTGGGCACCGTGCAGACCACCTCGCCGTTAATAGGACGAAGCTCGCCCATAATCGCTTGAATCAAGGTGCTTTTACCGGCCCCGTTAGCACCAATCAGCGCAGTAATCGCACCCGGTTGAAAGTCGCCCTCAAGGTGTTCAAGCACCGTGCGGCGCGCTTGAGCCAGGTGCAGATTATGTAACTGACATCGTGATAAAGAGCGTTGACTCATCCTAGCCACCCGCCTGCCCAAATCACCAACCCCCAAAGCACTAACAGCGGCACAGCAACAAACAGTAACCGTTTAACTGCCGACAGCGACATCAAGGAAAAGTGACAGGGACCTTCCTTGTTATGGCGATGTGTATGCTCACTCATTAAGTGGCCTCATCTAATATCAAATAGGTTATAACATAACACTTGGCAAAGCCAAAAAATTGCTGGATATTTTACGCGTTAACACCGAGCTGGCAATAATAAAGCGCTAGACGCAGGCCGCTGTCAGCGCTTTAGAGGAAAAAGAGGGGAGTGAATCAGTAACGCCAAGTAGCGCCAAGCTGCTGTGGCCCCACGTTTAGCGCATATTCACCGGGAATAGTCATTGGCCCCAGCGAAAGATTAGCAGGTTGAAAACGGTTGATCGCTGACGATGCCTGATTCGGCTGCGTCCAAATCTGCAGCTCGTTAACCAGCATGCCAGTCGCAAAGTTGATAGCGCCGTCGCTTTCACGGCCATCGGCAGCAATCACCGCGCCCGCCACGCCATTGACCACCAATGAACCCACACGAGCGCCCCAGCCACGCCGCTCACGCTCAGCTTGCGCAAGCTGTAACCCCAGTGCTTGCACGCCACTTAAATCGCCGCTGGCTTTCAAGCGCTCATATTCGGCCAAGGCAGCCGGGTGCGGCTGGCGATCCGTGAACATGCCGCCCAGCGCCAGGGCGGATTTCACCACACCCACCCGGGCATCAAAGCGGTCATCGTCGTCACTCGCCTCACTCGATTGGTAAGCGTTCACCGCCAGGCTAGTGCCGTAAATGCCCGTCCAGCCCCACTGCCAAACATTTGCATGGCGCGCGCCGTCCTCAAAGACCTCATCGTATTCATTCCATTGCCCGCCCGTTTGTGCGTGGGCTTGAAAAGAGGCGGGCAGAACGATTACCACGGTGGTAACCAACGCGGCAAAAAGACGAAAAGCATGCATGGTGAAGTGCCTATATAAAGGGAACATTAGCGATAAGCGTAGCACGCAAATCAAATCAAACGAGGGTGGATTCAGGGTGGCGAAGTATGACTAAGGTCAATGGCGCTTAATCATAAAGAATGATTAGATGAGGTATTGGTAAAACGGTGGGGGGAAGCGGTGATTTACTATCACTACTGGGGCAAAGCGCAAGCTAAGGGGCAGAGTGTAGAGTGTCATCTATTGCCGTATCACAACCTAGATGTTGCGGCGGCGGGCTGGTTGCTGCTTTCGCCGGATAGACCGTTGATACAACGCCTAGCAGCGCAACTAAGTCTTGAGCCTGAAGCACTACGTCAGCTATTAGTTTTTTGGTTGGGTTTACACGATATCGGTAAGTTCGCCCGAGCCTTTCAGGGACTTTTTCAACCAACCTCAAACTTGGCATTAGTCCCTCCCTCTGCGCAATATGCCTATACTGAGCGCCATGATCGCTTGGGAGACGTGGTTTGGGAGGCAAAATGGCTAGACTGGTTTGAAGATGGCACGTTGCAGTGGCTGACTGATTTGACTCGCGCTGATCGTAAATCGCTGCGCACAGCTCTTCCTGTCTTAACTGCACCTTTCTTTGGTCATCACGGCCAGCCAGTAAGCGCAGGAAATATCGATGTAGAGATGTTTTTCTGCTGTGACGAGCACGCCGACGATATTGAAGCGACGCGCCAATTTATTGCCGATTGGGCCAGTGTCGTTCAACCAGGGTGGCCAATCGAGCAGTTGTCTTCTGAACAGTGGGTGTATGCCCTACAGACGCTAAGCTGGACAATCGCAGGTTGGGCTACTTTAAGTGACTGGCTGGGCTCGAACCAGGATCACTTTCCCTATCTTCACGAGGAGATTCCTCTCGCCGACTATTGGCAAATTGCGTTACACAATGCTGAGAAAGCATTGGAAGAAACAGGGTTTAACAAGGTTTCCGAACCGTTGCCTTACGCAGGCATGGCCGACTGGTTTGGCAAACGCTCCATCACGCCAACTCCCTTGCAGCATGCCGCCGAGACAGTAGAGCTCACGGATGGGCCGCAGCTGTTTATCTTGGAAGACGTCACCGGGTCAGGAAAAACCGAGGCCGCCTGTATTTTGACTCAGCGCCTATTAGCGGCAGGCCACGGCGATGGCCTCTATTTTGCGCTGCCTACCATGGCGACTTCTAACGCCATGTATTCACGCCTGGGAAATTTGCATCGGCGATTTTATACCGCTGACTCCTCCCCCTCTTTTGTCCTTGCCCACGGTGCGCGGGATTTAAACGACGATTTTATCGCCGCCGTTGCCGCGCCTCAGCCTAGTGATCTGGATTACACCGCTAGCGAACTCTCGGCTACGAGCCGCTGTAACCAATGGCTAGCGGATTCACGTAAAAAAGCGCTGCTGGCGGAAGTGGGTGTAGGCACCATTGACCAAGCCTTAATGGCCATTTTGCCGTTTCGCCACCAGTCGCTGCGCTTGTACGGGCTGGCGCGAAAGGTGTTAGTGATTGATGAGGTGCACGCCTACGACAACTACATGCAAACACTGCTCAGCCAACTGCTGGCCTACCATGCTCGCCAGGGCGGTAGCGCGATTCTGCTAACGGCCACGCTCCCCCGTGCCATGCGCAGTGCCTTAATGGCTGCTTGGCAATCAGGGCTTGGGCAGCCAGCAACGAAACCACAAAAAGATGACTTTCCGTTACTGACCCATGTGAGCGAAGGGCAGCCGTTGGAGTTGCCGCTAGGATCGCGCGAAGAGGTATCCAGAAGCGTTGAAGTCGCTTGGCTTAACGAAGAAGAGCAGGCGATAGAGGCGGTGCTGGAAGCAGTGGAGGCCAGTGAGTGTGTCGCTTGGGTGCGCAATACTGTTGATGACGCTATTCGTGCATTCGAAGCCATCGCTGCCCGCCACCCTGATCCTGAACGCTGTCTGCTGTTCCACAGCCGCTTTGCCATGGTGGATAGGCAACGCATTGAGTCCCAGGTTATTGAGCGTTTAGGCAAAGGCTCAACGCCTGAAATACGCAAAGGGCAGGTGTTGATCAGTACCCAGGTATTTCAGGAGTCTCTCGACTGCGATGTGGATGTGATGATCAGCGATATCGCACCCATTGATCTGCTTATCCAGCGTGCAGGACGCTTACAGCGCCACCAGCGTGGGGCACGCTGCCTGCCGCGTCTGCTGGTACTAGCGCCGCCCTGGGCGGATGATCCCGATGAGCATTGGCTCAAGCGTATGCTGCCAGGCACCCAGGCGGTTTACCGCGACACATCGTTAAGCTGGTTAACCCAGCGGGTACTGCGTCGTTTGGAAGCAATCCGCATGCCCGAAGAGGCTAGAGGTCTTATTGAAGGCGTTTACGGCCCCGTATCTGACGATATTCCTGATGCTCTGCAGGCAGCGCGCTACGAGCAAAAAGGAATGCAGAGAACGGCTGGCTCAATGGCAAATTTCAACGCACTCAATCTGGAAGAGGGGTACACCAAAAGTGATCAGTGGCAGGAAGAGCAAGAGATAGGCACAAGGCTGATGGACGAACCCACGGTCAATGTCATGCTGCTTTCACTCGCCGATGACAACAAGCTGGCGCTATGGGCGGGCGAGAGCCGCCATGCCGATATGCTTAGCCAGGTGAAGCTACGCCAAAGCCAGGCCGCTAAGTTGGCATCGTTGCCAAGCCGCTATGAAAGCCAGTGGCTTACCCTTCAAGAGCGCTATAAAGCACTGAAGTATACCCAACCGTGGCTGCCCAGCGATGAGCCTGGTTGTGACTACGATACCCAGTGGGGCTTACGGTTAGGCAGTAAGGAATAAACGCCATGAGGCATTACTGAAGTTCAGGGTTTCTTAAAAGCTAATTAAACAAATTGCTCAAATGTTGAGCAGGAGGTGAATGCTTGAATTTACTTGAAGACTCCTGGCTACCGTTCCTGCTGAAAAACGGAGAGGTAAAGTGCCGCCCACCCTCGGGAGTGGCTGATTCTGATGTAATCAACCTCGCCGTGCCGCGTGCGGACTTTCAAGGGGCGGCCTACCAGTTCCTGATAGGCCTGCTACAAACCGCAGTACCGCCGAAAACTCACGACGATTGGCTTGACTTGTTAATGGGGCCACCCAGTGTTGCCGCCTTGGATAAAGCGTTTGCGCCGTTCCATAGTGCCTTTGAGTTAGACGGCGACGGCCCTCGTTTTATGCAGGATATTGACTCGCTGGAGGATGTAAAAAACGCCACGGTCAGCGGTTTATTAATTGATGCCCCCGGCGCTAACGGCATCAAAAACAATACCGATTTTTTCGTAAAGCGCGGCCGTGTGGAGGTGATGTGTGACGCCTGCGCGGCCATAGCACTGTACACCATGCAGATTAACGCACCTGCGGGCGGTGCCGGTATCCGCGTGGGTCTGCGTGGCGGTGGCCCACTGACAACGCTGGTGATGCCGGAATCATCAAGTGCCAGCCTGTGGGAGCGGCTATGGCTAAACGTCATTACAACGAAAGAAACCACTCAGAAAGGGCAGCAGTGGTCGACGCCGCATCCAGATGAGCCTTCGCTATTTTTCTGGATGGCTAATACACGGGTAAGCGATAAAAAAGGCACCGAAGTGCTGCCTGAAGACACCCACACCCTGCACGCTTACTGGTCAATGCCGCGTCGGTTCCGGCTGCTATTTGAAGAAGCCGATGAGTGCCCGTGTGATATTTGCGGACGAACAACCCAGCGGGTAGTGCGCGAATTACGCGCTAAAAAGCAGGGGGCAAACTACGATGGCCCATGGCTACACCCGCTAACACCCTATCGACGTGATCCCAAAAAGCCTAATGAGTTACCGCTTTCCAGTAAAGGTCAGCCGGGTGGGCTTGGCTACCGGCACTGGTCAGGCTTTGTACTGAATGATGAAGAAAGCAGTGGTGCAATTGCGGCAGCAGTGCTGAAAAGCTACATCCACAAACAAAAGCTAGTGACACAAGAGCGAGCGTGTGGCGAAGACATCCAGGCGCTGCTGAGAGAGGCGCGTCTATGGGTGTTTGGCTACGACATGGACAACATGAAACCGCGCGGTTGGTACAGCATCGAGATGCCTCTGGTGGAAATTCCACAAGGTCAGCAGCAAAGACTCCGCGCATGGGTACAACAGCTGACCGAACTTTCACGCAATATTGCCTGGATGGTGCGCACCCAAGTCAAAAACGCCTGGTTCTCGCGGCCATCGGATGCCAAGGGCGATATGAGCTCCATTGATAACCAATTTTACGATGCAACCCAGCCTGAGTTTTTTAAAGTGCTGCTAGCCCTTCAGCAGGTGCTGCAACAAGACTCGCCGCCACCGCATATTCCTTCTGATATTGCTGAGCGTTGGTACTTTGCCCTTAAGCGTGAAGCCATGCGTGTATTCGAAGACTTGGCACTAAGCGGCGCCCAGGAAAGCATGGATCTTGAACGTGCCACCGCTGCTCATAGGCAACTGCAAAGCTTTCTTGGTGGCAAGAGTAAAGGTAGCAAAGTGGTGAGTGACTTTATCCAACAGGGTGATTTTGACCCCTCCGCGCAGGCCAAGCGTATCGCGGCCTCTGCTGCATCCACGACAGGAGACGCCTGATGAGTGACGTGTTAACGCCGGAAACACCCGAGAAAGAAGATTTATTGACCGAGGCAGAAAAGAAGTCGCTCGTCGCTTTAAAACGGGATGAAGCCGCCGCTCTGCGCCGTTGGTGGCAGCGGTTGACGCTAACCCCACAGGCTTTAAAAGCACTGACCCCTCAGCCACCGCTGCCCCGTGGTGTACGGGCGGTACTGCGCCGCTGTGATAGTGCCGAAGCAGCGATGTTAACCCAAGGTTTTCGCGAGCTCTGGGCGATGCTGCCGGAAACGACAAAACAAACGGATTACCGCGATGAAAAGCTACAAGTGTGGTCATGCATCGCGCTAATAGCCGCGGAGTTGCGCGAAGAAAAGAAGAGCGCGTCGTTAGCCTCTCGCCTTGGCCAGCAAAAAGAGCAAACCAAAAAACCACTGATGAGTGAGCTGCGTTTTCAGCAACTTCTTTCCTGCCGTACGCCGGAAGAATTTATTCAGCGCTTACGCCGCGCGCTGGCGCTTGCGGATAAGCGGGATATCAGTGTCGTAATGCTGGGGAGTGTTATCTCACTCTGGTGGCGCGAGCATCGCGGACGTTTATCTGCCAAGGCTACCCAGCGGCTTGGGTTTGTACTGGCAAATGACTATTTCGCGGCAACGTCTCGCTATAGCCATGGCAGTGACTGATTTTTACGACTGACGATCATCCTTTCTAGCTTCATATAGATATCACGAACGGAGTTATTCATGAGCCACTTTATTCAACTGCACCTACTGACCTCTTATCCGCCCGCCAACCTTAACCGAGATGATTTAGGCCGCCCTAAAACTGCCTTGATGGGTGGTGCTAAGCGTCTACGTGTTTCATCACAAAGCCTTAAGCGCACATGGCGTACCTCTGCGCTCTTTGAAGAAGCATTGGCTGGGCATGTGGGCACCCGCACCAAGCGACTGGGCAAAGAGGCTTACGATCAGTTGGTCGAAAAAGGCGTTGATCAAAAGATGGCGGGGGCTTGCGCAGAAAAAATTGCTGGCGTGTTTGGCAAGTTGCGTAAAGTAGAAAAAGGCGAACCCAAAGAGTTTGAGATAGAGCAGCTCGTCCATGTGGGCCTGGAAGAACGCCAAGCCATCAGCGAGTTAGTGGAGACACTGGCGGCGGAAAAGCGTGAGCCAAACGATGATGATTTAAAGCTCTTGCGCCACAAGCCTGCCGCCGCCGATGTGGCACTGTTTGGACGCATGTTGGCCGCCGTGCCTGAATATAACGTCGATGCCGCCTGCCAAGTCGCCCACGCGATTACTGTGCATGCTGCCGAAGTAGAAGACGATTACTTTACCGCTGTCGATGACTTAAACACGGGTGATAAAGACCGCGGCGCGGCGCATATTGGTGAGTCTGGTTTTGGGGCTGGGTTGTTCTACCTGTATATCTGCATTGACCGCCAGCAACTGGTTGAGAATTTGCAAGGCAACAGTGAACTAGCCGACCAGGCAATTGCTGCATTGGTGGAAGCTGCGGCTAAAACGTCACCCAAAGGCAAGCAAAACAGCTTTGGTTCCCGCGCCCATGCGAGCTACGTGCTGGCTGAAAAAGGCAGCCAGCAGCCGCGCTCACTCTCCACCGCTTATCTGCGCCCGGTCGCGGGGCAAGATCAAGCACTCGATGCTATTAAGCGTATTGAAGAGCAAGCTAACGCGTTTGATAGCGCCTATGACGCAGGCGCTGACAGTCGCTTTGTCACCAGTGCCGAGACCGGCTATGAAGAACCGCAGCTAAAAGGCAATGTTCAAAAAGGCAGTCTTACAGAACTGATCGCTTTCTTAAAAATCGATCAGTAAGGAGGCCGCATGACTGACTATCTTATTTTTCGGCTCTATGCCCCGCTTGCCAGTTGGGGGGAAGCCGCCGTTGGTGAAACGCGTCCTACCGCTACTTATCCTGGCAAAGGGGCTGTTTTGGGGTTGCTTGGGGCTGCCCTAGGCATTCGCCGGGATGACGATGCAGGCCAAACGCAATTGCGTGAAAGCATTGCCATGGGCGTCAAACAGTCCACCCCCGGTATGCTGATGCGTGACTACCACACAGTGCAGATGCCTGCCGCACAGTCAAAAGTGAGCTATCACACCCGCAAAGAAGAGCTAAGCGGGCCACGCGATGCGCTAAAAACGATCCTTTCCAGCCGCGCCTATCGCTGCGATGGCCTATGGACAGTGGCCGTCTGGCTAACGCCAGCGGCGACTCTAACGCTTGCTGAGCTTGAGCAAGCGCTAAAAACGCCCTATTACCCACTTTATCTAGGGCGTAAATCTTGCCCGCCCGCTGCGCCGCTTGCACCCCAGCGGCGACAGTGCAGCACGCTTAAAGAAGCGCTTGATATAGCATTCCCTGCACTGGCGTTCCACGGTCGAGAAGACAAAACGGTACTTCGCTTTCCTGATGAAGCCTTATATGCCTGGGAGGGGGACGCCAGTAGGTTAGATGGCAATGATCAAACGGCAGAGTACAACGATGTGTGGGATTTGCCGCTAAATCGACGCCGCTGGCAGTTTGGCCCCCGGTTAGAGTTTCGTCGGGCCATAGCAGCAGAGGAGGCGCGCTAATGTATCTCTCACGCGTACGCGTTGACCTAAACGGGCTTTCTCGCGAAAAGCTGTTTGATGTAATGAACGCAGAAGCCTATACGGCCCATCAACTGTTATGGCAGCTATTCCCCGGCTACGAAGGGCCAAGGCCCTTTATTTTCCGACAAGAGCTGGAAGAAATCGAAGAAGGGAGAGGCCCAAAAGGGTTGCCGCTATTTTATCTTCTTTCAGACCGTGAACCCGCATCAGTGCCTGGCTTGTTGACCGTAGAGAGCAAACCCTACGCACCAGAGCTCAAAGTGGGTGAGAGACTGGCATTTCGCCTCCGCGCTAACCCCACCATGGCGATTCCCGTGCCAGGGCAACGTGGCCAGCGTGCCGATGTGTTGATGGCGGCCAAAAAGCCATTCCCGCCGGGGCAGCGCACCAGCCAAGCCTGTGTTGATGCAATGAATGGCAAGGCCCGTGAATGGCTTGAAAACCGTGCTGAAACATGGGGCTTTAGCTTGCCGGTGACGCCAGAGCTGGGTGCCTACCGCCAGCATGTGCTGAATAAAGGGAGCGGCAAGCCGGTTCAGTTCTCTACGGTGGATTACGAAGGCCTGCTTGAAGTTACCCATCCAGGAAAGCTGATCGAAACCATGGCCCACGGCATTGGGCGGGCCAAGGCATTTGGCGGTGGCTTGCTACTGCTGCGCCGACCTTAGGAGACCAACATGGGCTTTATTCCACTAAAGCCCATCCCCGAAAAAGACCGTATGTCGATGATCTTTATCGGGATGGGGCAGATAGATGTACGCGACGGTGCTTTCGTCGTTATTGATGAAGTTAATGGCGAGCGCATGCATATTCCGGTGGGTTCGGTGGCGTGTCTGTTGCTTGAACCGGGCACCCGAGTTTCTCATGCCGCTATTAAGCTTGCCGCTACGGTAGGCACGCTACTGATTTGGGTAGGGGATGCCGGAGTAAGGCTTTACAGCGCTGGCCAGCCGGGCGGCGCGCGGTCAGACAAACTGCTCTATCAGGCGCAGCTGGCGCTGGATGAAAAGCTGCGCCTTAAAGTAGTGCGAAAGATGTTTGAGCTGCGTTTTGGCGAGGAGCCGCCGTCCCGTCGCAGCATTGAGCAACTACGCGGTATGGAAGGCGCCAGAGTCCGTAAAACCTATCAACTGTTAGCCAAACAATATGGCGTTAAATGGAACGGGCGACGTTACGATCCCAAACAGTGGGAGGCTTCTGACGTTGCAAATCAGTGCTTGTCTGCTGCCACGGCTTGTCTCTATGGCATAACCGAAGCGGCTATTTTGGCGGCTGGCTACGCCCCAGCAATTGGCTATCTGCACACTGGCAAGCCGTTGAGCTTTGTGTACGATATTGCCGACATCGTGAAGTTTGAAACCGTGGTGCCCGCGGCTTTTAGAGTTGCGGCGCGTAATCCCCCCATGCCAGAAAGAGAAGTTCGTATCGCTTGCCGCGATGCGTTCAAACAATCCCGCATTCTCCAGCGCTTAATTCCCATGATCGAAGATGTGCTTGCCGCTGCCGATATACAGCCCCCACCGCCAGCACCCGATGCGGTGCCACCTGCGATACCAGAGCCACCTTCGGTTGGCGATGCCGGGCACAGGAGTGGATAAATGGCAATGCTCGTGGTAATTACAGAAGCCGTGCCACCGCGCCTACGTGGCAGGCTAGCAGTGTGGCTCTTGGAAATTAGAGCCGGTGTTTACGTTGGCGATGTAAGTAGGCGCATTCGCGAAATGATCTGGGAGCAGGTCGAGGCGCTAGCAGAAGACGGCAACGTGGCTATGGCCTGGGCCAGCAACCATGAATCCGGCTTTGAATTCCAAACCTATGGTGAAAACCGCCGGGAACCGGTCGACCACGACGGGTTACGTTTGGTGCGCTTTTTGCCGCCACAAGTTAAATAACTGATTTAACGGGATCTTTAATAATTTAATGTGATTAAAAAGTAAGCAAAATAGCTGGTGAATTTTTTATCTGCTATTTTCTTCTTGTAGATCAACTGTATACAACAAGTCCGATCCCCGCACGAGCGGGGATGAACCGACGGCGTTGAGATGCTAAAGTCCGGCGGCCTGCCGATCCCCGCACGAGCGGGGATGAACCGCTGGGTACGTTCTTTGCTATCCATTCGCCCAGCCGATCCCCGCACGAGCGGGGATGAACCGATTGGCTTTGATGTGGCATTCAAGCGCGGTTACCGATCCCCGCACGAGCGGGGATGAACCGACGCAGAACGCGTTGTCACTGAATTCAGGAAGCCGATCCCCGCACGAGCGGGGATGAACCGCAAGATGCAGAGGCTATTTAAACGCCTTTCCGCCGATCCCCGCACGAGCGGGGATGAACCGCTGGGGTGAGATCAGGGCGGATAGCTACCGACCCGATCCCCGCACGAGCGGGGATGAACCGATGTAAACATCCAGACGCATGGGTTACAAACGCCGATCCCCGCACGAGCGGGGATGAACCGGTATCCCGCCATGAACAAGAGAACACTTAGCGCCGATCCCCGCACGAGCGGGGATGAACCGGTGAGAGCTAATGGCCTGTGCCGCATGTGAGCCCGATCCCCGCACGAGCGGGGATGAACCGCTGGTTACAGAGAAATTGGCGACCACTCTTGACCGATCCCCGCACGAGCGGGGATGAACCGCGATATTCAGAAGAGCATCGAAACTGAATATTCCGATCCCCGCACGAGCGGGGATGAACCGCCACTTTCCTAGCGCTCTAAGTCCGCCGTCATCCGATCCCCGCACGAGCGGGGATGAACCGCATCCCCTATGCGCTGAGTGCGAGCGTAATGGCCGATCCCCGCACGAGCGGGGATGAACCGGGCTCTGTGGGACATGTCACAAGGAGAAGACGCCGATCCCCGCACGAGCGGGGATGAACCGCGTAGAACCAGTCATCCCAGTTAAGATACAGACCGATCCCCGCACGAGCGGGGATGAACCGCCTGTTGTTACTACGTCTGTACTTGCCGCCCTCCGATCCCCGCACGAGCGGGGATGAACCGTGGTGAACCAGCTTGCCGATAGGCATGGGCATCCGATCCCCGCACGAGCGGGGATGAACCGCTCGTGCCCGATAGGGTAGGTAAAGTAAAGGACCGATCCCCGCACGAGCGGGGATGAACCGGTTACGTCTTTGCCTCTGCCGCCTGCCAGCAGCCGATCCCCGCACGAGCGGGGATGAACCGATGGCGACCTCACACTGGTCAAGCGCGTTGGCCCGATCCCCGCACGAGCGGGGATGAACCGGCAACGGTGAGCAACCCTAAACCCTAAACCCTCCGATCCCCGCACGAGCGGGGATGAACCGGTAAATCAAATTGGTGCGGATGGGGAGACTCGCCGATCCCCGCACGAGCGGGGATGAACCGGCAAGAAGAAAGCCGCGGCACATAAAAGGACCCGATCCCCGCACGAGCGGGGATGAACCGTCATCAATGCGCAGGTGCTCGCGGGCCTCGTCCCGATCCCCGCACGAGCGGGGATGAACCGAGTAAGCAGCGATGGCAATACACCGCAGAGCCCCGATCCCCGCACGAGCGGGGATGAACCGTCAGGTGGTGTTCGCCGCTCGCTTGGCTGGATCCGATCCCCGCACGAGCGGGGATGAACCGTCGAAGGAATACACGGATCCAGCCAACTTCCCCCGATCCCCGCACGAGCGGGGATGAACCGCGATGCAGCGGGCCTACTCGGCCTTCGAGGTACCGATCCCCGCACGAGCGGGGATGAACCGGAATTGCTCAACGTGTCTTGCGTCGCGCAGGACCGATCCCCGCACGAGCGGGGATGAACCGCCTTGTGCAAGTAGCTCAACAATCTGGGTTTGCCGATCCCCGCACGAGCGGGGATGAACCGTTCTCATCGTGTTGGCTGCTGGCATTGCCATACCGATCCCCGCACGAGCGGGGATGAACCGTCCGCGACGAGAAATCTCCTCCTGCTGCTCTGCCGATCCCCGCACGAGCGGGGATGAACCGTCAGCCTGCATGCGTTCAATATGGTCGATATCCCGATCCCCGCACGAGCGGGGATGAACCGCCGGACTGCATTTCATGCTCCATGCGGGCTTCCCGATCCCCGCACGAGCGGGGATGAACCGCTCAATCCCCAGGGGCCGATGGATGTTCAGCCCCGATCCCCGCACGAGCGGGGATGAACCGTTGTTCTTCTGGCGCCACTCCTACTTCATTGCCCGATCCCCGCACGAGCGGGGATGAACCGTTGCCGCTATCAGCGGTATGGGCGGGTCGTGACCGATCCCCGCACGAGCGGGGATGAACCGCCCCTAAAAAGAAAGCCGGTGCCCTCGGTGATCCGATCCCCGCACGAGCGGGGATGAACCGCCCCTATTCGATAGCTTGGGCACTCATTCGCCCCGATCCCCGCACGAGCGGGGATGAACCGATGTTGCTTTGCTAGTTGTTGAGGGGAACGAACCGATCCCCGCACGAGCGGGGATGAACCGGCGAATTTTAGGCGTTGATTGTTGTCCATTCTCCGATCCCCGCACGAGCGGGGATGAACCGCTAAGGCAACTGGTTATGGCTCAAGTGCAAATCCGATCCCCGCACGAGCGGGGATGAACCGCGCCTGTGGTCTATCTGGTTGGGAAACTTGTACCGATCCCCGCACGAGCGGGGATGAACCGTCTTTGGACGGCAGGCGAACCACCATGCAGCGCCGATCCCCGCACGAGCGGGGATGAACCGATATGTTATGGCTGCTATAGTATCTACTGACACCGATCCCCGCACGAGCGGGGATGAACCGATTGGTAGTTATCACCAGATCACGAGATACATCCGATCCCCGCACGAGCGGGGATGAACCGTTGAAGAAGCAACACAAGAGAAAGATGATAATCCGATCCCCGCACGAGCGGGGATGAACCGATTCGTTACGTTGCCAGTTAACGTATGACCATCCGATCCCCGCACGAGCGGGGATGAACCGCCGAGGCCGCTATTGTGCGCTGGATATTCCAGCCGATCCCCGCACGAGCGGGGATGAACCGTCTCAGCATACATTACGATTCGCCATCTAGACCCGATCCCCGCACGAGCGGGGATGAACCGCTTACGCGGCGCTGGATGTATGAGGCGGTTATCCGATCCCCGCACGAGCGGGGATGAACCGCGACATTAGCAGCAAAGCCAGCCCGAGCAATCCCGATCCCCGCACGAGCGGGGATGAACCGGCAGATGTGCCGGACTTCACCATCTCCCAGGACCGATCCCCGCACGAGCGGGGATGAACCGTGGACGAGGAGAACAATGCATGAGGCCACCACCCGATCCCCGCACGAGCGGGGATGAACCGGTAGCCGAGACTCATGCAGAACCAGCCGCTCCCCGATCCCCGCACGAGCGGGGATGAACCGAATCTGGCTGCCCGATACCTCGCTGTTGTAGTCCGATCCCCGCACGAGCGGGGATGAACCGAATGCACTCAAGCAGTTAAGCCATGGCTAGCTCCGATCCCCGCACGAGCGGGGATGAACCGTTGCCTGGAGCGCGTTTACGATGGCCGCCACACCGATCCCCGCACGAGCGGGGATGAACCGATATCAGCAGAGTGCCATGCAAGTGTCCCAAACCGATCCCCGCACGAGCGGGGATGAACCGCTATGCGCGACACCGTGCAAGGCATGTCCGCACCGATCCCCGCACGAGCGGGGATGAACCGGAGTGGGCCGACGACCTAGCGGGCGCAGTACACCGATCCCCGCACGAGCGGGGATGAACCGGACATGCACCGTCCTGAGAATACGCGTCCAGGCCGATCCCCGCACGAGCGGGGATGAACCGTGACGGGGAAGGCCGGCACGGCTGAGGAGGCTCCGATCCCCGCACGAGCGGGGATGAACCGCGTATCGCCAGCGTGAAACACTGACCCGCGAACCGATCCCCGCACGAGCGGGGATGAACCGGCAAAGAGCACTTTTTAGGCTACTTTGAAGACCCGATCCCCGCACGAGCGGGGATGAACCGGTCAAGGCGCTCTCTCGCCTCGACGGTGAAAGCCGATCCCCGCACGAGCGGGGATGAACCGCAGAGTTCCCTGGTCTCGGCATGAACGGCGGCCCGATCCCCGCACGAGCGGGGATGAACCGGCGTAGGCTCATAGACTCAGCGCTACGCCATGCCCGATCCCCGCACGAGCGGGGATGAACCGCCAATGGCGTGGCTACCCTGGGAAGTGATGCACCGATCCCCGCACGAGCGGGGATGAACCGATCGCCGAATACAGACTCAGCTGCGGAAAGTTCCGATCCCCGCACGAGCGGGGATGAACCGAAAGCACAGAGCGTCCATCAAATTGGCTTTCCCCGATCCCCGCACGAGCGGGGATGAACCGTCGGATGGCTTGTATCCACCTCGTTTTGAATGCCGATCCCCGCACGAGCGGGGATGAACCGTTGAGCAAGAAAGCATCGTTCGCCGCCTGGAGCCGATCCCCGCACGAGCGGGGATGAACCGCCAATGGCGTGGCTACGCTGGGAGGCGATGCACCGATCCCCGCACGAGCGGGGATGAACCGAACAGGGATTCATCGACCAGTTTGGGAAATTCCCGATCCCCGCACGAGCGGGGATGAACCGCAGCCGCTAATGTGAGCGACATCGAGGTAGTCCCGATCCCCGCACGAGCGGGGATGAACCGCGCAGTGCTATTTCTGCCGCTTCTTGTGGACTCCGATCCCCGCACGAGCGGGGATGAACCGCGTTTTCAAGGGTAATCTGTACTGCAGTTGTCCCGATCCCCGCACGAGCGGGGATGAACCGGCGGGTCTACGCGCCTATCAACGCAAATGGGACCGATCCCCGCACGAGCGGGGATGAACCGACCTAGCCCACTATCTCCGCCAATTTTGAGAGCCGATCCCCGCACGAGCGGGGATGAACCGGCGGCATCTTATGGGCGGGGTGACTACCTAGCCCGATCCCCGCACGAGCGGGGATGAACCGGTTGTATAATCAAACTAGCATTATGTTTTGAGCCGATCCCCGCACGAGCGGGGATGAACCGACGTTTTCCTGCGGGTAGCCCAGCAGCTGCGCCCGATCCCCGCACGAGCGGGGATGAACCGTCATCAAGCGCTTGCTCGGCTTGTAGTGGACTCCGATCCCCGCACGAGCGGGGATGAACCGCCAAGAAGTGACCATGCAAACGCTGGCACTCGCCGATCCCCGCACGAGCGGGGATGAACCGGCACCATCGTCGCTAGAGTTCTGGCCCGATAGCCGATCCCCGCACGCGCGGGGATGAACCGCTAGCCGAACTCGCCGCCCGCAAGAGCACCGACCGATCCCCGCACGCGCGGGGATGAACCGTACGTTGACTGCAGGCTGGTGAGGTTTTCGATCCGATCCCCGCACAGGCGGGGATGAACCGTGCCGGGTTATGTTCATGGACCTCTGCGACCACAGCTCCCCGCGTTCGCGGGGCTTAACATGTTAACTGCCGCCCAGGCAGCTCACAGAACAGCCACCGCGTTGGGTGGCTGTGTCAGCTTAATTGGCTAAAACGCTAGGTTTTAATTTTCTTTGGGCGGTGTTTCCATCGCCCGTTTATCGTCGGGTACCCTGACGATATGGCCAACTTCCAGTTTGTTATGGCTTTGGTGACGCTTGCCATGGGAGTCGATGATCGCGGCGACTTCGCCAATGCTGACAGCGTCGTCTTCCCGGTACGCTTCAACTTTGACCCGTACCATGGCGCCTTGGTAGCGGGCGGAAATAATGTCGCCGGGGTCGGGTTGGCCGTTGTGATCAGGGTGTTTTTTAAAGTAGTCAATAACGCTGGCGCTACCGGGTTCATCCCATTCAACATGTTGATGCATCGTTGTCTTCCTTGTCGTGTTAGGTGTTGCTGGTGTTACTTTAGTGTAGTGCGTTCAACAGTGTAGTGCCTTCAACCGCTTACTTCCTCAATGCTCTCGGTGCTTTCTTCCGCAGGGGGGGCTGCCCTGGCTTGCTCGTCTTCTACCGCTACGCTATCTGTCTGCCCCACGTACTGGAAGAGAAAATTGAGCGCTGCCGGCAGGCTGGCGCGCCAAACTTGCCAGGTGTGGCCGCCGGGGTAAAGGTCGAGCCGCACGTCGTTGGGCTGAATGCGCTCCATGGCTTGGCGCAGTAAGCGGGCGTGAAGCTCTGCGTCGTAGACATCGCTGCGCCCTGCGCTGATATACAGCGGTACGGGGGAAAGATCGCCCTCATCTTCGATACCGCGGGGGGTTACCTTCAAGCGGTACTCTTCGAGATAGGCGGTGTAGTTAAGCGTTTCCCACAACGTTTGATCAAATTGCCCCTGGTCATTGCGAAACGCCGGGTGGCGCCAGGCAGAGGAGTTGCGTGGTGGCAGGGGAACGTAGCTGGCGGGGCTTAACGCGGCTACCGCAGCAAACAGCTCCGGCCGTTCCAGGGCAAAATTGATCGCGCCGTAGCCACCGGCGGAAAGCCCTGCTATTCCTCGCATTTGGCGTTCTTGACCCACGCGGTAGGTCGCTTCCACATGCGGCATTAGGTCGTTAAAAAACGCGCTACGGGCGGGTTCGTTGTGGCCATCCACCCACCAGCTACGGCTACCGGGCATAATGAACACGGCCGGTGGGATATGCCCGGCGCGAATAAGCCTGTCTGCCACCTGCTGCAAGTTGCCACGGGCTACCCAGTCGCGGTCAGTGCCAAAAGAACCGTGCAGCATATAAACGATCGGATAGGCGGCTGTCGCTTGGGCGTCATAATTGTCGGGTAAATAAACGCTATAAGGGTAGTCGTAGCCTAGCGTAGACGAATAAAAATGATGGTGCTCAACCTCGCTGGCTAAACTATGGCCACTGAAGGTTAGCCACCCAATCAATGTAGTGAATAGGGCGTTTAACCGGTATGAGGAGAGGGATGGCTTATGGATAAACACGTTTCCTCCGGGGAATTAAAACGCTCCAATGAGATCGGACAGCATGGCGACAAGACTTATTCATCATAGCCATTCAGGACAGTTAAGCGGTTTAGATGTTCATAATAAACCCTAATAATAGCAACGTAAGGCTCGCTGGCGGCGGGAGGGCTGATGCGGAAAGTTGAGGAGATCTATTGGTTACGTGCGTACGGCTGTATAGCCGTTTTTCTGTTTCACTTATTAGATCACGTCAATCAACGTCTCGATAATGTAGCTACCGATTTAATGCGCCTACCGCTGGTGCTAGGTACGCCGATCTTCCTGTTTATCTCGGTTTTTGTGTTCGCTATCCGTTACGCTAAGTCCGTGCCGGCAGGGTTTCTTGCCCAGCGCGTGAAGTATGTGATGGTGCCTTACTTTGTATATGGCTTTATTTATTCGACTGCTGAATGGTTAAGACGACAGAAATCCGACGAGCCGGTAGGATTCTTGGCCAATGCAATTGAATATTACGTATACGCGGGGTGGCATGGTTATTTCTTGATCATTGCCATGCAGTTTTACGTCGCTTATTGGTTATTTACGCGCTGGCAGCTATGGCGCTTGAATCCTGTGCCGTGGCTGTGGGCCGCCTGTGTCATTAGCATGGCGTATTGGGGGCTTGCTTACTGGTTTAACGTTGACTGGCCAGGCTATCTGTTGTGGATCGCGCCGCTAGGGTGGCTCTATGTATTTTTCCTGGCGTTGGTGCTGGTGCAACACTACCCGCTAGCCTCTGAGAGCGTGCTAGTGGAGCAGCCGACCTGGATGCAGCAGATGGCGCGCCCGGCGTGGCTGGCACTTTTCGTGGCGCTGATTATTGCAGCTACCTTTGCGGGTTGGCTGGAATTCTCATCCAAAGAGGTATGGGTAATCCCTTTCTTTGTGCTGTTTACGCTCTGTGCCATGCGTTATCTGGCCGGGCGGCCTGCGCCTTTGTGGGTTCGCCACATTAACGTTTATTCGTTTGGTATTTACTTGGCACACCCTATGTTCTTTGTGCTTACCGATCTGGTTGTTGAGCCCTTGTCGCTGCCTATTGGGGTGTATGCGCTGGTGCTTATCGTGGTAGGCGGTGTGGGATCCGTTGCCCTTAATAAGCTAGCCAATATCACTACGTTTGGTTCCATGCTATTCGGCAAGCAGTTGAAGGTAAGTTATTCAAATAGCTAGATAAGATAGTCATTGAGCGACTAGTAGAAGAAGGCAAATAAAGAGAGTAATAAGATTCATCAGGATAAAGCGAGCATTACGACCATGGTGTGAAAGCGGGTTCAGGGGCTTTTGGCAACAAGGAGGTGTCTGGCTCGTCCGCCTGGCTAAGCAAGTGGCCACTGTAAGTTTTAAAGCGGGTGGGGCAGGCATGTAAGCGTTGCAAAAAGTCCTCTATTGCACTGTCTTCATCCAGCTCAGGGTCGAACCCACCTAAACGTTCAAACCACGCACGCCTCACGGCAATATAGGGTGGCATTATCAGTGCGCTTGCCAATAAACGCCTCAATAACCGCTCTGATAGCGATGGCTGGGTAAGGCTAACGATTAACGCATCAAGGGTGTAGGTATTTAATTGCGGGTAGAGTGCGTCCCATAGACTGGCAGGCAGCGGTTTTCTTTGCAATGCAATGATTAGCCACGCCGCTTGGCTTGTAAATGCGGCTTTATTGAGGCGAGCCCCCAGTGGTTGCGCAGGGGTGATCAGGCAGTGAGTGTGATAACGCTGCCCGATAGAGGTTAGACGCGCATTCGCTTGAGTGCCCGTCACCAAAATGGGCAACAAGTGGTCGGCGACACCGGATTCACGTATGGATTGTAAATGGCGTGGTAACTGCGCACCCGTTACCATTGCATCAACAATAAAGCAGACCGACCTCATTATTTGCCGACTCCGATTGTGAGCAAATCTCTCAAATTGTAATTTATTGTAGTATCTGCTTCATTTGAGTAGCAAGTAAAAAAGCTTGCGAGCCAAAAAAGGGTGCTCAGTATTTTTAATGCGCATTTTTGGGGCATTGGCGGTTATTTTTGTTCTATTTTGGTGCATTAAAGGTTGTTAAAGAGGTTTGTTAGCAGCTCTTTGGGCTCTATGCGTCATCAAGATGCATCAGAACCTATTTTTAAATGTTTAAAAAACAGTTGCTTACGGTTTTCCTATGCCATATTGGTGCACATTTGGCATGCTCTCTGCATTGTATTTTGTAGCGGCTAGCGGGTCGTAGGCATAAGCCTTGCGGCGTGCTAAAACGATAGCCGGTCTGAAATGCTCGCTGAACGGTTTTGTTTTTCAATGCAGGCAAACGTTGAGTGAACAAGAATGACAAACGTGCGGTTTAGCACGTATTTTGTCGAACAACACTTTTATCGGTAGCTTACTGTCGTTAGCTTTAAGCCACGCTCATACCGGAGGACACTATGTCAGCCAAGACTCTCGCGCTAATTGAAGAACATGATGTTAAATGGGTAGATCTGCGTTTCACCGACACGCGCGGTAAAGAGCAGCACGTGACTGTGCCTGCCCGTGATGTGAACGAAGAGTTTTTTGAGAATGGCCAAATGTTTGATGGCTCTTCTATTGAAGGCTGGAAGGGTATTAACGAATCAGACATGATTCTGAGCCCGGAAGACGGTACTGGTTACCTTGACCCCTTCACCGAAGATGCCACGCTCGTACTTCGCTGCGACATCATCGAGCCGGCTACTATGCAGGGCTACGATCGTGACCCGCGCTCTATTGCTAAGCGTGCAGAAGCTTACCTGCAGTCGACTGGCTTGGGCGACACCGCCTTCTTCGGTCCTGAACCTGAATTCTTTATCTTTGACGAAGTGCATTGGAAGTCTGACATTCAGGGTTCCATGTATAAAATTACGTCTGACGAAGGTGCTTGGGCGACCAGTAATCAAGTAGAAGGCGGCAACTTAGGCCACCGTCCGCGCGTTAAAGGCGGTTACTTCCCGGTTCCCCCGGTTGATAGCTTCCACGATATCCGTGGTGCGATGTGTAACACGCTGGAAGCCATTGGCCAGACGGTTGAGGTTCACCACCACGAAGTTGCCAACGCGGGTCAGAACGAAATCGGCGTTAAATTCAACACGTTGGTGAAGAAAGCTGACGAAGTTCAGGAAATGAAGTATGTGATCCACAACGTGGCGCATGCGTACGGCAAAACAGCCACTTTCATGCCGAAGCCGCTGGTGGGTGACAACGGTTCGGGTATGCACGTTCACCAGTCGTTCTGGAAAGATGGTCAAAACCAGTTCGCCGGTGACGAGTACGCGGGCTTGTCTGAAATGGCGCTTTTCTACATTGGCGGTATCATCAAGCACGCTCGTGCCCTGAACGCCTTTACTAACGCCTCTACCAACTCGTACAAGCGCCTGGTTCCAGGTTTTGAAGCGCCCGTTATGTTGGCTTACAGCGCGCGTAACCGCTCTGCTTCTATCCGTATTCCGTATACCGCTAGCCCGAAAGGCAAACGCGTTGAAACTCGTTTCCCTGACCCGACCGCTAACCCCTACCTGGCGTTTTCAGCCATGTTGATGGCCGGTATCGACGGTATTAAGAACAAGATCCATCCTGGCGATGCCATGGATAAAAACCTGTACGACCTGCCGCCAGAAGAAGGCAAGTCTGTACCGACAGTAGCGCATAGCTTGGATCAAGCCCTGGAAGCACTCGACGCTGACCGTGCATTCCTGACCGAGGGTGGCGTGTTCACCGACGAAATGATCGATGCCTACATCGACCTCAAGATGGAAGAAGTGGAGCGTATTCGTATGACCACGCACCCCATCGAGTTTGATATGTACTATAGCTGCTAAGTACAGCTGCTAAGTACAGCTGTTAAGTACAGCTGCTAATCAGCGTTACTCGCCACTGGCTGTTACTATCAGCTAAGTGGAGGTAACAATGATGGCTAATAAAACCCCGCTACGGCGACCCCGCTACGGCGGGGTTTTTTTGTTACTGGGGGCTGAGAAGTGTTGCAAGGGGAGGCTATGAGCAAGGTCAATGCAGTCGTGGTGAGCGGTGTGCTGATCACTTTTTTAGGCGTGGGGGGAATGGGTGGCACGGTGTTCGGGCAAACGGTTTACCGGGTCACCGATGAGCATGGCAACGTTACGTTTACCGATAACCCTGGCCGTGGCGGCGAGGCATTAGAACTGATGCCACTGCCTAGCCTACCGCCAGCATTAAAGTCAGCGATGTCCTCTGCCCGTGAAACCACGCCTGCTGCTACGCGCCCACGTGGCAAACCAGGGCAGCCCTTTATGCCCTATGACCACTTTTCTATTGCGCTGCCCCAGCAAGGCGCACACCTGACGGAGCGGAGCACCGCGGTGGAAGTGGCGATTGCGCCACCGCTACGTGAGGATCATCAAGTGCGGCTGTTAGTGAATGGAGAAATTAGCCAAACCGCGCTGCACAGTGATGTTTTCTGGTTAACGGGGCTACCTGCGGGTCAGCACGAACTTCAAGCAGAGTTACTGGATAGCAGCCAGCGGTTACAGCATCGCACCCCCGCGGTGTTGATTACGGTTCCTTAAAAGGACCATTAAAAGTCTTAGTGCACTAAAATAGTGCAACCGTGGGCGCATTTAACGTCACGATTGCGCTAAAACGATTCATCTATCCCCGCCGCTTTGCCCGCAAGCCGTGCAGCTAGGCATAAAAGAATAATTGGCGCGCTTTTTGCAGTTCCCACATTGATCATCCACCTGTAGGTCTGTCACCGCGATGGAAGACACAATTTTTCAGGACACCACCATGCATCAGCGTTTGCTTGAACATCTCACCACGGCGGTATTGCTGTTAGACGGCGATCTGCGTGTGCGCTGGATGAACCCTGCCGCTGAAGCTCTATTGGCGGTCAGCCTTAGCCGAGTTCAAGGGATCAGTTTGGATACGCTACTCGGCGGCGATGAAAGTATTGATGATGTGTTAGCCAAAGCACGGGATGCTTTTCACCCTTATACTCAGCGCGAAGCACGTATTACGCCCCTTAATAGTGAACCACTCACCGTCGACTATACGGTGACGCCATTATCTGACGATGAACTGCTGTTAGAAGTTGAGCCGCGGGACCGGCTAATGCAAATCTCCCGAGAAGAAGCGCTCACTACCCGCCAAGAGACAATAAAAGTGTTGGCCCGCGGGCTTGCCCATGAAGTCAAAAACCCTCTTGGCGGCATTCGCGGTGCTGCGCAACTGTTAGAGCGGGATTTAGACAACCCGACGCTGCGCGAATATACCCATATTATTGTAGAAGAGGTGGATCGTCTGCGCGATCTGGTCGACTCCATGCTCGGCCCTAATCGAATACTCAAACACGAGCCGGTCAATATTCACAAAGTGCTTGAGCGGGTACGGGCACTGCTGATTGCCGAGCATCCCAGCGTTGAAATCAGTCGTGATTATGATCCGAGTTTGCCCGACCTTTCCGGCGATGAATCGCAAATGATTCAAGCGGTGCTTAATGTCGCGCGCAACGCCGTGCAGGCCATGAGCGATGGGCAAACGCCGACGCCTACCCTAATACTGCGTACCCGCGCTCGTCGTCAATTTACCCTCGGCGCTGAACGGCATCGTTTAGTCAGCGAAGTGGCGGTCATTGATAACGGCCCAGGCATTCCAGATGCGCTGCAGGAAACGTTGTTTTATCCCATGGTGTCAGGGCGAGCAGAAGGCAGTGGCCTTGGGCTTTCTATCGCCCAGTCGATTTTGCACCAACATCAAGGGTTGATTGAATGCGACTCACGAGCGGGACACACCGAATTTCGTTTACTGATTCCAATGATTATTAACTTCACCGGAGAAGCGTCATGACTGAGGCTGCACGTAATGATGTTGCGCGGGTGGTCATTGTCGATGATGACCGCGCTATCCGCTGGGTGCTGGAACGCGCATTGGCGCAACCCGATCTTGACGTTGAGTGTATTGAGCGCGCCGACGTGGCACTGACACGCTTATTGGAAAGCCCGCCGGACGTGCTGGTGACCGATATACGCATGCCCGGTATCGACGGTCTGGATTTAATGGCGCGAGTGCGGGAAGCACACCCCGACCTGCCGGTGATTGTAATGACCGCGCACTCTGATCTAGATAGCGCCGTCGCTTCTTATCAGGGCGGGGCGTTTGAATACCTGCCCAAGCCGTTCGATGTTGACGAAGCGCTGGCACTGGTGCGTCGTGCCGTAGCACATGCCCGTGAACGCCAACGACCGGTCACCGTACCCGAAGGTTTGAACGCCGAGATTATTGGTGAAGCGCCTGCAATGCAGGAGGTGTTTCGTGCGATTGGACGTCTTTCCCACTCGCATATCACCGTATTGATTAATGGGGAGTCGGGCACGGGGAAGGAGCGCGTTGCCCAGGCGCTTCATCAACATAGCCCGCGTGCGGGTAAGCCGTTTATTGCCTTGAACATGGCGGCAATCCCTCGCGATTTGATCGAATCGGAGCTGTTTGGCCATGAGAAGGGCGCCTTCACCGGGGCGGCGCAGCAGCGTCAAGGAAGGTTTGAACAAGCCAATGGCGGCACGCTGTTTTTAGATGAAATAGGTGACATGCCGTCGGAGACTCAAACTCGTCTGCTGCGAGTGCTGGCTGACGGTGAATTTTATCGCGTCGGCGGGCATACGCCGGTCAAAGTAGACGTGCGTATCATCGCTGCCACACACCAAAACCTAGAGGTGTTGGTAGAAGACGGCCGGTTTCGGGAGGATTTATTCCATCGCCTGAATGTGATTCGTATTCATTTGCCCAAGCTTGCTGAGCGGCGCGAAGACATTCCCCGCTTAACGCGACATTTTTTAGCCGAAGCGGCGAAAGAGCTCGCCACCGATATTAAGGTGTTAACCAGCGAAGCGGAGGCCCACCTAACGCGTTTACCATGGCCCGGCAACGTTCGGCAGTTGGAAAACATCTGCCGCTGGCTCACGGTAATGGCGTCGGGGCGAGAAATTCTCGTTGAGGACCTGCCACCGGAACTGCGTTCACCGAGCGCCTCAGAAAGCAGCACCCATGGAAACTGGCGTACGGCGTTTCGTGACTGGGCGGATCATGCCTTGGCCGAAGGCCATACGCATCTGCTGGAGGAGGCGGTCCCTGATTTCGAGCGGATTTTGATTGAGACAGCGCTTAAACATACCGGCGGGCGCAAGGGCGAAGCCGCTGAACTGCTAGGCTGGGGACGCAATACGCTCACCCGAAAACTAAAAACCCTGCTGCCAGCGTTGGCTGACGAATAAAGACTACTCATTGGCGAGGATATAGACCGCGTCGGCATAGGTGGCTTCGGGAAGCTCGCATTGGTTCGTTTGCCAGGGCAGCAGGCTTAGCGTGTCGTTAATGCCCAAGGCGTTTAGTTGATAGGCGACGCCTTCGTTATACGTAACATGGCCCAACCCCATTAAGCCGACGACCAGGGCGCCGCTCTCTGCGGCCTCGGCCAAACGCTGGGCCATGGCGATATCCCAGGTCAGCTGTGCCTGAATAAAACGCTCAAGTGCTGCAGGCGTGTCATCCATGGCATGCTGATTAAAGACCTCCGTCAGCCGTGCGCGATAGGGGGCGCTGGCAGGTTGCGGCGGTGGGATGGCATAGCGTTCCTCAGTAGACACGTTCTCCCAGCCATCATTGAGGAGTCGATGGCGCAGGGAGGGTTCTATATTGAGCGCGATTAGCGGAATTTGCGCCATGCGGGCAAATTCCAAAATGGGCATATAGAGCGCCGCATCGAAGCCCCATACCTCATCCCATCGGGTTTGGGATAATAGCGTCGCGGCATCTGATTCACCGGCGACCCAGGTATCAAGGGCGGGCTGAGCGCTACGCGGTAACATTTCCAAGCCAATCACCAATTCATCATTAAGCGCATGCAAGCCCGCCAGTGTGTGCAGTTGCCAGCGGTGATGGGATACTTCATCGTGCTGTTCGCCTAGCAACACAACTTGCTGCTGGGCCGCGGTGGATAGCGCCTGGCGTGTCGTTAGCGGCTGCCCTTCCTGCCACCACTGACCCGGGGTTGGGCAGGCTGCCATTGTCACACCGGGTTGTAGGCCCATCGCTAAGCAAACCATTAATGCGCTAATGCGCCATGCCCTTTGCAGAAAGCTACTGCGCTGATTCAAGGCGTTTAATCTCAGCCAGCAGTGCTTCTGCTTCTTCAGTAAGAGTGGCATTGGCGCGCATATCACCGTTGCGTGAAGCTTCCATCGCGGCTTGAAGTTTGCGCTCATACTCTTGCTGAAGCTTTTTTTTGGGGTCGCGCTTAAACATGCCTAACATGAGCAATCTCCTCGCTATCAAGGTTCGTTTGTACAGTATTTGTATAGGTTTATAGTGCTCATGTCGAATGTTTGTTTTAGCTGCCTTTGTAATCGTAGTGATTAGGCGCGGCGCATTGGCGTAAAAAGCGCTCAAAATCACAAAGAATCGTCTCTAGGCTCGCGTGCAGGCGGTGGTCATCGTCGACCATTCGCAGCGATAGACGCTGAAGACGAGCGCGTTCGATCACCGGTTCAGGGGCAACTACATCATCCCGCCAACCGTGAATAATATGCGTGTGTTGTGCCTGGATGATAGGTGATGTTTCCGGGTAGTCAGCTAAACCGAGCGCAGGGGCCAGCAAAAAACAGCCCAGTACCGGCTGCTGAGCGCTTATTGCCGCGCTCAACCAGCCTCCCAAGCTCGAGCCTGCCAACACACAACAGGCGGGGTCATCATTGCGTTCAGCTAATACACTTAGTAAATGCTGAAGCCGCTGCTGGGGTTGTGCCATGCCACGATAGTCCATGACGACCGGCTCACAGTCATCCAGCTTTTCGGCAATACCTTTCATGGCCTGGGTTTTAAGTGCACCTGGCCCGCTCTCTAGGCCATGAGATAGATAAACAATCATCATGGTGTTAGCTCGCTGAGCGTTGGATAGCTTCTCCACCCTGTTCGATGTCTTCACCAGCCCCACGAATGGTATTACAACCGCTGACCACCAAAAGCGTGGTGATTAAGAGTATGCCAAGGGCAATAGCGCGTTTCATAATGCTCTCCTCAGATTTTGGGTAGAACGGCTGATCACAATATTTACGATATCTTGGATTGGCGCGAAAAGTAGCGGCCAGAAAATAAAAATAATCGCTGTCGAGACATAACGCTACGGTTTTGTAGGCCATGGTCAGAGAAATATGCCCTTATATCGCGTGCTTATGTCGCATGTGCCAGTTTTATACATAAAAGGCACCTCCAAACTGTACTCTTTGAAGTAACAATTTTTGTTTTAACCCTTTGTTATTTAAGTTTTTTTGTTTTTACTGGCACGACTTGGCTCAGCATCTGCAAGTTCTGTTTAGCAACATAGAAACTTAATGGATTAGTTAGCCAGTTGTTTAAGTCACTATAGAGGCATGTGTCAGAAGAAACTGAGTGAGTGGGCTGATAGGTAAAAGGGAAGGCAGGAAGCCAAAAAGCCAAAAGTTAAACAGGACGTAAATGGACACTCCGCCCACTCACTGGTTGCAGCGCAAGGAGGCGCTGTTCATCAACCTAAGGGAGTGGACCGATGCAAAACGACCATCTCGTAAAAATGAGGTGGTTTTTTTGCGTGCGTGAACTTTTTTAACTGCCTGTTTTGAAACTGCTTTTAAAATTCTCTGTTTGCTTTGCTGTTGTGCTGATGGTTCACGTACAGATAAAAGCGGTGTTTTGGACTACTATCCCTATAATTAATCCAAAATGCAGCGGTTAGAAAACGTCAACGTAACGGCCGCACACGATCAGGGACAAAATTATGGCGATGGCATTGATGTTATGCATGTTTGTTTTGTTCTTAGGGTTTTCGGGTGTGGGGGTGTATATGATGTTTAAGGCATCATCTATGGCACGCCTTGAGGAACGTGATGACCTGCCGCCCGACATGTAGGTGACTGGTTTAAAATATAAATGTATCGAAAAAGAAGCATTAGCGCCCGCATAAGCGGGCGCTAATTCGTTAGAGTTAGGGGGTTCTAACTAACTCTTCCAGCGGCCTTTGCCACGATCAGGCACCATGCGTCCGAAATACAACAAGCCAAATGCGAGCCAGCCTACCGTCAATAAGGCGGAAAAAATAAGCACGGCCAGGGCGCCAAATTCGGCAATCAGTGGTAAGGCGGCGGCCGTAAAAAGCCCACCACCGACAATCGGTTCAAACATCAGCTGTTTATAGCCAAAGCTTTCAAACGCACCCGATTCATTTTTAGGGTCTGCCATGCGCATTAACAGTAAACCGGTAACCGTGACGCCCATTGATTGGCCAAAATCGCCTACCCCGCGTTCAAACCAGTTTTCAGGAATCACTCGCGGCGCAATAACAATCAGCACGAACAGGCCCCAGGCAATACCCGCAACAGAGAGTAGCAGAAAGGGAAGAAAGTATTCGCCCAAGGTGGTAAGCGACAGGGTGGCGAGTGCTGCCACAATAGTAAAATCAAGCGCTGTACCGGCAATGCGTGACATGGTTCGGCTAGACACATGGTGCTCTAACCCAAATCGCATCACCACCAATTGAACAATTACCCCACCGATCATGGCGATAGGGAACAGCGGTACATGAGCAAGAATTTCTAAACCGCCATCACGTGCCCAGGTGGCTTGTTCAATCCACTGTAAGCCCGAAAGAATCAGCCAGCCAATGACAATGGCAATACCCACTAAACCAATATGTAAACTGAGAGGGTCAGTCGTACCCGCTTCTTGAACCAAGTCCTTTTTGAACTCGCTAAACTCTTCAATGGAAGGGCGCTCATCTGCGCGCATTACGTCATCTGGAGCGTCAGGATGATTGCTCCCATCGCTGAGTTTTATAATCCCACGACGAGCGGCAATATTGATCAGCACGGTACCGATCAAGACGCCTGCGACAATACCCACCGTTGCTAGTCCCAAGGCAAGGTCAGCGCCTTCTTCAAAACCTAAATCTTCAAAGGTCCCCGCCATGCCAGCCGCTGTGCCATGGCCACCCTCAAAACCAATTTCGATTAACGCCCCCACCATCGGGTTCATATTAAAAACCGGCACCAACACCAGCAGCGCCAAGCTCAAACCGACAACATACTGGCCCCATGCCATGGTTTGTCCGACCACTACTTGCGGCCCTGCGCGTAACCAAATAGTGCGTAAGCCAGGGATCACTTTGCCAATAAACAGTGCCGCGAAAACCACATTAATCAGAAGTCCCGGCAGCGCCGCCCAGCTCTCCTGCACATAGGCAGGAAACAGTCCTGGGCTCTCTGCAAAAAAGGTAGGCAGGACACGACCTATCACATCGGGGCCCATCAGCAAAAGCAATAAGCCACCAATGACCGAGCTAGGTAGGAAGAGTCGCCTTAACCAAGGAAGCCATAGCCGCAGCGCATTGCTGGCTAAAAGAACTAACGCAATGGTGACTAGCGCTATAAACAATTCACCAACCGTCATGGTCATCATGCCGCTCCTTGATGCCGATGCACCGCTAATAATGCTAAGCGGGAGCGTTTAAAAGAGACAAGGTTGGATTAACCATAGCGCTTGGTGACTCATTTCGCGAAGACGGTGTTTACCCCATCCAATAAAGGCTGAGCAGGGCAAAGACATAGCCCATCGCCGCACCTGCCAGTACATCACTGACATAGTGCAACCCCAGGCCGACTCGGGAGATCGCAATCAGCAGGGTTAACGGCAGAATTATAGGGAGTAACCAGGGAGTGTGGGTGGCCACTAACACACTGAACATTACTGCGTGCATGGTATGGCCGCTGGGGAAGCTGTAACGATCGCGTGCTGGTTCGCAGCACTGGATGCCCGATTTATAGGTGATAAAGGGCCGCTCACGGCATAAACGCGTTTTCACAAGCCGATAAACGGCCACAGCAAACAACGCGATGACACTGTACTGCATCAATCGCCAAGCACCATTCGGCTGGAGCCAAGGCTGGGCAAGAATAAGCAACACCCAAACAGGCCAATCGCCTAAACGGCTAGCGGCCTGCAAGGTGATACGCCAGGGGCGATAGAGCGTTAGCCGTGATATACGTTGGCAGAACTGCCACTCCAGCAGGTCAAGACGGTCGAATACGACAAGCGGACGCGGGCGCATGATGAGACTCCAGGGCTTGGTGTAAGTAATGCAAAAACTGCTCGGCAATACCCATCCAGCTCTGCTCCAGTGCACGTAAACGTGCTACTCGACCCAAGCGAGCGTAGTCAGCCGGATGTTGGCACAGGTCTACCGCTGCCTGTTGAAAAGCAGCACTATTGCCAGCGGGTACAGTGATCCCGTTGTGTCCACTGTTAATGAGCTCGGCGCTAGCCGCGTGGTCGTAAGCCACCACGGCCAAGCCGCTGGCCATAGCTTCTGCGACCACATTCCCCCAGGTCTCTGAAAGCGAGGGGAAAATGAATAGGTCCGCGCTGGCATAGTGGCGAGCAAGCGCCTCTTGCCCCACGAAACCGGTGAAATGCGCGTCGGGCAGCGCCTTCTCTAACTGTGCCCGCCCGGGGCCATCACCTACGATCACCTGAGCGATATCGGGACGCACCTCGCGCATCGCTTGGAAGCTCTCGTGCAGCAACGTGAGGTTTTTTTCCGCTGCTAATCGACCAACGTACAGGGCGACCGGCTGATGCTCATTAACCCCCCATCGCTGGCGCAGTTGAGTATCGCGATAGGCAGGAGAGAAGCGTTCGCCATCCAGCCCACGTGACAGGACATGGACACCTCGGATGCCTTGTTGCTTAAGCGATTTAGCTTGCAGATGGGTAGGTACCAACGTCAGTGCGCAGCCGTTATGGAAGTAGCGCAGGTAACGTCGAGCCGTTGAAGCTAGCCACGTAACGCCATAATCTTCGCAATAATGGTCAAAGTTGGTATGCCAGCCAGCCACCAAGGGGATATTGAGCTGCCGGGCCGCTTGGCGAGCCGCCCACCCAAGTGGGCCTTGTGTCGCTAGGTAGATAACGGCAGGACGATGTTTCTGCCAAAAGCGGCGCAGGGTGGCAGGTGTCACCAATCCCACTTGTACATCGGAGTAACCGGGCAAGGCTAAGCGCTGAACCTGCAGCTCGCGGTTAACCCCAGTGGCGCTAGCGTCGATTTGGGGGCGTGGTCGAATAACGTCAACCGGCACTCCTTGCCGGTTGAGTTCATAGCTTAACCGGCTCAGCGTATGGGCGACGCCATTGATATCCGGAGACCATGTTTCACTAACGATGCACAGTCGCATGAGCGATTCATCCCTTTATCACGTTTAAAGGGAGTGTGGGTGCAGAGAATGACAATGCAGAGTCAAGCAAATGAATAAGCGATGACATCCTAGTGAGTAGACCCCATCGGCATTCAGGCATGAGTGGCGGTTTGCTCAGCGGTAGGTGACGGCATGTGAACGCTTACGCACGCCTCTTATTGGCAGAGCGTAAAAGCTGAACTAGCCTCAAAGAGAGCAGAGCGGTGATCGGTTGAAAAAGGGGAGCGACTCAGGAAGAGGCTAAGGCAAGGGGTTTACAATGGATGTAGCAATGAACATGCATGAGTACGGTGATATGCATTTGGATATCCTCACCTTGGATACCCAAGGTATCACTGTAAGAGAAGACGCGTTGGCCATCGAAGAGGCGTTAGAAATCCGTTTGGCGGGGGCCGAGCCAGTTATCACGATGCGAACGCCAGGCCACGACCGGGAACTGACGGCTGGGCTGATGCTGAGTGAGGGGCTGGCGCGAACAAAAGATGATTTTGAGGTTATCGACCATCTCGTCGGGCAGCCCAATGTTGTACAAGTAGTGCTAAAACGCTTTAGTGCCACCAAGGCCGAGCAACTGGAGCGGTCATCGCTCTCTAACAGTGCTTGTGGCGTGTGCGGCAAAAAAAAGCTGAACTTGGAGATAATGCAGGGGCTGAAACCCCTGACATTTTCGACGCCACTACATCGCCAATTGTTATTGTCTTTACCAGCAGAATTATACAAGCATCAAAAGCTGTTCGAGCAAACCGGCGGGTTACATGCCGCTGCATTGTTTGATGCCAGTGGACAGCTACTGGCATTAAGAGAGGATGTTGGGCGCCACAATGCGGTGGATAAGTTAAATGGATGGGCATTATTGAATGGCCAACTACCCCTTGACGACCGCATTATCCTGTTAAGTGGGCGCGCCAGTTTTGAACTCATTCAGAAATGCATCATGGCGCGGGTGTCGGTTGTCTGTGCTATCTCCGCCCCTAGTAGTTACGCGGTGCGTCTAGCGAGAGAGTTCGGCATAACGTTGGTGGGCTTCCTGCGTGAGGGACGCTTTAATATTTACTCAGGCGCGGAGCGCATCCTGGGTACCTCTTATGCGTTGGCTAATGGTGCAGACAACAAACGTCCCGCTTAGCCACTTCCCACATAGTCACGTCCCGCATAGTCTGAAAGGACGTTTCACTTCACGCTCATGTCATCGCCGCACGGTTATCATTTAAGCATGGCAAGGGGCACAAGTAATGGCAATAGGACAACCAACATGAAATCGACAGTTATTATTACTGGAGCCAACCGCGGCGTCGGTTTGGCGCTGGCAGCGCACTACTTTGATGCCGGCTGGCAGGTAGTCGGCGTTTGTCGGCAGACATCTGAAGAACTAGCGCGTGTGGCTCATCAGGTGATTGAGGGCATTGATGTTACTCAGCCTGATGATATCGACCGGCTAGTCAAAGCGCTCAATGGGCAAGCAATCGCTCTATTAATTAACAATGCCGGACTGCTTCGTGATGAGTCGCTGGGTGATATTGATTTCGACAGTATTCGCGAGCAGATGGAAATCAACGCTTATGCACCGTTGCGGGTCGCTCAAGCTTTGCTACCCAATCTCGAAAAAGGCAGCAAAATCGCCAATATTACCAGCCGAATGGGCTCTATCGCCGATAACGACTCAGGTGGGCGTTATGGTTACCGTGCTTCTAAAGCGGCGCTTAACGCGTTTGGTAAATCGCTGGCAATGGATTTAAAGCCCAAAGGTATAGCGGTGGCTCAGCTCCACCCTGGCTATGTGCAAACACGCATGGTTAATTTTGGCGGTTTGATTAGTCCACAAGAAGCGGCTTTAGGTATTGCTGCGCGTATTGAAGCACTGACGTTGGATAACAGTGGTGGATTTTGGCATAGCAATGGCGAAGCACTTCCGTGGTGATGACATATATAACATTATGAAATTAGCCTTCATCAACTGTTAGCTTAAATAACATGTAAATATGAAGGTTTGGTGGCGGTTTTATTTAAAATATTATTTAAAAAAATAATTTATAAAAAATTAAAACTTTAAGATTAATGAAATATAACTGATTTAAGGTTCCCTGCGTTGAGGCGTTATTCGTCCTTCATTGTGCCTTCGCAAAGCGCAAGTATTTACTACTTCAATGGGAACGAACATGTTTAAAAAAACGACACTGGCCCTGGCCGTTAGCGGTTTGTTAGGAGCCACTGCAGCACAAGCAGCTACCGTTTATGACCAAGACGGTACCGATCTCGAAATCTATGGCCGCATCGCTATGGGGTTTGAAGGCGGTGGTATTGACAACGGTGTTGATAACGGCGAAGAGTTCCGTAATTTCGGCTCGCGTTTACGGATTACTGCTGGCCACCAGATTTCCTCTGACCTGCGTGCCTTCGCCCGTGTAGAGTGGCGTTTTACCGGCGACGAGCGTAACCAGGACTCTGGTTTCGATGAAGTGCGCAACAGCTACCTAGGTCTGGAAAGCCAGCAGTACGGTACTTTCATGGCCGGTAATTACAACAGCTTCTATGATAACTACGTGATGACGCCGTTCGATGTTTACGTTGAACGCGGCTACGAGTTTGCGGGTGGTGGTACCCAGGCACGCGGCGACTCTATTGGCTATAAAACGCCTAAAATGAGTGGCTTTCAGGCGGTTATTTCTGCTAAGCACTTCTCTGAGCGTGGTTTGACTGAAGCCGAGCAGACTTCCGAAGGATCCGTTATTGCCACCCAAGGTGGTGTTGTCTACGAAACAGGCCCTGCTCGTTTAGCGCTTGGTTATGTAGAAGATACGGTACGCGGTGGCGGTAACGGTGAAGTGCGTTATGGCACTACGGGCGAGTTTGCTATTACGGATGCTTTCTCTGCGCGCGTAGGTTATGAAACCCGCGGGGATGACGATGTTCACGGTGGTGGTTTCGATAAAATCGGTGTTGGTGCTACTTACACTATCGATTCCTGGAAGTTCTTTGCCGATTATTACAACATCGACGTAGATGGCGCGAGCGATAAGCGTAACGCTTGGGCATTAGGCTCAATGTACAAGTTGTCTAGCAATTTCGATATGTTCCTCGAATTGAACGATCGTAACCTGGATGCGGTTAATGACTTCGAAGAAGATATGTACTACGCATTAGGCGCTCGCTATCACTTCTAATTAATAGAGTGATGTTAGCGGTAGTGTTGCATTAATTTTTGAATTAGTTCTTTAGCTTTTAGTTAGCTCGCATGTTTCGATCTTTACCGGTGTGGGTAATTCCACACCGGTTTTTAGCGTTTAAATAATCAGCCTGATTATATTAAATTACACGCTTTCGAATTTGCGAGGAGAGCTGCTCAAAGCCAATGACCACAATCAGAATCACCAGAATAATGGTGAACGCGCGGTCATAGTTAAACAGGCGCATGGCAGCGGCTAGTTCAACCCCGATGCCCCCAGCCCCCACTAGGCCAAGCGTCACCGCCGAGCGCAGCGCTTTCTCAACGCTATAGAGGCTTGTTGCCGTCATTGATGCCAACGTTTCCGGCAAAATGGCACCACCGATCACCGACAGCCTACCTGCGCCTGTGGCGCTGAGTGCTTCGGAAGGGCCTGGGTGAACCTCTTCAATGCGTTCCGAAAAGAAACGGGCCGCAAAGCCGATGGTGTCCATCACAATCGCAAGTACTCCCGCAATCGGCCCTAAGCCAACCGCTACTACGAAGATAAGCGCCCAAATAAGGTCTGGGATGGTGCGCATGGTGGCAATCACCAAGCGCGTGGTGGAGCGAATCCACGGGGTGGGTGAGGTGTTGCGAGCGGCCAGTAGTGCAAACGGCAGGCTTAAAATAATACCAAAGGTGACACCGACAATGGCAATGTTGAGGGTTTCAAACATCGACCTCGCCAGCACATCGAGATCGGCTAGGTCGGGTGGAAACGCGCGCCCTATAAAGTGCACTAAATTGACGCCGCCACGGAGCAAGCGTTCCAGGGTTAAGTTGGTGGCCATGATGCCTTGAATAAACAGCGCTAAAAAAACCAACATCACGCCCCAGGTAAACGGAGAGGGCGTGGCAAAACGTGGCGGCATAGGTGGTGTACTGCGGTTCAGCATGGGTGCCTCGTTATTATCAGGTAGTGGGGAGGGCGGCGTTATCAACAGTAGGGGCGGAGGTTTGGCCAACCCGCACGTCGCCCTGATAGAGCTGCTGCATAGTGGTAAGCGATGCTTCCTGCCGTGGCGTATCAAGGACTATTTGGCCCGTTTTCATACCGATAATACGATCGCCGTACTGCTGGGCTAACTCCAGCTGATGCAGCGTGCACAGCACGGTTAAACGTCGCTCCGTTACTACGTCCAGCAGCAAATCCATGATTTCTCTACCGGCTTTCGGATCGAGGCTAGCGATTGGTTCGTCGGCAATAATGATCTCGGCGTCTTGCATTAGCGTACGAGCAATCGCCACCCGCTGTTGTTGCCCACCGGAAAGCTCACGACAATCGGCGTGGGCCTTATGCGCTAACCCAACACGCTCAAGCGATGCCATGGCGCGCTCGCGAAGTTCATGAGTGGCAAAACAACCGAGCGAGGAGAGCAGGCCTAAACGTTGCTGCCCCATGGCGCCATACAGCACGTTTTGAAAAACGCTCACGTTCTGCACGAGATTAAACTGCTGGAAAACCACGCCCATTTTGCGACGTAGTTGACGCAATTTGGGTTTAGAAAGGTGACTGAGGGAGTCGCCCAAAATGGTGATCTCGCCTTGATCGAGAGGCGTCAGGCCGTTAAGGCAGCGCATCAAAGTCGATTTACCGCAGCCGTTTGCACCCAGCAAAATGACACATTCGCCTTGGGGAATCTGCAGCGTTAAGCCACGAAGAACGTGCAGTTGCCCGTAGTGTTTATGCAGATTGTGGACATTGATGGCCTTCATAAAAAAACCTCCTGTATTAACAACAGGAGGTGGATACGTCGAATGTTCATGGTCAAACCTACTTATAAGCAGCACATCCTTGTGCTGGTATGTGGCGAGAAAATGGAGAGGCTTAGAGTTCGATACCTGCCGCTTCGTAGGCGCGGCGAACCACGTCATAATCCGCATTGGTGCGGTCAAAGCCGAGTGATGAGTCGCGGTTTAGGAACTTGTCTTCGTTGCGATCAGTGGCAATCAACGCGTTCCACAGCGTGTCGGCATTAGTTTTGAGCGAATCGCGTAGAGCCGTTTTACAGGCATCATCAAGTGAGCCACGCATCACCACCGGGTCGCCAGGCAGTACATCGCTTTTGGCAATCACGCGGTACTCACCGTTTGGATCCATGGCCTGAATTTCATCGATATCCCGGTTGCCGCCGCCCATGGCATCCACGTCACCATTAACGAATGCCGCAATGCGTGCATCACCGGCCATGATAATTTCCAGGTCACGGTCAATATCCAGTCCCGCGTCGACCAACATCTGGCTGGGGAAAATATGTCCGCTGGTGGAGCCCACATCTTTTAGCGCCACGCGGCGGCCTTCCAAATCTTCAAGCGTTTCGATATCGCTGTCGGCAGGCACAAAAAAGCTGCTGCCGTAATGCGGGCGCTCAATGGCAAACAAAATTTCAATATCGCTTTCGCGGTCAAACAGAACAAACTCAGAAGGACCTGCAAACACAAGCTCAACATCGTCATACTGCAGCGCAGTACCTGCAGCCGTGCGGTTGCTCAGGCTAAACATCTCCAGTTCAAGACCTGTGGTTGTTTCAAACGCTTCGGCGAAGGGGCCGAAAGCATCCTCAAGCGGCCCCATACCTTCAATGCCGGTATCCGCCATACGCATCGGGTTGGGGCACACATTGCTCAAATCGCCATTGGCGAACACCGACGGCGTGGCAAATGTCGCAACTCCTGCAATAGCTAGACTCAAAGCTGTGGTACGAATACGTAATTTACAAATATTGGCTTTATGCATTAGTCATTATCCTGTCGGCGAAATACGTCTACATTGAAGTGGTAGTCAGGGTGGCAGCCGGCAATGAAGGAAAGGTGTAGTTAAGATGACGTTCTCGTCACGGATTTATGACAGCACCAACGCGCCGTCTTCATATAGAGCGTTTCAAGCGCTGCCATTCGGCAAGATAGCGGATCCGTATCTACACTCGTAACGCCGATGATTGATTCAAGGAGGAAGTCGATGAAAATGTATGTACGTTTCGGCGCCATGATCGTGACGGCCACCATAATCATGCTGGGATTGATGTACCTGAACACTTACCAGCTAGACCACGTGACGTTCAGTGAAACACGCACCTATATGGCGATCGTAATGGGCGCCACGATGGCGGTGGTCATGCTGGGTTTTATGCTGGACATGTATACCCAAAAGGGCATGAATATGGCCATTTTGGTAGGCAGCATTGTGGTATTTGTCGGAGCGCTGTGGCTGGTGCGCAGCCAGCAGACGGTGGATGACGTTTCCTATATGAAGGCGATGATACCGCATCATTCCATTGCCATTCTGACCAGTGAGCGTGCCCAAATAGAGGACCCCCGCGTGCGGGAACTCGCCGATGCGATTATCGAAACGCAACGGGAAGAGATCGCCGAAATGAAGGCCCTAATCTCGGATCTTGAGGGTGAGTAACAACATTGATTGAAACCGCCCCTGGTGGGGCGGATGGTACAAGATTGCCGAAATCCCGCCACTACTCATCGATAATACTATTAAAGCCTCCAAAAATGAGGCGCTTGCCATCAAAGGGCATTGGGTTGGTGTCCATCTGTAGACGTGGGTCCTGCATCACCTTCGGCATTGCCTCATCGCGCACGGCGCGCGATGGCCACTCTATCCAGGAAAAGATAACCGTTTCGTCATCTCGGCACTTAACCGACATGGGAAAAGAGGTCACTTCCCCTTCGGGCACATCGTCTCCCCAGCACTCCACCACGCGAAGTGCACCGTGCTCCTTGAAAACAACGGCCGCGGTACGGGCATGTTCAATAAACTCAGCTTTATTAGCGCTGGGTACAGCAGCGACGAAACCATCGACATAAGGGTGTGCAAGCTTACTCATGGCTGTTCTCCTGGTTCTTTTTGGGATTCTGCTTTAGGGGGAAGTTCTCGAACGGGGCGTACCTCAATACTGCCCAGCCGGGCGGGAGGGATGCGGCTAGCTAGCTGCAGCGCCTCATTCAAGTCGTGGGCTTCAAGCAGGTAAAAACCCGCCAGTTGCTCCTTGGTTTCCGCAAAGGGGCCATCGGAGATTAATGTCTCGCCATCACGTACGCGCACAGTAGTTGCGGTCTCGGTCGGCTGTAATGGCTGGCCGGTTAGGTAATTGCCGCTGGCGCTCAGGCGCTCTACCCCAGCAATGCACTCCTGATTCAGGTCTTGCCATTCCTGTTCACTCATGGCGTTGATGAGTTGTTCCTGGTAATACACCAGCGCAACGTACTTCATGGGGCGTCTCCTTCTGTTGTCGAGAGGCAGTTGTCTGACGAAACGTTAACCATCCAGTGAATACCGAAGCGATCGGTAGCCATGCCGAACCCTGGTGACCAGAAGGTCGCTTCAAACGGCATGGTGATCTTTCCACCCTCTGCCAGTTGGGCAAAGGTGCGTGCGGCCTGATCGATATCCTGATACTCCAACTGAACCTCTACCCCTTGCGGTGGTGTATAGCAGTCAGCTGCCATATCGGCGCCCATTAAGCGGCGGCCACGCAGGTTCAGCGAAGCGTGGATGATGCGGTCATGGAGTTCCGGTGGTGAGTGTTCAGCGGCTGGCGTTTCAGCGTAGGTCAACAGGCATTCCAGATGCCCGCCGGTTATGTCGGCATAGAACTGCATGGCTTCTCGACAGGAACCGGGAAAAGCGACATGAACGTTCATGGCATCCGGTACACGCGCGAGAGTACGGTGCTGCTCAAGTCCGGCGCCGGGCTCGAAATCTTCCAGCGAAAAGTAGCGCCGAAGCTCAAGGGTCACGTTGCCATCAGCATCCTGGGTGGGCCACTGCTGGGCCCATTCAATGGCCGCCTGCAGGGAGGGGGCTTCGAGAACACTATAGCCAGCAATACGTTCACTGGCTGGAGACAACGGCCCAGGAATAATGGTGGGAACACCATTGTCGAAGCGGATCAGGCATCCATCGCTGGTCGGGCGTAAACCATCGCCGTTCAAAAACACGCCTGCCTGGGTCATGCGCTGGTTATAAGCGGCCATGGCGGCAAGCATTTCCTGGGATGGCATAACGCCATTCTCGGTGTTGGCATCGGCACGGCGTATCAGCATGAATTTCATTGAGAGCCTCCTGGAAGGACAGGGTAGTGACTCTCTATAGTCGTTTGGCGTCTTCTTGAATCGACATAGCCTAAGCACTTTTTTATGAAAAGTGCTCTATTTCAGCCAGCCGCCTGTGCAAAAAGCGCTTTTCTGGATCCAGGGTAGCCAATTGCAGTGCCTGGTGATAAGCATTGCGCGCGGCCTCATGCTGACCTTGGCGACGCAGTAAATCCGCTTTAGCGGCATAAAACAGGTGATAGCGGCTGATTTGCGTGTGATGCGCGATGTCGTCGAGTAACTTCAGGCCGGTATCGGGCGCACCGTTCATAGCAATGGCGACCGCACGGTTAAGCGCCAGGATGGGCGATGGAAAACGTCGGCAGAGAGCATCGTAGAGCCTGACGATACGCCCCCAGTCGGTCTGCTCGGCGCGGCTAGCCTGGGCATGTACGGCGGCAATCGACGCCTGAAGGGTGTAGTACCCGGTGGGGGTGAGCGCCAGCGCCTGTTCTAGCCACGCTATGCCGACCTGGATATCCTCTTGGCGCCATAGGCGTCTGTCCTGAGCATCCAGGGTTACCAGCTCACCGTCGCTATCCTGGCGTGCATCACGACGGGAATCATTAAGTAACATCAAAGCCATCAGCCCAAACACCTCGCCCTGGGGCAACAGTCGTGCAAGCTCAGCGCCAAGACGCAACGCCTCGCGCGTCAGGCTGATATCAACCACGCTGGTGCCCGTGCTGCGTGAGTAACCTTCATTAAAGACCAAATAAATGACCTGGAGCACATCGGGTAAACGCTCAGGTAGCGCTTCCTGTGAAGGGACGGCATAGGGTATGCGTGCATCGCGGATCTTACGCTTGGCACGCACAATACGCTGTGCCAGCGTCGTCGGTTTCATTAACAGCGCGCTTGCCACCTGCTCGGTGGTTAATCCGCACATTTCGCGGAGGGTCAGGGCAATCCGTGCTTCCATGCTCAAGCTTGGGTGGCAGCAGGTAAACAGCAGCCGCAATGCATCGTCTTCGATAGTGCTGGGCTCAAGATCCAGCGTCTCTTCTATAGGTAACAGCAAGTGGGCCCGTCGGCGCGCGGTACTGCGTTGCCTAATTTGGTCGACACCGCAGTGGTAGCCGGTGCGAATTAGCCATGCCGTGGGGTTGTCAGGTTTGCCGTTAACCGGCCACTGTTGAACAGCCGCCACAAAGGCATCCTGCATGGCTTCTTCGGCTAGTTCAAAATCCCCCAGCAGGCGTATCAGCGTCGCCTGCACGCGCCGGGAGTGCTCACGATACAGGTCATCGACATATGAAGGTTCAGTACTCATCAAGGGAGATCCGTAAGCTACTCGGATAAAGAGTTAAGTGAACAGAAAGGCGTGATGCTCAATTAATGTAGCGCATGGCTTCTCCGTTGACTTGTTTTACTTGTCTTGTTTTTCGGGGGGTCAGGCTTTCAATCCCCTGTGCGTTTTCCCGTGACGCTGTTGAAAGGGTGTAGAGCTCCGCGGGAAATAAAAAATCGCAGGGTCTCGCCTTCGGCGACCGGTGGCTGGCCCGACACACGAATCACGGTGGGCTGGTCGCTGTCGGCGAGACGTACATACAGGTGGCTTTCGGCACCGGCGGCTTCAAAGAGCTCCAGGGTTGACTCTACGATGAGATGTGGTTCTTCCGGCGGGGTTAAGAGCATGTCATCCGGGCGTATGCCGACAATATCCGTGTTCGCTGGTAGGTTATCCAGTAGGCCGCTAGCACCCCGCGCATGTAAGTACTCAACCGGCAGCATATTCATGGCGGGAGAGCCGATAAACCCGGCGACGAACATGGTTGCCGGATGGGCGTAAATCTCCATGGGCGTGCCCACCTGCTCAATCTGCCCGGCGTTCAGTACCACTAAGCGGTCTCCTAGGGTCATGGCTTCCAGCTGGTCGTGGGTCACATATAAGCTGGTGGTTTTAAGGCGTCGTTGTAGCTGCTTGATCTCCACCCGCATTTGCACGCGCAGTTTGGCATCCAGGTTGGAAAGCGGCTCGTCAAACAGAAACGCGGCGGGGTCGCGTACCAAGGCGCGACCCATGGCTACCCGCTGCCGCTGGCCGCCGGAAAGCTTGCGCGGTTTGCGCTCTAAAAACTCTTCGATCTCAAGCATTTTTGCGGCAATGCGCACGCGTTTTTCAATCTCCTCTTTATTAAAGCCGCGGTTCTTCAGCCCATAGGCGAGGTTGTTGTACACCGTCATGTGCGGGTAGAGGGCGTAATTTTGGAACACCATGGCGATGTCACGCTCGGCGGGTTCGAGATTATTCACCACCCGCTCGCCGATTTTGAGCGTGCCTTCGGTAATGGTTTCAAGCCCCGCCACCATGCGCAGCAGGGTCGATTTACCGCAGCCGGAAGGCCCCACCAGCACCACGAATTCCCCATCTTCGATCTGTAAATCGATGCCTTTGACAGCGTGAACATCGCCGCTGTAGGTTTTCTTTAGCCCTTCCAAGGTAATGCTGGCCATCTTATTTCTCCGTCTCGGTCAGGCCTTTCACAAATAGGCGTTGCATAAACAGAATCACTAACACCGGCGGCAGCGCTGCCATCACCACCGCTGCCATCACCAGTTGCCACTTTGGGTTCTCTTCTGAGGTCATACGCTGAATGCCCATGACGATGGTGGTGTAGTCGGGGTCGGTGGTGATCAGTAGCGGCCAAAGGTACTGGTTCCAACCGTAGATAAACATGATCACAAACAGCGCGGCGATATTGGTCACCGAGAGCGGCATTAAGATGTCTTTAAAGAATTTCATCGGCCCAGCACCGTCCACACGGGCGGCTTCAAGCATCTCTTCGGGAATGGTCATAAAGAACTGGCGGAACAGAAAGGTCGCGGTGGCCGAAGCTATCAGCGGAATCGACAGCCCGGCAAAGCTATTGAGCATGTTGAGATCGGCGACCACCTGAAAGGTGGGAATAATGCGCACTTCCACCGGTAGCATTAGGGTGACAAAGATCAGCCAGAAAAAGAACATCCGAAAGCGGAACCGGAAGTAGACGATGGCAAAGGCGGACAGCAGCGAAATAGACAGCTTACCCACGGTGATCGCCATGGCCATGATAAAACTGTTCCAGAGCATCTGGGCGGCGGGTGGTGAATTAGCTGTCGATACGCCGGATTGCCACATCAGCCTATAGTTTTCGATTCCGTGGCTGCCGGGCAGTAACGGTATCGTGCCGCGCAGTAGCTCATCAGGGGCCTGTGTCGACGCCACCAGGGCGATATAAACCGGGAATATCACCAGCACCACGCCAATAATCAACACGGCGTGGGCGAAAAAATTGGCCCAGGGGCGGTTTTCAACCATTTTGTCACTCTCTCCACAAGGCCCGACAACAAGGCCTGTTAAATGGGCTTGTTAATAATTAACGCGCCGCTCGATAAAGCGGAATTGAATCACTGTCAGTGCCACCACGATCACCATAAGAATCACCGATTGAGCTGCTGAAGAGCCCAGGTTGAGCCCCACAAAACCATCGGCGTAGACCTTATAAACCAGGATATTGGTCGACTGGGCCGGTCCGCCTTGGGTGGTGGTGTGGATAATGCCGAAGGTGTCGAACATGGCGTACACCACATTGACCACCATCAGGAAGAACGTGGTCGGTGAGAGCAGTGGAAAAATAATCGTCCAGAAACGCTTAATAGGACTGGCGCCATCAATGGAGGCGGCTTCAATCAGCGATTGCGGAATGGATTGTAAGCCCGCCAGAAAGAACAAAAAGTTATAGGAGATCTGCTTCCAGGCGGCGGCAAGAATGACCAGCAGCATGGCATCGCTACCCGAATTGCGGTGGTTCCACTGGTAACCCAGCATTTCCAGCATATAGGGCACGATGCCGATGGAGGGGTTGAAGATAAACCACCACAATACGCCAGCAAGGGCGGGGGCAATGGCGTAGGGCCATACCAGTAGCGTGGTGTAGGTGCTGCGCGAACGAATCATCCGGTTCACGGTGCTGGCCAGCAATAGCGCCACTGACATTGACACCAGCGTGGTGCCCACCGCAAACACGACTGTGACCGACAGTGAATTGAGATAGCTGCCGTCACGGAATAGCCGAGCAAAGTTCTCAAGGCCTACAAAGGTTGAACGCAGCCCAAAGGCATCTTCGCGTAATAACGACTGATACAGCGCCTGGCCCGCCGGCCAGATAAAAAAGATCAGGGTAATGATCACCTGGGGCGCCAGCAGGGCGAAAGGCAGCCAGCGCCCCGGAAAGGTCATGCGTTTGGTTTGCATGGGCAGCTCTGCAAAGTATGGGCAAACATAAGCATCAATAAACGAAAGCGCCGCCTACCCCTGTAGGGTAAGCGGCGAAGTGAATGTTTGTTTACTGATTGGCGGATTCGAAGTCACGCAGTAGGGC
The DNA here is from genome assembly GCF_052959335.1 of Vreelandella sp. H-I2. NCBI lineage: Bacteria > Pseudomonadati > Pseudomonadota > Gammaproteobacteria > Oceanospirillales > Halomonadaceae > Vreelandella > Vreelandella sp. H-I2. The sequence continues at coordinate 180,936 of NZ_JBRAMC010000006.1, forward strand.
ATTACCGCGCTCAACCGCGTCGTCCGACGCTTCCTGCCCGGTTTTGCCACCGGTCATCACGGCCTCCATCTCTTCGGAGATGATGTCGCGAATCTGTACGAAGTTACCAAAGCGCAGACCTTTCGAATTCTCGGTTGGCTCGTTGAGGGTCATCTGTTTTAACGAAATATCCGCACCAGGATTCTCTTCGTAGTAACCCTGCTCTTTGCTTAAATCCCAAGCGGCTTGGGTGATGGGCAAGTAGCCGGTTTGCTGGTGCCACTGTGCCTGCACTTCGGGCTGGGAAAGATACTCGAAGAATGCCGCAACGGCTGCATACTCGTCGTCGCTATGGCCTTGAAGTGCCCACAGCGTTGCGCCGCCGATAATCGAGTTCTGCGGTGCGCCGTCTACGTCGGCATAGTAGGGTTGCATGCCGAAGCCGACTTCAAAATCTGAATTGGCGGCCACATCTGCGCGAGAGGCCGAGGAACCAAAGAAAACGGCGCAATCCTGCGAGTAGAACATCGGCTCGGAATCCGGCCCGGTGCCGGGGCCAGCCCAGCGGTAAACACCTTCTTCCTGCCAGTCATGTAGGTTATCCCAGTGACGGGCGACCAGCTCATTGTTGAAATTCAGCTCGGTTTCCATACCGCCAAAGCCGTTCTCCAGTGTGCCCAGTGGGGAGTTATGCATGGCGGAGAAGTTTTCTAGCATCACCCAACTCGGCCAAGAGGAGGTAAATCCGCAACTGGCGGCACCGGATTCGACGATCTGGCGAGATGCCTCGGCCAGCTCTTCCCACGTTTCGGGGGGCTGCTCAGGGTCTAGGCCCGCTTCCTCAAACATGTCGCGGTTGTAGTACATAATCGGCGTGGAGGAGTTAAACGGAAACGACAGCATGTTGCCATTGGTGTCGGTGTAATAACCGACAACGGCAGGCAAAAATGCGTCGTTATCGAAAGCGCGACCATGCTCTTCCATCAACTCGTATACTGGATAGATGGCGCCTTCGGCGTTCATCATGGTGCCGGTACCGACTTCAAACACTTGCAGAATGTGCGGTTGCTCATTGGCACGGAAAGCGGCAATAGCACCGGTCATGGTTTCGGCATAGGTACCGCGGTAGCTGGGCGTAACCTGATATTCATCCTGGGATTGGTTAAAATCGTCGGTGATACCTTCAAGAATTTCACCCAGTTGGCCGCCCATGGCGTGCCACCAGCTAATGTCAGTGGCGGCGTGGGCAGACAAGCTCAGGCTGGCAGTAGCGACACCAACAGCAAGCGCATGCAGTGTAAAACGAGACATAACAGCTCCTTGTGGGCCTGAATTTGATCAGGCGTGCAATGCGTTTATTAAGGTTTTTGGATGCACTGAACAATAGAAAGTGTAGATGACGTTTTGATGAATGCGTGATGAACTCGCAATTAAATTTAGCCTGAACAGGTTGAGTAGGCGTAGCGCCATGCCAGTGATAGGGTTAGCGGTAAGACACTTTAGAAAGAGAGCGTTATGTCCCAAGTTATCGCTTTGCTCGAAAAACTAGTTGCCTTTGATACGACATCCAGTGAATCCAATCTGGCGCTGATTGAGTATGTGGAAGGCTATTTGGCCGAATACGGCGTCAGCGCCGAGCGGGTGATGAGCCCCTGCGGTACCAAAGCCAACCTGATCGCAAGAATTGGCCCCGCGGCGCCGGGCGGGGTGATGCTCTCTGGGCATACCGATGTGGTGCCGGTGGCGGGTCAGCCCTGGTCGAGCGACCCTTTCGCCCTGCGTGATGGCGGCGATGATCGCTTATACGGTCGCGGCACCTGCGATATGAAAGGCTTTATTGCCTGCGTATTGTCGATGGTGCCCACTTGGACGAAAGCGCCTCTGCAGCAGCCGATTTATCTGGGTTTCTCCTATGACGAAGAGATTGGTTGCGTGGGTGCGCCGAGCCTGATCAAGCGCTTCTACGAGCACTACTCCACTACGGCTCACGTTATTGTCGGCGAGCCCACCAGCATGCAGCCGGTGGTGGCGCAGAAAGGGGCGACAAATCTGCGCACCACGGTGATTGGTCGCGAAGCCCACAGCAGCCAAGTTAACCAGGGCACCTCTGCCATTCATGTAGCGGCCAGACTCGTCACTTTTATTGAAGACGCCATGGCGGCGTTAGTTGAAGAGGGCCGGGTCGATGAGGCCTTTAATGTGCCGCATACCAGCCTACACGTCGGCAAAATCAAAGGCGGTACGGCGATCAATATCATGGCGCGAGAGTGCCAGTTCGAGTGGGAGATTCGCCATCTGCCCACGGATACCTTCGACGAAATATACGCGCGCTATGAGGCGTTCTGTGAGCAGTTAACTGCAGAGTTAAAGGCCAAAGGCAAGGCCGTTGATATTACCACCGAGTCCCTTAACGTCACGGTGCCGGGGCTGGCCGACCGAGATAATGACCAGGTGCTGCGCTTAGCCAAAGACCATTTAACCGCCGCCTGCTGTAACCACGCAGTGGCTTATGCCACGGAAGCAGGGCAGTTCCAAGGACAAGGGCTGCAAACGATTATTCTTGGCCCCGGCAGTATTGCCCAAGCGCACCAACCCAATGAGTATATCGATGTTGAACAGCTCGATGCGTGCCAGGATTTTCTAGCTAAAATGGGCAGGGCACTCGAAAGGCCTGCTTAACGCTGAACTATGGCTGAGCTATGGATAAATAAAAATCCCACCCGGTTTAAAGGGGTGGGATTTTTTGATCTACCAAGTCAGTGTTGAGGGTGTTCTTCAAACAACTCCGCTTTGGCATGGCGCATCACATCTTCGCACGCCTGCTGTTGGGCTAACTGCGTTAGCAGGCGCTGAGTTACTTCGAAGCCCTTGCCTAAGCAAGTATCCACTTCGTGTTGGCTAACCGCAGGCGTCACTCGGTAGTCAATTTTAACCGTGCGCCCGCCACCTTCTAGCCGATCAGCAACTCCCCTGAGCCGCCACGCGATTTTCTCTTTCCAAGTTGCTGATTCTTCCGCGCCTTCGTTTACGCTAAACGTGCACTGCCATTCCGGTTTAAAGACCTTCATAGGAGAACCTCCAAAAAATTTGGAAAGAATGATCAATCGTGATTCGTACTCCATCGTCTGAATATGTTGCCCCACCACTATATACCTAACGCAGCGCGAATATCGAAACAATAGTGATACACCTCGGGCGACGCGCATAAGACGTATCGGTTAATCTATAAAAGACGTGGCTAAAGAGCTTAAGTTATGACCCGTGCGACTGAGGTAAGTTGCCCCTGCGGTAGCGAATTAACGCTTGATAAATGTTGTGGCCGTTATCATCAGGGCGAGGTGGCGCCGACACCTGAAGCGCTAATGCGCTCTCGCTATTCGGCGTTTGTGTTAGGGCATTGCGATTATCTATTGGCAACATGGCATCCCACCACACGGCCTGCAGAACTTGCGCCTGATCCTCAAACTGAGTGGAAGTCACTGGTTATTATGAGCGCCGAGCCTGCGCTTGGGGATAGTGGCCAGGTACATTTTCGTGCCTATTTTTATGACAGTGGGCGTGGGCGAAAAGGTTGGCATGTATTGGAAGAGATCTCTCGCTTCGTTAAAGAACAGCAGCGCTGGTGGTACGTTGATGGCACCCCTACGCTTACCCGCTTAAAACCGCGCCGAAATGACCCATGCTTATGTGGTAGTGGCCGTAAATTAAAGGTATGTTGCGGAGAGTGAGCGTATAGGGCTAAGCGAAGTGAGGCTAGGTGATGAGCCAGCTGCTGGGATTAGCATAAGATTGGGTTTAGGATAAAAAAGCAGTCGGAGAATAAGAACTTGCGAAAAGGCTCAAGGAGTACGCTTAAAGGGTGGTTGGGAATCTGGCTATGCGCCTGGAGCTTTACCACGCTGGCAGATAAATCTTTCCCAACCACCGACATTACCCTTGTCGTGCCGTTTGGCCAAGGCGGAGCCACGGATGTGCTGTTTCGTGAGATAGCCGCTGAAGCACAAAACTATTTAGGCACGCCTATCGAGGTCGTCAATATCGCAGGCAGTGCTGCCACGCGTGGTTCGCAAGTCGTTAAAGATGCCGCTGCGGATGGGTATACGCTATTGGGCAGTCATCAAACCATTGATTTAGCTTACCTCGCAGGAGCATCTGCCTATTCGCATCATGCTTTTTCGCCCGTTGCCTTAATGACACGAACAGTGAACATACCCGCAACCTACGCAGGCCACCCCATTCAACGAGCCAGTGATATTCCTGAACTGGTTGCTAAGCAGATCCAACCGTTGCTGTTTGGCGTCATTCCTCAATCCACTGACCACTTTTTTTGGCTGCATTTTTTTCATCAAACCGGTATTGCTGCAGAGGCAGTAGAGCTTGTGCATTACCCGGATACCGGGTCTCAGGTGGCAGCCTTACTCGCCCATGAAATTGATTTTGCGATGCTCAACTTGCCCTCAGCGGGTAGTCTGTTCGCCGCCAATGCGCTCACACCGCTGGGTGTGGCTGGTGAAACCAGATTAACCGGTTTGCCCGAGGTCGCCACCTTAAAAGAGCAAGGTATCGAAATGGTAAATACGACTGACCGGGGCGTTTTTGCACCGTTGACGACTGCTCCGGAAAGATTGGCTATATTGGCGAATGCATTCGAGCAGGCTCTGGCTCAGCCAGCCTTGGCGCACACTATCGAGCATGTTCATGGTTCTCTGATCGATTACCGTCCGCTTAGTAGCTATGCCGACTACCTCAATCAACAGTACGAGTTGTTACAGTCTCTGTCGGAAAGCGTCGAGTTTAAACGTTAGCCGCCAGTGACGTGTTAAGTGGGGCTTCATTACACATGCCGATAAATACCCGTGATTTGGCGTTGGAAACGCTACTGTTAATGGTGGCAGCCACGCTACTTTTTATGGGTGTGGAAGGGCTCTTATTTAGTATCGGTGCTCAGTACGCCTTGTTTGCCGTGACGTTGGTGCCTGACGCTGCGCTGATAACACTGCTTTTAGGCGTGGGGCTTTTGGCAGCGCTGCAATATTGGCGATGGTTGCAGCGTTTTAGTGCTTGCCTGTTGATGGTTATATTGGTTTACACCATTGTGCACAATCAATGGGCAGGCGGGCAGGAAGGTTCGTGGTTAACCGGCCATCTTAGAATTACCTCGATTGCCGCTGTCATGTTAATGGCGGTAGCACTCTGCTTATATATAGGGTTTGCTACTCCCCGCCGCCGCTTAAGTTGGTTGGCCACTGGGGTCGCCCTGTGGCTCTTTGCAGGTCTCGTGATAGCCCGCTTATGGAGCGGGGTCGAAGTAGACAACCCGCTTTTCTCATCGTCGCCTGTCGCGGTGTTGGTTTTCGCTGTGCTGTTGGGTAGCGCCCTGATTGCATTGGGTATACGTCGTCCATCGCAACGTCTTAATTTAGAGCGCTGGGCAACCGTAGCGGCTTTGAGCGGCGTAGCGGTCAGCAGTCTCGTATGGCTGCTGCTGAGCATGCAGCAGCATGCGACCACTCAGCAGCAGGCCATTTATTTACTCGATAATGTGCAGCTTAATGCCGAGCAGGCGATGCGTGTTCGCCTGCATCAAATGCAGCGCATGGCTGAGCGTCTGGAAGCAGCAGGTGGAAACGTTGAGACAGCTTTATTAGTAACAGATGCGCAGCACTATCTTCGTGATATGCCAAGCTTAAAGGCTGTGGCGCTAATCAATGAAGCGAATCAGTCTCTGTGGTCGACAGCCCGCATGGTGAGTGAGCAGGCGTGGCTTCAACAACAAATAACCAAGCCGCGCGTAAGCGAATGGTTGGAGTTCCCGCTTGGCCGCCCGCGCTTGATGGTGCCTGAGGAGGAACAACCCCAGCGGGTGTTGCTTACGATCCCAACGCTCAGCAGCGGCCAACAGTTGCTAGCAACGTTTGATATTGCTGAATTACTCAATAATGAACTGAGAATGGCGTTAGGGCCCTTTCAAGTGAGTGTGAATCGTGGGGAGAAACCGTTACTTGTACTACATCCTGCTGGGTTTAATGCTGATTCTGTTTTAACCCCTGACATGGCGTTAGTATCGCGTCGTGCAGGCTTGCCGGGCGGCGTCAATCTTACTCTGTTTGCCTATCCTGGCGCCCATTATAACTGGCACATGATGAGCTTTATGCCAGTCACCGTTGCCATGGGCGGGCTGTTGCTCAGTTGGTTGCTGGCATTTTGCTTGGGCTTGGTGGGGATGGGTACTGCACGTACCCGCGAATTATCAGCAGCGCAGCTCTCACTCGCCGACAGTGAACAGCGTTATCGTTCGCTTTTTACCCATCATCCCGATGCGGTGTTTTCACTCGATACACAGGGCCGTTTTGTTACGGCGAATGCGAGCTGCACTACTATCACCGGCTACACGAATAGTGAAATTTTAGAACAACACTTTACACATTTTATTAATGCCGACGAGCTAGCGAATGTGGCTCAGCACTTTGAAAGTGCTATGCAGGGCAAGATTACACGCTTTGAACTCTCTATCTATGACCGTGACGGGCAACAGCACCTGTTAGATTTGATCGCCTTGCCTATCAACATTAATAACAACGTTGCAGGCATCTATGGCATTGCCCAGGACGTCACCACCAGCCGCGCGCAGCAAACTCAGTTACGAACCTTAGAACGCAGTGTTGAGGCAAGTGTTAACGGCGTATTGATTGCTGATGCAAATCTGCCTGATATGCCAATCGTGTATGCCAATAGAGCGTTTAGCGTCATGACTGGCTATACGCAGGAAGATGTTATCGGAAAAAACTGCCGCTTTCTGCAGGGGCGTGATAGCGATCCCGCTATCGTCGCGCAAATTCATCGCCATCTTGAAGAGCAGCGTGATGTCCATGTCACACTGTGCAACTACCGTAAAGACGGTACGCCGTTTTGGAACGACCTCTATGTCTCCCCCGTGCGTGACCAGGAGGGCCACGTTACCCATTTTGTTGGCGTTCAACACGATATCTCCAAACATAAAGCATACGAAGCACGATTGGCTTATCACGCAAGTCACGATGATTTAACCCGGCTACCTAATCGTGCGCTCTTTGAAGACAAGCTAGTAGAGCAATTTACGCTTGCGCAGCAGCATGGAAAGCAAATAGCGGTGCTGTTTGTGGACTTAGATGACTTCAAACCTATCAATGATAATCTCGGGCACGCCGTGGGTGACCGGGTATTGCAAGACGTGGCTAAACGGTTATCCGCGGCTGTTAGATCAGATGATATTGTGGCCCGCTTAGGGGGTGATGAGTTTGTTATTCTGCATGCTACTGTCGTTGATAGCGCGGATATTTTGGAAGTAGTAAAGCGAATACTTGCATCGCTAGCACGTCCCTATTGCATTGATGCCCAAGAGCTGTATTTAACCGCCAGTATCGGGATTTCGCTCAGTCAAGAAGACACGCAGCAGGCGCAAATGCTGATTCAACAAGCTGATATGGCGATGTACAAAGCCAAGCAGCAGGGACGTAATGCTTACGAGTGGTATACCCATGCCTTTACCGATACGGTGAGCGAACGCATGGTGTTGCGTAACGATCTACAAGAAGCCATTGAGCGTGAAGAATTTGAGCTTTATTACCAGCCCTTGTTAAACCGTTTTGGCCAACTGGCGAGTGTAGAAGCGCTGATACGTTGGCATCATCCTACCAAGGGCTGGATTTCGCCGGCCCGTTTTATTTCACTCGCGGAAACTACCGGCCAAATTATGCCGATAAGTGAGTGGGTACTTAATCGTGCTTGCTTGGATATGCAATCACTAATTCATCAAGGCCCAGAGCCAGTACGAGTGGCAGTGAACCTGTCGCCATTACAGTTCCACCGTGCCAGTTTTCTCGCTACCCTTCGTCAAACATTGCTGGCTACCGGGCTGGCGCCGGAATTGCTATCGTTGGAGCTGACTGAAGGTATTTTAATGAATAATACGCAAGCGGCGATCGATACACTCCAAGCGTTGCGTGATATGCGAATAGGCGTCTCTATTGATGATTTTGGCACGGGCTTTTCAAGTTTAAGTTATTTAAAAGATTTGCCCATTAGTACGGTGAAAATAGACCGTAGCTTTATTCATGAGATAACGCATAGCCGCGATGATATGGCTATTGTGCAGGGGATTATCTCTATGGCGCACCACCTTGGATTAAATGTGGTGGCAGAAGGGGTTGAAACGGAGGAGCAGCATCGTCGTCTGATGGACTATCAATGTGATACTTTTCAGGGCTTCGGTCTGGCGAAGCCCATGCCCCTTAACGCGCTGAAAGAATTTATGGCATCCTTGGCTGCTACCCATGAGACGAGTGAGTGAATAGCACACAAGGCACAAGTCAGCCTAACACCAACCGCTGGTATGTTTATTTGCTTGAGTGCCAGCGTGGTACGTATACGGGCATAACAAACAATCTCGCAAAGCGCTATCAAGCGCATTGCATGGGCAAAGGCGCGCGCTATACCCGTGCTAACCCGCCCGTCGCGTTGTTGGGAGCTGAACCGTTTGAAGATCGCAGCGCCGCTAGCCGGGCCGAATATCAATTAAAGCAACAGACAGCGAGCCAGAAACGTCGCTGGGCCAAGCAGAGGCCTTATCAATTAGAGTCAACGTAACTATTACCCGCTAACGCGGTGGGTTGAGATCAAGGAGCCAGCATGCTGACATTCTACTCAGAAGAGAGCCGCTTACGCCAAGCGCGTACGGAGTTGCATGACGGTGCGTTGGTTACCCCGTTTGAGTGCCCTGAGCGTCTCGATTTGGTGCTCAAGCAACTTCGTCAGTCCGGGCTTGGTGATATTTGCGCTCCAAAAGCCTATGGACTCGAACCGGTAATGGCGGTACACGATGCTGACTACGTCACGTTTTTAGCCAACTGTTGGAAGCAGTGGGTTGCGGCCGGGCACAACGGCGAAGCGATCCCCAATATTTGGCCAGCGCGAACGATGCGGGGTGACCGTATTCCGCGCTCTATCAGCGGGCAGTTGGGCTACTACGCATTGGCGGCCGAAACGTCGATTTCAGAAGGCACTTTTGAAGCCGCCATGGCGAGCAAAGATGCAGCACTCGGCGCGGTAGAGTATACGTTGCAAACAGGCGAACCCAGTTTTGGTCTGTGTCGACCCCCGGGTCACCATGCCGCGTTTGATCAATTCGGCGGGTACTGCTTTTTTAACAACGCCGCGGTTGCCGCCCAACGCGCTTTAGATGCTGGTAAGCGCAGAGTGGCTGTTCTTGATGTCGACTTCCACCATGGCAACGGTACTCAGCAGATTTTCTATGGTCGTGACGATGTCCTGTTCATCTCTTTACACGGCGATCCCGATGTAACCTTTCCTTACTATTTGGGCTACGCTGATGAGGGTGGCGAAGGCAAGGGTGAGGGGTTTAATTTCAATTACCCCCTGCCGCCGGGCACCAGTGTCGCTACCTGGTTAGCGACACTTGATCAGGCATTAGCGCAGATCAAAGCAGTTGATTGTGACTGTTTAATCGTATCGCTAGGGGTCGATATTTTTGAAGGTGACCCGATAAGTGCCTTCACCTTTACCAGCGCAGATTTCACCGTATTAGGTGAGCGCTTAGCTCAAGTAGGGCTGCCTAGCGTGTTTTTGATGGAAGGGGGCTATGCGGTGGATGCAATCGGTGTCAATGTAGTCAACGTGTTACAAGGTTTTGAACAGGCCCGAGAAAAAGGCCTGGAATTGCATCTAAACAAGGGTAAAGGTTAACCGTGACAGCAGCCCGTAAATCGGGCAGGCTAATGCCCTTTCAACGGGGCAGGGAGCTAAAGCGTGGCAGTGTATGGTGGAATTCAGGCACATGAACTAGAGCGTTGGCTTAATGCGTTAACCAACGCCTCCTATGACCGACGCTGCCCCCTGGCAAAAGTACACGGTGGCACTGCCCGTGCACGTACCGCCCGTCAAGATCTCCTCCACTTAGCAAACGATTACCGCTGCGGTGAAGTTAGCCGCGAAGAGAGCGCCGCCGCCCTGGGCCGCTGGTGCCAAACCTTCCTTTCCGAGGCGGAGTGGTACGTGCTAGTCGGCACCCGTCAAGCGCCCACTCAATTGCAAAGCGAAGAAGCGTTAAGTGAAGAAGAGCGAAGCCTTACTGTGCTTAAGCAGCACCGGGTGGGGTAAGTTAAGTTTGACAATATAAATTAAGTGAAAGTGCCAAAAACTCCCGCTCGGGAGTTTTTTTATGTCATGTGAATTTAATGCTAGTTAGAACTGGAGTGTGGCAGAGGTGTTCTTAACGACAATGTAGTTAGTAAATACTTAAAAAGGATAAGTTGACAAACGTTTGTCAGGGTAAGTAGTTTGAAGTGACTTGCAATACACGACTTATGTTTAAGAAAAGCGCTGAGCCTGTTCGCTATCCAAGGGGAAGGGGTATAACAAATTGTGACGACACCACCCACGCTATCGGTTCGCTCACTGAGCGTCAATTTCGGCTCTAATCGCGTTGTCAGAAACCTGAGTTTTGATGTTTATCCTGGCAAAACAACGGCCATTGTCGGTGAGTCTGGCTCCGGTAAATCTGTGACTTCACTGGCTATTATGCGCTTGGTGGAATACATGAACGCTGAGATTACCAGCGGTACGATAATGTTTCACCGTGACGCCAATGGTTCTCAGCCACAAGACCTTACCCAACTCTCCGATAAGGCGATGCGTAAGATACGTGGTAAGGATATCGCCATGATCTTTCAGGAGCCGATGACCTCTCTAAATCCCGTCTATACCATCGGTGATCAAATTACCGAAGTGCTGGTGCTGCATGAAAACCATACCAAGACATCAGCACGTGCTGAGGCGTTAAAACTGCTTAAGCTGGTGCGTTTATCCGATGCTGAAGCAATGTTGAAACGCTACCCTCATCAGCTATCCGGCGGCATGCGTCAACGGGTGATGATAGCGATGGCGTTGGCCTGTCGACCCAAGGTATTGGTAGCAGACGAACCTACCACTGCATTGGACGTTACTATCCAGGCGCAAATTCTTACCATCATGCGCGACCTGCAGCAGGAGCTAGGGATGGCCGTCATCTTTATCACTCACGATATGGGGGTGGTGGCGGAAATGGCCGACCAGGTAGTGGTCATGCGTCATGGTGAAAAAGTTGAGGAAGCGTCGGTGGAAAAGATATTTGCCCAACCTCAGCACCTTTACACACAAGCCTTGCTAGCGGCGGTACCCAAGCTGGGTAGCATGCGGGGGGAAGACCTGCCCCGCATGGATCCGCTGGTCGAATTAGAGGGGGATATTGCTCGTACGCGTGGCGAAAGCCTTAAGCAGGATACCGCCCGCACTGATACCGTCCCTGTAGTGGAAGTGGAAAACCTAGTTACACGTTTTGATATCCGTAAAGGCTTTTTGGGCGGGGTCAGCCATCGCGTACACGCAGTGGAAAATGTCAGCTTTACCATTTTTCCCGGTGAAACCCTGGCATTGGTCGGTGAGTCTGGCTCTGGAAAATCGACCATCGGACGCACCATACAACAGTTACAGGAAAGCACCAGCGGTACGATACGTTTTGGTGGTAAGGCCGTAGCCGATATGTCGCGGGCAGAAAAAATGTGTCTGCGCCAAGAAGTGCAATACATTTTTCAAGATCCGTTTGCCTCCTTGGATCCCCGCAAAACCGTGGGCTTTTCGATAGCTGAACCCATTCGTACGCACGGTTTGTTGCATGGTGCTAAAGCAATCCGTCAGCGCGTTAACCAGTTACTTGAGCGCGTTGGTTTGAGCGCTGATCAGGCTGAACGCTATCCCCATGAATTTTCCGGCGGCCAGCGCCAACGTATCTGTATTGCCCGCGCTCTGGCTTCCAAGCCTAAGTTGATCATTGCTGATGAAGCGCTATCCGCCCTCGATGTTTCTATCCAGGCGCAGATCATTCACTTGCTCATGGAGTTGCAGCAAGACGAAGGCTTGGCCTATCTGTTCATTAGTCATGACATGGCTGTAGTGGAAAAAATGAGCCACCGCGTGGCGGTATTGCACCTTGGTCAAGTTGTCGAGTTAGGCGAGCGCCGGGCGGTGTTTGATTCGCCTCAGCACTCCTATACCCGCAAGCTGTTGAGCGCTGTGCCGGTGGCCGACCCCGCACAGAGGCGGGAGCGTACATTGCTGCAGGGCGATATTCTTAGCCCCATTCGTAAGGTCGATGATGAGCCAGAACATTTGCCATTAGTGCAGGTGGCTAGCGGTCATTTCGTTGCCCAGGAAGTAGGCAGCGCCGAGCGTTTGGCATCATAGTTAGTTTCCTGATGATATAAAAACTGTGAGACAACAACAGGAGTAATCCCATGAAGAAAAACAAACGCGTGCCCAATGGTGCCATCGCCGGTATGGCTCTGAGCGTTGCCTTCTCTGCCTCTGCGCAGGCTGGTTCATTAACGATTGCTTCGCCGCAAGATCCGGGCAGCTGGGATCCCATCGACACTTTTTTGGTGAATTGGGCCTCGGTTGCCACCAATATTTTCGATGGTTTGACTTATCGAGGCCCTGATTTAGAGCTGGTGCCCGGCCTGGCAACCGAGTGGGAAGAGCTGGATGATGGTACCCGCATTCGTTTCACTCTGCGTGAAGGCGTTACCTTCCATAATGGCGAACCCTTCAATGCTGAAGCGGTGAAGTTCACCTTTGATCGCTTATTAGGCGAGGAGGGCGGTCAGGGGCCCCAGCGCTCCAACTATACGGCGATTGAAAGCGTAGAAGTAATAGATGAGTACACAGTCGACTTCCATCTCAATGAACCCGACCCAGTGCTGCTCACCAAGCTAGCGGGTTACGGCGCAATGATCGTACCTCCAGAATACCTGGCCGAGCATGGCGACGACCATTTCAATACCCATCCGGTAGGCACTGGGCCGTTTAAAGTAGTGGAATATAATCCGCGTGAAGATGTTCAGCTTGAAGCCTTTGCCGATCACTGGGGCGGCGCGCCGAAACTTGACGAAGTGACTTACCGCTTTATCTCCGAGCCTTCCACCGCTGTGGCTGAACTGCAGGCTGGGCGGGTCGATATCGTCATTCCGCCGACGATTCCTATCGGTATGATCGACACGATCAATAACCACGACGGGGCCAGCATCGTCAGTGTGCCTTCGCCGACGGTGGAAGCTATTCGCTTCAACACCCAATCAGGTATTACCGCCGACGAACGCGTGCGTAAAGCCATGATTATGGCCGTGGATCGTCAGGCGATTATCGACTCCATCCTGGCTGGCGAGGGCGAAATGATTGCCAGCTTCCAGGGCGCTCAGTCCTTCGGTAACGACCCTGATATGGAGCCCCTGCCGTATGATCCGCAGCAGGCACGCGAATTGCTGGATGAAGCGGGCGTCGAGCAAGGCGCAACGGTACAAATAGATGTGCGCGGTAACGACGCAACCTTTGGCGAGGTGGCCCAGGTGGTAGCGTCTTACCTTCAAGGGGTGGGGATTACCGCGTCGATCCAGCCATATGAAACCAATGTGCTCCTTAACGACATTATCCCGGCAGGCCGCACTGGTGAGATGTTCCAGCAGAAATGGGGCGGATGGACGTTTGACTTCGACAATACCGCTTACCTGATGTACCACACTGGCGAACGCTGGAATCCTTATGACAGCGACGCTGAGTTAGATGAAATGCTCGAAGCCCAGCGCAGCATCACTGATCAGGAAGAGCGTGAAACTCTGCTCCAGGCGATCGCGCAGTATACCCAGGATCGCGCCTTGGAAATGCCGCTCTATAGCATCAATGCCCTCTATGGTGTCAGTGACCGGGTGGAGAATTTTGAGCCCGCTCCCGATAACCGTATGCGGTTAACCAATGTGGACGTTAGTGAATAAACGTAACGCCATCCGGCCGCTTGAAAGGGTGGCCGGTCCTTCACACTGACACTTCACAAAAACTTCATGTAAGCGTTACGGGCTTGGGGTCATAGTGGCAAAATTTCTTCTTTATCGAATACTGCAGGCCGTCTTTGTGGTGATCGCAGTGACGCTTATCGTCTCTTTTGCGATCAGGTTAACCGGTGATCCGGCGGTGATGCTTGCACAAGGGGCGGGTAGTATTACCGAGGCGGATCTGGAAAGGATTCGTGAAGCCTTGGGCTTGAATCAATCCTTCCTGGCCCAGTACATCGGTTTCCTGCGTGGGCTGGTGGTGGGTGATTTTGGGCGTAGCTTTATGGGCGGCACCCCGGTGAGTGACCTGATCGGTCGCGCGCTGCCCGCCACCTTGGCGCTGGCTTTTGCCTCGCTGTTTGTATCTATCGTGGTATCGATACCGCTGGGTATTAAGGCAGCGGTATCGCGGGGAAGGTGGCCCGACCAGATGATCAGGATTTTTTCCCTGATCGGGCTCTCTTTTCCTAACTTCTGGCTGGCCATCATGCTGGTACTACTGCTCTCCATCACTTTTAACCTGCTGCCGCCCAGTGGCATGGAGGGCTTCTCCAGCTTCATTATGCCTGCGGCGACGATGGGGATCATTCTAACCGCCACCAACGTGCGCCTTGTGCGAACCACTATGCTGGATACCCTGCGCTCTCAGTACATCATGGTGGCGCGGGCAAAAGGCCTTTCCAACACGGTTGTACTCTACAAACATGCACTGCGTAACTGCTCCATTCCGCTGATTACTTATTTTGGTTTGCAGTTCGGTGGGCTGTTGGGCGGTATCGTGGTTGTCGAGCGTGTCTTTAACTGGCCGGGATTAGGCACCTTGGCTTTCGAAGCCGTATCGGCCCGGGATTATCCCGTCTTACAAGGCGTTATTACCGTGCTCTCGTTAATGATCATTTCCATTAACCTGCTTGTTGATATCGCCTATGGCCTGGTCGACCCCAGGGTGCGCAAGGAATAACCATGACCGCAGCTATCAAATCCGACAAATTGAAACGCTTTAAGAACCTTGAGTTTATCCTTGGTGTGCTGCTCGTGGGTGGTATCGGTTTAGCGGTGATCTTCTCCGGCTGGCTGTTTCCCGGTGGAGGTTCAGAGCTTAACTTAGCCTACCGTTTAACGCCGCCGCTGGTGGAGCCTAGCTTTCCCCTTGGCACGGATCCATTAGGCCGGGATGTGCTCGCGCGGGTGATTATCGGCGGTGAAATCTCGCTAAAAGTCGGGGTTTACTCAGCCCTAGGGGCAGTGGTGATCGGCATCATTATGGGGTTGGTATCCGGCTACTACGGTGGGTTCCTGGATATGATCGTGATGCGCTTTGCCGACGTGCAACTTGCGCTGCCCTTTATCCTGCTGGCGATTACCTTTATTGCGGTGATTGGTGGCGGGCTAACCAATATGATTATTCTGCTGATTATCTCTCAGTGGGTGCAGTACGCGCGCTTGGTGCGCGGCTCGGTGCTATCGCTGCGCGACCGCGAATTTATTCTGGCGGCCAAAGCGATTGGGGTGAAAGATATCCGCATTCTGTTCCAGCATCTGCTGCCCAATTTGATTGGCCCGGTTATCGTGCTGATGACCCTTAATGTGGCCAATAATATTTTGCTGGAAAGCAGCCTGACCTTTTTAGGCTTGGGCGTGGATCCGGTGATTCCGAGCTGGGGCGGCATGCTGGCTGAAGGGCGCACTTACCTGCAAACGGCGTGGTGGGTTAGCGTGTTCCCCGGCTTGGCTATTCTGTTAACCGTGCTGGGGCTGAACCTGCTGGGTGACTGGCTTCGGGATGCCCTGGATCCCACTGGACGCACCTCCTTATGACCAACGATCCCCGTATCGAGATCTTGTTAGAGCGCTCGTTTCCACGCACTACACGATCTTTGCTTGATGAGTACGCCACGCCTGCCTATCAAGGTTATCAGTTGGAGGCGTGGGTCTTCGACGATGAAAGCGAACGCCAAGCCACAGAAACGGCCTTCAAGGCTGTTGGTATTAGTGCGCGCCTGCGCAGTGCCTATAAGCCCCTGGTGCACTTCTTTTTAGAGGAGTTCTCGTGGGCGGCACTGCAGTCGTTGGTAATTGAGTACCCGGTGTTAGCACATGCGCCGCGCCGATTTCTGCTGGAAGCCTACCCGCTGGCGGCGCTACTTCCGCCAGGTGTATCGCTACGCTGGGAGGAAGCTGATGCCACGCCTGCCACTATTTCAACCACTATCTCTACACCTCTTCATTATCGCGTTCGTGTGGAGCGTAGCACTGGGGAGCTGGAAACATATTGGGTTGAAGCGCCTAATCGCCAACATCTAGATCATGTAGATGAGGCTCAGTGCTCGCCCTGTGGCTGGCTGCGGCTTACCTCTCCCAATGGCGAGGTGAACGAGTCGATTGTTGAGACGGATTTTGAGGCACTGTTTCAAGCGGCGATGGCGACGTTATTCTCAACCCAGTGGCAGGCAGCTTCGCCTTACTTTGAAGAGCTCAACTTTACGGTGCAATTGCCCTGTAGCGACCGCCGCTTAGCATGGGATGATGAACATATCAGCCTCAGTGAGGCGCTGCATGAAGAACTTTACTTCTCCACATTGGAATATTTTCAGCGCCGTGCAGGCCTAGCGCTGGGGGACCGTTCCATTCAGCCGGGTCAGATTGTGCCGGACGTCTCCTCTCAAGGGGAGCGAGCCTACTTAAAAGTCAGCCTACGGCCTCTGGATACCTCCCAACTGCCGCGTGCCGAGGTCGAACTGGAGAGCGCTCAGCAGGCTATTGGCGATGAGCAAATAGAGGCGTTATTGGCAGAGTTGGGTGGCCAGGCGCTCTATGCCACCACTCGGGCAGGCCGTGCAGTGGAGGCGCGTTATCTCGTCGGCAGTGATCGTGCCGTGATGATCAGCGCGGGCCAGCACGCCAACGAAACCTCCGGGGTGGTAGGGGCGTTGCGTGCTGCTCAACAACTGCGCGGGGAGTCGGGGGCTCACTTTGTCATTTCTCCGCTAGAAAACCCTGACGGTTACGCGTTGCAAGGCCGGCTCATCGCCACTCAGCCACGTCATATGCACCACGCGGCGCGCTACACTGCCTTTGGTAATGACCTCCAGAGCCAGCCGCTTGGGCAGCCATTTGAACATGCTATTCGTGAACAGGCATTTGCTCTCAGTAATGCCGGACTGCATATCAATCTGCACGGCTACCCGGCCCATGAGTGGACGCGGCCGTTAAGCGGTTACGTGCCCCGCGGCTTTGAGATGTGGACGATCCCTAAAGGCTTCTTTTTGATCCTGCGCCATCAGCCAGGCTACGAAACAGCCGCCGAGCAGTTGGTGGAAGCCGTTACCCAGCAGCTTGCGCAAGTGCCTGGGCTGGTGGAGTTTAATAACGCGCAAATTGCGTTATTTGAGACTCATGCAGGAGCGTTAACCTTCCCGGTGTTGAACGGCTTCCCCTACTTAATCTCGGAAGATGGCGATCAATTAACACCGTTGATGCTGATCACTGAATACCCTGATGAAACCCTAACCGGCGAGCCCTTTGTGCAGGCGCATACCGCTCAAATGGAGACAGTCGTGGCGGCCTATCACGCCTTTCAAACGCTCTCATTGAATCGTTGATCTTCATGACGACAAAACGATCGCACTGTTATAATGGATAAATGAACAGTGCCTTCGTTACGCCAACCGCCTCTCTCAATGAACCCTTCTACTACCTGACGAACTTTCGCTTCGTCCTGACTTGGGTAGGGGAGCGTCACGCCGATCTGCTTTCAGTCGATGAGCGCGACTTCATTGACCAATTCGATAGCTTGCCCCGCGAATCGCAAGCGCTGTTAGTGCGCATGGTGATGCGTAAAGGCGAGCTGTTTCGGCTCAGTAAGCTTCGCTATGCTGAAATCGGTGACAGCGCCCACGCAATGGCGCCGCTGATCGCGCTAGGTTGGGTGGATAGCGACCCGGTGATCAGTATTGATGAGCTTTTTAACCAGTTGCGCTTGGCTGAGCTGCGTCAGGTCTTAGCGGAAGAGATAAGTACCGCCGGGCTGAGTGCGTCCAGCGCTAAAGCCGTGCTTTTCGAGACGTTAGCAAGCCAGCCCATCGCCCCCAAGCCGCTATGCCAATGGTGGCCTGACGCTACTGATCCAATAATGCGTCTTCAAAGGATGGAAACCTGTGATCGTTTGCGGCTGATGTTCTTTGGCAATCTACGCCAGGACTGGGCCGAGTTCGTGCTCACGGCGCTGGGGCTGCAGCGTTTTGAGACGGTGCCTTTCACGAGGCATTCCCGTGCTTTTCAAACGCGCAACGAAGTGGACGCCTATCTGGCCCTGCATCGGCTGCGCGAACGCCTGGATGCTGGCGAGCTACCTACTGAACTCTGTAGAGAGGTCCCTCCGCGCTCTGATAACCGCTGGCTGGATACGCGCCGTGCGCGGTTGCTCCTCCAACTGGGTCGAGACGCCGAGCGACGTGGTGAGCCAACGTTGGCACTGACGCTCTATGCAGAGGCGGGCAGCAGCGAGGCGCGTATCCGGCAACTGCGACTGCTGGAACGCCAGGGCGATCATCAGGCGGCGTTTGACCTGGCGACCCAGGCGCTCAATAGCACCCCTAACGAAACCGAACACCAAGCCCTGGCGCGGCTGCTGCCCCGCTTGCGACGACGGCTTAAACTGCCTGTTGTACAGAGTGAGCTAGAGCCCGCCCATGAGCGTTGGGATTTAGTATTACCTGGCCCACAAGGCGTCGAACGCGCGGTGGTCGAAGCTCTCCGCGAGCCCCAAGCACCGGTCTGCTACGTGGAGAATAGCCTGCTGTCCGGGCTGTTTGGCTTGCTTTGCTGGTCAGCTATTTTCGCCCCACTGCCGGGTGCCTTCTTCCACCCCTTCCACAATGGCCCGGCGGATTTATACCGCGATGATTTCGTGGCCCGGCGACGAGAGGCTTTTAACGCCTGCTTAGCGCACTTGGATAACGGCAGCTACTGTGAGGTCATTCGGGCAACCTGGCGGGAGAAGTTTGGCCTGGCGTCCCCCTTTGTGCACTGGGCAATCGTCGATGAGGCGTTGGTGGAGCTGGCGCTGGCGTGTATTCCCGTCGAGCATCTGCGGCGCTGCTTCGAGCGGCTGCTGGAGGATCTAAAAGCCAACCGGGCTGGCCTGCCGGACCTGATTCAGTTCCTGCCCAACGCGCCCGCAGGCGAGCCGCGCTACCGGATGATCGAAGTCAAAGGCCCAGGCGATCGCTTACAGGATAATCAGCGCCGCTGGCTAACGTTTTTCCATCGCCACGCGATGCCTGTTGCGGTGTGTTACGTACGCTGGACAGACAACGGCGAGCCTGCCGTATGAGCGCGAACTACCGGGTGGCGGTGCGCGCACTATGCGATTTCACCGCCCGCGAGGGGGATCTTGATCACCGTTTTACGCCTGCTCCCAGTGCCCGGGAAGGTATGCAAGGGCATGCCCTCGTCGCTAGTCGACGCGGGGAAGACTACCTCGCTGAACTGCCACTCTCCGGTGCTTTTGAAGGGTTGACCGTTACCGGGCGTGCCGATGGTTATGACCCGGTGACCAACCGCCTGGAGGAGGTGAAAACCCACCGTGGCAGTCTGGAACGCATGGCGGATAACCAGCGTGCGCTCCATTGGGCGCAGGTAAAAGTGTACGGCGCGCTGCTGTGTGCCGAGCGCGGCCTGGAAAGTATCACCATGACGCTGGTGTATCTGGACATCGCCAGCGGCAAGGAGGCCCTACTCACGCAAGATGCCACTGCCGACGAACTCCAGGTGTTCTTTATTGAACAGTGCCAACGCTTTCTCGCCTGGGCGCAGCAGGAGGCCGACCACCGCCAGCGCCGTGACGGTGCCCTTTGCCGCTTGCGTTTTCCCCACGCCACGTTTCGCCCCGGCCAGCGTGAACTCGCCGAGGATGTTTATAAGGCGGCCAGCACCGGGCGTTGCCTGCTCGCCCAGGCGCCCACCGGGATTGGCAAAACGCTGGCTACGCTGTTTCCGATGCTCTCGGCGATGCCGCGCCAGCAGCTCGATCGTATCGCCTTTCTCACCATGAAAACCCCGGGTCGCCGGTTGGCGCTAGATGCCATGGCCACCCTGGTTATGCGTGATGAAGACGAAATCCTGCCGCTGCGTGTGCTGGAATTAGTGGCGCGGGAAAAGGCCTGCGAATACCCCGACCGCGCTTGCCATGGCGAGTCCTGCCCGCTGGCCACCGGCTTTTATGACCGCTTGCCTGCCGCCCGCCAGGCAGCCGTCGAGCAGGGGTGGCTCGATCGCCAAGCGCTGCGCGAGGTGGCGTTGGCCCATGATGTGTGCCCCTATTACCTCGGTCAGGAGCTGGCGCGCTGGGCGGATGTGATCGTCGGCGACGTCAATCACTGGTTTGACAGCCACGCCCTGCTCCACGGTTTGGCGCAGGCCAACGAGTGGCGGGCCGGGGTGCTGGTGGATGAAGCGCATAATCTGGTGGAGCGTGCACGCGGGATGTATAGCGCTGAACTCGATCAGCAGCGCCTCAATCGACTACGCCGTGTCGCGCCCAGTCCCATCGCGGGCCCGTTAGGGCGTTTGGCTCGCCAGTGGCAGGCGGTGATCAAAGCGGAAGGGCTTGAGGCGGCGGGCGATAAAGGGCCGCCGGGCTATGCGCTACTCGAGACGCTTCCCGATAAGCTGGTGGGTGCTGTCCAGCAAGTGGGGGCCGCGATCACCGATTACCTCGGTGAGCACCCGGATCAGGCCAGCCTTGAACTGCAAGAGCTACTGTTCGAAGCCTTGGCGTTCTGCCGTTTGGCAGAGCACTTTGGCGAACACTCGCTGTGTGATCTTACCCGCCATGGGCGCGGCCGGGCGGTGCTAGGGTTGCGCAACTTGATACCCGCCGACTTTCTGGCCGGGCGGTTCAATGCTGCGCACGCGGTGGTGCTGTTTTCCGCCACCCTGAACCCTGCGCATTACTACCGGGATCTGCTAGGACTGCCAACGACGACTGCCTGGCGCGAAGTGGCCTCTCCCTTTGCCGCGCGTCAGTTGGAGGTGCGTATTCACCGCCATATCTCGACGCGCTTTCGCGACCGCGATGCCTCCATCGAGCCGCTAGTGGCCGCCATGGCGCAGCAGTATCAGCGCAGGCCCGGCCACTACCTGGCTTTCTTCAGCAGCTTTGCCTACCTGGAGGCCGCGTTGGCGCGTTTTCGTGAGGCGCATCCTGATGTGCCGGTCTTCAGCCAAACCCGGGGCATGCCGGAGGCGCAGCGCGATGCCTTTTTAACCCGCTTTTCGCCCGGTGGGAGAGGTATCGGCTTCGCCGTGCTGGGCGGTGCCTTCGCCGAGGGGATCGACTTGCCCGGTGACCGCTTGATAGGCGCGTTTATCGCTACGCTGGGCTTGCCGCCGTTTAACGCGTTCAACGAAGCGCTCAAGGCGCGTTTGAGCGCACGGTTTGGCCAGGGCGATGACTACACCTACCAAATTCCCGGCATGATCAAGGTGGTGCAGGCGGCCGGGCGGGTGATTCGCAGTCCAGAAGATGAAGGGGTTGTGGTATTAATGGATGATCGTTTTGCCCAGCCTAAAGTACGCGCGCTGCTGCCAAGCTGGTGGCAACTGGGCAGTCACTCATCTTAATAAGGACCCTGCACGCGCAATGACGGATCTACTCTGGTACCAGTATCTACTGATCGGGCTCATCTTTGCCTGGAGCGGTTTTGTGCGAACCAGCCTAGGGTTTGGCGGCGCTGTACTGGCGCTACCTTTCCTACTCCTAGTGGTCAACGAACCGCTGGTGTTCCTGCCGATTATTGCCATTCATCTGCTGATTTTCTCCAGTTGGATTGCCTGGAGCGGGCATCGCCAACTGCAGAAAGCGGGGGCGGGAGACGCCTCACCGGAAAGCAATATCGATTGGGGCTACCTGTTCAAAGCTCTAAAGATCATGATCATTCCCAAGCTGGTTGGGGTAGTGGGGCTGCTGACACTACCCGCTAACGTGATGACCAGCATCATTTTCGGCATCGTATTCATCTATGCCATTGGTTATGTGCTAAACAAGCCGTTCAAGAGCAAGAATAAGTACGTGGATTACGTGCTGCTGGCGCTGGGTGGCTATGTCAGTGGTACGTCGCTGATTGGTGCACCGCTAATCGTGGCGGTGTTCGCGACGCATGTGGCCAAAGCGCAGTTGCGGGATACCATGTTCGTGCTGTGGTTTATTCTGGTGGTCATCAAGATGGTCTCGTTCCTGATTGCAGGTGTAGACCTTCAGCTCATCCACCAGCTGTGGCTGCTGCCCTGTGCGTTTATTGGTCACCTGGTGGGCGAGAAAGCCCATCGCTATATGCTAAAAGCGGACACCGGGCTTTTTTTCCGTGTGCTGGGGGCCGTGCTGATTTTGGTCAGCGTTGTGGGATTAATTCATCCACCCGCGTAAGCACTGATGCTTAAAGTTGGCTGTCTGCCTTTAGCGTCGTCTTACTCAATATGATCAGCACGACGGCCAGCAGCCCGCACACCACCGCCATGCCGGTAAACACATTACGCAGCGACTCCAGCCAGATGACTGCCGGAGCGACCACCACCGGGGAGGCGAACTGGCCGAAAAAGAAGGTCGAGGTAAAACCGCCAAATACCCGGCCGCGCACGCGCTGAGGCGTGATCCGCATCAGCCACGTGGTGGTATTCGGCATGAAAGCCCCCAGGCCAAACCCGGAGATCGCCGCGCCCACAATGGCCATGGCGTAACTTTGGGTGAAGCCCACCACTAAAAAACCGGCGGCCGCCAGGAAAAAACCGAGCACATAGATCGTCATTACCGACAGGAATGGCTTGTAGTAGCCATAGCAAAACGCCACGATGCTGGCCGTTAGCGCTGACATGGAGAGCGCCACGCCAATGGCCATGCCGCTAATCTGGCCCTGTTGAGAAAGCAGAAAGGGCAACTGGGCAGGAAACATATAAAACATCGCCATGCTGATCATGGCGATCAGATAGGCAAGGCCGGTGCGCCCGACATCTACTTTGACCGGCGCATTGCTAGAATCATGGCTGTTGTCGTCACTGGATTTGGGTTCTTGCAGAATTGCCCAAGCATAAGGCAGTAAAAGCACGCCGGTCAGATAAAGCAAGAACGGGCCGCGCCAACTCCAGTCGGAGAGCAGCCCGCCCAGATTAATAAAGATCACCCCGCCCAACGCCATGCAGCTACTCTGCAGCCCCAGAAAACGGGCGCGTTCGGCACTATCAAAATAATCGCCTACCAGTGTGGTGCTAATGCTAAGAATGCCAGCCACCGCAATCCCCATTAGCGCCCGGGAACTCAATAGCAGATCCACGCGATCAATAAAAAAGCCCGAAACACCGGCAAAGCCATAAATGAATAGCATCGCCAGCAGTAGTTTCTTGCGCCCAAACCGGTCAGCCAGATACCCCATCAGTGGGCTGAACAGGGTAATCATCAGCGCAGGAATAGTCAGGATCAACTGAATCAACACCTGCGGCTGGTCAGGAAAGTGGCGGCTGATCCCCGGCAGCGCAGGTGCGATAATCGCCCCCGACATCACGGTCATGGTGCTGGCGAATAGCAGTACAGCCTTTATATGCGTTAACTGGCGAATGGTCTTGGCCCACTTAAAAAGGAAAGGAAAGGGTTCAAAGCAACCACCAATCTTAGCATAGCTGTTAGCAGGCTATTTTATTTTTGAGCAGCGCTTTAATATCAAGTAGCAGCGAGTATCACCTATTTGACGCCTAATTTTTAGGCAACAAAAAACGGCCACTTGCTGTGTTAGCTAAGTGGCCGTTTTTCATAGTGTTCTTGGTCGGAATAGCAGGATTCGAACCTACGACCTCTGCCTCCCGAAGGCTTGTGGATAAGATAACTCTATATATCCCCATATTGGTGTGGATAAGTTAGGCCAATAACAATCAATAGCTTATGAGTTAAACATCTATTCTACTTGTTGCTGGCTATCGCCCCCTTTATCCTCATCTTGCTACCTATTTGCTACCCAGTTTTTTTACCTTTTGGAGTATTCGTGGGCAAGAGCACCGATAAGGCTAAGCTGACTGCGCGTTTTTTGTCAGAGCTTAGCAAGTTGCCGCCTGGAAATGATGTTTTCGATACCGAGCTAGCAGGTTATCACGTTCGTCATCGCCCGCGTGGGCTGACTTTCCGCCTGTATTATCGGACCAAGTCCGGCGCCCAGCGCATGCTAACCATTGGCAAGTACGGTGTTTACACTGCTGCCCAGGCTCGCGAAACCGCGCGCGAGGCCTTGGCCGTAGTTGCCCAAGGCGGCGATCCCCGCGCGGTGATTGAAGAATCGAAAGCCGAAGCGACACACCAGCAGCAACAAACGCTTAGAAATTACCTTCAGACTGATTATGCGGAGCACCAGAAGCGACGCAAGGATGGAGCCGCCACGCTAAAGCGTATCGAAAATAGTTTTGGCGACTGGCTAGATAAGCCCATGGACACTCTCAGCCTGGGCGATGTTGAGCGCTGGCAATCCCAAAAGGAAGCTGGAGCCCCGGATTCCTTGCCACCGATAAAGCCCCAGGCTTATCAAACCCTGAAACGTTCCTACGGCGCACTACAAACACTGCTTAACCACGCGGCTAAGCGCGGTGTTATCACCCAGAACCCGCTAAAAGATATCAAGCTGCAAAAGCCAGCGCTTACCAGTGATCAACTTGACGCCGACGAAGGCCGCCGTTACCTCGAAAACAGCGAGCGCGAATCCTTTTTTATGGGCCTGAATGCCTATCAGGAAGAGAAGCGCGCCCAACGCCGGAGCAGCCGCGCCCACGGCAGACGGTATTTACCCGACCTCGATTCGGTGGCTTATGTTGACCACGCGGTACCGTGGCTATTGCTCATGTACTACACCGGCTTTCGCCCTGGTGATTTGTTTGGGCTGCGCTGGCCACAAATTAATTTTGAGTTTAAGAGTATTCGAAAGATCATCGAAAAAACCGCGCACCAATCGCCTGAGCCGCAAACGTTCCCGCTTTCGGATCAAGCCTTTCAGGTTTTGGAAAGCTGGTGGTTACAGCACGGCAAACCCAGCAGCGGGTTTGTTTTTCCTTCGCCGGTGACCGGCAAGCGGCTAGGCAAAGATGCCATGCGGGGGCCATGGAAGCGCGTTAGAGAACTGGCGGGACTACATGAGGGGATGGTGCTTTATACACTGCGCCATAACTTTGCGAGTCAATTGGTGATGGTGGGCGTAGATCTTCTTACCGTTAGCAAACTGATGGCTCACACCGATATTCAGACCACTATCAAATATTATGCCCACCTCCAGCCCGACCATAAGCGAAACGCGGTTCAGTTGTTCGCTCAGATCGGGCAGGGGGAAGAGGTCATAAGCAAGCCATTATAAGGCGATGGACGAACCGCGGTGCATTGATGCCTCGGCGGTGCTCGAATAGCTGTCGCTCGCTTCCAGCCATGCGTAAACATCGGACAGCCGATAGCGCACATGGTGGCCACGCTTCACGAATTTAGGCCCAGGCCTACCGAGTAGCTGGCCAGTGCTGCGCGCCTTTCGCGCCGTCGCTGGCATGGCGGGAATGAGTCGAGGAAATACCACCACGTCGGGCAGCTCAATCATGGCCAGGTCTACGCCTGCTTTTGCGCGGGCCAAGGCATCAGTTAACTCTTTATCAATATCACGCATTTCTGTAGTGCTCATTGGCTCTTCTCTCCCTTTTGACGCGCCCGCCAGCGGTTGAAGCGGTTGCGAATCATGCGAAACGTTTGGCACGCCTGGGGGTTGCTATCCAGCTCGGCGCGGCTGGTGATTTTGCAAGCGGCGACAAGCCAGTCGCGGGCATCGGTAGCGGTGTGGGTGCCGTCGGGTAACTGGCTTTCGGTTAGCTGGTTTTTGTACCGGCGGCGGCGATCTAGGTAGAGCTGGAACGCTTTATCTTGGCAAAGCATCGCGGCCTGTTGGGCGTAGGCGCCGCCTTTGGGCGGCGGCGGCGTTCTCGCCGGCGGGGCGTGATTTTCTCTAAATTCCTTCATGCGACCACCTCACTTTTATATCCATGCTTATTATTCGCCTGGCACTTTCTAGCTAAACTAACCAGCCATTCAGCCAGCAAAGGCGGGGTATGTTCTCGCTCTGCTTTGGTAATCTCTGGCCGCCAACCGTAATCACCCCTTTGAAGCCTTTTACCGTCTTTGCGCCGGCCGCTGGTACCTACTAGGCAAGGCGCATCACCAAGAATGATCGGTATTTCTGGAATATCGCACGGCTCGCAACCGACGATGTAAAGCCGAGTTGCCTTTTCTGCTCGATGCCCCCACCAGTGTTGGTTTATCGGAAGCGTCCACCCGCCAAATGCATCGCGACTGCCTGGCTCGGGAAGCCCTGCCGCCGGCCAAAGAGATGATTTTTTAGGGTGTTCAAGTACTCCTCCAAATTTTCTAACCCATTTAACCGCCAGTAATGCCAGTTCCTTTTCACCTGGTGCAGCTTTGGCCATTGCCCTAAGTTGGCCCCGCGCCCGGCAGGGTGGATGTGCAATCACCGGGCAGCCGCCGGGCCAGCGCCTGGCGTCGCGCTCGGCGTCCCATACGTCAACAGCATCAAACTCTTTGTAATTACTATCGCGCCTACAAAACAGGGCTGCTACCTGGCTTACCATCACGCACCCCCTTCGGCTTGTCGGCGTAGCCTATTGCTTTCATTAGCTGCACATACAGCCGCATAGGCCTGTTTACTTTTTAAACTGGCGTCGTCGCCGGTTTCTGACTCTTGGCTTTTTCTATCCGCCAATCTATCCATTGCCTCTATCTGTTTGAACAGATCACGGCGGTCGAGGCTGGTGGCTGTTGGTCCACTAGCCAGAATATCAGCCAGCTTACTTTCCCCAGCGCGCAAGCCTAAGTATTCAGTATGTCGTTTTATCCGCTCAACATGCGCTTCCAGCCCTTCAAAACGCGCCTGCATCTTCTGCCGTAGCTTTATCTGATGCTCTTCTGCTACGCGGTAGTCGTCGCGTTGCTCACTCAGCAGGTCGATTTGCTTGGCGGCTTCCACGGGGTTTTCGCGCACCCACTCGATATCAATTGCCATCGTCGAGGTACTCCTTTTCAAACTCTTCGGGGAATTTGCCGCCGCGCACGATGCCGATGGCGATGACGGCGCATAGGGTGGCCAGGGCCACCAGGGCGAAGATGTAACTAGCCATTGGCTTCCGCCTCCGTTGGCTCTTCCGGTACAGCCCGCTCACCGCAATGGGGGCAGTAAGTCGAAAGCACCTGGGTTTTTTCTTTCTTGGTGGCCATACCGCCGCCGCGCTTTTTGGGTGCCTGATATTCGATCTCGACCGGCACCGCGTAACGGTGGTCGATGCCATTTTCTGTGAAGGGAAAAACGTAGTGGCCAACGGTCACTTCAAGCCCTTCGTAGCCTTCCGGAAGCTGCTCGATGATGCGTTCCATTAGCTTTTCTTTGACGGTATCGCTGCATTTGCACTGCATGGGTTGCTCCTTTTGGGTTTCGGCTAGCAAAGCTCGGGCGGGAAGTATTCTTCCTGCTCGCTATACGGTGATGGGGGGGGGCGGGGCGAAGAGTTTTCGGGCTGCCTCGCGGGCGTTTATTGCGTCTTGGTACTCTGCTTCGCGGTCGGCTCTATAAAAATCGGAGCTCTGCCACGCTTTGAAGCGTTCGAGCTGGGCTTTTAGCTCCGCTGGTGATGGCTCTCGGGGCTGAATATCTGGCCCCTGCGTACAGTTAGTGACACGAGTCCAAGGGCTTTCGGCTTCGCCTACAGCCTGAAAATCCACCCCCACCCCGGCGCCTTTCGCGCGCACTTGCCACTTGTAGACGCGGGTCATGTACTCGCTGGAAAAGCCAGGGCGGCCGGTGGCCACTAGACCGAACGTCACCTTTTGTTCTTCGCCGTAGCGACCTTTTGCGACCATGGCTTCGCTGCCGTAGTACTCGCCGGTGGCGTGGCTAAACGTCTCGATGTTTTCGCCCATGTTCATTTTGGTTTCGATCCAAGGCTTGACCGGCTGGTCTTTGCGCTTGGTCATCGGGCCACCCATGAGCCGTAAGAACTGGTCCCACTGGCCCGCGTTGGCGGCCTTGCGGATTTGGGCAAAGCGCATCGCTGCGCAGGGGTGCGGGTGTGTGGCGGCCTCCCAATCTTTCAGCATCTGGTCTTGCTTCTCGGTGAGGCGGCGCACTTCACGCCAGACCGTGACGCTGGGCAGGCCGAGGAACTGAAATTGGCGGATGCCCCACACGCTCGCCCACGCCTCGATGCGTGGGGCGCTGGTTTTCATTTCACGGCCGTACTTGTCCATTTCCATGAACTGTTCGCCATTAATGTTTTTCGAGATGTACTTGGCCACGTACCCGGCGGCTGTTCCCTTCTCATAGTCGATGCGCTTGGCATCAAAGCGGGCGGTGGTCTTGCCCCAGCGGTTGAATAGCTCTTCTGGGTTCGCCTCTTCGGCGTACTCGCGAAGGGTGCCGGTTACCGCGTCCTCATCTTCGGGCTTCATCCAAACAAGTAGGTGCCAGTGGGGCGTGCCATCGTGGTGGGGCTCGACGACACGAATGCCGTAAATACCGATGTCATCGCGGGCCAGCTTGGCGCGGATCTTCGCCCACAAGCCTTGCAAATACTGCTGAGTCTCGCGGGGCGTGGCGCCTTGATACTTCGGGTTACGAAAGCAGTTACTAGCGACCACCGGGTGATACTTTGACGGCGCGGTCATGGTGTAGAACATGCCCACGTGACCGAGGCGGCGGGCTTCGGCTTCGGTGTCGTTAATGCGCAGCATTAGCTCGGCCCGGCGGTGATCGGGATTGGCCAAGCCCAGTTCTGCCAGCTCGGCGAGCGTGTAGGTTTGGCCTTCCTGGTTGATAGCCTCTAACGTTTCCAGCAACGCGTTATTGCGGAATATCTGAGAGCGGCGGCGCTCGACGGTAAAGTCACTGCAGTAGATACCCGCGCGCATATGCACGCGGTGAGCCTCGCGCATCACTTGCTCTACGGTGCGCCCACATAGACGGCGCAATTTACGACGCCACACGCTAGGGCAACTCAGCTTGGCCAACTGAGTTTTAGCCGGTAGCTTTTCGCTGGGCGGGGCGATCCCATGCATTGCACAGCGGTGGCGGCCCTGCTCAATAGCAGCGACGCGCACCACGGAAATGCAAAGCGGGCGCAGATAGTGCCATTGCTGAAAGCGGAAATTGCCGATAAAGGGCGGTTTAGTGAACTGGTTACGGGCGCGGGCGCAAGCGTCTTGGTAGGCGCGGAACTGCTCCGACAATGGCACGCCTTTAACGGCCACCATCTTCGGCTTCGGCGGCGGGAAAATGCCTAGCCGCTGCAGCCGGTTGGCCTTGGCAATATCGCCTATCAAGAGACTCGCGTTTTTATCGATCGCCGCCGCTTGGGCCTGGGCGTAATTGACCAGGGCGTCGTCATCGTGGGTGGCGTTCAAGCCGCAAATGACTAAGCGCTTTTCAATAGTCTTTAACCACTCGCTAGCAGCGTGCAAGCCTTCAATGGTGGTGGTGCCACGTTTGATAATCGCGTTCATAGCCCGCGTTAGTGCTGCACGAATAGGAAGGAAACGACCGAGAATAAACGACGGCTCTACCAGCCCTTGAGCGTTACGGCGTAACCAGCGGTTAGCCGCTGCGTGGCCATGCTGCCTGGATACGTAGACATAGCCGTCGGCCAACTGGTCAGCAAGCGAAGGCAAGGGCGCGAACCTCTCCTGTAGAAACAGGTAGCAATCTTTCGTGCCCGAGCTGTATGCAAAGGCTTTATCAAGCGGCTTCATTGCTCGTTCTCGATATCAAAAATGCCTGACACCTCAGCTTTCGCGTTAGCTAGCCGAGTCACTAATTTTTCTATAGCCATCAAGCGCAGCTCTAAATAAACACGCTCTTCTGTATCGATTAGGGCTCTCGTATTAGCTGTAAGCAGTGCATTGATACGCGTCTCTTCACTGCCCACCTTGCTCATCATTTCTTCGATAACACTGACCGCTTGTCGCTTTTGGTCTGCGTTTTCGTCGATAGCCAACTTGTAACTGCCTTTGTATGCTGCCTTGATAAGATCCATCACTGATCCACCTCGTTAAAGCGGTTGGCGAGACTTCCGGCGGCGCGATCCACACCGACCCAGCGCGGTTGCTCTTGGTGCTGAACGGTGGCGATGTCGATTTGGTAATCAGCCAACACGCTTTCAATTTGCGTTAGCTGGCAGCCGAACTTATCCGCTTCGCGTAGCAGCTCAGCGGCGGCCATCTTGCAGCCCTGTTTATCTAGCTGCTGAGCGAGGTAGTCGAAGCGGGCCTTGGTGACGTAAAGGCCTTGCATTGTGGTTTGAATATTCACGCGACCCCTTTTTCGATCAGGTTTAGCCAATGCAGCGCGGCTTTGGTGTTGTTTTCCGCCAGGGCTTGGCGGGCGTGGCTGGCCAGCTCGCGGCTGGGGTGTTGGCGTTCGCCGTGGAGGCGACCTTTCAAGCGGTTGGCGTAGTCGCTCATGCGGTGGATGGCACCGCGCAGGGATTCGCGTTCGGGCTTGTTGAGCTGGCCGATTTGCAGCGTTGAATCCTGCAGCAGGTCGGCGGATTTGAGCAGTAAGCGGCGCTCTTTATGGGGCAGTTCAGCCCATAGCTCGACGAGGTCGAGATCATCCGAGCGTTTGTGCAGCTCGGCGCGGAGTTCGCCAAAGCCCGCGCGGTCGGTTTGAACGCGGGGTGGGGCTTGGCGGGCGGGTAGTGGGGTGACGTTAGCCATGATGTCTCTCCAAAAAATTCAGCTCAGTGCTCAAGAACGACAGGGCGTCGGGTATCGGCATCGACCACTTGGGCCATGCCTGCATCGCGGGCTTGTTTGATGATGCGGTCGAGGTCGCGCGCGGTGAGCATGACCGGCTTGCCGCTGGCGACGCGGAAGATGACGCAATGTGACGTGGTGGCATCTACGTCAATGCGCGCGGAGAGGTTGACGCTATCCAGATCGGCGAAGGCCTGGATGGCGGCGACTTCGGCGGTGTTCTCGCTGATGCCGTAGTCGTTGACCATCGTGCCAATGGTGATGCGCAGCGCTTCGACGCGGCTATCCCAACGGTTTTGCCATAGCAGCTCGGTGGCGAGGTCGAACGGGGCTTTCGCGGCTTTAATCGGTGTGACGTTCATGGTTTCGATTCCTTCTTGGGTTCATCGATCAGGCGGATTTGGCCTTGGTTTTCTAGCCCCACCTTTTGCTTTAGCCAGGGGGAGAGCTTGATATTCACCGCTAGATTTGGGCGGTAGCTCGGGGCTAGCGTCTCTGAAATGCTCAACGCGGCCTTGCAGCGATACCCGCATTTGAATTCGTTGGTGCAATGCAGGTAGAGCTCGCGGTACTCAGGTAAATGCGTCTTCGAAGTCCGCACTTTCATGTAGCTACCGCAATGAGGGCAGTCGAACCGGAGCCGACTGACCTCTTGCATTGCGCTTTCATCTTCGTTTGGCTCAGTCACTTGGCCCTCTCTTCACTTCGTAAAGGGCTCGACCCCGCCCGGTCATCCGGTTGCCATTGACCCGGATGCTCCGCGATAGCAGGAACTCCATGGCGGCTTCGTCGGATTCAAGCCCGTGGCTTTCGCGAACCTGCCTGAGCGCGGCTTCAATCTCAGGATCCATCGTGATGTCTGTTCGCCTATCTCTGGTGGGCATGCGTCACCTTTTCGGGGGTGGAACAGGGGTTGAAGAAGGGGCGGCATTACCCCGCACGGTCGCCCATACTTTTTTCGTGCAGGTCGCCAAGGCCTACCAGCTCGCGGGCTTGTCTCATGATCATTTCCCGCATGAGCGCAGCTTTGCTAATGCCTTGAAGGTTTGCGTGAGCCGTAATCACGGCGTCTTCGTACTCATCCAGGTAAACGCTTTTCTTGGTGCGGAGGCGCTTAGTGTCCTGATACATGAGGGCTTTCCTTATGCAGTGTGTGAGCAAGGGTTAATCGGCGATGAGGGTTTCTTGCTGATACTGGCTAAGGCCTCGAAGGATCAGCATTCGCGTAGCGGCTGAGCGCGAGCGGATTTCAGTGGAGGCTATTTGTTCAATCAGCATTTTTTCGTTGGGTGTGACGTTGACGCTGAACTGCTCAGTGCACCGGTTTTCACCCACTTTTGGGATGTGGCTAATAGCGTTTGGAGCTTTCATGGTTTAGGCTTCCATTCAATTACAGTCATGTACTTTACTGGCTTGTTCGAATTCTGGGACAAAATATCCCAATAATCGAATGAAAAGTATTCATGTTATGGAATATTAAAATGCAAACAGATCATCTAGGCGCGCAAATACTTGAAAGGCTTAGAATTGCCTACGGCGTTAAGAATGATCAGCAGCTTTCAAAAGTTATTGGGCGGGCACCTTCGACAATCCATAACTGGTCGAAAAACGGAAATATCCCAACTTCTGAATGCATAGAGGCCGCTAAAAATACTGGCGTATCCCTAGATTGGTTGCTTGCTGGTAAGGGTATTGGCCCTGATTCTGAAGACGGCCCCGGCATAGCGGAGCAACAGGCGCTTTATTTAGATGAACGGCTAAATAATCCCAACGTGGCGTCGATACCTATGTATGACGTTGAGTGCGCGGCGGGCAGCGGGCGGGACTTCACAGAAGAGAAAGTACTGGGTTATTTCCATATGGATCGCGCTGTTTTGGCGGAGCTGAAACTACCGGCGGAATCCGGCGCTTGGGTGCGGGCGCGCGGCGATAGCATGGTCGGCACGATAGACGACGGCGATTATGTGTTTGTGGACTTCACACAGCGCGACCCTACGCGGGAAGGCGTGTACCTGATTCTTAGTGATGGCGAGCGCCGCATTAAGCGCATGCAGCGCGTGGCGGGCGGCGGATGGCTACTGATCAGTGATAACAATCGTTATGAAAAAGAGTTAATCGCACCGGATAAGAAACAGTTTGTAGAAGTGTTGGGAAGATGCCTTGTTAATCTAGGCCAAGTACTTTAAATAAGTGTGTAGAACTATAAAGGGGAATTGAATGCTTAAACTAACTACTCAATTAACAACGGCTTTATTGATCTCATGTCTTTCATTATCAGCTTCTGCCAGCACTAAAGGAGAACTAATGGATGAAGCGCTAGAGCTGGTCTCTATCGGCTTTGATATGGCTGAATACAGCTCATCTTCTAACACTGATGATGTTGTTCAGTGCATGAATATGATGGATGAGCACCAACACAAATCTAACGAACTTCGCAGCCGTGTTACTGAACTGCCATACAGCACCTTTCAGAACAACATGGAGCTTGCCTCTATTGATTTACGCCGCTGCCTTTCATGCATTCCAGATGCCGTTTCAAGCTGTGAAGACGTCGAAAAATTTGTCGACGATGCCGAGCTAGCACTTGATGAGTAGCGAGGCACGCAATGCGCTTAACTTACCTTGGCCCGATGGCGATGGGCATTGAGCACCCCGCGCTTGATGGCGTTGATTGCGCGGGTTATTCGCCGAGCTGTTTTGCGGTGGAGGTGACGACCGAGGCGGGCGTGCATGGGGCGGTAATCGAGGGCGATGTGCTGCTGGTGGATGAGGCGCGCGGCCTGGGTCACGATGATTATGTGGTGGTGGAAATGGATGATTCGTTATTGCTGTATAAGACCTTTCGCATCGGCCCACGCTTTCGCTTGCTGCCACCTAATGGCGGTACCGGTTTGATGGCCACGGCGCGGATGGTGCGCGGCGTGGTGGTGCATCAGGCGCGGTGTCAGTTGGATGAGGCGTTATGATTAATGTTCGACTGATACGCTTTGTCGAGCGGCGCCCCTGGTTGGGTAATTTTATCGCTGGCTTGATGACAGCGGTGCTACTCGCGGCCCTTCTCCGCCTGATTATTTGGGCGATCACCTGAGGCACTTAATAAAAAGCCCTGCTTAGTGCGGGGCTTATTTTTTGGATTTACCGTTCAGTATCGGCTCTAGGTATTTGATGATAACCCCGCCTATCGCGCCACTGAAAAACATTCTGTCTATTTCTTGAATGTTTTTACTCGAAAGCCAGTGCAATTGCTCTGGCATTATGATGTGGACCACTCTGACTAAAAAAATCAATATCAGGCTTGTACCTACTACTCGTAACCCAATGATAAATAATTTATGAAAGACGTCTCGCGTGGTTTCGTTTCGGTGGTCGTTGGCTTCTAACAGTGATTTATCCGTTGCTCTTCTTAGATTACCGCTTTGGAATTCACGGTTTTCCTCTTGAGCGGCCTTATCTTCTTTGCCATTCCCTTCCAGGTCATTACCGATTTTCCCAAGCCGATCACTTCGCTGTTCATCTATATCCGGCACATGCACCTCTACAAACAAAAAACGCGAGCATTACGCTCGCGCTAGTTGCTGATAATGATCTCTGATCAATGGCGTTGGGATAATGAGTCCCTGAAGACCTCTGTTATCCCATGTTTTGTCCCATGGGGTGCCTGGCTTATGGGTAATTGACGACAGTCGAATACCGTCGTGCTTGCCATAGGTATTCCATACTTGATCAATCAGTGCCTGATCACCCTCATCTATATGGCTATTGAATGAGGGTTCTTCAAGTTCGCTTTGTATCGGACTGCTCCGATACTGCTTCACTTGTTCGTAGAGTTCAGGGATGACCGGACCGTATTTCCAAGCCTGCACCTCTTCCAGGAAAAGCGGGCGGTTATTAATGCCCAGGCTCCAACCGTGAGCGATATAGACCAATTTGAGCAATTTCATCGGGGTCAGATCATTGTTCCCCGAGTCACGAGCCTTGCGAATAAACGCGTTCGCAATCGTGTTTAATTGATAAGTCATGATGGCCTCCTTCTTACCAACAGCGCTTATTTCTAGGGTTTTGTAAGTTACGCGCTGCGTTGGGATCGGTAGATTACCTTACAGTACATTATAGGACAACGTTCACTACTGTTCTGTTTAATTCCCATGTTGTTATTTTTACCTAGTTGGGGGCGGTGTGTTCGCCGTTGCGGGTTTCGAGCTGTAGGGCGGTGGTGTAGCTGGATTCGGTTAGGTTGTGGGTGACTTCGGTGATGATCCAGGGCGTGGCGTCTATTTGCGGTTTCCAGCCGATGCACCAGACCGGGGTTTCTGGGAATACCTCGGGGTCGCCTACTGCCTGGGTGATGCTGAAATAGGCGGTCCCGCGTTGGATGCGTTGCCATTCTGCTTGGGCGGCGTCGAGTGCTTCGGCTTCACTGGCGTAGGTGTGGCGTAGCTGCTGGGCGTTTTGTGGCTCGCCTACTGTCACCGCTTCGCGGGTGGCGTGGGCGGTGTTATTCCATAGGGCGGTGACGCCGGTGTAGGCGTCGCGCTCGGCCATTAGGTAGCGGTGTTGGTCGCCGCTTTGGCGGCGCAGTATGAACGGGGGGATCTCTAACCCGCTGGCGGTGGTGGCTTGGCCCATGGGCACGAATATTAGATTGCCGCTTTTGACGGTGGCCACGGCGTCGAATCGCTCGGCAAGGCGGGTTAAAAAGTGCAGGTCGCTTTCATCGGTTTGATCAATATGGACAACGCGAGCGCCCGCCAGCGTGGCGCCGACGCTGGGGGTGAGGTCGTGGCGTTTGGCGATGGTGGTAATGATGTCGCGGACGGTGACTTCATCCCAACTCTGGGTACGTTTGCCGGGCAGGCCTTGGCGCATATCGGCACTTGAGGCGCGGATGCTGAGTGTGTCGGGGGCGCCGGTATGTTCGACTTCGTCCACTGTGAATGTGCCGCGTTCGCTAAGGGCTTGGCCTTTCCAACCGATGGCCAGGGTGATCTCCGCGCCGGTGGGCGGTATATCGAGCGTGCCATCGTCATCGGTTAACACCATATCGAGCTGGTCGGCTTGCATACCGCGCCGGTCATGAAGCGTGAGCGAGGCGAGGCGGGCGCGAAACTCTGGGCTGATGGTTTGGCCTTGTAGCGTGATGCGGTAGTCGGGCTGGATGCTCATGCGAGCGCCCCGGTGATGGCACGTAGGGCGCGGTTTTCGAGTACGCCGAGCAGCTCGGTTCGGCCTTCGTCAATGCGGGTTAGCTTTAGGTCGAATTCGATTTGCTTGGCGGCACCGTCGCGGAAAAACTCGCTTTTGCGCTCCTGGAGGCTTTCGATAGCAAACATGCCGTAATACGTGCCGGTGCCTTCGATCAATGGCCACGCGCGGCCCTGGTCGGCGAGGGCGCGCAGCATGTCGAGGTTTTGTTGGCCACCGGTGAACATGGGTAGTAGCTGGCCGGTGAGGTTGATGGTGTCGTCGCCGGGACCAAGGAATTGATGGGTAGGCCGCGCGTTGACGCGGCTTTGGCTGGCGTGGCGCCAGGTGGTTTGGCGTTGTAGCTCTTGATAGGCGGCGGTATTGAGTCCAAACACGAACATGCCGTAACTCATCATCATTTGAATGGCTCCTAATCGTTATCGTGGAAGTTGCGGCGTTGCGCGGCGGCGAGCTTACTTTCGGCTTCGCGTAGGGCGCGCTGCACCTCTACGCCTACCAACCGGGCCAGGGCTTGCTCATCCATGCCCGGCGCTGCATTCACAGTGAAACCGCCCAGGTTGATCGTGACGCTACCCGCGTCGCCGCTGGTATGACTTTGCAGTGGTGGGCGGGCGTCGATTTGAATGCTGCTGGTGTCGACGCTGGCGGCGGCGCCGGTGGAGAGCCCCGCGCTGAGTATTAAACCGCCGGCGGCGTTGCGTAGGTTGTTGGCCAGGGCGCGGACTTGCTTCAACGGGCCATCGGAATCGCCCTCGATACCGTTGGCCAACCCTTTGGCCACGTCGATACCGATGCTACGAAACACGCGACTAGGGGAGTGAGTGTCCAGGCGTTCGCGGGCTTCGTCTTCTGCCCCACCTGTTAGCCGGTTTATGGCCCCTCTCGCCCACCCGGTTGCACTTTCAATACCATCGCCCAGACCCTTGGAAATATCTTTTCCGACATCGACCGCACCGCTCACGGTATCGCCCATCCAGCCTGCTATGTCGCTGGCCAATCCGGTTACGTAGTTGCGCAGCTCGCCGACCTTGCTGGTGATACCGCCGATGATGCCATCGACAATCATGCTACCGAAGTCGCTAAATTTTTCCGGCACGGTAATGCCTAGCCGCTCAACGGTGCTGATAATGGCGTTATAAATCAGGCCGAACGGTGACCAGTTGACGAGCAGCCGAGCGACTCCGCCCACACCTTCATCGAATGCGGCTTTGACTTGCTGCCAAAGGCCAACGAAAAACGTTTTGATGGGTTCCCAGTATTTGTAAATCAGGAAGGCGGCACCCGCGATGGCGGCAATACCCCATCCGATGGGGCCTATTGCGATTAACAAACCTTTGAGCGCACCGGCTACCCAAGGGATGGCAGTTTTGGCGATCCATCCCAACGTTTTACCCAGGCCACCTGCTTTGATACCCAAGGTGGTCATGGCGAACTTGGTGAACAGTAGCGGGCCTAGAATGCTGGCCATCATCATCGTGACAGCACCGCCGACGGTGGCCAGGGCGATCATGCCCGCTGCCACCTTGGCGATAGTGCCGGTTAGTTCAGGGTTGGCTTTGATCCAATCGCCGACGCCGCGCGTGATCTCGGTAATGTTCTGGACTAGTTGGCGTAGCGGGCCGTCGTTGGTGTCGGTAATACTGATGCCGACCTCTTCCCAGGCGCTGCGCAGGTTCTTTAAATCGCCGCCGATGTTATCAGCCATGACTCTGGACATTTCGGCGTTTTCACCGGCGTTGTTTTGAAGCGCATTGATCAATTCATCAAGCTGGCCATCGGCCATGCCGTTGACTAGCTCGGTCATTCCCGACCCGGCTTCAGCGCCGAAGATAGCGGAGAGCATAGCGCGTCGCTCGACGTTGCCTAAATCGCGTGTCGCGTTGTTGAGGTCGCGGAGAATATCGGGCATGTCGCGCATGTTTCCGCTGGCGTCTGCCACCGAGAGATTAAGGGCTTCCATGGCATCGCGACCTTCCTTGGCGGGCTTGGTTAAGCGGTTGCTCATCGCTCGCATGGCAGTACCGGCCATACTGCCCTGGATACCGATATTCCCCATTAGGCCTGCCATTGCGGCGGCTTGCTGCATGGTGAGGTCTAAATCTTCGGCGCCGCCCAGGTACTTCATGGTGTCGCCGAGCATTTCGAGACTGACGTTCGCGCGGCTGGCGGTACCGGAGAGAATGTCTCCCACGCGGCCCATCGCCCCCTCAACTTCCATATCGATCTTGAAGGTACCAGCGATATTGGAGGCGATGTCCGCCGCCCGGGCTAGCTCAGTATTGTTGGCCAGCGCTAGATTCAGGACATCACGCATAGACGATTGAATCGCTTCGGCACTCATGCCCGCGCGCAATAGGAATTCTTGCCCGCCGCCGACTTCGGTGGCACTGAATGCCGTAGAGCCGCCGAGGTCGCGGGATTGCTGGCGTAGGCCTTGGTAGCGTTCATCTTCGGCACCGAAGCGGCCCACGGCTTGCAGGGTGCTCATCTGTTCCGCCCAGGCAACGCCGGGGGTTAACAGGCGCGAGGCTGCATAACCTGACGCCATGCCGGTGCCGAGCATGCCCATGCCCACGCCTTGGGCGCGGGCGACGTTGCCCATGCTGTTTTGATACTGGTCTCGGGCGCGGGTTAATCGCTTTTGCCGTTCGGCGACTTCGGCAAGGTGGCGTTTTTGCTCTTGCAGCGAGGTGTTTAGCCGATCCTCTTTGGTGCGTAGCTCGCGAGCGCTGCGGCCAAGGTTGTCGGTGCTGATGCCCGCTTCGTCGAGCCGTGTTTTTAGCCCCCTGATGCGCTCGGTTTGGGTGGCGTGGTTTTGGGTTAGCCGTTTTACCTCTTCGCCTGCGTTGCGGGTTCGGTTGCGGTATTCCTTCATCGATCGGGCGGAGCGATCGAACTCGGTTTGCTGGCCGTGCAGGCGGACGCGGGCGCGTTCTAATGAGGCGCTTAGCTGGTCGGTGGGTTGCTTGGTGTTGAGTAACTCTTTAGCCAGCCGGTCGTATTCGCGGCGTGCGACGGTGAGGCCGGATTTTATGCCGACGTGGGCTTCGCGCTGGCGTTCCAGTGCCTGGGTGTATTCGCGGTTGCGGTTTTGGGCGTCGCGCATCGCGCGGGAGTTGGTGCGTAGCGCGGCGTTGGCTTTGCGGTAGCTGGTGAGGTCGCTTTGCTGTCGTTGCAGCTCTTTGAGCTGGTCGCGGGTTTCGCGCATCGCTTGGCCGGTTTTTCCGGCGCCTTCGCGCATGCGCTTTAGTGGGCCGGTGACACGGTCCACGGCGTTGAGCATCACTTGCAGTCGTAGATCGCGTGCCATCGGTTTACCTTCTGGTTACTTATTTGCCGCCTTGCTTGCCTTTGGGCTTGCTGCCTTCGTGGCGTTTGCGGGCGCGTTCGCGCCATTCCATGAGTTCTTCTAACTCCATGCCGTCCATGGCTTGGGGCTCCCAGTGAAACACCATGGCCAAGTCGGCCATGGCGTCTTCGACGAACTCGGGAAGCGTTAGGCTTCCACTTCCTTGTACTTTTTTGGGGTTAAAAAACCGTTCAGCGCCGTGCCTAGCTGGACGAGGTCGACGATGTCCATGGTTTTCAATTCGGCTTCGGTGAGTGCCGGGGATGTAATGCGGGGCATGACTTTGGTAAGGGCGGTCACGTCCAGGTTCATGATGTCGACCAGGGAGACGCCACGCATACCGCCGGACATGGGCTTGCGCACGGTGATTTCTTTCACCAGCGTTTTGCCACGCTGCAGCGGGGTTTCCAGCTCGACTACCTCAGTGGGTACGCCTGAAGCGGTGGCTGGCTGGGTGTCGGTGGTTTCTGCTGCTTGGGTTTCGTTCTTGTCAGTCATGGTGATGCGTTCCTTTGATTGGGTGTGGCCGCCGGGGCGGCCGTGGTGAGTGAGTCGGGTTGGCTTTTATAAACCGAGGGCGCGGCGGCGTTCGGCTAGGCGGTCGGTGCCGCGAACGATGAAGACGAAGCCGGGGACGTCGCGCTCGATGATGTCTTCGCCGTCTACCGTGAGTTTGAAGTAGCTGAGAGTGGTGGTGATGCTCTTGGTGTTGTTGTCGCCCTTACTGGCGTCGCCCATGCCGATGGTTTTGTGGCGGCCGCGCATGACGATCTCGACCGGGATAATGCCGCCGTCTTCGTCGGATTCGTAAGAGCCGGTAAAGCGAAGCATTGTGGCGTCGTGAATCGCGCTGCCGTAGGTGTCGAAGATGTCGACGATCATCCCGCCGGCCGTCCATTCGAACGTTTGCAGTTCGTTACCGTGGTCGACTTCGATGGGGCCGTCCATGCCGCCGCCTTCGTACTCGACCATGCGGCGGGCGAGTTCGGGTAGCGTCAATTCTGGAATCTGGCCCTGCCAGTTGTTGCCGTCGCCGAACAAGTTAAAGTCTTTGAGAATGTGAGGTAGTGCCATTGTGGCTTGCTCCTGTTAGTGCCTATTGCTGCTGGGCGGCGGCTTATTCGCTGATGCGGTCGGCAAAATCGACCAAATAACGGTCGGTGATGCGCTGCTGGAACGTTAAATCTTCCAGAGGCGGCACCGGGGTGTAGTCGTAGTCGATGTAGAGCTTGCCGCTCTTCAAGACTTCGGGGCTGTTTAGCTCGGCATCGAACCACGCGGACCCGCCGATGATGTACCCCTTGCGGGTCAGCTCGCGGAACTTTGCGTTGACGCCTTCGATGATGTCGCGCACCAGTGATGGGTGCATCGGTTTGTCGATGGCCCAAAAGTGCGCTTCGGCGATGGTGTCGGCGAGCACCTGGGCGGTGCGTGTGTAAGACTCGAACGCGAAGAGGGGATCTGCCGAACAGGTGCGGGAGCCCCAGAAGCGGAAGCCTTCTTTGCGAATGAGCGTTGTTACATCGGCTTCGTTGAGGTAGCCCGCATCGGTATTGGGGTCTTGCAGATCCCAGGACAGCTCTTTGGTGATGCCGGTGACGCCGTTAACCGGCATGTTGGACAGGGTTTTATGCCAGCCGATTTCGTTATCGAGGCGCGCGCGGTGGCCTAGCGCCTTGGCGACGGCGGGGAGTGGCAGGGTTTCTTCGGCGTCGACGTCGAATGCTTGCCAGTTTGGCCAGATGATCATGACTTCGCGCTGGCCAAAATTTTCGCGGTACATGCGGGCTTGTTCTTTGGTTTCGCAGCCGTGAGCGAACGCATACACAAATCCGCGCAATTGCTGGGCGATGCCTGCGAGGGCGGCGGTTACCGCCTGGGTGTCTAGGTCGGGTGCGCCGAAGATGCGGGGCTTCACGCCGAACTTGGTTTCCGCCGCGGTGAAGGCTTGGATGCCGGTTTTCTTGCCTGTTTCTTGATCGACTCCGCCGATAACGTTGGCGGTGGTGGCGTCTGCGTCTTCGCCCTTTTCAACACGCACTACCACTACCACGGCTTTGGTTTCGTCGACGATGGCCGTTAGCGCCCGGCGCAGCGTGCCGCCCGCGCCTGCGTTGCCAATGGCGGTGTAGATGTTGGTGATCAGTACCGGTTCGTTAAGCGGGAAGGGTTCATCCACGCCGCCGGTTAACGCGACGCGCTCGGCGGTGGTGACGACGTCTTGGCCGGTGCTTTCCACTGCAGCGGTGACCACGGCGGCGGCTTCGGCGTTGACGGCATCGACGACTTCGGCGGCGGTGCTGAGGATTTCGCCCTCGGCGTCGGTGGCGAGTGACACTGTGATGCGCTTTTCGTCGACGGTGACGTTAATCGCGGCGGAGGGTTCGCCGGGGTCTTCAAAGGTAATACGGATGTTGTTACCGGGAATACCGACATTGGCGGCGGTGAACACGATGCCGGAGTCAGGCTCGATACCGTTAATGGTGGCGGTGGCTTTTTCGCCGGGGCTGGCATTAGGTGCCGTGGCGGCTAGGCCGATAACGGCGGTGCTGATAGTGCGAATGGGGCGCGTGCCTTCGTTGATTTCGACAACACGTGCGCCGTGATGGTATTGGTCTGCCATGTGCTTGGCTCCTGCGCAGGTTCAAGCGGGGTTCTGGTTTGACTTGCTGAGTGATGCCCATGGTGTGGGGCTTGCGCGCGGGAGGGTAGCGGCGGGCGTTGTGCGGGGTGGGCTGGACAGAATGCGGGTAGTTATGAAGGGAAAAGCCCGCCGAGTGGCGGGCTTGGTTGGTGGTGTTAGCTCAGCAGTGGCCAGGAGCGTGTCAGTGCTGCGAAGAGTAAGCAGGCTACCAACGGCGCTAGTACATCAAGCACGGAATCACGCGTCCAGCCTTTCCATATCCCTTCGTGCCATTTCACTGGCAGCTTTTCACCCCACTGCCAACCACGGTGATGTGCTATGCGGTATTCGTTCTGTGCAATCTCACGACCGATAAACAGTGTTACGGCAAGCGAGCCTGCCCACCATGGGCCTATCAGTAGCGAGGCGAGCGCCTGAATGGCTAATGCAATCAGTGCGTGTTCGAGTTGGCTTTTATTCATTGGTTATTCCAGCTGATATTTTCCAGAGCAACGCGATCCTCATCATCAAACGCAGCGGTGACCATTGCTTTGAGTTGCCAGCTTTTGGCGTACTGCTCGCTGACGTGGGCTTGGGCGGCATCGGCCAGGGCGAGGATTTCGCTACTTGATAGCTCGTAGGTGTTGTTTGATTCCGCGCGGAAGTGGAACGTTTTATCCGGGTGGCGTTGAGCCGATACCGCCAAGCCGGTGAGGTTTTCGCGGTCACGCTCGCGGGTTTGCACCACGTCGCTTGTTTCGCCGAAGGTGTACTTAAACCCTTCGTTGATGGCGGCGTCGCGGGCGGTTTCGATCTCGCGGCTTTTGCGAGCCGCTATGGTTTCGAGATCAAGCGACGGAATAGGCACCCATGCCAGGCGGCCGTTTTCGTCTGCGCCGCGTTGCATGCCTTCGGGTGGTTCGCCTTGTCCGTATGTTTTCCATTCAGCAGCAGTGAGCTGAATAGCATCAGATGGCCACGACCCCGATTTTTCATAACGAGGCCGCAATTGCTCAGGATAAAATGTATTTTTTGAAGGGC
The DNA here is from genome assembly GCF_052959335.1 of Vreelandella sp. H-I2. Lineage (NCBI taxonomy): Bacteria > Pseudomonadati > Pseudomonadota > Gammaproteobacteria > Oceanospirillales > Halomonadaceae > Vreelandella > Vreelandella sp. H-I2. Next base: position 223,868 of record NZ_JBRAMC010000006.1, read on the forward strand.
TGAATAACATATCAATAACCTATGGCTATGTAATAAAAGTTTCCGTTTCCACTCCGTGCTCCGTTTTCATCTCTTATTTCAACTTCAAAGCTATTTTTAGATATTGTATTTGGATTAACGCCAATCGTTCTTGTTGACGTCGTCGCGGCCATTCGTCCTCCGGTTACTACCGTTAAACATGCGGCAGGAAACTCAATAGGAAACGAGATTATATCTCCGGCAGTTTTAGCGGATTCCGTAGCCCATTGCAGCACAAGCCCACCCGGCAGCACTTGATACCCCTTAAAGCTTAGAGCTTGATTCTCTCCTTTTAACGCATCGTTAAGTCGACCAGGTGTCAACAATCTCGACAAACTGGCAAGCGCTTGAGCCTCTGCTGCTGATGCTGTTTTTCCTTGTAGCTTTAAAGGGGAGATGAATGCACTGTCGTTTTCACCCCCATCAGTTTCAAGCTGACTGGCGAGGCGGGCCATTCCCTGCTCGGTTTCATTTGCTGCGGGGTGATTACGGCTTTCTTCGTGCTCTGCACGTTGATCATCAACATAGGCGCGGGTGGCGAGTACGACCGAGGGGTCGACCTTTAGAGTGATGGCGGCGGTGCTGCTGACTTGCATGACAAAGCGGATGGTTTGCGTGCGGCCGCTGCCTTCGCTGAGTACCGGCTTGTAGGTTTCGGGGTAGTTGCCGTAGGCGATTAGGTCGTCATCTTCATCAAAAATGCCGACCTCGCGGATCGTCCAGCCGCCGACGTCGGGCGGTAGCACCTGCTCGACGACGATCCAATTGGGGTTGTCGTCGTCGACGTGGCTCGTGTTGATGGCCCCGCGGCGTACTTCGTTGACCAGGGCGGTTCGGTCGCTGTCGGGCGTGGGCAGGGTGCCGCCACCGTCGCCGATGGCGAGCTGGGTAATGTTGATCGTGTCGCCCAGGGCGATGGCGTTGGCGATTTTCGCTTCGCCGATTGCCGTGGGCACGGTGTAGAACTGCGGCATGTGCGTGGCCTCTTATTGGGGGTAGACGGTGGTGGTGTCGATGCTGTGGAGCGCGCCGCCGATATAGATGGCCCCGGTGGTTTGGGTTTCCTGAGCGACATAGGGATAGACGGTGGTTTCGTGGCCGTCGTAGACGGTGCAGCCGAGGTGTATCGCGCCGCGCGTTTCGCCGAGTAGGTCCAGGCCGGTGATGTGGCGGGTGAGCGGCTTGGCGTCGTCGATTAATCGGGTGAGTTCGTCGTACATTTCATCGGTGATGCCGGTTTCGAGTACGCCGATTCTCAAGGCAAACGTGCCGGGCTCGCCTTCTGGGGCGGTTTGCCACCATTCGTCGACTTCCAGCAAATAGCCCAATGGCTCCACGACGCGACGCAGCGCGGCGATGGTGCCTTTTTTGCGGTGCACGTAGAACGAGGTGGCGATTACCTCGCGCTTGGCGGCGGTGCTCCATGCTGGGTCCCAGCGGTCTACGGAAAACGCCCAGGCGAGGTAGGGGAGTAATCGCTCGGGGCAGGTGTAGGGGTTCCAAAGCTGGCGAAGCGGGACCGGGACGCGCTGAATATCGGCGAGGGCTTCGGCGGCGGCGCGCTCTAAGCGGCTGGCGTTGCCGGGGAGCAGGGGGCGGCGTTGGTTACTCATCGCTACCGCCTATCTCGACTTGCGTTTGGGTGCAGTGGGCGGCCTGGGTGTCGTCGAGGACGACATCGGCGGGGGGCTCGCTGAGTTCTACCCGCTGGACGCCTTCGACGTGTAGCGCGGCGTGAATAGCAGAGATACGAATATCGCGACCGATGCGGCGTTGGGTGCTGATGTAGCGGTTTAGCGATTGGGTGGCGGCTTCGAGAATGGGTTCCTGTTCCGGCCCTGGGTAAAGGTAGAGCGTGGCGGCGATCAGGTAGTCGATGATTTCCGCCGATTGCACGGTGAGCCGGTCGCCTACGGGGCGGATGTCTTCGGCGGAGAGCGCGGTTTCGACGATGTCGAGTAGCGCCTGGCTTGCTTCGCCGTCGCCTTCGGTGGAAAGCACGGTAACGGTTGCAGCTGCCGGGCTTGGGCTAATGGCGGCGGCATCGGCGACGCGGCCGTCGGCGCTGAGGGCGTGGAATTTATAGGCGCCGCGTGGGCCTGCAACGCTCAGGCCTTCCCAGGCGCGCTGGGCGCGTAGGCGTAGGTTGGTGTTGTTTTCATAGGTGGGCGGTACCGGCGGTGTGGCGTTGGGGTCGCCGGGGCTAATCATTAGGCGTTCGACTTCGAAGTTAGCGACGAGGTTGTCTAGGTCTTCATCGTTGGCAAAGGGGAGCATGACGGCGCGGGCGGCTTCGTTGACGCGCTGACGCCATACCAGTTCGCGGTAGGCGTTCTCTTGTAGCAGCTTGGTGAGCGGTTCGCTTTCGAGCTGCAGGGTTTGCTCGACCTGGGCGCGCTGCTCGGTGCTTACGAGTTCGAGTAGCGCGGCTTTGCGCTCTTCGAAGACGGTTTCAAAATCTAGCGGCTCGATGACGTTGGGCGCGGGGAGCTGGGAGAGGTCAATGGTGGTACTCATGCGATGGGGACTCCCGCGGTGATGGTCTCGCCGTCGTTGGTTTTGCCGTAGAGCTCAATCAGCACTTGGCCGGGGGCGGCGGTGCTGACGATGCTGCGAGTGCCGGTGATGCTGATTCGGGGCTCCCATTGGGTGACGGCGATGACGGTGGCGGCGTAGACCTGCATTAAGAGCGCGTCGCTGATGGGCATATCGAGCAGCTCGGGGACGAGGCTGCCGTATTCGCGGCGCATGACGCGGGAGCCAATCGGGGTGGTGATGATGTCGGCGATGGATTGGCGGATGTGCTCGATGCCGTCGAGCGGTTTTCCGGTGTTGACGTTCATGCCTGTCATTAGTTGGGCCCATCCGTATTGCTGCCACCGCGTGAAATGCCGCCGTGGTTATGGGTGCTGCCGACGTTTTTGCCGTTGTGGGATTTGCTACCGCCGGTTTGGATGTCGCTGCCTTCGCGCTGCATGTCGCCCTGGTGGTTGATGTTGCCGACCCATTGGGTGCCGCCGGGGGCGTTGATTTCGATGGAGCCCGGCAGGTTGATGCGTAGCACGCTGTTGGCGTGGTCGTATTCAAACAGGGCGCTATCGGGAAACAGGCGGCTGATGACGCCGGGGTCGTTGCTCGGGGGCGGCGCTGATAACTGAAATAGGCTGGGCATGGCGAAGGCGTTGGCGGTGTCGCCGCCGGGTGAGAACAATACGCACTGTTCGCCGACGGTGGGCGGGTTCCAATCGCGGGTAGTGCCCGCGCGGGCGGTGATCCACGGTACCCAGGCGGTTAATAGCGCGCCGGATTTGACGCGCACGCGGGCGGCGTCGTGATCGACCTGGGCGATGGCCCCCAGGCGAATGACGTTTTCAATCAGGCGGAGTAGTTCGGCGACGTTGTTCATGCCGCCAATGCTGCGGGGCTTACGCGCGTGTGGGTAGCGGCGTGCGTTGTGCCAGCCGTTTAGGACAAGTGACGGCGTTTAGTTGGGCGGGGTTAGGTGGTTGATGAGGCTGTCGCGGATGCGTTCACGGTCGGCATTGTTGAAGCCGACGAGTTCTCGGCGGGCGTATTTGTGCATTGGGCCGCCTTTTTCGACGCGGGCGCGGAGACCGTAGTGGTGTTCGCGGGCGATGCGGGCGACGCGACCGAGGAACGCGACGGCGGCTTCGTCAGAGCTGGTTTTGATTTTGAGGTATTTGGCGGTGCGCAGTTTGGTAAACATAGCCTTGCGGCGGATGGCTCCGCTTCGGCCACGTAGTTGGTTGCGTGGCTCGTAAGGTGTGCCGTCGGGGTTTTGCTGGGCTTTGATGCGTTCGCGGTTGGCGATGCGCAGGTCGCGGGCGACTTCGCGGGCCAGCACTCGGCGCTCTTTGGGTGAGAGCTTTTCGATTAGAGGGGTGATCCAGCCTTCTAGCTGCTTGAGCTCGTCACTCATTCTGGGCTATCCCATGCCGCTTCCTGGGTATATTCGGCATCGCCGGGGTGTTTTATGTTGAGCTGCCATGACTTGGCGGGGCAGGCATCGGCTGGGTATTCGAGCATGCGGTGCTCGGTGTCGATGTCGCCGGTTTCGCAGTTGACCAGGGCGACGACGCGCTCGGTTAGGCGCACGGTTAATGCTAGATCCCAATGGGTGTTGTTGAGAATTTCGGCTTCTACCTGGACGGCTTCGTCTTCGACTAAACCCGGTTCGTAGCTGTTGAGCCATTGCAGCAAGGGAATCATGACGGTATCGAGCGAGCCGGTGTAGTCGGTGATGATGATTTGAGCATCGACCGTGTACTGGTGGCTCAGGTTGGTACCGCGCGAAAACTTGACCTTGCCGTCGTTGACGAAGGTGTGGAGTGCTTCGGGGTTTCTTGCTAGCTCGGGCACTGAGGCGAGCAGGTGGGCGCGTAGGGATTGGAGTTTTAGCATTAGACTTCTTCTTCGCTGGGGAGCGGGGTTAGGCCTAGGGCGGCGATGTGCTGTTGGGCGGTTTCGTGGCGCGTGCCGACGCGGGCGGCGATGCGATCATGCGCGGCGGGTTGGTCGTTAATACTGAGCAGCGCTTGGGCGCGGGTGGCGGCGGCGAGATCGGCGGCCGGGGCGAACTCTGGCGCGACCAGTGGCTTGCCTGCGTTCTCTGTAAATATGGGCTTGGCAACGGTGCTGCAAACGCTGTAGCGGTTTCCGGCTTCGTCTTGGTAGTTGAGTGCGCCGAAGGTTTGGTCGTCGGCGGCGGTTTCGCCGAGCACCAGGGCGAGCTGGTTGGCGTCAGCGATGTGGGCGGCGGGCACGGCGATGGTGATTGTGTGGGTATATTGGGTCATATGTGCCTACTCATTAGCTCGCTGATCAGACTGACTTGCTCAGCCTCACTCATTGAACGATCAATTATAAATCCCGCTCCCTGTCGGCCAGTGAAGTGGAAATCGGTGCCGTTGTGATTGGCTCCAAAAACAATACGCGAGCCTGATTGCTCCGGCGCTGTGCCTACTCCAATTGTTCTCACATCTCCCCGCTCATTTCGGTATGTCAGCGTCGAACCGTCCCAGTTGATCGCAATAACGTTCAAGTCTTCGCCGGTGTTAAGCAAAGGCAAATCCGCGTCGCCTGTACTTGCCCCGCGACAAATGACGCGGGCACGCCCCGTTGATCTTAGATAAAGCAAAAAGGCACGTTCTGAAAGCGCGCCTTGTGCTCTCGATATAATTGAGTCATTGGCTTCATACGAAGGGGATACGATAAAGGCAATAGCTACACAAAACTGCTCTGATGGCGATGCAAAAAGGCCTGTTTTACCAATCCTTTCTACACCTGTATCCATAAAATCTTCATTGCCGTCATAAATCAACATGCCCCGCTCAGCGCTGTATATCGGACGATTAGCCGCTACTGATTGTGATATTCCAGGGCCGCCACTCAACGCATCCACCACACGGCCTACAGGATCTCCCGCGGCTGCTCTCGTTATTTCCTCTGTCGTAATAAATCGCCGCGAGTCGATCGATGGATCAGCAATTAAACCGCTATCTCCCGCGCTGAAAAACGCGAGCAGTGGATCAACCGCTGATTCCGGCAGTGGCGGGGCGATGGTGGCCACCACGCGACCGAACGGTGACCGGATGACTGGGGTGATCGGCTGGGTGATGGCGGGTGTAATCATTATTCGGCCTTACGGAATACGCGGCGGTAAGTGGTGGTGTCGTCGCTTTCTGCCCAGACGTTGAGGTTTGGTGATGCGGCACCGCTGAGGCTGACGCGGACGGTGAGCGGGGCGGCGTTGAGTACGTGTAGGCCGGGGCTTTCTAACACGCCACCGCTGATGGGTAGCCAGCCGCTTTTGTCGGGTAGCTGGGCCTCAACAATGACCGTGCCGCCGCCGAGGTTGCCCGCGACGTAGATGTTGAGCGTTTTGCCGGGGTGGCGGTATTCGCTGCTCGCGCCGTTGGTTTGTTGGTTGCTGAATAGCTTCATTGTGGGTCTTCCAGGGTTTCAATTAGTCCGTTATGCCTGGTTGCGCAGTCGTGGTACTGGCTGGCCCAGGTGCCCATCGTTAGGGTGACATCGCCGCCGGTGCCGTCACCGAGCGGGGGCAGCGTTTCAGGGCAACGCTTCATCATGTTCTGCTGCGTTGGGGTCGGTCCCGGCGGCGGCGTGGTTGAGCAGGCGGATAGCGTCAGGGCCAAGGCAAACGCGCTGATAAATCGGCTTTTGAATTTCACGGATGATTCCCCTATCGATTACCCGTTCGTTTGCCGTTAGCTCGCCGAGGCGCTCTTCGACGTGGGCGGCGATTTTTGATTCGCGTTGCATGGCGGCGTCGATGGCTTGTTGGGCGGCGCGCTCGGCGGTGAGGGCGTGGCTGTCGTTTTGCCAATCGGCTACTTGGTAGCCTGCTGCGAAGGTGGCGGCTATGGCGGCGGCGCGGGCTAGTAGGGTGAGTTTGTTCATTTCTCGCCCCGATGCCGCGCCCATTCTTCAAACCGTTGGTACTCCCCGACCAAACGACCTCTTAACGCAACACCCATCACTTGAAACGACTTAACACGACCGACGTAATCAATAAAAAGATGGTCGCTTTCATGAGCTTGATCGGCCTTAAACATTGGGACCATGTTTCCGCACTCATCAACGAAGAAAGCGACATCCTCTTCGATAAAACGCGGGATCGTAAAATCTAGTAGGAACAAAAGGTATTTTTTAATCATGCGGCGATCCTCTGGCAGACCGCTTCAACCAGAGCATTGCCGAAGGCTTCGACGCAGGCATCGATGTTTTCGATATAGCGTTTCAGGTCGTTGGGGTTGGTGAGAAAAAACAGTTCGACAATGACACCGTTGCCGCGGCGGATGAACGCGAGGCGGCTGTGCTGGCCGGAACCTTCTCCTTTGGCGCCACGATTGGGGATGCCGAGCGCGGTTGATAGGGCGATGCACAGCGCATTGCCCAGCGGGTAGTGCTGTTTTGCGCTGAGTGTTTCCACGCCGGTGGCCGTCGGCTTGGCAAAGGCGTTGCAGTGGAATTCGACGGCGATGTCATGCATTAAGGCTTCATTCGCGGCGACGGTGAGCGGCAGGTTTTGTCCGCGCTTGCCATCCTGGGAAAAAAACACTTTATCGCTAAGATAGGTTGCTAGCCGGTCTCGAAAATCCAGCACAACGTTGGCTTCGGTGTAGCCATTGGCAACGGCGCCGGGGTCTTTGTCGCTGTGGCCAGCGGAGATAAACAGCGTTTGGGTTTGCAGCGCTGCGTATTTTAGCTTTGACATTATTGCCTCCGTAGCGGGCGCATTAGGTGGGCGACGTTGCCGCCGGTGCGGTTGAGGGCGATGGCGAGTACGACCATGGCGGCGGCGATAATCAGCCTGCCGTTGGCGGTGTCGGGTGGGCCAAAAATGACGGCGCATGTTGTGGCCACGATGATTAGCCATGCTGTTAATGCGACGCCGGGGCGGTAGCGACCGGCGCGGCGGCGGAATGTGAGCAGCCGGGCAATGACAACGAGCGCCGCGGCGATGGTGATCATGTAGGTGATGCTCATTAGCGACCCCCTAGCCATTTTTTAAGGTCGAGCGTTTTTACTCCCTCAATCGCTCGGAGCCCCGCCGTTACTGATACGGCTGAAGCAATGAAGGCGGCCACGGCGGTGTGCTCTAACATGCCGCCGAGGGTAGCGGGGCCGCCGAGGTAGCCGATGCAGAATGAAATAAACAGGTAAACGAGACGCTCGATGATGCCGAGGTCTTTCGCGCTGATGACGAATAGCGTGGCGCCGCAAAAGGCGCCTACTACTGCGTTTGCGTCGATGCCGGGCAGCATGCCAATCACCACGGCGGCGATGCTGGCGGTTCCGGCTGCTGCCATGGTGCTTGGTTCTGCCATGTGATCCCCTTTTGTATCTAGCTCAGCTCCAAAGCTGAATTTTTGGTTTTTTGGTTTCGCGGGTTTCCGGTGGCGGCGTTAGCGTGACCGGTGTCCCTTCTTTGAGCACCGGGCCTTGGTCGGCGAGGTGCGGGTTTAGCGTGAGCGTTTGTTCGGTAATCGCGGCGGTTTTGCCGTAGACGCGGTAGAGCAGGGCGTCGAGCGTTTCGCCCTGGTGGGCGCGCACTACCCGTTTCATATCAGCTCGACCGTGGTGTGGTTGCGGCCGGTGAGTTCGGCGATTGCCCAGCGGGCATCGGCGCGGTAATCATCCGCTGCTAGGTCTTTGGCTTCGCCGCGTTCGTCGCCTTCGTTTGTGGCTGAGGCGTCGCGGTAGCGCTCTAATAGATCTGCTTGGGCCTGGGCGTAGACGGCGCGGTTGTAGAGCAAGTGCAGGTCGCCGGGCGTTTGCCAGTTTTCGACCGGTACTTCGTCTATCGTGGCGCGGCCGCTTTCCTGTTGCTCGGCTTGGTAGCCTGATAATTGCCGGTTGATGTCGGCGATGGCGGCGCGCAGGGCTTGGCGTAGGCGAGGCGGCGTGATGTTGTGTACGCGCTCTTCTTCGCGAAATTCGTTGGGGTTGATCTCTGGCCAAAAGCCGTTGTTGGCAATCGGTTCCAGCGTTGGGCTTGGCGGGTTGGTGCCGTGACCTAGCATGTGGGCGACCTGTTAAAGAAGGGGGTGGACCGCTTCGCGCTGGCTAAAAGCCTTGCTTAGCGGTGCCCCCTTGCCGTCGGGGTGCGACTCGGGTGGCGTCAGGCGGGAGCCTGTTCGCCCTGTTTTTTGATGAGGCTTTCCAGGCGCTGGATATCCTGCTTTACGCCAATTTTGTCGTTTATCTCTAAGGCGCGCTTGAGCTGTTCGAGGGCGCCTTCGTTGTCTTCGGCGGCTCGAAGTGCATAGCCATAGCTTTTGTGCACTTTGGCTTTGATCTCATCGTGCATATCGGCATCACCGACGATGGCCACGGCGCGAGCCATTACGTTGGCGAGGGCGTCAGCGTCTGCGTCTTCTTTTGCTAGCTGCACCTTGACGCCTTCGGCGATCTCTTCGGCCAGCACGCTGACAGTGTCGCGTGCGTAACGGTCTGGCGTGTCGAGCTTGTGCTTCACTGCATAGGCTCCAATTTCGAGGGCTTTTTCGTAATCGCCGATATCAATGCACCAGATCATGAGCGTCATTAAGACATCGTCTTTTGCGCCCTTTCCTTCGGCCAACACGCCGTTGACGTAGGGCATGAAGTCGGGCAATAGCTCGCGCTTTTTCTCGACCTTGGCCTGAATCGACTTGATGTCTCTTAAGGTGCGAGTTGCTTCATAAAGCGCGCGGTTGTGAAGTTCGTATTGCTCGCCTTGTTGCTGCTCGCCTGGGGTGGCGGTGCCCGCCGCTTTCGCGGCGGATACTTGCTCGAAGTGTTTACGGGCTGGGCTTTTCATGACTTCCCCTTTTATGCGGCCGGCTCGGCTTCGGTGATACCTTCCACCAAACAGCCCAGGCCGTAGTCTTCAATGACGTAGGCGTCGTTGCTGGATTCGTAGTTCTCTATGCGGTTGCGCTTGGGGTTATCGAGCACGTAGCGGCGGCGGCTGCCTAGCTGCCAGTAAAGCGACAGGTTGGCCAGTGAGGTGATTAGTACGCTGCCATCTGGCACGAATGGGGCGCGCACCGCTTGCAGGCCACCCACACGCTTTTGGCTGATGATGAGGTCAAGCGCGCGGGCTTCGGTGGGCGTTTCGGCGTTTTGCTGAATCAGTGGAAAATATTTATCGGCCAGCATTTTACGGCCCATGATTGCCACGAGGTCGGTGCCTTCGCGGTACCAGGGGTCGATCATTTCGTTAACCGCATCAAACACCAGTGCATCCAGGTTTGCGTAGGTGCCACCGGCCCCGACGGTGACGCCGGATAGGACGCGGGCGGGTGCGTGGGTGCGGTATTTTTGCAGCCAGCCGATGTTGACGTCCTGCAGTAGCGGGTTGGCGGTGCGGTCGGTTTCAGTCGCTGCACTGGTGCCGTTGAAGCCAATCATGATGCGATCGAGCGCTTGGCGACGGATGATGGCGTTGCGGATGCGGGCCTGAAAATCAGGGAAGCGCGACCATGCATCGAGCTGTGACCATCGGATATGGGTGTCAAACTCAGTGCTGACAGCTTCATAGTTGTTATCGGTTAGCTCGGAAACGTCGCGGGTCGCGCGCTCGTTTTGGTCGGTATTGGTGCGGCTGGCAATCGGCCCGGAGACGCCGAGGCCTACTTTCTGCCCTTTAATCTCATCCACGCCGACCATGTTGATTTGGCTTAGAAACTCGGAGCTTTCCTGCATGCGGGTTTCTAGGGTTTGCTGGATACTGGGCGCGACGTTGAATTGCTCGCTGGTGTTCTCAACGCCGTTGAGCTTGGCTAGTTTGGCGCGGAATTTGTTTAAGGCGAATCGCGTATCGTTGCGCATTGATTTTGTCCCTTGAATTTATTGGCGGTGGCTGACGTTTTGGCTGGCCAGCGCTTAGCAGTCGGTTTCTTGAACTGCGTCGCCGCCAGTGGCGGGGGCGCGGTATGAGGTGTCGGGCGTTTTGTCTAGCTGGGTGTAGAGCTCATCGAAGCTCTTTTTCAGGGCGTCGTGATCTTTTTTCAGCTGGCTGAATGCCTCGGCAGTGGGGCGGCTTTCTAGCTCGGTATTCATGGCGTCGTGACGCTTGGCGAACTCTTCGAACGCGCTTTGGATATCGGCGCCGAAGGCTTCAAAGCCCTTGTTGGTTTTGGCGTCTTGGCGGCTGAATAGGCTTTTTACGAAGTCGCTGATGCCGGGCTTGGGCGTTTCTTCTTCGGTGAAGTCGAGGTCAGCGACCGTTGCTGCCGTGAATAGGTTTTCTGGGCGCTGCTTGCGATTGGTGAACGGGGATTCTTTACCTTGGCCAGCACTGAACTGGAGCATTGTGGTACCCAGCGACGCTGGGGTATCGGTGACTGCAAGCCCCACTAGACGCGGTTCGCCGGTGTCGGAGAAGTCGGGGTCAACTTCCATTGAGGTGTAAATCTTTTGGCGATTTTTCACCATAGCCTTGAGTTCATCGGTGGGGTCGATTTCGGCGAATAGCTCGACCTTTCCTTCATCCCCTTTTTCAGTTTTTAGCGCGGTGACATCGCCATACGCCTTAAAAGGGCTGTCCGGTAGGATTCCTTTAATGTGCTCTAAGCTGATCCGGCAGCCGTATTTTGCTGGATTAAAATTAGCGGCCATTTTGGTTAGCCAGTCGGCGTCAATGTTGCGGCCATCGGTGGTCGCGCCTTCGGTTGCGATACGGTGCCAGGGCATGGTTAAGCCTCGTCGGGGTTGTGGAAGATCAAGATAGCGCTCAGGTTCCGCGCGTAGGGCGTTTGGCTCAACGGTTGCGCGTTGTGCGGGGGGTTTAGGACAAGTCAGGGCAGGCGTGAGCATCGCGCGCGACGGGTACGCTGGCGGCATGACGATGACAGCACCCGACCCGATTCTTACCGCGCTCCAATCTCCGCGCATGACTGCCCGCCACCTGTATTGGCAGGGGTGGCGAGTTGCGCGCATTGCTGAGGAAATTGGCGAGAAACCGGCGACGGTGCATAGCTGGAAGGCGCGCGACCGCTGGGAGGATAAATCCCCAGCAGACCGGATCGAGTACACGCTTGAAGCGCGTATGGTCCAACTTATCGCCAAGGACAAAAAAGAACCTGGCGACCTGAAAGAAATTGACCTTCTTGGGCGGCAATTAGAGCGTCAGGCCAGAATCCGTAAGTATGACGAATCCGGCAACGAGGCCGATTTAAACCCGAACATCGAGGCGCGCAACGCTGCGCCGAAGAAGAAGGCGAAGCGTAACTTTTTAGACGAAGAGCGGGTCGAGGCGCTGGAAGAGGCGTTCTTAGATTCGTTGTTTGAATATCAGATGGGATGGCATGAGGCGGGGCAAAAGCACCGCATTCGCAACATTCTGAAAAGCCGCCAGATCGGGGCGACGTGGTACTTTGCCCGCGAGGCTATCGTCGATGCGTTCAAGCATGGGCGGAATAAGATTTTCCTTTCTGCATCACGCGCCCAGGCGCATATCTTCCGCAATTACATTATTCAGTTCGTCAAAGAGGTGTGTGACGTCGAGCTGAAAGGTGACCCGATTGTTTTGGATAATGGCGCCGAGCTGCATTTCTTGGGTACCAACTCCAAAACCGCCCAGGGTTATCACGGTGACGTTTATCTCGATGAGTATTTCTGGATTCATCGCTTTGCTGAGTTCCGCAAAGTTACGTCTGGCATGGCCATGCACAAGAAGTGGCGGCAGACGTATTTTTCGACGCCGTCGAGTGTTGGCCATGAAGGGTATCCATTCTGGAACGGGGAGCTGTTCAATAAGCGGCGGAAGAAGTCGGAGCGGGTCGAGTTTGATGTCAGTCACGAAGCGCTGAAAGACGGGAAACTATGCCCGGATGGCCATTGGCGGCAGATCGTCACGGTCATGGATGCTATCGCGGGCGGTTGTGACCTTTTCGACCTGGACCAACTGCGACTCGAGTACTCGGCGGATGAGTTCGACAACTTGCTGATGTGTGGCTTTGTCGATGATAGCCAAAGCGCCTTCCCGCTCGCCGTGATGAAGTCTTGCATGGTTGATAGCTGGGAGGTTTGGGACGATTACCGGCCATTCGCCCCGCGCCCGGTGGGTGATCGGGAAGTGTGGATTGGCTACGACCCAACCGGCCGCGGTGAAGATGGCGACGGTGCGGGGCTTGTGGTGGTTCTGCCCGCGCGCACCCGGGAGGAAAAGCATCGGGTATTGGAGCGTCACCGACTCAAAGGGCAGGACTACGAAGACCAAGCGGCGTTTATCGAATCCTTCCGCCACAAATACAACATTGGGCATATCGGCATAGATACCACCAGCATTGGCGGGGCGGTGGCTGAGTATGTCGAGAAGTGGTTCCCCACGGTTACCCGATATAGCTATAGCGTCGACCTGAAAACCCAAATGGTGTTGCAGGCTCAGCAGATCGTCAGCAAAGGGCGTCTTGAATTTGATGCGGGCTGGTCGGATCTCGCCGCGGCGTTTATGTCGATCAAAAAAGAACTCACCAAGAGCGGAATGCAATTCACCTATACGAGCGGCCGCAATAAAACCACCGGCCACGCGGACTTGGCGTGGGCGACGATGCATGCACTCAAATTTGAACCTGTCGACGGTCCTGTCGAAGAGGGCACCGGTAAATCACTAATGGAGATGTACGAATGACAACGACCGCTGCGGCAAAGCCGCGCCACCGCGTGTATGCCTATGAGACTGACAAGGCCGCCCCAGCGGTGGCCACCGACAGCGGGCGAATGGAAGCGTTTACGTTTGGTGACCCCGAGCCGGTTACTTCAATGCGTGACGTTTGGTATGAGGGGGTTTGGCTTACGCCGGATGAGTGGTACGAGCCGCCGATCCCGCTGAGCGTGCTGTCTAAAAGCTATCGGGCAACGCCGCACCATGGCAGTGCGCTTCAGGTTAAGCGGAATATATTGCTCAAGACGTTTATCCCCCATCCAATGCTATCCCGGCGCGACTTTAGCGGTGTGGCTTTGGATTACCTGACGTTTGGCAATGGCTACCTTGAGGAGATTCGCGGGCGCCTGGGGCGTCGACTTAAATTGGAGCACCGTTTAAGCAAGTACATGCGCCGGGGTGATAACGACCGCTATTGGTGGATACCCAACTATATGGAGCGGGTAGAAATGCCCGAGGGTCGAATTATTCACCTCTTGGAGCCCGATATCGATCAAAGCATATACGGGGTGCCGGACTATATCGGCTCACTACAAAGCGCCTGGTTAAACGAGAGCGCGACTCTGTTTCGCCGCCGGTACTACCTCAACGGCTCGCACGCTGGTTTTATCATGTACGTGAACGATGCTGCCCACGATCAGAAAGACATTGACGATATGCGCAAAGCGCTTAAAGACAGCAAGGGGCCGGGAAACTTCCGAAACCTGTTCCTCTACTCCCCCAGGGGTAAGAAAGATGGCGTTCAGATCATTCCGGTGTCGGAGGTGGCAGCAAAGGATGAGTTTACTTCCATTAAGAACATCACGCGCGACGATCAGCTCGCGGGGCATCGGATACCACCCCAGCTAATGGGCATCATTCCCCAAAATACCGGGGGCTTTGGTGACATCGAAAAGGCCGCGCGGGTATTCGTTGCCAACGAGCTGGAACCACTTCAAGCGACGATGCGCGAGATCAACGAGCACGTTGGCGAAGAGGTGGTGAAGTTTGACCCCTACCGTTTGGTAGATCCTGACGCCGAGGATTAATAGACCGACCCGACCGGTTAACGATGCCGCCCACCTGGGCGGCTTTTTTGTGCGCGCACACATGAAGGAATTTTTTAAATGATACGCATTAGTCCTTTTATTAGCCTTACGATTCGTTTTAAGCGCTCTTATTCTGTCCCTATCCCGACCACTCGCAAGACTAGAACGCGCCTTGTGCGAGCTGTGCGGCCCGCCTACCCACCCACGGTGGCGACCCGCGCCGCGCTATCGTCACCCCGCCCCGCCCGCGCGCTAAATGTAGTGGTTTTTATGCACCATTGCGGCAGGTGCTCAAGCCTCGCCACTGCTGGGCGGAAGGGCAGTTATAAGGGGTGTTATTTTTATGCGTTTTCATGCGCAAATTTGCAGTTTTCGCGGTGCTCAGTGAAAAGGCGTGAGGTAGTGGTCGGCAAGCATTGACAGGATGGTTTTGCGGTGGCCTTCCCAGGTTCGTTCGTCGACGAGATCGGCGACGACGGTGGGCATTTCTGCGTAGGTAATCCATAGCTCGATGGTATCAGCAGGGGTTAGGCCGATCTTTGCGCTCTGGTTTTGCAGGCGAATATCAAACTGAAGGTAGGATCCATCGCCAGGGTGTTGACGTAGTGAGTAGGTGAAGCGGGTTAGCTTTTGGGGTGATCTTGTCACTATCCACGGCCCCTTCAATATTTTACGTTGCTACCTATTTGCTACCTAGAATCGCTTTTAACAAAAAACGGCCACTTGCTGGTTTAGCTAAGTGGCCGTTTTTCATAGAATTCTTGGTCGGAATAGCAGGATTCGAACCTACGACCTCTGCCTCCCGAAGGCAGCGCTCTACCAAGCTGAGCTATATTCCGAAGGTTGCTGAGCAGTGCTTATCTGCGTTCAACAACGGAGGTGGATCATACTTAGCCAGACGTGTTTTTTCAAGTCTTCGGCGGTGTGACCTAGCAATTTTTATGCTTGGCGATCGACCGCTAAACGAGCCAGCTGGGCCATGCTGTCGCGGTAGGCGCTGGGCGGCAAGGCGTCTAGTTGTTGCAGGGCTTTGTCGGCCATTTCTTCGGCCCGCTGGCGGGTGTAGTCGAGCGCACCGGTGGCGTGAACAATTTCGAGCACGGCATCGAGCTGCTCAAGCCCACCATCACGAATCACCTGACGGATTAGCTTGGCTTGCTCCGGCGTGCCTTGTTCCATGGCGTGGATCAGCGGTAGTGTCGGTTTGCCTTCGGCGAGGTCGTCGCCCACGTTTTTGCCCATGGCATCGGCGTCGCCTTGGTAATCCAGCAGGTCATCAATAAGCTGGAAGGCGAGGCCCAGGTAGCGGCCATAATACTGGAGGGCCTGCTCTTGCTCCGGCGTTGCTTCCGCCAGCACCGCACCGCTATGGGAAGCCGCTTCAAACAGCATGGCGGTTTTGCCCAAAATGGTCTCGAAATAATCATCCTCAGAGATGCTGGGGTTGCCGATATTGGTCAGCTGCAGCACTTCGCCTTCCGCGATAATGCAGGTGGCACCGGAAAGAATCGCCATGATCCGCATTGAGCCGACATCGACCATCATTTGAAACGAGCGGGCGTACAGGAAGTCACCCACCAGGACGGAAGGAGCATTGCCCCAAGCGTCATTGGCGGTTTTCTTGCCTCGGCGCATATGTGATTCATCCACCACATCGTCATGCAGTAGCGTGGAGGTGTGCATGAACTCAATCAGCGTGGCCAGCGGTATATGTTTATCACCGGTGTAGTTGAGAGAGCGGGCGGCGAGTAGCGCCAGTAAAGGGCGCAACCGTTTGCCGCCGCTTTCGGTAATGTACTGACCGATGGTTTCTACCAGCGGTACTTTGGAATTGAGCTGCTTGACAATCGTCCGGTTGACGGCTGCGAAGTCATCGGCCACTACGGCGTGCAGCGGTGAAGGCGTTGGGCTGTCAGGCTGGGCTGAGGAGACGTTGGCAGTCATGGGATCCGTTCATCGCGGCAGATGGAGGCGGTAAGAGCCGCCCCTATTTGTGGTGTAGTTGGGGTCATGTGTTGATGTCATGCTATGGGGCTGCCTGTTGGGCGTCAAGATACGCGCTATGGTTACAGCGTGGTAGCGGAAGTTGGCGACAATTGGCAAATGCCTGTGGTCTTGTGGTATGCATCGATAGTCGTTATAATCCGCGACCCACTCATCATGCTCCCTGTCAGATGGCTGCCAAAAGGGGCGCCACTCGCAGCAGGTCGATAAGAGCGTAAGGCGATGAGCGCTGCCGAAAGCGGCATTAACGACAAGTCCGGAGAGCGACATGTACGCAATTATTAAAAGCGGTGGCAAGCAGTACCGCGTTCAAGAAGGTCAAACGCTCAAGCTCGAGAAAATCGAAGTCGCCACCGGCGAAACGATCGAGTTTGACGAAGTGCTGATGGTCGCAGACGGCGACGACTTCAACATCGGCGCTCCGATGATCAGTGGTGCCAAGGTGTCCGCGGAAATCGTTTCTCATGGCCGCGGTGACAAGGTGACGATCATCAAGTTCCGTCGTCGTAAGCACAGCATGAAGCGTCAGGGCCACCGCCAGTGGTTCACTGAAGTCAAAATTACCGGAATTTCTGCGTAAGCGGTCAATTCCCCTAGGAGGATTTTGCAATGGCACATAAAAAGGCAGCTGGCTCCACGCGTAACGGTCGCGATTCCGAGTCCAAACGCTTAGGTGTAAAACTCTTCGGTGGCCAAGCGGCAACTGCGGGTAACATCATCGTGCGTCAGCGCGGCACGCGTTTCCACGCGGGCACAGGCGTAGGCCTAGGTCGTGACCACACACTGTTCGCCCTGAGCGACGGTTTTGTGAAGTTTGAGACCAAAGGTCCCAAAAACCGTAAGTTTGTTAGCATCGTTTCTGCCTAAACGGCTCGCGTTGCGCTCGTAATTGTGGAAATAGTTGCGAGTAAAAAAGGCCCCGCTATGGCGGGGCTTTTTTGTCGGTTAAATCTCTTTTCCAATACACTTGACCACGGTTCTTGACCAGCATGCTGGTGGGAACAAAGGGTTGGGAAAAAAGGTTGGAAAAAAAGTTGTGCATATTAGGGCGGCGGAAGCGGCCGGGAGAATCCAATGCAGTTCGTCGATGAAGCCTCGATTATTGTTGAGGCGGGCAAAGGCGGCAATGGCTGTCTGAGCTTTCGCCGCGAAAAATATGTGCCCAGGGGCGGCCCCGATGGGGGTGATGGCGGTCATGGAGGTAGCGTCTACCTAATTGGTGACGATGCCCTTAATACCCTGATCGATTTTAAATACCAGCGCTTTTATAAAGCCCAAAACGGCCAGGGTGGCATGGGCCGTCAAATGAGCGGCAAGGCAGGGGAAGACCTACACGTCAAAGTACCGGTGGGAACCACCGTGATTGATGAAGACACCCTTGAAGTGATCGCGGATGTCACCGAGATCGGTCAGGTAGTGCTGGTAGGCGAAGGCGGCCGACGTGGACTGGGGAATATCCACTTCAAGTCCTCGACCAATCGTGCACCGCGCCGCACGACGCCGGGCACTGAAGGCGATCGCCGCAACCTGCGCCTGGAAATGAAAGTCATGGCCGATGTGGGTCTGCTGGGCATGCCCAACGCGGGTAAATCCACGCTGATTCGCTCGGTGTCAGCCGCCAAGCCCAAGGTCGCCAACTACCCGTTCACTACGTTGGTGCCTAACTTGGGCGTCGTAAAACTGGGGATGCATGAGCACTTCGTGATGGCCGACGTGCCGGGCTTGATCGAAGGGGCGTCTGATGGTGCGGGGTTAGGGCTGCGTTTCTTGAAGCATCTGACGCGCACGCGGCTGCTGTTTCATGTGGTCGATGTCGCGCCGTTTGATGAGTCCGACCCGGTCGAGGCCGCCAAGGCGATTGTCCATGAGTTGGGGCAGTTCTCGCCTGCACTTTCCGAGCGCCCGCGCTGGTTGGTGTTGAACAAGTTTGATCTGCTGCCAGAAGATGAGCGTGAAGCACGTGCTCAAGAAATTATCCAGGCGCTCAACTGGGAAAGCCCGGTGTTCCGCATTTCGGCGATCAGCAGTGACGGTACTGATAAGCTGGTACAGGCGGCCTACCGCTGGTTGACTGAACAGCGTCGTCTTGAGAACGAAGACGAAGAGGCATTGGCTCGTGAGCAAGAGATGCGCCGCCGCATGGAAGAAGAGTCGGTTGCGCGTACCGAAGCACGCTTGGGTCGTCGCCGTAAGCGTGACGATGAGGATGATGAAGATTTCGACGACGATGATTACGATGTTGAAGTCGAGTATGCGCCTTAGTATCAGTGCCTGATGAAGGTGGGGTGGCATGGAAAGTAACGAGCAAAGACTAGGGCGCAGTGCGCTCAGCTGTGCGCGGCGGGTCGTGGTGAAGATCGGCAGTGCGCTCCTCACCAATGATGGCCGCGGCCTGGACGAAGCCGCCATTGGCGGTTGGGTCGACCAAATTGCTGCCTTGCATCAACAAGGCATTGAAGTAGTGCTGGTCTCATCCGGTGCCGTTGCTGCCGGTATGGTGCGCCTTGGCTGGCAGGTGCGCCCTAGCGCCGTGCATGAACTTCAAGCCGCCGCTGCCGTTGGCCAAAACGGCCTGACCCAGTGCTATGAGCAGCACTTTGCCCGCCATGGCATGCTCACCGCACAAATTCTGCTCACCCACGACGACCTTTCCAATCGCAAGCGCTACCTCAACGCCCTTTCAGCATTGCGCACACTGGTAGAGATGCGCGTAGTGCCGGTGATCAATGAAAACGACACTGTTGTTACCGACGAGATTCGCTTTGGCGATAACGACACGCTAGGTGCATTGGTCGCTAATTTGCTGGAAGCCGATGCGCTACTGCTGTTGACCGACCAGGAAGGCCTGTTTGACGCCGATCCCCGCCATAACCCTAACGCTCAGATGATTGCTGAAGGACGCGCCGACGACCCGCGGTTAGCCGCCGTGGCCGGCAGTGGAGGAGCGTTGGGGCGTGGCGGCATGAGCACCAAGGTGCGCGCGGCGCAGTTGGCGGCGCGCTCTGGGGCGGTCACGGTAATAGCCAGTGGTCGCCAGCCTGACGTTATCAGCCGGATAATGGCGGGTGAGGCGCTGGGCACGCTGCTGCGTCCTGACCAAGTGCCCATGGCGGCGCGCAAACGCTGGCTGGCGGGTCAATTGCAGGTGCGCGGTACGCTGGTGCTGGATGCGGGGGCTGTCAAAGTGCTACGTGATAAAGGCTCTAGCTTATTGGCGGTCGGTGTGCGTGATGTGCAGGGCGGCTTTAAACGTGGCGATATGGTGGTATGCGTAGATGAGCAAGGCGCGTCAGTGGCCAAAGGTCTGGTTAACTACGGCGCCGATGAAGCGCGACAGTTGGCGGGCCAGCCCAGCCATCAGATTGAAGCGATTCTCGGCTATGTAGAAGCCCATGAGCTGATACACCGCGATAACTTAGTTGTTGTATAAACGTTATATATTTATCAGCGTATGAGTTAGCCCTCCACTGGCGGTAGAGGCACCTGACGCGGCCAGTCGTCGGGTACTAAAAAAAACCGCTCATAGTGCTGTTGCTCCGGGTAATACAGCATCAATTGTTGGGGGGAGCGCCAGGCGTGCATCTTTTCAATAATAGCGGGCAGCAACACCCCCGCCGGGCGAAAGGCGCTGAGTAGAGGTGGCGCCATCCAGTGCGGTTTTTCCAGCCATGCCATCTTAGGCATTTCGGTTAAACAAGCCGCCAGCGCAGGCCAGTCACGACAATAACACCATACCCCTCGATGATGATTTGGCGTCGCTCCTTCCGGTGCGGGCAATGAGGCGTGCCAGGGGTAGTAAAGCACACCTGGCATCGCCAGCCGCTGGGTTAGCTGGGTGGTTAAATCAAGCTCAGAAACGCCAAGGTCCCTGGGGGCTAGCCAATGCGCAAGCGTTTCCAGCGCTGGCGCGGTAGTAGAAAGCGGTAGTTGATGGCGGCGTAGATGGGCGCATTTAATCGCAAGGCTGTCTAACCCACCGGGGCCAATCCAGCGGCTTTGACTAGTAGGCGCTCCAGGCCCTTCCGGTAGGCCCAAGTAAAATTTAATAGCGACTTCTAAATGCACTGGCGCCGGGTTATCGCGGGTGCGATAAAGCATATCCAGTTCGCCCAGGGTCGTGCGTTGTCGGGTAATGCGCACATTCCGGGCTAATAGCCGCATATTCGGCGCGTGATCTAATAGCATGTGCCATAGGCGTTCGTGATAGTGCCCCATACGTGAAACACGCTGACCGTTCAAGGCCGCTAATGTCGGTCGGCCAAGCTGATGCAGCCATGGCAATAGCGTTCCCTCTAATCCCAGCTCTTTCAGTGTAGGGCGTCCTGAGCAGGGAATCGGCGGCGGCAGCTCCACCAGGTCCGGCGTGGCGGCCAGCCACGCTAAATCGCGCAATACTGAATCACCTCGCCCCGTTGTGTCGAACTCTTCAGCATCCAACGCACCATAAACGCCTTCATTAAACACGCGATACCCCTCAGCACATTGATAAGGTTGACGCTATGACTTGGCCGCCAACTGCTACGCTGTAGACACGTTATAACGATCATCGCTTGAAGTCCTACTCTGGCTATGGAAAGGAGCGTATTGAATGGGTAATGCTAAGACGAAAAAGGCGAAGTCAAAAAACCACAAGTCCAAAGCGACGGCCAGCCAGGTGCCCCAACCACAAGCCGAAAAAACGGCTCCTCAAGCGCTAACCCCAGAAATTGGCGCGGCACTGTTCGAGGATGCCCGTTCACGCCTTGAAGATGTATTCAAGGTGCTCGACATTCACCCTGATGCGCAGGCGCGACTGATGCAGCCCAGCCTCTCGCTGCAGGTGAGCATTCCCGTGCGTATGGACGATGGCAGCTTAAAAGCCTTTCCTGCTTGGCGGGTACACTACGATACCAGCCTGGGGCCTGCTAAAGGCGGTGTGCGTTTTCACCCCAAGGTCAATCAGCACGAAGTCACCACATTGAGCTTCTGGATGGCTGTTAAGTGCGCTGTTGTTGGCTTGCCTTATGGCGGTGGGAAAGGCGGCGTGCAGGTCGATGCCAAAGCGCTCTCATCACTGGAACGAGAACGTTTAGCGCGTGGTTATATTCGCGCCATTGCCGATATTATGGGACCAGACCGGGATATTCCTGCGCCCGATGTGAATACCGATGCCACGGTCATGGGCTGGATGATTGATGAGTATGAGCAAATTGTAAGGGCTAAAGTGCCCGCGGCGATTACCGGAAAACCATTGCCATTAGGCGGCTCACCCGGACGCGTGGCCGCCACAGGGCGAGGCGCACTAAAAGTACTCGATTTGTGGGCCGGGCGCGAAGAACGCAAGGCCGAAGAGACCACTGTGGCGGTGCAGGGTTTCGGCAATGCGGCTTATCATTTTGCCCGTTTGGCCAGCGAACGTGGTTACCGCATCGTGGCGGTATCTGATTCAAGCGGTGCCTGCTATAACGCTGATGGCTTGGATATTGAAGCCGTTAAACAGGCTAAGTCGAAAAGCGGTAAGGTGGCTGACAGTAAAGCGGGTAAATCGATGGCGGGTGCTGAACTGCTCGCGCTCGACGTGGATGTATTGGCATTGGCGGCATTGGAGAATCAAATTCATTGCGACAACGTGAATGAGGTGAAAGCAGGGGCTATCTTAGAAATCGCCAACGGACCTTTGACCAGCGATGCTGACCAATCCCTTGCGCAGCGCGATGTGCCGATACTCCCGGATGTGCTTGCCAATACAGGCGGTGTGATCGTCAGTTATTTCGAGTGGCTGCAAAATCGGGCTGGCGAAATATGGAGTGAAGCGCAGGTGAATGATCGCTTGGACGCGCTGTTAAGTGAAGAGGCCAGGAAGGTAATCATCCGAGCAGAAAAGGAGAGCATTACTTACCGACAGGCAGCTTATCGCCAAGGCGTTGAGCGTATTGCCGATGCTATCATGGCGCGCGGGAACTGCCAGGACCGTCGTTGATTTTCTTGCAAACGCAGCGGGCTCCCTATAGGGAACCCGCTGCAAGGTTAAAGAAAATTAATCACGGTCGATTTGGGTAACTTCGTAGGAGCCTTGGCGCAGGCTAATTTCCAGCTCACGGCCGTTTTCATCGCGGCCTTCAATGTCGATAATACCGCTCTTGTCGATTTCCAGGTCTTCAAACTCAGTCATACCTTCTTGACTGGCAACGTCCAGGGCTTGGCGGATATCGTCTTCGCTCATGCCCCAGGCGCCGGTAATCAGGCGCTCGCGTTTTTCTTCCAGCGTTTCACCGTTATCTAAAGAGAAATCTACATCGGCGTACCACTCATCGTCTAACCAGCCCTCAACCTCTGCCCGGCCACGGCCTTTGATGCTAAGTTCTTCGTAATGCGTGAAGCCGTAGTCATTGGCGTGGGTTAATACGTCATCGATGCGGTCCATCGGCAGCGAATCGGCTTGGGCACTGCCCGCCGCCGCGGCCAGCAGTAGCGCAGACGTCGGGATCAGCAGCATTTTTTTCATGGCATTCATAGCAAATTCCTTCTTTACGTATTTAAACGTGAATGAGTGACTGGCATTCAGCGAATGCGACAGGGAATTTATATCACCGTGATACTTTCCTTAAGCTGACAAAGCTGTTCATCTAATGTTCATGTTGCCTTTGGCATGCTGAGATTATGCGTAAAATCCCTCATTACTTTAAAAAGTCACTGCTTAGCGCTCTACGACGTTCGCGGCGCCGCAACGCGGCGGGATTAGCACGGGTAGGGTTGCTGACAACGTTGCTAACAATGTTGCTGGCAATAATGTTGCTGGCGGGTAGCGCTGTGGGTGACCAGCCTTGGGAGTCGTTGCACGGCGAAGTTCGCCGTGGCGAAGTCGTCCCACTCGAGACTATTTTAGATTGGCTGGAAACCCACTATATAGGTGACGTGCTGGAGGTTGAGGTTGAGCGTGAAGGAGGCTATGTAGAGTATGAAATCAAATTGCTCGGCCCCCAGGGGCAAGTCGTTGAGTTCGAGTTTGATGGCCAAAACGGCCAGCTGATGTCCATTGAAGGTGTCCGTATTAACGACATGCAGCGTTAAGGCGCTGCGCCAATCGCCAGGATGCCAATATGCCAGTAGCAAGAAGCGCCAGACGTTAATCGTTAAGAAAAGGGTAGTTAGCCAATGAAGTGTTTGCTGGTAGAGGACGACCAAGCGCTAGCGCGCGAATTGAGCCAGGCGCTTCGCGACGGTGACTGGCTGGTCGAGCATGCGGCGACCGGACAAGACGCTGATTTTTTAGTCCGCACCGAAGCTTATGACACGCTGATTTTGGATGTCGGGCTGCCCGATGGTGACGGTACTCGCTGGCTTGCAGCGTGGCGGGAAGATGGCATCGATGTTCCGGTTCTGATCCTTACCGCTCGCGAGCGCTGGGCCGATAAAGCCGCGGGATTTTCCGCCGGCGCAGATGACTATGTCACTAAGCCGTTCGAGCCAGCGGAAGTGCTGTTTCGCCTGCGTGCGCTTGTTCGCCGCAGCCACGGTCACGCTCACCCGGTACTGAAAGTGGGTGAATTGAGTTTAGATACCCATACCCAGCACGTGACGTTGGCAGGGCGTCCGGTTGGGTTAACTGCCCAAGAGACACGGCTACTGGGTTACTTGATGCATGCCGCACCGCGGGTGGTGAGTCGTACCGAGCTTTCAGAGCACGTTTACGACCGCGACCACGAGCCAGACTCGAATGTGATTGATGTTCAGGTTAGCCGTCTACGTCGCAAGTTGGGCAGTTGGCGAATTGCCACCCAGCGTGGCCAAGGCTACCGATTATTAGAAGAAGAGCCCGCCACCGAATGAGTCAAACCAAGCCGGCGTGGCGTAAACAATGGATAAGGCGCTGGGCAAGGCGCTCGATTAGTATGCGGCTATTGCTGGCCGCGCTCGCCATGATAGGAGTGGCCTTGCCGCTTGCAGGCACACTGCTTTCTCATCACTACCATGCATCGGCCACCCAAGCTTTTGACGAACGTTTGGCAGCCACACTTAATGTCATCATCGCCAGTGTTACGTATGATCGTTTAACGCAGCAGCTCGTCCACGATCGAGCGCTGGGCGACCCGCGTTTTGAGAGTGTCTACTCCGGCTGGTACTGGCAAATTACCGATGGTGATCAACATACCTTGGCTTCGCGCTCGCTGTGGGACCAACGTCTACCAGTGATTGATAATGAAAATCTTAATGCGCGCTCGCTAGACGGCCCGCGGGGTCAATCGCTTCGCGTAGTGGAGCGCGATATCATTCTGGCGCCATTAGACGCGCCGCTACATATTAGCGTGGCTGCCCAGGACGATACGTTAGTCCGTGATATCCGGAAATTCCGCCATCTGCTGTGGGGCGGTTTAACAGGGTTGGGCGTAGTGCTACTCGGCGTATTAGCGCTGCAAGTACGCTGGGGATTAGCACCGCTACGCCGTATGCACGCTAACCTTCATGACGTAGAGCAGGGGCGTGCCGAACAGTTGGATACCCGCTTGCCGGAAGAGCTGGCGACACTGGCCGCCTCGATGAATGCAGTGCTGGCACGTGATCAGCGTTTAATTGAACGCGGCCGCCATACCGCGGGCAATCTCGCCCATGCACTAAAAACGCCGCTGAGTGTCATGCGTCTTCAATTGCGCCAGTTGCCCGAAGCGAATCGTCGCGATTGGGAGGTTGAGTTGGCACGTGTGGATGGCGCAGTACGCCACCATTTGGCGCGTGCCTCTGCGGCGGGCGAAGGCGTGCGTTTTGCACCTATTGATCTACACACTACGCTTACACCGCTGATTAATGGGCTGGCCAGGCTTGCCCAGCGGCGCGGCATTGTGTTGCGCCAAGCCTGGGATCAGAAAATCAGAGTGCATATGGATGAGCAAGATATCCAAGAGCTGGTGGGTAACTTAATGGATAATGCGCTGCGCTGGGCACACAGCGAGATACAGCTCAACGTAAAGGTTAACGAGCAGCAGTTGACCTTCACCATTAGCGATAATGGCCCTGGCATGTCGGAGGTGGAATGCCAGCAGGCAGTTCAGCGTGGTAGACGGTTGGACGAACAGCGCTCGGGCAGTGGTCTTGGGCTCGCTATCGTCACTGATCTTGTCGCCCTGTATAACGGCCAAATGCAGCTTACTCGCGCCAGCACCGGCGGGTTAGAGGTGGTCGTCGAACTGCCCGTGGTGGCGCATGGATAACGGAGACTTCATTGGATGAATAGCACTGATACGCTGCCTGATATTTTAGTTGGCCCCTTATTAAGGCGTATCAGCCCTACCCGGCTGGTATTCTGGATGGTCGCCACTCGGCGACTGAATATGGCTCTGGTGCTGCGACCAGGGCAGAGCGAGGCCGAATCAATCGATCTGGTACACCACCGGCAGTGTATCGCTATCGGTCAGCGCGCCTTTATGTATCTTATTGATGTTGAGCTGGATTCGCCGCTGCCCTGCGACGAGCGCATCGAGTATGACCTGCAAGTTGAAACGCTAAACGGCGATTGGCGCTCATTGCCCGAGTGGGCGCCCTGGTTATGTTATGACGGCGCCGCTTATCCCGCCTTTGTGATTGCATCGCGGCATCATCGGCTCATGCATGGCTCTTGCCGTAAACCTCATCATGATAGTGCCGATGGCTTGGTGCGCGCCGATAGCTGGCTCGCCGAGCAGCAGGCAGCGCCCAACGAATGGCCCGCTTGGCTGCTGATGACCGGTGATCAAATTTACGCTGACGATGTTGCCGGTCCCATGTTACGCGCTGTGCATGCGCTCATCGAACGGCTAGGGTTGGTGGATGAGTGGCTGGAAGGTGCCACGGTGGAAGACAGCCAAGCCCTCTATAATTCACCCGATAGTTACTATCGGCGCGCAGATTTGCTGCCTGATGTGACCAGCAATGTGGCGCTACGCCAACGTTTTTTTAGCGGCGTCAAGAAGCCGGTCTTTACATCGGCGAATGCGCAGAACCATTTAATGACACTGGCTGAAATGCTCGCCATGTATTGCCTGGTATGGTCCCCCGTGCCCTGGCAAGTGATTACTTTTGACGCGCCTACTTTAGATGAAAAAAACGCCGAGCTCTATCGCCAGGAACAGGCGGTGATCGATACCTTCGTTGCCGGTTTGCCTCATTGCGCGCGGCTGATGGCGCACTTGCCCAGCCTGATGATCTTCGATGACCACGATGTGACCGACGATTGGAACCTTTCCGCTGACTGGGAGCTCGCCGCCTACGGCCACCCATTCTCGAAGCGCATTATCGGTAACGCCCTAGTGGCGTACCTGCTCTGCCAGGCCTGGGGTAATGATCCGGATAAGCTCAACCCACTCATCCATCACGCCTCGACACTGCTGCATGACGGCAGTCAACCGCTGGTGTGTGCGGAACAAGATGGCTTCATCGATCGGCTACTGCGTTTTCAAGGCTGGGAGTTTCAGGTGTCGGGTACGCCTAAATTGATAGTGCTGGATACCCGAACCCGGCGTTGGCGCAGCGAGGGCAAACTAAATCATCCCTCTGGCTTGATGGATTGGGAGGCGCTGATGGAGATGCAGCAAGCGCTGATGGGCGCCAAAAGTGCAGTGATTATCTCGCCCGCGCCCATGTTTGGCGTTAAGTTAATTGAGAGTATTCAGAAAGTTTTCACCGCCGTGGGTAAGCCGCTGGTCGTGGATGCGGAGAACTGGATGGCTCATCGCGGGGCGGCCAATACGTTGCTGCAAATATGGCAACACTCCAAAACCCCCGGCAACTACGTGATCTTGTCAGGCGATGTGCATTACTCCTTTGTCTACGACATCGTGGTTCGCCAGCAACGACGCTCGCCCCGGCTGTGGCAAATTACCTCCAGTGGAATCAAAAACACCTTTCCGACAACCCTGCTCAATACCTTTGATCGCCTGAACCGCTGGCTTTATGCGCCGTGGTCGCCGCTGAACTGGTTCACCAAGCGCCGCAAGCTGAGTGTTCATCCGCGTGATCCTGACCGCGCCAGCGCTGGCGAACGGCTCTGGAACGCTAGCGGCATTGGTTTGGTGACGCTGGATGAGAAAGGTCACCCAAGCGATATTCGTCAGCTTGACGCGGATGGCCGTGATGTCGTTTTCCCGCCGCCCGAGAAGCCTCTTTTATAAAGAGTTCTACTCCTAAGCAGAGCCGGTACTGAAAGGCTGTTACTACGTTAACTGACTGAATCTATAGTTGATTGTCATGATAGCGTCACAAAAGTGACGCACGCTTGCAGTTTCTCAATAACCTCCAGGGAAGGTTGCACATCAGTATCCACGTCGCTGTTTGATAGGGCTGATGAAGAGGACAGCAAGTAAATGACCGCACAAGAAGCGCAGTGGCTTAACCAGATTATTGCGACAGAAGAGTTGCATGTGCTATTTCAGCCCATCGTGGATGCCAGCCAACAGGCGATTTATGGCTACGAAGCCCTGATTCGTGGACCTAAATCATCACCACTGCACTCGCCGTTACGGCTATTTGATGTGGCGACCCAAGCGGGGCTGCTGGTGGAGTTGGACCTACTCTGCCGTCGTTTGGCCATCCATCGATTTGCAGAGTTGGCACTACCCGGCTTGCTGTTTCTTAACGTCATGCCGTTGACCATTGTAGAGCGTGATTTTCGCGAAGGATTAACGCTGGGCTTTATTCACGAAAGCGGCTTACCCCCTGAGCGTGTGGTGATTGAACTCACTGAGCATGTGCCGATTCATGACTATGACCTAATGCGCCAAGCGGTGGCTCATTATCGCGATATGGGCTTTCAGGTTGCACTCGATGACTTGGGAGCAGGGCACTCAAGCTTGCGTCACTGGTCGGAACTACGTCCGGACTTTGTCAAACTGGACCGTCACTTTATCTCTGGAATCGATCAAGAGCCTGCCAAGCGAGAATTCTTACGCTCGATTCTTGATGTGGCGCGTAGCCTGGATTGCCAACTGATCGCTGAAGGCGTGGAGACCGCCGCAGAACATCTCTGCCTTTGGGAACTCGACCGCGGGCTAACGCTGCTGCAAGGCTTCTATTTTGCTCGGCCCAGCCAGCAGCCACCTTTACAGTTAAGCCTGCTGCTGCCTGCTACTACTCAATTAAAAAGCCCCGCGGGCCGCACCGCACGCTCTATCTTGCGCACAATCGACGCTATCACGGCTGATTGCTCGGTGCCGCTAGTCTCCGAGCGGTTTCGCCAACACCCCAGCTTGCGCTGTTTGGCGGTGGTAGAAGACAGGAAGCCTGTGGCGGTGGTACGCCGCAACGCATTTCTGACCCTGTTTACCAATCCTTTTAGCCACGCGCTGTATGCCAAGCGTTGCGTGCTGGATGTTGCTGATGCCCGCATGCTAGTGGCAGAGGCGGATACGCCGCTTGAGATGTTGAGCCAGGAATTGACCGACAGCCGCGATATTGAGCAAGAGGATTTTGTGATCGTCAGCCCTGAGGGGGACTACCTGGGCATGGGCAATATTGTGGATCTTCTACGCGAGATCACCGCGATACAAGTGCGGCAAGCGCGCCACGCTAACCCACTGACCGGTTTGCCAGGTAATATTCTGATTAACGAAACCCTGGCTACCTATTTAGCCGCTGAGCAGGGTTTTGCCGCTGCTTATGTCGACTTGGATAATTTTAAAGCGTTTAACGATGCTTACGGCTACGCCCGGGGCGACCATGTGATTATTTCGCTATCGCGGCTATTGCAGGCACAAGTGGAGAGCGCCGGCGGCTTTATCGGCCATATTGGTGGTGACGACTTTATGATGCTGTTACCGCTCGGTCATTGGGAGAATGTTTGTCAGCAGATACTGCGCTCATTCGAAGTAATGGCGCCGGGCTTTTACGAAGAAGCTGATCGCCTTCAGGGCGGTCTTCATATTGAAAATCGACAGAACATGGTGACATTTTACCCTTTTGTTAGCGTCTCTATTGCGGTGAAGCCCATTACTGATACCTCTCTCTGCCAATCGTTAGCTATCGCTGGCGAGCTTTCCGAGCTGAAGCACCAAGCCAAAAAGATGGCGGGTAACAGCCTGTTCGTTGAGCGCCGTGGTCACTGCTCTGAACCGGTTCAGGACCCGGTTCAGGCCAAAGTGGTGAGCACTGTGGTGGGTACAGTCACTGAGCATTCATAAAGTTGTCACCAACTGGTCATGGGAGTGACCTGCCGTTGTCATGTGAAGTGGTCAGGATTGTGGCCATCTTCTAACAACGCTTTAGGTGTCCCATGCAGACTTTATCTCTATCCCGCACATTCATCAGCACTGCTGTTGCCAGTGCTTTCGCCGTGGTTGCGGTGAATGCCTCCGCGGATCTTTCATCGCGTTATGTCGATAACGATGGCGATATGGTTGCCGATGCGCCCAGCGATGAAGCTCAGTGGGCCGACCCAGATACGCTCGTATTTGCCTACACACCAGTTGAAGATCCTGCTGTTTACGCCGATGTGTGGTCCGACTTTCTTGAGCACCTGAGCGAAGCAACGGGCAAAGAGGTTCAATTTTTCCCCGTGCAATCCAATGCAGCTCAGCAGGAAGCGCTGCGCGCTGGCCGTTTGCACGTTGCTGGTTTTAATACCGGCGGCGTACCGGTAGCGGTTAACTGCGGTGGTTTCAGGCCGTTTGCCATGATGGCGGCAGAAGATGGTAGTTTCGGCTACGAGATGGAGATCATCACCTACCCTGGCAGCGGTATTGAATCGGTAGAAGACCTTGAGGGCCGCCAACTCGCGTTTACCTCCGAGACCTCTAACTCCGGCTTCCGCGCGCCTTCTGCACTGCTACGCTCCGAGTACGGCATGGAAGCGGGCGAAGATTTTGAAACCGCTTTCTCTGGCTCCCACGACAACTCCATCCTCGGCGTGGTTAACGAAGACTATGATGCGGCGGCCATTGCTAACTCAGTGGGTAAGCGGATGATTTCTCGTGGCGTGGTTAACGAGGGTGATTACGACATTATTTACACCTCAGAAACGTTCCCCACCACCGCTTACGGTCTGGCGAACAACCTGAACCCGGAACTCGCCGAGAAGATTCAGGACGCGTTCTTCAGCTACGACTGGGAAGGCACTGCGCTTGAGTCGGAATTTGCCAACTCGGGAGAAGCGCAGTTTATTCCGATTACCTACCAGGACAATTGGTCTGTTATTCGCACCATTGCGGATGCCAACGGTGTGACTTACGACTGCGATTGATCGTTTATACGGTATCCCTGCTCGGCCAGGAAGGCACGCCTTTCTGGCCGTTTCGCTATACATACGAGGTGGGAAAAATGTTGACACTAAGCGGCGTAGGCAAGCGCTACCCCACCGGGGACCGAGCGCTGACGGATATTGAACTCACCTTGCCGAAAGGCCAGGTAATGGCATTGATTGGGCCTTCTGGCGCGGGTAAAAGCACACTAATTCGCTGTGTGAACCGCCTGGTTGAGCCTACCCAGGGCAGCATTCGCCTGGAAGGCACGGAGCTTACCAAGCTCTCTGGGCATAAACTGCGCCACGCCCGCCGCTCCATGGGAATGATTTTCCAAGAGTATGCGTTGGTAGACCGGCTCACCGTGATGGAGAACGTGCTATCGGGCCAGCTTGGTTATGTCGGCTTTTGGAGCAGTTTTTTGCGACGCTACCCTCAGGAAGCCGTTACCGAAGCCTTTCGGTTACTGGAGCGGGTAGGGCTTTCCCATGCAATAGATAAGCGCGCTGATGCTCTTTCAGGCGGGCAGCGCCAGCGCGTCGGTATCGCCCGGGCGCTATTACAGAGCCCCAAGCTACTGCTGGTTGACGAACCCACCGCCAGCCTTGACCCGAAAACCTCTCGCCAAATCATGCGCTTGATTCGCGAATTGTGTGCTGAGCGCGATTTGGCGGCGATTATCAATATTCATGACGTGGCACTGGCCCAGCAGTTTGCGGATCGGATTGTCGGCCTGCGCACAGGAGAAATCGTTTTTGACGGTCAGCCCAGCGAACTTACCAGCGAGATGCTCACCACTATTTACGGTGAAGAGGATTGGGACACCACACCCGAGCCGATAGACGATGAAACTGTTGATGATAGACCAGAAACGTCTTCTTACCCGGCTAACATGCCGGCGATGGCGGCGGGGAGTGCTCGATGAGTAAACTGGCTGATGCACCGCTAACAGCAGAAGTGCAGGCAGAAGGGCGGGCGCGCCAACAAGCTGCCAGACAGGGCCATTGGCGGCGCCTGCCGCTGATTGATAACCCGCGACTGCGCTGGGGTCTGGTGATTGGCGCAGTGGTCTATCTAGCCTTGGCGCTCGCATCGGTAGAGGTGAACTGGGCGCGGGTGGCGGAAGGTGCGGGTCGGGCGGTTAATTTTTTGGGTGCCTTTATGCAGCCCGACTTTGTCAGTCGCTACGACGACATCGTGGCTGGCCTGATGGAAAGTTTGACCATGACCCTGACTTCCACGGTGTTGGGGGTATTGCTGGCGATACCCGTAGGCTTAGGGGCCGCGCGTAATATTTCACCCCTTCCGATTTACATTGCCTGCCGTGCCATTATTGCCGTTTCACGTACGTTCCAGGAGATCATCATCGCAATTCTATTTGTGGTGATGTTCGGCTTTGGCCCATTTGCGGGCATGATTACCTTGGCATTCGCCACGATTGGTTTTATGGCCAAGTTGCTGGCGGAAGATATTGAAGACCTGGATTGGCGCCAGGTAGAGGCGGTGCGTGCCACCGGAGCCAGCTGGTGGCAGACCATGAATACAGCAGTGCAGCCCCAAGTGATGCCACGTTTGATCGGGCTTTCCATGTACCGCCTGGATATTAACTTCCGCGAATCCTCGGTGATTGGCATTGTCGGCGCGGGCGGTATCGGCGCCACCTTGAACACCTCGCTGAGCCGCTATGAATACGACACCTCCGCAGCCATTTTGCTGATCATCATCGCCATCGTGTTGCTGTGCGAGTACAGCTCAAGCCATGTCCGCCGCTGGACCCAGTAATTGCTGGATCAATATTTTTTGGGCCGGCCACCGCTGCGCCCGTAATGTGTGGAGAAGTTAAATGCCTGTTTCATTTACACCGAAGGGGCTGCCGGTATGGCGACGGCGTACGACACGCGCTCAATGGCTAGAATATGTAGCCTGGCTGGCGGGTATCAGCCTATTTCTGCTCTGCTGGAAGATGATTTCCGATAACACCATGTGGGTGTTTGTCGAAGACGCAGGGCGTCAAGGGGCCGACCTGATTAGTCGCATGACGCCGCCAGAGTGGCGCTATGCCAATGTGCTGTGGAAACCCATGTGGGACACGCTGAACATCGCCACTTTGGGCACTGCGCTAGGTATTGTCATGGCGTTCCCCGTCGCCTTTCTCGCTGCCCGTAACACCACGCCTCATCCGCTGGTACGCAGTGTGGCGCTGATGGTGATTGTCTCATCACGATCAATCAACTCGCTGATTTGGGCGATGCTATTGGTGACCATTCTCGGCCCTGGCGTGCTGGCGGGAATTATCGCTATTGCACTGCGCTCGATCGGCTTTGTGGGCAAGTTGCTCTACGAAGCCATTGAAGAGATTCACCCTACGCCGGTGGAAGCGATCAGTGCTACCGGCGCGAGTCGCATGCAGGTGATGAACTATGGCGTGTTGCCCCAGGTGATGCCTGCCTTCGCCGGTATTAGCGTTTATCGTTGGGACATTAATATCCGTGAATCGACGGTGTTGGGTTTGGTGGGCGCAGGGGGTATTGGTTTGCAGTTGAACGCTTCGATTAACAGCCTCGCCTGGGATCAAGTCAGCGTCATTTTTATCATGATTTTCGCTACTGTGTTGGTATCCGAATGGATCTCCGCGCGGGTTCGTCACGCGATTATTTAAACGCGTTAACCGTCCAGGAGTGGAGTATGCGTTTTCCAGATGCGGAAATCATCACTATTGATTTGTTGCGCCATGGTGAACCGGTGGGAGGGCGCATGCTGCGTGGCTCCACGGATCATCCGCTGAGTGAAGCCGGCTGGCAGCAAGTGACCGATGCAGTCATGCAGCATACGGTCAACGGGCATTTACCCTACGATGCGATTGTAACGTCGCCCTTAATGCGCTGTCGTGAATTCGCCCTGTGGCTAGGGGAAGAGTTTGATCTGCCCGTTCAGGTGGAGGACGATCTTGCCGAGCTGCAGCTGGGGCAATGGGAAGGCAAAACCTATGCGCAGGTATTTGCTGAAGAGGGCACCGAGCGAATGAGGGCGTTTTGGCATGATCCGGCTAAAGTTTCTCCCCCCGGTGGTGAAACCATTCAAGCCTTTGACGCGCGCCTCGCTGACGTATGGCAGCAGCTTTTAATCAATCCGCCTGGTAAGCATGTATTGATAGTTTCGCATTTGTTTGTCTGTAATAGCCTGCTGCGACAGGTTATCGAGCAGCCACTCTCGCGGATAATGGCGATGGATTTACCTTACGCGGCGATGAGCCGGGTACGCCATGAGCGCCATGCGCTTGGTGAGACCACGTTTATTGAGTGGATAGGCCGCTAACGTACGCTGGATTAAACTTATTATCTTGACAGTCGATAAGGTACTTTGCAGTACAAAGTACCTTGTACGTCATTCAGTGCTAATATGCCGACGTACTGATATGTGTACGAGGGAGGAATAACGGGGCAGGCCTTACTACGGTCAGCCACGATAAAACCTACATCACACGAGCCTAACGCGACGATCAATAACGATCTATAACGGTCTATAACAACGACGAGGAGCGCAAAGACGTATGCATGGATCCTTGAATTTATCGAAGGAACAGTCTTTGTCTCCACTGCCCGCCCAGTCAACTCCTTCACTGCCCCGCTCGGATGTAATGCCAATTGCCTCTGTTAGCGATATAACGTCCCCCACGGAATCCGTATTTTGCTTCGCCAATGAAGCGATCATTATTACCGATGCGGAAAATCGAGTGGTGCAAGTGAACCCTGCTTTTTGTGAGTTAACAGGCATTATGCAGGGCGATGTGCAAGGCAAAACACCTGAAACTTTCAGTATTTTACCGCTGGATGATAGCCGCACCACGCGCTTAATGCGCGAAGAGCTGCAATTGCGCGATCGTAGCAAGAGCCAAGTGAGCTATCGCAGCCACGATGGCCAGTTTTACCCAGGAATGATGTCGATTAATCGCGTGCGCAATGAGCACGGTGAGATTGACCACCATGTCATTGTGCTTGCGGACCTTTCGGCGATTCCCGCGCATGCTCGTCACCTCAATCGTGAAGTCTACTTTGACGCCCTGACGGGGCTGCCCAACCTGCAGTTGCTGACGCAATTGATCCAAGAATCTATTCAGCATGCAGAAGCCAAACAGCTGCCGTTGGCGGTATGCTCACTGGATATCGATTTCTTCAAGAATATTAATGACCGACTAGGCGCATGCGTGGGCGATTCGCTGCTTGCTTCATTTTCCCAGCGGATAAGCCATCTGCTATTTGGGGATGATGTCCTTGCACGGGTGGGTGGCGATGAGTTTGTGCTGTTACTCCACCACGGTGTCGACGACGATTTTTTTGAGAAATTGTTAGCCTCCATTCGCCAACCGCTAATGATAGATGGGCAGAGCATTCATTTAACGGCAAGCCTAGGGGTGACGCTCTACCCCAATGACCATGTACAGGGTGATGTGCTGCTGCGTCATGCCAATCAGGCAATGTATCGCGCTAAACAGCGTGGCCGTGATACCTATCATTTTTTTGATCCCCACCATGACCGCTTACTACAAGTTCGCCATGAGCAGCGTCAGCGTTTCGTTGATGCGCTCAACCACAATGAGCTGTGTCTTTACTATCAACCTCAGATCGATATGCGCAGTGGTAATGTGGTCGGCGTTGAAGCCCTGATTCGCTGGCAGCATCCTGATGAGGGCCTGCTTGCGCCTGGGCAGTTTTTACCTATCATCGATACCACGCCGTTAGAAGCAGAGCTTGGCGAGTGGGTCATTGAGCAGGCACTGCGTCAGTTGACTGAATGGCATGCCCAAGGCATCACCCTGCCGATCAATGTGAATATTAGTCCTACGCATTTGTTAATGAGTAATTTTAGCCAACGGCTGGGTGAGCTATTGGCGCGCCACCCTGATGTACCGCCATCGATGCTAAAGCTCGAAGTGCTGGAAAGTGCTGCGATGCATGATATCCAAGCCGCGTTGCAAAATATGTCATGCTGTCAAGAATTGGGTGTGAGCTTCGCCATTGATGACTTTGGCACAGGGTTTTCGTCGTTAACCCATTTGCGTCAGTTGCCGGTTAACCTGATTAAAATTGACCAAAGCTTTGTGCGCGATATGCTCAGCGATCAAGATGATATGGCGATTGTGGAGAGCGTTATTTACATGGCTAATCGCTTTAAGCGGCCGATGCTGGCTGAAGGCGTAGAAACACTTGAGCACGCTAAGGCCTTGATGGCGCTTGGTTGCGAATTAGCGCAGGGCTATGGCATTGCACGCCCAATGCCTGCCAAGGAATTGCCTGCTTGGCTGGCGCGCTGGCCTACACGTAAGGATTGGAATTCACTGGCGCAGTCGAATAATTAAGCGGCCTGCTCGTCAGTCGATGACACCGAGGTTGATGGTAAAGAAGTTGGTGACTCAGCAGTTGATGAATTAGTCGCCGCGCCTGCACTACGAGCTTGCTCCATTTCACTGCGCAGCATGGCTGCTTCTAGCTTGGCCTCCAATAGATATTGACGCGCTTGGGCGGCTACTTGGTAATCTTTTGGCGAAGGGTCTGCAGGTGCCATGGCGGCGGCGATAACGGTCTGCATTTTTTCGATAGTAGCCTGAGGGTCGTTGGGCACCGGGCCATAATCAATGGGCACTTCGCCCGCTACCGCGTAGCGTTTGCCATCGGGGCCAGCTTCATAGTCGTAACTGGCACCGCCCGTATAGGCGCCTCCCGCTATTTGGTGGGCCATCTCGTGCTGGCGTACTTCGCGGTCGGTTTGTTTAAGCTGTTCTAACTGCTGAATCTCTTCCGGTGCCATGGGCGTGCCATCAGCCTTTTTGGGGCCAGCAGTGTTACTTTCTTCACTACTGTTGGCACGAGTCAAGCTTGTATCTTTTGTAGAGTCCTCGTCCTCTTGAGTAGCACGGCCTTTTGCGACTTGCTCAACACGTGGTGACGCAGCATTTGCTGCGGGGTATGCCCAGATAGCGATGGAAGTGGTACTAACGGAAGAAACGGCCATAGGTCATTACCGACGAAGTAAGAGTTGGGATATCATGAAGTATTAGCGAGCAAAGCCGACAGCGCAAGTTTGCGCGGTACAATGCCAACCCTTTTCTGACACGATGCCAGCCCATGCCAATCCTATCCCCGCGCTATGCAAACCATTGATGTGGTCATCCATCTCAACTACGACGAATGCCTGGCTCATTACGAGGGCCGCATTGCCAACGTGCGTACCCGCAGTGTGGATGGCCGCTGGGTGATATTTCCCGCCGAGGCGATTCGCCGAGTAGTGAGTCGTGACGGCGTGCATGGTATTTACCGATTAAGTTTTTCTGAGCAGGGCCGATTTATTAGCATTGTTCCCTTAACCAGACGTTGATCCGCTTATGCACCGCCATGAAACATCAATTACCTTGAATGACCTCATTTATGCCGTTATCCCCAATTTAAATAGTGCTGAAAAGTTAGTTTTCTCTACGCTAGATAGTTTAATTGAAGCGGCTACAACCCCTTTGGATATACTTAAACGCACTGAACAGCGTCAGGCGTTTGGGTTGGAAGTCCACCGGATTAGGATTAATTTAGAGCACCTGCTGAACAGCTATCGGCCCGAGGTAGATGCCATATTACGCAGTGAAGGTGAGCACCAAGGGCCGGTAGTAGAAGCCGACCACCACGAGGCAGATGCCATACGCAGTGCTATAGATATCTATCAACACGTCTGTGCTTTCCAACGCGGTGAGCGTCCTCATCCCGCACCTGAGCGCTAAATCGCCCAGGCAAACTTTCATAGCGCAAACAGTCACAGCATGGCATCAACATTGCTTGTATAATGTGGCGATTGGACTTTCAGGCTTACCCGCTTGAAAGCAAACAGCCTGCCTACCCGGCGTTGGCTGTCGACACATTAGGAGATATACCATGTCTGCCTCACCTGTCACATTGATGGTGGCGCGTCGCGTTGAGCACGGCCGCTACTTTGATTTTAATTGTTGGCTTAATGAAGGGCGCGAGCTAGCGGCCGATTTTGCCGGCTACCTTGGCTCCGGCGTATTGGCACCCCCCGCTGATGACGATGAATATCAAATCATATTTCGCTTTAGCAGCAGCGAAACGTTAGCCGCCTGGGAACACTCGGCCTCGCGCCATGCATGGTTGGCGCGCGGCAAAGGGCTGTATGAAGCGCCTCATGAGCACCGTGCTACCGGACTAGATACGTGGTTTCAAACCAGTGGCAGCAGTGCTCCGCCGCGCTGGAAGCAAGCAGTGGCCGTCTGGTTGGCCTTCT
Organism: Vreelandella sp. H-I2; assembly: GCF_052959335.1. Classification (NCBI taxonomy): domain Bacteria; kingdom Pseudomonadati; phylum Pseudomonadota; class Gammaproteobacteria; order Oceanospirillales; family Halomonadaceae; genus Vreelandella; species Vreelandella sp. H-I2. Next base: position 261,574 of record NZ_JBRAMC010000006.1, read on the forward strand.
TTCCTATCTCGTTGCTATTTCAGTGGACATTTGGTGGTGTGCTCGCCGATTGGGCACTGGTGCCACGCGTGGTGGTTAGCACCCTGATGTTGACACCGGTGATGGTGTTTGTATTTATTCCCCTCTCTATGCGCCTGTTAGCTCCCTGGTTGCAAGGTAAATGGTCACCTTTGGATCTAGTCGCGCGTTGGCGGCACACCCAGCGTTCATCGTGAGTTTGTCTTTAGTTCTGCGCTTCCATGGGTTCGATGCTGTGTTGGTGCTAATCTTAGTATACTGGTCCTTTGATGATGGTCTTTATGATACTAAGCTGAATGTGCCTGCAGAAAAGGATAACTGACGCCAGTTTGATGCTGGCGTAAAACCCAGCCCCATGGAGTGTTTATGATCCACGTTCACCATCTGGAAAAGTCTCGTTCGCATCGTATCTTATGGCTTTTAGAAGTCCTTGAACTGGATTATGAGCTAGTGGTTTACCAACGCGATGGCAAAACACAGCAAGCGCCAGCTTCGCTGAAAAAAATCCACCCGCTGGGTAAATCGCCGGTGATTACCGATGGTGATCTCACTGTAGCTGAGTCAGGAGCGATCATTGACTACTTGTTACAGCGCTATGGGCAGGGGCGATGCCAGCCTTCCTCCGATGATAGTCGCGCTTGGGTGGATTATCGCTACTGGCTGCACTATGCAGAAGGCTCATTGATGCCGCTATTGGTGATGCAGCTTGTGTTTGGCCAACTTCCCAAACAGTCACCCTGGTTGATAAAGCCACTGGCAAAAGGCATTAGTGATACGGTTAGTAAGCGCTTTCTAGCACCGCAGCTTAAACAGCATCTCACTTTTATTAACCAACATCTGTCAGCAAACGGCAGTTTTGCTGGGCCATGGCCTAGCGGCGCCGATATTCAAATGAGCTTCCCGCTACAGGCGGTGGCCGCCGTCCAGTCGCTGGAAAAATACCCTGCCATTGCCGCTTTTGTTTCACAAGTCGAGCAAGATGCTGCATGGCAACGAGTGGTAGAGCGGGCAGGTCCGCTTACCATTCCTGGCCAGTAAATCATTGCCATGCGCTATTCGATAGCTGCTATTAATAGCCGCCAATCGTTTATAAATTCCGTCATCCAGCGGATGGCTGGTCTGTTCAGAGGAGCCGGGGCGGTATTTCTTTTGTGGACTTTTTTATACGCGCCACAGAGTTACGCGAAAAATGCCCAACCAGCAGATTTTCTTGGGCGAGCACCGCTGAGTGGGGAGAATGCTGAGGTTGTCGCCAGCGCTGCCTTATTCGCGTCTGCTGCGACACTTCCAGTCGATGTGCTGCGCCGAGTTGACGATTATTTGGGGCGTTGGGGCATTGTGTTACTGCTTGTTTTGCTGTTGTTGGCACTTATTGGCAATGTATTAATGAAGCGCCGTATAAAGCATAACCGGGCTTTGCTACAAACCAATAAAGAGATGCTGGCGACGATACTGGACAGTGTAGACGCCTTTATTTATATCAAATCTCCAACGTTAGAGTATCAGTACGTTAATCGTCGTATTAGCGATCTATTTGGGCTGCCTGCAGACAAGATTATCGGTAAGCGTGATGAGGCATTTTTTGATGCTGGCAGCGCCGCCGAAATCGATCAGGTTGATCGCAATGTATTACTTTCTGGTAAAAAAGTGACGGTAGAGGAGAGTAACGTCTTGCAAGGCGAGAGCCGGGTAAGAACCTTCTTGTCAATTAAAATGCCGCTGTCGATGTCCCCTGGGGCGTCTCCTTCCCTATGTGGTATTTCGACCGAACTCACCGATTATCTCGAAATGCAGTCGCACACGCATTACCTAGCCTTTTATGACTCGCTCACAGGGCTGCCCAACCGCAGGTTACTGCTGGACTCACTAACGGCTGCTATTGATGATGATGAGTGGGCCGCGTCATATAGCGCAGTGCTGGTGATAGACCTGGATAATTTTCGGTTGGTGAACGATATTCAGGGCCATAACAGCGGTGATCAGTTGCTGATTAATGTTGCTGAGCAGCTACGTCAGCGGCTTGGAGAAGAAGCTACCTTGGCACGCTTTAGTAGCGATGAATTTGTAGTACTGGTCAATAACCTAGGCGAGCAGCAGACGGATGCTGCTCTTAAAGCCGAGCGTGTGGCGCGCCAACTGTTGGAAACCATTGCCCAGTTAAGAAGCGGCCACTCGTTACCTATCAGTGCCAGCATTGGCATTTCGCTGTTTACTGGTGGCGAGCACAGCATGGATAGCGTGTTGCAACAGGCTGATATGGCCTTGCAGCAGGCAAAGCGCGCTGGGGGAAATACGCTGTGCTTTTTTAACACTGACATGCAGACCAGCGTGTTGGAAAGGGCCAGTTTAGAAGCTGATCTGCATAAGGCGCTTGAGCGCAACGAGCTGGCGCTGCATTACCAAGTGCAAGTCGACCATCAGGGCGTTACGACGGGTGTGGAAGCGTTGTTGCGTTGGTATCATCCTCTGCGGGGCTGGGTTTCCCCCGCGACGTTTATTCCTTTGGCGGAGGAGAACCGACTGATTTTGCCGATCGGTTACTGGGTGCTGCGATCAGCTTGTGAGCAATTAGCGAAGTGGTCGCATCAAACGGCCTATGCGCCCTTAAGTATTTCCGTCAATGTGAGTTCAGTGCAGTTCCAACAGCCGGAGTTCGTGCGTGACGTTGAGGCGTTGCTAGCAGAAACGCAGGCACCGCCGAGCCGTTTGGTGCTAGAAGTAACCGAGAGCCTGTTGATGCATGAGCCAACGCGAGTGCGAAATACGATGTTGAGACTCCGGGCTAAGGGGGTCCGCTTTGCGCTTGATGATTTTGGAACCGGCTATTCGTCGCTAAGTTATCTCAAGCGACTGCCGTTAGATGAGTTGAAGATTGACCAATCGTTTATTCATGAACTGCTTACCGATAAAACGGATGCAGCAATTGTTGATACCACGATTCTGCTCGCAGTGAGCTTAGGTTTAACGGTGGTTGCGGAAGGGGTAGAGAAAAAAGAGCAGCTTGATTGGCTCAGAGGCCATGGCTGTTACCGCTATCAAGGTTACCTATTTGGGCGCCCGACACCGATTGAGTACCTTTTTGAGAGCTATTGAGCGGTTATATAACCCCCCTTTCAAACAAGCTGAAAGGGGGGTAAAAGGACAGTTCAGTATAAGGTGCCCATCTTAGCTAAAAAGCGCAAAGCTCTCAGCGTTGAGCCACATGTGTACCAGAATGCTGGCAACATAACCGAGTAAAATAACCGGCGACCAGCGCAAATGGCCCATAAACGTATATGACCCTCTTGCCTGGCCCATGACCGCCACGCCGGCAGCTGAACCAATCGACAGTAAACTACCCCCGACACCTGCGGTTAAGGTAATCAGCAGCCATTGGCCATGGGACATATCGGGCTCCATCGTTAGTACCGCAAACATCACTGGAATGTTGTCGATGACCGCCGAGACAACGCCTAACGTAATATTGGCTGCGGTGGCGTTCCAGCCGGTATAGAGCGCTTCCGACAGCAAGCCGAGATAGCCCATAAAGCCAAGCCCGCCGACGCACATAACCACCCCGTAGAAAAACAGCAAGGTATCCCACTCTGCGCGCGCCACGCGGTTAAACACATCGAAGGGAACCACGCTGCCCAGCTGCGCCAACTTACGGTCATCACCACGTCGGCTATAGCGTTCGCGTTTACGCTCCAGCGAGCGGGGTAGGCTGCGACGCAGGTAGTAGCCAAAGAACTGCAAGTAGCCCAAGCCGGTCATCATGCCCAACACTGGCGGCAGGTGGAGCACAACGTGACACAGTACGGCGGTCACGATCGTCAATAAAAATAGCAGCACAATGCGCCGCGCGCCGCGCTTCATCCACACATCTTCATAAACGCTGGCAGGTTTCTCATCCTTGATGAAGAAGCTCATGATGGCTGCAGGAATTAGGAAGTTGACCAAGGAGGGGAAGAACAGAATGAAGAATTCCTGGAACTCAACCATGCCTGCTTGCCATACCATCAGGGTGGTAATATCGCCAAACGGACTAAACGCCCCCCCCGCGTTGGCGGCCACTACGATATTGATACAGGCCAGGTTAATAAACCGCCGATCACCTTCGGCGACCTTCGTCACCACCGCACACATCAACAGCGCGGTAGTGAGGTTATCGGCAATCGGGGATAACACAAAGGCGAGACCGCCGGTCAGCCAAAACAGTGTGCGATAGTTGAAGCCCTTGCGCAGCATCCAGGAACGCAAGGCGTCAAAGACCCGGCGTTCTTCCATGGCGTTGATATACGTCATGGCCACCAGCAGGAACAACATCAGCTCGGTGAATTCCAAAAGCGTTACGCGAAAGGCGTACTCGGATGCTTCCGACATACCATTTTGAACATACACCCAGCCGATGAGCCCCCAGATAATGCCAGCGGCAACCAACACGGGCTTAGACTTACGCATATGAATCTTTTCTTCCGCCATGACAAGTGCGTATGCCAGAACGAAAATAGCTAATGCGAAAAAGCCCACGAAAGAAGCAGTTAGATCTAACTCACCGGTGACTGCAAAAGCAGAAGGACTCACGGAAAATAGTAAGGCCGCTAACAAAAAAAGCCAGCGACGATACAATCGAGGCTGGCGAGAGGGTTGGCACAACGTAGGCATGTGACTTTCTTCCTCATGGTTAAGTTGTCAGGAGTGGTTTGAAAACGGAATTAGTTTATCAGCCTATATTGTGATGCAATACCTTATAAAAACGAACGAAAACAGTTCTTCTTAGGGTAATGGCATCTTTTTTTAATAAATTAATCTTTTAGGTAATGGTAACTTTAGCAGTATTAGTTTTACAAAAGAGTTAACAAATTGATGATTATTATACTAACGCCGAATAGTATTATTGAATAAGTTTAAGTTTTATAAATATTATCAGTAATACAGCCTTGCTTAAGCAGTCTCAGGCTTTCACCGATGTACTCGTGAAGATGACGATGGGGGAGAGTGCTCGCTTAGACACATCGTGCTATGTTGAATACCGCCAAGCTGGCGGCTTGGTAAGATAAAAATGAGGCCCGTTAGAAAACGGACACTGAATACGCTAAGGAAACAACGATGCGCAATCCATTTCGCTCCCTTCGCCGTACGCTTAGCGTGTCGGCTGCTACGCTCGCGCTGGCGAGTGCCGCTTTCTCTGCCCATGCTGAAATCCGCGTGACCTATAAGTCGGCTTCTGCTGGCACTGCCTATTACCAGATGGGCGTAGAGCTTTCAGAGGCAATTCGCCAGGGTACGGATGACGCTATTGTGCTGACCCTGGAAGAGAGTCAAGGCTCGGTTCAAAACGTAATGGAAGTGATGGCGCGCCAAGGTAACTATGTGTTCACTACCCCGCCTGCATTAGTCGCTCAGGCGATGGCTGGGGAAGGGGCGTTTGCAGAACGTCAGAATCCCCGCTTTCAAGAGATACGCGGGTTATTTCCGATTCCCTCGATAACCATGCATTTTGTACTGGCAGGTGACGAAGGTGTCACCGATGTGTCCGCATTGGCAGACAAGCATTTATTAATAGGCCGAGGCACTTTTGGCGCCCGCGAAGCGTCTCGTTATCTGGAACTGTTTGGTCTGGAAGAAAGTGTCCAAATTGCCGATGCTGCCATTGGCAGCGGTCCCGATGCGCTCAAAAATGGTCAGATTGACGGCTTTGTGACCGCCAGTTCTTTCCCGTCTCCTAATGTGATTGAGACGGCCGCCAGCATGCCAGTCTCATTGATCAGCCTGAGCGGCGAGCAAATTGAACAAACCGGCGCAGCGCGCCAAACGATCCCCGGCGGCACCTACCCCGGTATCGATAAAGATGTCGAGACCACATCGCTGCCGGTGATTGCCTATACTACGACGGCGATGGATGATGACACCGCTTATACGCTAACCAAAACGTTTTGGGAGCGCCGCGATGCCATGGCCGAAGAGGCCGCCTGGTGGGGCAGTATTACCCCCGGCATGCTGGAAAACATGAGCGGCACGTTACACTCAGGTGCGCTGCGTTATTACGAAGAAGCGGGGTTCGATGTGCCTGATACCCTGCGTTAGCATTTTGCAGTAACTCTTTATGCTTATTTCCCACCGCCACGGCGCTTACGCTGTGGCAGTCCTGTATTAATGCAGTATTGATAGGCAATTTGGCATGCGTGTTCTTACCTCGTCGCAAACGGCGGCCCCCGCCGGTGATGACGCAATAGCGCCTGGTTGGATGATGCTAGGCGCGGCCAGTGTGGTGTTCCATCTTGGGTTGATTTTTTATGGTTTAACGCCTGCACTCGTTAGTCGCCCGCTACACATGGCGCTGTTATTACCCTGGGTGCTGGTCTATATGGCCAACACTCCGGCGCAGCGAATGAGTGGTTGGTTGCTGACAGTGCTGGGTATTGTCGCATGTGGCTATATTGCGATTAACGAGGCTGCGTTAGCCAACCAGTACGGTTTTATTGATACCCACTTACAGATGGCGATTGGACTGTTTTTAATTGCTCTGGCGCTCGAGGCGGCACGCCGGGCGATCGGCTGGCCATTGCCGCTGGTAGCGTTGTTGGCCTTGATATATGGCGCTTTTGGCCAATATATACCGGGTGCGTTTGGCCACCCTGGACTGCCGCTGCCCAGTATGGTGGGCACGTTAACCATTGCCGAAGGCGGGCTATGGGGATCGCTTACCGGCGTCAGTGTCAGCGTCGTCGCCATTTTTGTGATTTTTGGCGCAGTGCTGAATGCCGGCGAGGCGGGCCAAGGCTTTATGAACCTAGCAAGCGCAGTGGCAGGACGGTTGACCGGGGGAGCGGCCAAGGTGGCGGTGATTTCCTCTGCGCTAATGGGCTCTATTTCGGGCTCGGCGTCGGCTAACGTGGCGTCCACCGGGGCGATTACCATTCCTTCCATGGTGCGCCTGCGGTACCCACGCTCACTCGCTGGCGCTGTCGAGGCGGTTGCCTCCTCTGGCGGACAAATCATGCCACCGCTGATGGGTGCAGGTGCGTTCGTGATGGTGGAACTGACGGGCACACCCTACACCCAGATTATGGCTGCAGCTATGCTGCCGGCAGTGCTCTATTTTTTAACCGTTTGGGTCGGTATTAACGCCTATGCGACCCGGCATGACTTACAGCCTGTGGCTGAAAGCGAACGCCCCGGCGCGAAAGAGGTGGCCATTACTTCGCTGTTTTTCGCGATCCCGTTCGTGCTGCTGTTAGAGCGCATCTTTAATGGCGGTTATACCCCGCAGTACGCGGCTAGCATTGCGATTTTTGCAGGCATGGCGCTGCTATTCTTCAACGTGACGCTGCGTTTTTCATTACCGGGTTTTACGAAGCGTTTATCAGAAGCAGCGGTAACGGCTGGACGTCAGATTGCCGTGATAGGCGCGATCATTCTCTGTGCTTCGTTGGTAGTAGGCGTGTTATCGCTGACCGGGTTGGGCGTTAAAATTACCTCAGCTATTTTATCGCTTTCCAATGACATGCTATGGCCAGCGCTGCTACTCACGGCACTCGCCTGTTTGATTTTAGGCATGGAAGTGCCGACAACCGCCGCCTATGTGATCTGTGTCTCAGTCGCCGGCCCTGCGTTAACATCGCTGGGTTTAGAGCCGCTCTTGGCGCACCTGTTCGTCTTTTGGTATGCGCTGCTCTCAACGATTACGCCGCCAGTGTGTGGAGGTGTGTTCATCGCCGCGGGCATGGTGGGCGAGAACTGGCTCAAAGTCGCCTTCAAGGCCATGGCGTTAGGGATCGGACTATATATCATTCCCTTGGCGATGGTCGCCAACCCAGAAATAATCCGTTTGGCGTTTAATCCGTTTGACGCTCTGTTTGATGGGGTAAAAGTGGCGATTGGCTTAGGGGCGATTTCGTTTGGTGTGATTGCCCGCAAAGTGTTTTGGCTACGCATCGCCCTTGTTGTCGCAGGTGTTGTGCTGATCTTCGTTGTTTAACCCTGTGAGTCAGGGCTAGCGTCCAGCCTAAGCGGTGAAGACACCGGCAGGGGCGTTGTGGCGAATAACACCCAGGTATCCAGCGCAGGCCCCAGCGACATTACTAAACGCAACTGGTCGGGGGCTTGTGCCAGCACTTCTTCGGCGCAAATGCCCGCCTCAAAACGACCCGCCAGCAACCCTTCGGCCACTGCCACCGTAGTGGGCGTCTCGATAATTTCGGTATAACTCGTTAAATCAGTGTAATAGCGCGTGGCTGGTTGCAGTGCCACGTGGGCAGGCTTAGCAATGGCGCGTTGCGCAATCAGCGCCAGCGGCTTGCTACCAGCGATAAACGTATCCACAGGGTAAGCACGATGCATATAGCGGCCCACGCACGCACTGTGCGCCGAGTGAGCCGTGCATTGCAAAACATGGCTAATCTTTCCTGCCACCAGTGCCTGAAAGGCTTCTTCAAACTGACCGAAGAGCGTCACGCTACCTGTGCCGGAAAAGCGCCTATTTAGGTAGCGCCAAGCAATCAGCTCATGGTTATTCCCGCTAGGTCCTAAAGTCGCAATGTGCACGGTGATCCCTATCTCTCAAGCGTGAAACTAATGAGCCAAAAGCGCTGGGGCCTTTGGCTCATCGTTATTAAATAGTCGCGGCGCTCAAAAAACCGTAAAGCTGAGTGCTATATAGGCCGCATAACCGACGAGTAATGCGGCCCCTTCCCAACGAGATAGGCGCATGCCGGTATACAAGAACAGCACCAATATGCCAGCGGCACCTAACATCACCCATTGGTCAAACAGAGCTACCCGGGGGGCGAGGGGCAGCGGCTGCAAAAATGCTGAAATGCCCAGGATGCCCAGCAGGTTGAAAATATTACTGCCAAGGATATTACCCACGGCAACATCGGCATGACGGCGCAATGCAGCAATCACCGATACGGCCATTTCAGGTAGCGATGTACCGACGGCAACAATCGTCAGGCCGATCACCGCCTCGGAAATGCCCATGGCTTGGGCCAAACCAATGGCGCCAAACAGCAGCAACTGTGAACCGCCAATTAGCATGCCCAAACCGACTACTAGCGCGATAGCAATCATCCAGCCTGTGGTGGGGAGCTTGGTCATCTCTTCGGCTTCTGAAGCGTGCATCTCAGCGGCAGGAACGTGTTGATGGCTTTCGCTAATGTATGCCCATACAAGGTAACCGACGAGTCCCGCTAAAAAAATTCCCGCATCAATGCGTCCCAACGCGCCGCCGAATGAGAGGCCAATAAACAGCAGGCTGGCCAGTACCACCACTAGGCCATCCCGGCGCAGCGCTAATGGTTGAACCACCATGGGGCAAATAACGGCACACATACCCAAAATCAATAAGATATTGCCAATATTGCTGCCAACAATATTACCCACAGCAATATCCGGTTGTTGATTAATAGCGGCATCAACCGAGACGACAAGTTCGGGGGCTGAGGTGCCAAAACCAACCACTACAAGCCCTGTGAGCAGTGGCGAAACCCCCACTCTTCGTGCGCCAGCCACCGCGCCGCGAATAAGCGACTCTCCCCCAAGGGTTAACAGCGCGATACCTGCTAATAAACTGAGTCCATATAGCATTTCCAAAACCTCATCCAGAGTACTCGCCAAGCCGTTTTTAATGCGGGGTTTGCTTGGCTAGTAGAGCGCGCTAGGCGGTCGGATTAATGGTGCCCAGCTCACTGCCAAGATTACTGCTTTTTTTAGTAATTTGCGCTGTTTATAAACGTATATAAAAGGCTGGTCGGCAAATTAAAAAATACAAAAGCTTTGACCTGTTTGTACAGACGTGGCAAGGTGTGCGCAGTTAGTAAGTTAGCAAGCAAGCATGGTTCCAGAAACATTCGAATTCTTTCGGTAGTCTGTAATTGTATTCCTTGTTCTACTCACTATTTATCTGGGTAATACCAGGAATTTTACAATTCGCGATTAGCGAGAAGGATTTATATCATGGCAACTGGCACAGTTAAGTGGTTCAACGATTCTAAAGGTTTTGGCTTCATCGCACCGTCTGACGGCAGCGACGACGTTTTTGCTCATTTTTCTGAAATTCAGTCTGATGGCTTCAAAACTCTGCCTGAAGGCGCTAACGTTTCTTTTGACGTTACCCAAGGTCAGAAAGGCCTTCAAGCATCAAACATCAAGCTGCTTTCTTAATCCCAGCGATTATTTAAGTTCTCGGATCGTTTAGATTCGATGATCGAGCCCCGCGTAAGCGGGGCTCGATGCGTTTGTGCCTTTAAAAGTCACCACTGTCATCATCGATGTACCTGCTGCCAGTCGTTACTACCTGTCTATTAGATCTTTTCACGCAATCCCTATCACTCCTTTATAAACCAGCTTGATTATATGATATGTTATATTGTATCTTTTTGGCTGCTGTTATTTCACAAGGGAGAAAGCAAGATGGGCGTCAGCAAAATGCTAGATAATAAAATGATGGTATCGCCATTCAAGGGTGTGAGTGTCTTAGCATTCAGTACGTTGTTACTGGCGAGTGCTCACTATGCCAGTGCTGATGAGCATGGCCATGACCACAGCCATGATCACGATCATGCTCATCATGACCATGACCATGACCACGACCACGACCACGACCACGATAGCGATATTTATGCAGGCTATTTTGAGGACGATCAGATTAAAGATCGCTCACTTTCAGACTGGGAAGGTGATTGGCAATCCGTCTACCCGTACCTACAAGATGGCACGCTAGATGAAGTGTTTGCGAATAAGGCAGAGAGTGGCGATAAAACCGCCGAAGAGTACAAAGCTTATTACGAGATAGGGTATGAAACGGATGTAGATCGTATCGTTATCGACGGCAGCAATGTCACCTTCTTTGCGAACGGCGAAGAGATGTCGGGTGACTATCAGTACGATGGCTACGAGATTTTAAATTACGAGGCGGGCAACCGGGGCGTTCGCTTTATATTCGAGCTTGAAGGCGAAGGGGCTGACGATCTTCCCCAGTATATTCAGTTCAGCGACCACAGCATTTACCCCACTGACGCAGACCACTACCACCTTTACTGGGGCGATGATCGTGAAGCACTGTTAGAGGAAGTGACTAACTGGCCAACCTATTACGCCTCAGAGCTAAGTGGCGAAGAGATTGTTGAAGAGATGCTGGCCCATTAAGCTATATTAAGCATACGATACGTTAATGATTGAAAAAGTGCTGGCTATCATGCCAGCGCTTTGTTGTTATTGGCACTGTTAAAATAGGATTCAGGACAGATCGACGGCACACCTTCCGTATTGTTTTACCAATTGTCATAAGGCCATTCATTATGCGCTTGTCTTCACTTTTTATTGTTATTGGGTTGTTGGTCTCAAGTAGCTTTGCCTATGCGGGCGATAGATGTGATAACGCAACTACCCAGGCTGAGCTCACCGAATGCTCGGCGCAGGCCTATCAAACAGCTGACGATGCGCTAAATGAAGCCTACCAAGTGCTTGTAGACCAGCTAAGTAACAACGTCGCGTCACTGGAAAAGCTGAGAGCCGCCCAGCGGGCTTGGATCGGTTTTCGCGATGCGGAGTGTGCGTTTGAAAGTAGCGCTGTTGAAGGCGGCAGTGCACAGCCTATGGTGCGTAACGGCTGCCTTGAAAGGCTAACAGAAGCACGGACCGAAGCGCTGCGTGAGCATGCTAGCTGTGAAGAAGGTGATCTAAGTTGCCCGCGATAATGGTGTTCGTCGGCTTGGCGATAAGCAGGATAAGTCATTAATTTAATCATCTCTCACTATATAACTTTACAAGCTTTTTAGTTCTTAAATCTTGATAAGGCTAGGCGTCATTGGTGCTCGGCTAGTCGAGCGAACAGCGGCATAAGTAGCGCGAAGAGTTCCGCCTGGGACGAAATGCAGCACTTGGCATAGAGCTGGCGGCGGAAGACTTTAACTGTCTGCAGGCTGACTTCAAGGTGGAGACTGATGGATAGGGAGGAGTGGCCTCTTAAAATAAACAAGGCCACTTCGGCTTGGCGTGGGCTCAGGCGAATGCTGTGTTGCTGATTCAAGGCCTCTCTTAGGCGTTCCTCTAGAGGCGCTGGCGGTGATTTGCCCACACCTTCAACGCGGTAGTCTTGCCAGTGTTTTTTCAGCAGAGAGCTGAGGGTCAGTTCGTACTGTTGCAGAATCTCAAGCTCGCGCCTATTGAAGGGTTTACCACTAGAGCGATCCCTGCCAAAACAAGCGGTTATCGTATCACTCTCGGTGATGCTGGCGAAAACCGCTACCTCGTCCAGTAGTGTGGTCTGCTGGTAGTAATTCTTATAGTAATGTGTGCGTCGAAAGTGGTCAGGCGCGACGTCCCTCAATCGACGTATGCCCTGAACATCGCCTCTCAGATGCTCGCGGTAAAACGGATCCAGCAGGTAATCTCCCCCTAGATATTGGCTATCCATGGGTAAATAAACGACAGGGTCGGTGTATTCCCGATAGAGCACTGCCGGCCGGTGTTCGCCGTGATAAGCGATGATGATCAGGTTATCGAAGGCCGCTAACCGTTTCACCAAGGTGGAAAAATGTTGAGGCAACGCGGGGGTCGCCAGCGCCATGAGAGTATTGGCCAGTACTTCGTCAATTTCGCTATGAGTCACCAATTCCACATCCGCAGGCCCATACCACGCTGGGGTTATATACGATCCGATGAGCTACCAATACTGTTCTAAAGGGGTTGGCTACTAAGCATCTCAGTCTAGCTGGATAGCTGTAACGCCAGCAACTGAGGGTTATTAGCCGGTCCTTAACGGTAGCAAGCTGGTCTAGCCTCGGCGGCTGGCTTGATCAACCACCTCTTCGTTTTGTGCCGACTCAGTGATTGCCCGCTGTCGGTTCCAACGTTTCCTGGAGATGGATCATGACGGATAACAATATCAAACTGGAAAGAACGCTATCCCTAAAAGCCGTGGTGTTGTTTGGCCTAGCCTACATGACGCCATTGATCGTGCTGGGCACCTTCGGGGTAATTGCCAGCACGAGCAATGGCGCCGTACCCACTGCTTATCTCATCACGACCGTTGCCATGCTATTCACGGCATATAGCTACGGCATTATGGCGCGTACTTATCCGGTAGCCGGATCTGCCTATACTTACGCACGCAGAGCCATCGACTCGCGCGTTGGCTTTATGGTGGGATGGAGCGTGCTGCTGGATTATTTCTTCCTGCCGATGGTGATTTGGTTGATCGGCGCTGCTTATTTGAACGCACGCTTTCCTGAAGTACCGAGTTGGATATTCCTGCTCGGCTTCATCGGTATCACCACCTTTTTGAATATCTACGGCATCAAGCTCGCGTCCAAAGTGAACTCGTTGCTGATGGTTTTCCAAATACTGGTGATCGCCTTCTTCGTACTGCTTTCAATTCGTCACGTATTTGCGACCGGTGTCACTGATTCGCTTTTTAGCCTGGGGCCGTTTTTGGGTGAAGATGCCGGTTTCACCGCGATTGCCGCGGGCGCAGCGGTGGCCGCTTACTCTTTCCTTGGCTTTGATGCCGTTACCACACTGACCGAGGAGACCATCGACCCAAAGCGCAATATCCCCAAAGCCATCATGCTGACCGCACTGATCGGCGGCGGTATCTACGTGCTAGTAGGTTACACCACCCAATTGGTTCACCCAGGTGGCAGCTTCGTAAACGCCGATTCCGCTGCCTTCGAGATTGCCACGACCATCGGTGCGGATCTCTTCGGGGCTATCTTTCTGGCCGGTATGGTGCTCGCCCAGTTCACATCTGGCCTAGCCGCCCAAGCCAGTGCCTCTCGGCTGCTGTTTGCCATGGGGAGAGACGCGGTACTGCCGCCTAAGCTGTTCGGTGCGTTGCACTCGCGCTTTCATACGCCGGTATTCAATATCGTGTTAACGGGCGCCATTGGCATTATCGCCTTGTTCCTCGATGTATTATCGGCCGCCTCATTCATCAATTTCGGTGCCTTTATCGCTTTCACGATGGTTAATCTGTCAGTGATCTTTCTGGTGAGCAAAGACGCCGATGCAAAGCGCCAGTATGGTGTGATTAGAGGGATGTTGGTGCCACTCATCGGTGCCCTGATTAACTTGTGGCTGATGAGTAAGCTGGATATCAACGCCTTTATTCTTGGGCTGATCTGGCTCTCCATTGGTCTCGCCCAGCTGGCTTACCTGACCCGATTCTTCCGCCGCGAGCCGCCGGAAGTGGCCTTTGATGACTCAGAGCCCGAGTCAGCGCCCGCCTCGGAACAAGCGACCTTTTAAACGGAGATTTATTATGTCCAGAAATTTGCCTGTCCTTGCGGTGCAGGAAGCTTCACGGCCGCACGGCACTGACACCGAACTGCTGGACTTTGAGGCCGAGCTGGCGGTACACCTGAGCGACTTCGGTGCCGATTTTGAAAAGCCAAGGATGGTGGTTTATCCAGAGCTCCATCTATGCGGTGCCACGGGTACGCCTGAGCAGCGCAGGGAGCAACTGGAAGCCGCGGCTGAACCGATCGATGGCCCCCGTGACCAGCATTTGTCACGTATCGCCCGCAACCTGGGGGTATGGCTGCTACCCGGCACGATATGCGAGCGGGGAGAGGACGGGCAACTGTACAACACCGCGCCGGTGTATTCGCCCGAAGGTGAGCGGGTGGCTGCCTACCGTAAGTGTTTCCCCTGGCGGCCTTACGAGCCCTATCAGCCTGGTGATCGCTTTGAGGTGTTCGAGGTGCCGGGCATAGGCCGGGTCGGCCTGGCCATCTGCTACGACATCTGGTTTCCCGAGACGGTGCGTCAGCTAGCGTGGCTGGGGGCGGAAGTGATCATCAACCAAGTGGCCACCACCACCTGCGACCGCGCCCAGGAGCAAATCCTTGTGCAGGCCAATGCGATTTTCAACCAGGTGTATATGGTGAGCGCCAACTCGGCCGCACCTGCGGGAGAAGGACAGAGTCTGATCGTCGACCCCGAAGGCCGCATCCGCGCGAGGATGCCTGGCGCTACATCTGGCATTCTGACCGATGTACTCAACCTGGATGAGGTCGAGCGGGTGCGTACCTTCGGCACGGCGGGCTTGAACCGCATGTGGTCACAGTTCCGAGAGGGCGATCCGGTGCTGGAATTACCGATGTACGAAGGCCGCATTGATCCGCGTAAGTGGAGGGAAAAGCGTTAAGCAGTCTCCCTCTATTCTCTCCAACTCCGAGTTATATCCACTCCGTGCAATTATGCCATCACCCATGTGATGGCTATTGCCTGCGATAAGTTGCTTGTTCCGATAGCTGATCAGCTAATCCAACCAGCGGTAAAAGCTGATTCTTCCCAAGCTTGCGTCGGGATCGGCTGTTGGGCATAAGGTTAATAGTCGCGTGGATAGGGAGGCTTATCTTTGCTTTCTGCTTGAGCCTCTTCTTGTTGCTGTCGATAGAGTTCTGGCTGTTCAATGTACGTAAGTGGCACGCCAAACCATGCTGCCGTCGTTGCCCGCCAAAAGAATAGAATTAGTAGAAGACTTAATGCTACATAGACTTCGAGACCTATAAACGCCATTACTTCCTGTAGCAAAGTAGACGTCGTTTCAATGCCGATAATGTTCGGAAAAGAGTTGAACAGAATGATTAAGGCGGTACCGAACAGGATGTTGCCCGACCGTCTTTGCTCTGCCTCTGAATCGCGCGCCCGTTTTTGGCGCATTAGGTAGTAGTCAATCATGTGCGGGTCATTCCGCCTGTAGGCAATTTTTCTATAATAAGCAATGTGCACATAACCCTTTGGCTGCTCTTGGCTTGAAGAGGGGGTCAAGCGAAAGAGGCCCGGAATCTCAAGAATGAAAGCTCTAAAAACTATGCTTGCCATAGGCGTTAAGAACGCTGCCCAGACCGTGAATGAAGCGAGCACGATGATCACAAAGTTTAAATTACTGAGGATGGGAGTGTTCCTACTATCCCATTCTGTTAGACCCATTAGACCAGCAAGAATCATTGCCAGATCAAGATAGAGAACGAACTGAACCATTTGAGCAGCTCGCTTACCTTCCCAGGCTTTGTCCAGGATGCTGACAAATTCTTTTAATGTTGTTTTTACACTCATGGTGCTGAAATGCCCGTTGCTAGGTTCATTGGCTTTAAGCGTAAGACGCTTTGAACCTAATTTGAAGAAAGCAGTGGCTTCAGCGCGTTTCCTGGACTATTCCCAGTAGCCCACCTACCCAAAATGTCATAAGGATAACGACACCCTACTGGTGCGTTGGTGCGTCCGAGTGGCTGGTGTTAAGAGGCTGCTGATGTGCTGAGAATAGCGGGCTGACGGGGTGCTTTTGGAATGCTGAGTTATTCCTCTACCATGGTTTTGGACTCAAGATGCTGAAAAAGTATTAAGTATTGAAAAAAGCCAGTCATTCATCGCCCATCATAACAATATCAAGCGATTTTTAGCATGAGTGGGTATTTAGGATAAGAAAACAAAAAAAGCACCCGTAGGTGCTTGATTTGTAGGGGTGTCTGGTGGAGGCGGCGGGAATTGAACCCGCGTCCGCCAGCACGCGCCTATTGGCTCTACATGCTTAGATTTCGTCATTTGATTTAACGCGACTGACTCCGACGATCAGGATTCAGCCACGCGAGCCTTCTAAAGTTTAACGGTTGGCGAGAAGACACCACCAACCGCAGTCCTATCAGCTTTAGCTCATATCCCCGCAGTGATGAATAGGCACATCACCTTGGGGCCAGACAAGAAGCTAACAGTGTTTAAGCTGCTAGCGCGCCTTGAGCGTAGTTTTCGTCATTTGCGACTATTTTTCGTGATGTGGGATTTACGAGATACATCACGCTCTCGGCATGCACCGCAAGGGTTGTCACCGGCGTCGAAACCATGTCGCCCCCTGATTACAGATGAGCATTCTAACGTGCTCACAGCTAATTGACCAGTTATGCCTTGTTATGTTCCCGCATAATTCGACCTTTTTGGCGACTCCAGTCGCGATCTTTTTCGGTGGCGCGCTTGTCATGCAACTGCTTACCGGTGACCAGCGCCAGCTCGCACTTTACCTTATTGCGCTTCCAGTAAAGTTTCAGGGGCACACAGGTGTGGCCTTTGTCCTGAGTGATCGAAAAGATCTTGGCGATTTCTTTTCGGTGCAGCAGCAATTTACGCGTGCGGGTAGGGTCGGCAATTTCATGGGTGCTTGCCGTGTTGAGCGGCATAATGTGGCTACCTAGCAGAAAAGCCTCGCCATTGCGTACCAAAATATAGGTGTCGGTAAGCTGAGCTTTGCCAGCACGCAGGCTTTTTACTTCCCAGCCAGCCAGCGATAATCCTGCCTCGAAGGTCTCATCGATATGATACTCAAACCGTGCCTTCTTGTTTTGGGCGATAACGCTGTTACCGGGGCCCTTACTATTACCTTTCTTAGTGGCCATGGAACCTCATAATTAATCTGTCAGTGGCATCCCCTTCGTTATTTGGGGAGGCGTGATACCATTTAAGGTCTGAAATAATGTTTCCCATGATACGCTTTGAGCACTGTGAAGTCAGCGGAGAGGTCAATGCCAACCGTCAATCGTTCCGCCTTGGTGCGGCACACCCCCCAAAAGATGTTCGACTTGGTCAACGACTTCGAGCGCTACCCGGAGTTTTTGCCTGGTTGTCGTCATGCGCGCTTGATTGAGCATGACGAAGCGCACCTGATCGGCGAAATGACCCTGGGTCGCGCCGGCGTCGAGCAAACCATCACCACTCGCAACGACCTTTTTGCGCCCGAACGTATTGAGCTTTCGTTGGTAAAAGGACCGTTCAAACGCCTAAAAGGTCGCTGGCTGTTTATCCCCATGGGAGAGGGTGCCTGCAAGGTCAGTTTAGAAATGGAGTTTGAATTCGCTAATCGGCTGCTCGGCATGGCCTTCGGAAAGCTTTTTCAGCAAATAGCGGGGCAGCTGGTCGATGCCTTCACCAAGCGCGCTAACGAGCTGTATGGCCGCTGAGGCGCTAGCGGTTGAAGTGGCTTTTGCTTTGCCGTTTAAGCAGCGCATAGTGGCTCTGCGCGTGCCGGAGGGCACCACCGCACGCCAAGCTGTTGCCTTAGCCGATCTACCGGCACTATTCCCTGAGCTGCCTGATACTACATTCTCTCGGGCACCTCTAGGGGTCTTCGGTAAAGCACTACGCGACCCTGACACTTATCTGTTGTGTGCAGGGGATCGCGTAGAAGTCTACCGGCCGCTGGCCATCGACCCAAAGGTCGCTCGTTTAGAACGCGCAAAGCGGCAAGCGAACGACCCAGGGCGGTAAGCGTGATTTAAGGCTGTGACACGGGCTGCGCACTTGGTGGAATCGGCGTCTGGGTGCTCTCTTCTGGTAGTGCATCCATGGGATCAACGCCTTCCGTTGCTGGCCCCATGCTGCTCTCACCCTCAAGCGGCAACTCTTCGGATAAATCACCTTCTTGCTCAATGTTTGCCAAACGGCCCTGAGGGTCGAAGGTGAGCGTGACGCGGCGTTGCTCTACACCGCCGTACGCTTTGTCTAAACGAAATACATAGTCCCACTGGTTGGCATCAAAAGGGGCTTCTAGCAGCGGCCTACCCATCACATAAGTGACCTGCTCCCGAGTCATGCCAGGCTGAAGTTGGCTGACCATCTCCTGTGTCACTAGGTTGCCTTGGGGAATATCGCGCTTGTACACGCCAACGTAACTGCAGCCACTAACAACGGTCAGGGCAAGGGAGAGCGTGATGATTCGAGTCAATTTTTGCATTTGGGCCTATTCTTCACTATCGTGGTTTCGGTTGATCATACCCGACCTAACCTGTTACTGCGAAGAGCGACCATGGCCGATCAGAACCATGAATTGCGCAAAGCCGGTCTAAAAGTGACCCTGCCGCGCGTCAAGATACTTCAGATTCTCGAAAATGTTTCGGGTCAGCACCACCTTAGCGCGGAAGAAGTGTACAAAACACTGATTGATGCGGGCGAAGATGTTGGCCTGGCGACTGTATACCGCGTATTGACTCAGTTTGAGTCAGCGGGTTTGGTTATTCGTCATAATTTTGACGGTGGCCATGCAGTTTTTGAGATGACCCAAGAGGATCACCATGATCACATGGTGTGCCTTGAAAGCGGTGAGATCATTGAGTTTGTTGATGAAATCATCGAGCGTCGTCAGCAGGAGATCGCTGAAGAGCACGGCTATGAATTAGTTGATCATGCACTGGTGCTTTATGTGCGTCCACGTGGATCAGATGTGACACGCCAAGACAGCGGGCCGACGAATAGAAAATAATGTTCGTGGGTCGACACAGTAGCCGTGGATAAGACGTATAAGCGCTCCTAGTCTACTTGGCAAATTCGCTATTAATGGAATTCGCCAAGTAGGCAGGGGCGTTTTGTTGTGCTGGATATAATTGTGCTGGATATAATTGTGCTGGATATAGTTGGGCTGTTGTAACTGCGATATCGCAGTTCTCGCTTATCAATGTGGCGGGCGTTGGCTAGCGTGCAGCATTTCGCGTGCGTGGGCGAGGGTTTGGTCAGACAGCGTCACACCCCCCAGCATACGTGCCAGTTCGCTGATGCGGCCCTGTTCGTCGAGTAGCGCCATTTGGGTCAGTGTTGTATCGCGTTTGGCCTGTTTCTCAATATGCAGGTGCTGATGCGCCTGTGCTGCTACTTGGGGTAGGTGGGTCACGGTCATCACCTGACCGTTTTCACCTAGCTTACGTAGCAATTGACCTACAATTTCGGCAGTGGCGCCGGATATACCCACATCCACTTCGTCAAATACCAAGCTGGGTACCGTCGAATGGGTTGCTGCGACGACTTGAATCGCTAGGCTGATCCGCGACAACTCGCCGCCGGAAGCGACTTTGGTTAGCGGTCGGGCCGGCTGGCCGGGGTTGGCGCTAATTAAGAACTGCACACGATCAAGCCCTTCAGGGCTCGGCGCCTCTTTCGCGGTGACCTCCACTTCAAAGCGCGCTTTACCCATGGCTAAAAAGCCCAACTGTTGCTGTACCTCTTTGCCCAAGCGAAGCGCGGCTTTTTGGCGGCCCTCGCTAAGCTTTTTCGCCTCTTGGCGGTAGCTTTCGCGTAGCTCAACGACCCGTGCACTGAGAGCCTCCAGATCATTGCCACCTTCTTCTAACTGCGCAACTTCCCGTTGCAAATTGGCATGTAGGGCGCATAGCTCTTCAGGGGCAATATGATGTTTGCGAGCAATTCGATGTACATCGGCCATTCTCTCTTCAACCCACGCTAGCCTTTCAGGGTCTAATTCGGTCGTGCTGGCGAGGCGGTTGAGTTCGCTGGCGGCCTCTTCCACTTGAATGCGAGCATCGCTCAGCATAGCCAGTGTATTCGCCAAGGTGCCTTTGTCACTGCCCGGCAGTGCGCTTAAGTGAGTGAAGGCCTGATTCAGTAATGACAATGCACCCCCTTCATCGCTGGCGCAGCAGTCAGCGGCAAACTGAGTCTCGCGTAAGGTCTCTTCCGCATGGGCGAGCGTGTGTTGCTCTTCCTCTAGTGTGGCTAATTCGCCTTCTGCTAAGCCGAGTTGATCCAGCTCTTCAACCTGGTAGCGAAGCAGTTGGCGTTTGGCCTCAACTTCGCTGCCTTCTTCGCTTAGCTTCTTCAGCTGACGACGGGCATTACGCCACTCGCGGAACGTTTCAGCTAGTTGGGTAGTGGCATCGTTCAGGCCTGCGTAATCATCCAACAGCGCAAGATGGGTCTCTTCGCGCATTAAGGCGTGGTGGGCATGCTGGCCATGAATTTGAATCAGCTGCTCGCCGAGAGATTTGAGATCCGAGATAGTCGCAGGGTGGCCATTAATCCATGCTTTGGAGCGACCATTGGCAGTAACGACACGGCGCAGCAAGCACTCCTCAGACGGGAGCTCGCGGGATGTTAGCCACTCGACGGCAGCGGGCAGGTGCTGGATGTCGAAACGTGCAGAGAGGTCCGTGCGCTCTCGCCCATGACGGACGCTACCCGCATCGGCGCGCTCACCCAGGCATAACCCGAGGGCGCCTAGCAGGATGGATTTGCCTGCTCCGGTCTCCCCGGTAATGGCCGTCATGCCGCCGGATAAATCGAGTTCTAAATGATCAACAATAGCGAAATCTTGAATAGCAAGCTGAGTAAGCATGGCGCCTCCCAAGGCGGAACAGCATAGGAGCTGGGTACTTATCCAATAGTTGTTGATTTATACAGTAGTTAATAACTCACTTCAATGCACCTCTTGAGATGGAATTTATGGCCCCCATATAGCGTGCATGATCAATTAAAGCGAGTAGCTAACGGCTTACTTCTTTGCGCGCAGCCCGCGTGGTAGCGCACTACTTGTTATTTAGGAGCACAACATGGCGAAAGAACCGCAAACACCAATGGATGATGAGTTGGCCCGCCACGAGCAAGAAGCCGAGGGCGCCGAACAAGCGGCTGAGAAAGTGGCCGAAGAGCGCTTGATGGAAGGCGAGCTAGAAGGGTTGATCAATGATGAAGAGCCGTTAGAAGGCAATGTCGACAACCCTGAAGCGGAAATGCTGGCTGCCCAAGTAGGCGAGTTAGAGCAGAGCTTGGCCGACGCCAAGGATCAAGCCCTGCGCGCCGCAGCGGAAGCACAAAACGTGCGTCGCCGTGCGGAGCAGGAAGCTGAGAAAGCTCGCAAGTTCGCGCTTGAGAAGTTTGTGAAAGAACTACTGCCGGTGGTGGATAGCCTGGAAAAAGCACTTGAGACAATGGAAGAGGGCGCCTCCGAAGTTCACCGCGAAGGCGTTTCCATGACGTTGAAAATGCAGCTGGATGTGCTCAATAAATTCGGCGTCGAAAGCATCGAGCCTCACGGCGAGCCTTTCGATCCGCAGGTGCACGAAGCAATGACCATGGTGCCTAACCCAGACCTTGATCCGAATACCGTGATGGATGTTATGCAGAAGGGCTATTTGCTCAATGGACGCCTAGTGCGCCCGGCCATGGTAGTGGTCAGTCAAAAAGCCAATTAAGCCACTGGCTGCACAGGGAGTGAAAAAAGCCCTTGAAATGTCAGCGGCGGCCCCCAAATAAAGGGCAACCCCGCGGGGAAACCCGCAACTGAGTTTTAAAAAAATCAGTTCTAAAACTTAATTTTCAGTTTTGTAACAATCGAATTCGAGGTATTGCTATGGGACGTATAATTGGTATTGACCTGGGCACCACTAACTCTTGTGTGGCTGTGCTCGATGGTGACAGTGCTAAAGTTATTGAAAACGCCGAGGGTGGCCGTACGACACCTTCTATCATCGCGTATACCGATGATGGCGAAACGCTGGTCGGTCAGGCGGCCAAGCGCCAAGCCGTCACCAATCCAGAAAACACCTTGTATGCTATCAAGCGTCTGATTGGCCGCCGCTTTAAAGACGACGTTGTTCAGAAAGACATTAAGATGGTGCCGTACAAGATCACCGAAGCCGATAACGGTGATGCCTGGGTTGAAGTAAAAGGCAAAAAAATGGCACCGCCGCAGGTTAGCGCGGAAGTGCTGAAGAAAATGAAGAAGACAGCCGAAGACTACTTGGGTGAAACAGTCACCGAAGCGGTCATCACTGTGCCGGCCTACTTCAACGACAGCCAGCGTCAGGCCACCAAAGATGCTGGCCGCATCGCTGGTCTAGACGTTAAGCGCATTATCAACGAGCCGACCGCTGCCGCACTGGCTTACGGTATGGACAAATCGCGCGGCGACAAAACCATCGCGGTTTACGACCTGGGTGGCGGTACCTTCGATATCTCAATCATCGAAATTGCCGATGTCGACGGCGAAACCCAGTTTGAAGTGTTGGCCACCAACGGCGACACCTTCTTGGGTGGTGAAGATTTCGACTTGGCATTGATCAACTACTTGGTTGACCAGTTCAAGTCTGACAGCGGTATTGATCTTTCTGGCGACAACCTTGCCATGCAGCGTCTGAAAGAAGCTGCTGAGAAAGCCAAAATTGAGCTGTCCAGCGCTCAGCAGACCGACGTGAACCTGCCCTATATCACTGCCGACAATACTGGCCCGAAACACCTTAACGTTAAGGTGACACGCGCCAAGCTTGAGTCGCTGGTAGAAGAGCTGGTTCAGCGCTCGCTCGAGCCGTGCAAAATGGCCCTGAAAGATGCTGGCCTGTCCGCTTCTGAAATCGATGAAGTGATCCTGGTCGGTGGCCAGACTCGCATGCCGATGGTGCAGAAGAAAGCGGCTGACTTCTTCGGTAAAGAAGCACGCAAAGACGTTAACCCGGACGAAGCGGTTGCCGTGGGTGCAGCGATCCAGGGCGGTGTACTGGGTGGCGACGTTAAAGACGTTCTGCTGCTCGACGTTACCCCGCTTACCCTGGGCATCGAAACCCTGGGTGGCGTAATGACGCCGCTGATCGAGAAGAACACCACCATCCCGACCAAGAAGACACAAACCTTCTCAACGGCGGATGACAACCAAACGGCGGTGACCATCCACGCTGTTCAGGGTGAACGTAAGCAAGTGTCGCAGAACAAGTCGCTGGGTCGTTTTGATCTTGCCGACATTCCGCCGGCACCGCGCGGCGTGCCTCAGATCGAAGTCGCGTTCGACTTGGATGCCAACGGTATCCTGAACGTATCGGCGAAAGACAAGGCTACCGGTAAAGAGCAGTCCATCGTCATCAAGGCCTCTAGCGGTTTGTCCGAGGAAGAAGTCGAGCAGATGGTGCGCGATGCCGAAGCGCACGCCGAAGAAGACAAAAAGTTCGAAGAGCTGGTACAGCTGCGTAACCAAGCCGATGGCATGATTCACGCCACACGTAAAACGTTGGAAGAAGCAGGCGACAAAGCGACTGACGACGAAAAACAGGCGATTGAAACAGCCATCAGTGAGCTGGAAGAAGCGGTTAAAGGCGACGACGTCGACAACATTCAGAAGAAACTGGATGCATTGACCGAAGCCTCTGGAAAGCTTGCTCAGAAGATGTACGCCGAGCAGGCAGAGGCTGCTCAGCAAGAGGGCGGCGAAGGTGCCGAGAGCACCGGCTCCAAGCCGGAAGAAGACGTGGTTGACGCAGAGTACGAAGAAGTCAACGACGAGCAGAAAAAGCAGTAACAACCTCTTTCTGCCAAGGAAAGCGGTGACGCGGGAGCTTACTCCCGCGTTGCTGTTTCCGCGGCCAAGACGCACGTGGCTAAATGCGTAGTTATAAATATGTAGCTAAATGTGCAGTTGAGTGCGTAGCTAACCAGGAGGCGTAGGGCCCATGTCCAAGCGCGATTATTACGAAGTCCTGGGTG
This sequence comes from Vreelandella sp. H-I2, assembly GCF_052959335.1. Classification (NCBI taxonomy): domain Bacteria; kingdom Pseudomonadati; phylum Pseudomonadota; class Gammaproteobacteria; order Oceanospirillales; family Halomonadaceae; genus Vreelandella; species Vreelandella sp. H-I2. Next base: position 285,820 of record NZ_JBRAMC010000006.1, read on the forward strand.
TCGAAAAAGGGGCCGATCAGAAAGAGATCAAGAAGGCCTATCGCCGTCTGGCGCAAAAATTCCACCCTGATCGAAACCCGGACGATACCACCTCAGCGGAAAAATTCCGCGATGTGTCCGAAGCTTACGAAGTGCTGAGCGACAGCGAAAAACGCGCTGCTTATGACCAGTTCGGCCATGCAGGCGTTGATGGCCAAGGTGGCGGTGGTTTCGGCGGTGCTGGTGCTGGTGATTTCAGTGATATTTTCGGCGATGTATTTGGCGATATTTTTGGCGGAGGCGGTGGCCGGCGTCGTGGGCCCAATGCCCCGGCACGCGGTTCCGACCTGCGCTATAACCTAGAGCTGGATCTTGAGAACGCTGTTTCCGGTACCACAGTCGATATCCGTGTTCCACGGCATATCGAGTGTGACCGTTGCGATGGCGGTGGCGCTGAGCCGGGCTCTTCTAAAGAGACGTGTCCTACCTGTCATGGCCATGGTCAAGTGCGTATGCAGCAAGGCTTCTTCGCCGTGCAGCAAACGTGTCCGACCTGTCATGGTTCTGGCCAGCACATCAAAGTACCGTGCCATAAGTGTAATGGTGAAGGCCGCGTACGCGAGACGCGCACGCTGTCGGTCAAGATTCCGCCGGGTGTCGATACCGGTGACCGTATTCGCTTGAATGGCGAAGGCGAAAGCGGTGTGAACGGTGGCCCGCCTGGGGATCTGTACGTTCAGGTAGCCATCAAGCCGCACCATATATTCCAGCGTGACGGCAAGCACCTGCAGTGCGATGTGCCGATCAACTTTGTGGATGCAGCGCTAGGTGGCGAGCTTGAAGTGCCCACGCTAGATGGCCGTGTGAAACTGAAGATTCCGCCGGAAACACAAACCGGCAGGCTGTTCCGCTTGCGCGGTAAGGGTGTGAAGCCCGTGCGTGGTGGTATGCCCGGCGACCTGCTGTGCAAGGTGGTGGTGGAAACACCGGTGAAGCTTAACGATGAGCAGCGTGATCTATTGCGCCAGCTCCAGGAAAGCTTTGATGGCAGCAACAGCCACAACCATTCGCCGAAGAAAACCGGCTTCTTCGACAGCGTGAAGAGCTTCTTTGAAGATATGAAGCCGTAAGTCTGAGATAATGGTTAGACGTTAGTTGTTTGTCTCAAAAAAAACCCTCGGTTCGCCGGGGGTTTTTGCTGTTTAGGGAATGCTGCGCGCAATGGATAACCTTCAGGAAAAGCCCACAAAGGGCATTTTGCTTCGGATACTGTCAGGTGCCCTGTTTACCGGCATGCTGGTGTGTATTAAAGCCGTCAGTGACGACGTGCCGGTGGGGCAGTCGGTGTTTTTTCGCTCGCTGTTTGCGCTGTTCCCGATCGTTATCTTTTTGATGATCCGTCGGGAGTTTCCTAAAGCGCTAGCCACCCGCCGTCCGCTGGGCCATTTATTGCGCTCAGGCCTGGGCGCGGCGGCGATGTTCTTCTCGTTTTCCGCCGTGGCGTTCTTGCCGGTGGCCGAGGCGACGCTGTTAGTCCAGCTGGCGCCGATCTTTATGGCGCTGGGCGGGGTGTTGCTATTAGGCGAGCGGTTCTCGTTTTATCGCGCGGGCGCCATTGTATTGGCGCTGGCCGGCATGGCGGTGCTGGTCGTCCCCAATCTTAATTCCGAAGCGGGCGATGGTCGGCTGCTGGGCTATGTATTGGGGACGTTCGGGGCGCTGCTCACCGCCGGGGCGCTACTCACCGTTCGGCGCATTTCGCGTACCGAGACCGCCGGCTCCATCGCGTTCTACTTTATTTTAGTGTCGTCGTTGGCTGGGCTTGCGACGTTGCCGCTGGGGTGGACCTCACTTAGCCACACCGAGTTTGGCCTGTTAGTGCTTTCAGGATTATTTGGCGGGGCGGGGCACATTGCCATGACGTTGGCGTTTCGCTACGCCGAAGTCTCGCGGCTGGCCCCCTTTGAGTATGTGGCGCTGGCCTGGCCTGTCGTCGCTGACTGGGTGCTTTTTGGTATTCCCGTTTCCAGCGGTTTCTTACTAGCGCTACCGCTAATGTTAAGTGGGGTAGCGCTAGCGGCGATGGAGGGGCGGCGGCTTAAGTTCAGGGCTAAGGCTAATGGCTAGATAGCCTCTTCGACAATAAGCTGAGGCCGGCCCTTAGAGCACGGCTCAATGCGGGCGGTGACTTTATACACCTGATGCAATAGCGCGGGCGTAATGACGTCTTCGGTGGGGCCGCAGGCAATCAGATGGCCGTTCTCTAATACCATCGAAGCATCGGTAAAGCGCAATGCGTGGCCTAAATCATGAAGCGCCACCAGGATTAGCATGTTGCGCTCATCCGCCAGCCGCCTCAGTACCGATAACAGGTTGATCTGGCGATTGAGGTCGAGCGCTGAGGTCGGTTCATCCAACATTAAAATCTCAGGCTCCTGCACCAGCGCCTGAGCTGCGCTGACAAGCTGACGTTGCCCGCCGCTCAGGTTGCCGAGGTCGCGTTCGCCTAGTGAGGTAATCGAAAGCTCAGCAAGCGCACGGTCAACCTGGGCCAGATCCTCTGGCTGCACTTTAAGGCTGCGACCCTGCATGCGCGCCAATAGCACTGACTCATAAACCGTTAGTACCGCTCTGGCGCCGGTGTCCTGGGGCATATAGGCCACCGGGCGCTCGACGCTGGTGCCGCTGATAATGACCTCCCCTTCGCCTTTCAGTAGGCCCAAAATACGTCGAAAAAGCGTCGATTTCCCGGCAGCGTTAGGGCCGAGTAAGGCCACAATTTGCCCGCCCTTAAAGGGAGGAGTAGTGATCTCTTGTAAAATGGCGCGGCGCCCATAACGCGCCGATACGCGGTTTAATTTCAGGGTTACCATGAGGCCTTCTTGTGGTTAAGCACGAGAAATAAGAAGAAGGGGATGCCCACCAGTGAAGTAATAATGCCAATGGGAATAATGGTGCCCGGGATAATAATTTTGGAAATCACCGAGCCCACCGACAGAATCAGCGCACCGCATAGGGCCGAGCCGGGTAAGAAGAAGCGTTGATCCTCGCCCAGTAAGATACGCGCAATATGCGGACCCACCAGGCCGATAAAACCAATCGTGCCCACAAACGCCACCGCGATAGCCGCGAGCAGCGACACTAGCACCAGCACTTCTAAGCGCAACGCGCGAGGATTGACACCCATGCTTTCTGCCTTGGCATCACCCAGGCGCATGGCGGTTAATGCCCACCCGTGGCGGGCAAGTAAAGGCATTACCGCAGTCAGTATCCCCAGAGCGATCCAGAACTTGGGCCAGGTCGCTTTAGTTAAGCTGCCCATAGTCCAGAACACGACTGCTGAGACGGCTTCCTGGCTGGCAAAAAACTGAATCAGCGCCATCAGCGAATTAAAGATAAACACCATCGCAATGCCGAGCAACACAATGGTTTCGACCGTGACGCCGCGCTTAAGGCTTAGTGCATGAATAAGAAACGCGGTGACCATTGCCATTAAAAAGGCATTGATGGGCACTACAAACTCAATGGCGGCAGGAATGATCGCTACGCCAAACGCCAGCCCCAGGGCTGCACCGAAGCTCGCGCCTGCAGAAATCCCCAGGGTAAAGGGGCTGGCTAATGGGTTGCTCAGTATAGTTTGCATTTGTGCGCCAGCCACCGACAGGCTGGCGCCCACCACGAGTGCCATCAGTGCCACCGGCATACGTATTTCCCAGAGAATTACCCGCGCCTGCTGGCTGACACTGTCTGGCGACAATAGCGTTGCGATCACCTCATTCAGACTATAGCGGGCCGGGCCCAGAGCTAAATCCACACAGAGGCTTAAAAACAGGGCCACCACCAGCGCCGCCAATATGATTTGGCGGCGAAAAACCTGGGTGCGATAAAAAGCGCGCCCCTGAGAGAGCTCTTGGGTGCTCATCGTTTTAATCGTCATTCAGCGTGACCCAATAGCCGGGTTCATAGTCAATGGGCAAGAAGCGCTCGTGCAGCTCTTCCATTGTGGCATCGGGGTCTAAGTCGACAAACAGCTCGGGGTGTAGCCACTTGGCCAGCTGTTGCACGGCCACGAAGTAGTAAGGGCTGTTGTAAAACTGGTGCCAAATAGCGTGGAAATTGCCTGATTCCACCGCTTCAATACCGGTCATCGCGGTCCGCTCGGTCAGCGCTTCAAGCTTAGCACGCGCGTTTTGCATATCTGACCCCGGCCCCACGCCAACCCAGTTGCCGCCTGGCACGTAGGCGTCCCAGTTGCCGCCGGTAACAACAACATGATCAGGATTGGCAGCAATAATCTGTTCAGGGTTCAAATTGCCGAAACTGTTCGGAATGATGCCCTCGGCAATATTGCTACCACCCGCAAGGGTGACATACTCGCCAAAGTTAGCAGGACCAAAGCTCATGCAGCACTCGTCGGAGTAGCCACCTGCACGATCAATAAATACGCTGGGGCGTTCTGGATTAGCCTCGGCGATCACATCGGTTACCCGTGCCAACTGCGTCTCGGCAAACTCAATGAACTCTTCGGCCGCGGCTTCATCGTCCATAATCTGGCCGATGATGCGCATGGAAGGAATCGTGTGCTCTAGCGGATCCTCACGAAAATCCACATAGATAATAGGGATGCCAAGTTGTGCCAACTTATCGTCGTAGGCAGCGTCTTCCGTGGCGGCTTTTGCCTCGATATTCATCAGCACGACGTCGGGGTTCAGCGAGGCGGCCTGCTCAACATCAAAGGTGCCATCCTTAAACCCACCAAAGGTAGATATTGATTCGATTTCCGGAAATCGCTCCAGATAACGGGCATAGTTATCAGGGTCTGCCTGAGAAAAATCTTCACGCCAACCGACCACATGAGCAAAAGGCGCTTCCGGTTCGAGCAACCCCAGCAGGTAAATTTGCCGCCCTTCACCTAAAATAACCCGCTCAGCAGGCGCGTCTAGAGTGACTTGGCGGCCTGCGATATCGGTGACGGTAATATCTCCAGCCATAACAGTGGTGCAGTAACCAAAAGTGATGAGTGTGCCAAGCAGGAGTTTTAAGCGATGAGAGTTGAGCATTTAATGACTCGTTGGTCGGTATGGTTAAACAATGGATTGGCGTCTCTTACGTACGAGGGCGACTTGTTCGCAGAGAGATGCAGTTGTTATTGTAACTGATTCGCGTTCTGTTTGTAGGGCAACATTATGCCCCTGTCTATTGAAATGATACGGGCTATCGAAATGATACGGGCATCCATGTGGCGGAGAATGCTCAGCGTTTTTTCATCCATAATGCTAATGTTTATGGACAACTTTAAGTTTGTGAGTCATCACATAATGGAGCAGTACTATGCCTTTATCCCGTGCAGAAATCGAAACCACGTCGGCTGAGCGGTTAATCAATCGTCTCTGTAAACACTGGGCGCATAAGCTTGAGGTTGAGCAAAACGACCAGCAAGCGACCATTAAGTTTGCTACCGGTACCTGCTTAATGGTTGCTGAGCCAGGCAAGTTAGTGGTGGCCCTCGAAACCCTTGAGGAGGAGCATTTGGATGAGCTTGAGGGGGTCGTTGAGCGACACCTGGTACGTATGGCCGGGGATGAAGAGCTGGCAATTGTGTGGGAGAACTAATCCCTTTCTCTTGGTAATAATAAAGAGAGCGTCGAAGGCGTTGGTGCGTCTGCTATAATCGCGGCAATTTTTGAAAAACATAAGTATTACGCACTGAAACGCAGAGCGCAGGAGTTCGCATGACCCGAATTGCCATTGTAGGTGTGGCTGGCCGCATGGGCCGTACGCTGGTAAATGCTGTAGAGCAAGATGCGGAGGCAACATTGGCGGGTGGCATCGTGGAGCCAGGTAGCTCCTTAGCCGGTGCTGACATTGGCGAGCTTGCCGGTGTGGGGAAGCGAGGCGTTGTCGCAGTCGATTCTCTAGCGTCGATTGCTGATGACTTTGATGTATTGATCGATTTCACTGCCCCGCAAGTCACCCTAGCCAATCTGGCGTTCTGCGCCGAGCACGGCAAGCGCATCGTGATTGGCACCACCGGCATGAGCGATGACGAGCTGAAGGTTCTGGATAGTTATCGTGATCGCGTGCCGCTGGTCTTTGCCCCTAATATGAGCGTCGGCGTTAATCTGACTCTGAAGCTGCTCCAAACCGCTGCCAAAGCGTTGGGCGATGAAGGCTACGATATTGAAGTAATTGAGTCCCACCATCGCCACAAAGTGGATTCACCTTCGGGTACGGCGATTAAAATGGGCGAAGTGATTGCAGAAAGCCTAGGGCGTAATCTAAAAGAGCACGGCGTGTTCGAGCGAGTAGGGCAGTGCGGCCCACGCACTGATAAAGAGATTGGCTTTGCCACCGTGCGGGCGGGCGATATCGTTGGCGAGCATACGGTGATGTTTGCTACCGAAGGCGAGCGTATTGAGATTACTCATAAAGCCTCCAGCCGAATGACCTTTGCCAAAGGGGCTGTGCGCGCGGCGCGCTGGGTCGCTGGTAAGGAGAATGGCCGTTATGATATGCAGGATGTGCTAGGTCTGGAGTGACGAGAGCTAGCTCAGCCCTCTCATGGCTATTGCTGGGTGAGTCCCGAAATTTAAGGGGTAGTCATAGAGTAATAAATCCTGTAACATTTCAAAAATTTTGGCCGGGTGGCTTAGAAGCTCTGACTTACAGACCTTAGACGGCGCGCTTGTTGCGTTGGCCAGCCCAAAGCCTGCCCCCGCGTTTGCTCTTATTAAGTTAATAAGCTAAGCGGCTCTGAAGGGCATAGAACAACAAGCGGGATGAAACCGATTTTTTTATCGGCTTCGTCCCGCTTTTTTACGGCCTCAGTTTTGATAATGAATAGTTTAATATTCTGAATATTCTGTGCCGTGAATCATGAAGAATTTGCTGAGCCTGCGCCCAACAGGCTCCCACCAGCATGGGAGGATCTTGTTTTGAATAACCCCGCATTGAGCAAACCCGCGATATTGGCCCTGGAAGATGGCAGCGTGTTCCACGGAATCGCTATTGGCGCGGAGGGAGTAACCAGCGGTGAGGTGGTGTTCAATACGGCCATGACCGGCTATCAAGAGATCCTCACTGACCTCTCCTATGTCCGCCAGATAGTAACGCTCACCTACCCCCATATCGGCAATACCGGTATTAATGCAGAAGATGTGGAGTCAGCCTCTATCGCCGTCGCGGGTTTAGTGATTCGCGATCTGCCGCTAATGGCCAGTAGCTTTCGCTCTGAACAATCGCTGTCGGACTATCTGGAAAGTCAGAATGTGCTGGGCATTGCCGATATTGACACTCGCCGCCTGACACGCATTTTGCGCGATAAAGGCGCGCAAAACGGTGCGATTTTGGCGGGCGCTGATGCTGAAGGCGAGGAGGCGGTCGCGCGGGCGCTGGAAGCCGCCAGGGCATTCCCAGGGCTGAAGGGGATGGATCTCGCCAAAGAGGTCTCCTGTAAAGAAGCGTATGAGTGGAGCGAAGGCGAATGGACCTTGGGTGAAGGCTACGCCGATACCACTCAGCAAGAACGCCCTTACCACGTGGTCGCGTACGACTATGGCGTGAAATTTAACATCCTGCGCATGCTGGCTGCGCGCGGCTGCCGCTTGACGGTGGTGCCAGCACAAACGCCCGCTGACGAGGTGCTGGCGATGAAGCCTGATGGTATTTTACTAGCCAACGGCCCAGGCGACCCAGAGCCCTGTGATTACGCCATCAAAGCGATCCAGGACGTGCTGAAAACTGATATTCCAATGTTTGGTATCTGCCTAGGTCACCAGTTGTTGGCGCTTGCGGCAGGGGCGAAGACAGTCAAAATGAACCTCGGTCACCACGGTGCCAACCACCCGGTGCAGGATCTCGATACTGGCGCAGTGATGATTACCAGCCAAAACCATGGCTTTGCGGCGGATGAGGCGACCCTGCCTGCGAACGTGCGCGCAACGCACCGTTCGCTGTTCGATGGCACTTTACAAGGGATTGAGCTGACTGACCGACCGGCATTCAGCTTTCAGGGCCACCCGGAAGCGAGCCCCGGTCCGCGCGATGTGGCGCCGCTGTTTGATCGCTTCGTGGCCATGATGCAGGCACGCCGCTAACGCGCTCCTCGCATCAACCTATCGCCTTATTTGTCGCTCATCGTCACCATTTTTTGCGGGAACCGTTATGCCTAAGCGTACCGACATCAATAGTATTTTGATCATTGGCGCTGGCCCGATTGTGATCGGCCAGGCCTGCGAATTCGACTACTCCGGCGCCCAGGCGTGTAAAGCGCTGCGCGAGGAGGGCTTCCGGGTTATTTTGGTTAACTCTAACCCAGCCACCATCATGACCGACCCGGCCATGGCGGATGCTACTTACATCGAGCCGATTACCTGGCAGGCGGTCGAGAAAATCATCGAAGCTGAGCGCCCCGATGCGATTCTGCCCACCATGGGTGGCCAGACGGCGCTGAACTGTGCCCTTGAACTTGAAAAGCATGGCGTGCTGGAGAAGTTCGGCGTTGAGATGATCGGTGCCAACGCCGATGCGATTAACATGGCTGAAGACCGCGATCTGTTCGATCAGGCCATGAAGCGCATTGGTTTGGAGTGCCCGAAAGCGAAAGTGGCGCACACCATGGAAGAAGCGTGGGAAATTCAGGCTGAGCTGGGCTTCCCGACCATTATTCGTCCTTCCTACACCATGGGCGGCTCCGGCGGCGGCGTGGCGTACAACAAGGAAGAGTTCGAAGAGATCTGTACGCGCGGGTTCGAGCTTTCCAACAACCACGAGCTGCTCATTGACGAGTCGCTGCTGGGTTGGAAAGAGTACGAGATGGAAGTGGTGCGTGATAAAAACGACAACTGCATCATCGTCTGCGCGATTGAGAACTTCGATCCCATGGGCGTGCACACCGGTGACTCTATCACTGTGGCCCCGGCGCAAACACTGACTGATAAAGAGTATCAGATCATGCGTGATGCCAGCCTCGCGGTACTGCGCGAGATTGGCGTAGAGACCGGTGGCTCCAATGTCCAGTTTGGTATGGACCCCAAGACCGGGCGCCTGGTGGTGATTGAAATGAATCCGCGGGTGTCGCGCTCCTCGGCGCTGGCCTCGAAGGCGACCGGTTTCCCGATTGCCAAGATCGCGGCCAAGTTGGCGGTTGGCTACACCCTGGATGAGCTGCAAAACGATATTACCGGTGGGCGTACGCCGGCATCGTTTGAGCCATCCATCGACTACGTGGTTACCAAGATACCGCGGTTCACCTTCGAGAAGTTTCCTCAGGCCAATGACCGTCTGACCACGCAGATGAAGTCAGTGGGTGAAGTAATGGCGATTGGCCGTACTTTCCAAGAATCGCTGCAGAAAGCGCTGCGCGGGCTGGAAACCGGTAACGATGGTCTTGATCCGATCATTACCGACTTCTCAGCGGATAATATGGCGATTATCCAGGGCGAGCTACAGGCCGCTGGCGCCGAGCGTATTTTCTACGTGGCAGATGCCATGCGTTCCGGCATGAGCGTTGATGACGTGTTTGCGCTGACCAATATCGACCCTTGGTTCCTGGTCCAGCTGGAAGATTTAGTACTGACTGAAAGCGCCGTTGCCAAGCGAACACTGAGCGATTTTTCCGCCCGTGAGCTTTACCAGCTCAAGCGCAAAGGCTTTGGCGATGCACGCTTGGCCAAGCTGCTCAATGTCAGCGAAAAAGAATTCCGTCAAACGCGTCAGGCCGCCGGCATTCGCCCGGTCTATAAGCGTGTCGACACTTGCGCCGCTGAGTTTGCTACGGACACGGCCTACATGTACTCCACTTATGAAGAGGAGTGCGAGGCGGATGTGTCTGATCGCCAGAAAATTATGGTACTGGGCGGTGGCCCCAACCGTATCGGCCAAGGGATCGAGTTTGACTACTGCTGTGTTCACGCTGCTTTCGCTATGCGTGATGACGGCTATGAAACCATCATGGTTAACTGTAATCCGGAAACGGTTTCTACCGATTACGACACCTCTGACCGCCTCTACTTTGAGCCGGTGACGCTGGAAGACGTGCTCGAAATCGCCGATAAAGAGAAGCCGGTAGGGATGATTGTTCAGTTCGGCGGCCAAACGCCGCTGAAACTGGCGCGTGAGCTTGAAGCCGCTGGCGTGCCGATTATCGGCACCACGCCGGATGCCATCGACCGCGCCGAAGACCGTGAACGCTTCCAGGTAATGATCGATAAACTGGGCCTGAAGCAGCCGCCCAATGCCACGGCGCGTAGCTTTGCCGAAGCCTTCGATAAGGCGGAAGCGATTGGTTATCCGCTCGTGGTTCGCCCCAGCTACGTACTGGGTGGTCGGGCGATGGAGATCGTCTACGACGCCTCCGAGCTAGAAAATTACATGACCCACGCGGTGAAAGTGTCCAACGACTCGCCAGTGCTGCTTGATCACTTTCTGAGTGCCGCGGTTGAGATCGATATTGATGCGGTGTCGGATGGCCAGCAAGTCGTGATCGGCGGCATCATGCAGCACGTAGAGCAAGCGGGCGTTCACTCCGGTGATTCCGCCTGTGCGCTGCCGCCTTACTCCCTGCCGGCCGAGGTGCAGGACGAAATGCGCCAGCAGGTGAAGCAGATGGCCGTTGAGTTGGGCGTGAAAGGTTTAATGAACGTGCAGCTTGCCTGGCAGGATGGCGAGATCTACGTGATTGAGGTGAACCCACGCGCCTCGCGTACCGTGCCCTTTGTGTCCAAGTGCATCGGCACCTCGCTTGCTCAGATCGCGGCGCGTTGCATGGCGGGTAAAACCCTGGCTGAACAGGGCTTTGAGCGCGAAATCGTGCCGCACTTCTATAGTGTTAAAGAGGCCGTTTTCCCGTTTAATAAATTCCCCGGTGTCGACCCGATTCTGTCGCCGGAAATGAAGTCCACCGGTGAAGTGATGGGCTCTGGCGACACCTTTGCAGAGGCCTTCTTCAAGGCGCAGTTGGGGGCAGGCGAGGCCATTCCTGGGCTGACCGGGGAGCGTAAAGCGTTCCTTTCTGTACGTGAGCCCGACAAGACGGGGATTATCGAAGTGGGGCGTTCTCTGTTAGCATTAGGCTTTACGCTATGTGCAACACGAGGAACTGCGGCTGCTTTGGAAGCTGCCGGGCTAGCCGTGGAGCACGTCAATAAAGTTTACGAAGGTCGTCCCCATATCGTCGATCTGCTCAAGAACGACGAAATCGCCTACATTGTGAATACTACCGAAGGTCGCCAGGCAATTAATGACTCTTCGGTCATTCGCCGTACTGCTCTCTCGCGCAAGGTGCCCTATGCGACCACCTTGGCGGGCGCTAATGCTGTTTGCATGGCGCTTGAGTACGGTAGGGAGATTACGGTGCGGCGCCTTCAGGATCTGCATGCAGGAGCAAGTCAATGAACAAGGTCCCGATGACAGTTGCGGGAGAAAGAAGCCTTCGTGAAGAACTCGACCACCTTAAAAGCGAAGCGCGTCCGCAGGTGATCGCGGCCATCGCTGAAGCGCGCGAGCACGGTGATCTTAAAGAGAACGCCGAGTATCACGCTGCTCGCGAGCAGCAAGGGTTTATCGAAGGGCGTATTCAGGAGATCGAGAGTAAGCTTTCTGTCGCACAAGTGATTGATGTCACTAAACTGCCGAAAACCGGCAAAGTGATTTTTGGTGTGACCGTATCGCTGCTTAATTTAGATACTGATGCCGAAGTCACTTATCGAATCGTCGGCGAAGATGAGGCGAATATTAAGTCTGGTCGCATCTCGGTCACCTCGCCAATTGCTCGTGCGTTGATCGGCAAAGAAGAAGGCGATGTTGTCGTGGTTAAAACACCCGGCGGCGACGTGGAGTATGAAGTAGGTAGTGTCGAGCACTTGTGATGAAAAATGCCCTTTCAATGGACGTTGGTTAGGTCGCTTGAAGGGGCATTTGATGGCAGCGGCATATTCGCTAAAAGAGAACTTACAAGCTAGCGGTTAATGCCGGCCGTGGTGATTCTCAAAGCGAGTAACATTAGAAAGCTTCGGGTTCACCTGTGGGTTCCGGCGATAAAGAAGCGCCATTTTGCCAATGGTTTGCACGAGTTCTGCGCGGCTGTTGGCGATCAGTTCGGCGATCATGGCAGCACGATCATCACGCTCAGGAAGGGCGAGCTTCACTTTGATCAGTTCGTGATCGGTAAGTGCGCGGTTAAGTTCTGCGAGCAAATTTTCGGAGACGCCGTTCTCAGAAACGGTGACCACGGGGTTAAGGTGGTGGCCAATGCTACGAAATGCTTTCTTTTGTGCCTGTGACAAGCTCATGGTATCTTGCGGTATCCCGGTTAGCGCATAACGCTCCATCTTACGGTGAAACGTCACCGAGTGAAAGCGATCGCGTGAATGCGCCCATCTCTTATTCTAGTGTTAGATTCCCACATGCAGCAAAAGCCCCCGAACCGTAAACATTCAGTCAGCAAGACCAGTAATAATTGGAAGAAGGAGCATTTTGACGACCAGTATGTTAAGCAGAGTTGGCAAGATGGTTACCGCTCCCGCGCCAGCTATAAGCTGATTGAGCTGGATGAAAAGGATAAGCTACTGCGTCCTGGCATGACGGTGATTGATTTGGGCGCAGCGCCCGGTGGCTGGAGCCAAATTGCCGCTGAGAAGGTAGGGCCGGAAGGGGTGGTTATTGCTTCTGATATTCTGGAGATGGATGCGCTAGCTGGCGTCGATTTTATTCAAGGCGATTTTACCGAAGAATCGGTGCTGGAGGCGATATTAAAACGCTTGGATAATCGCCGTGTAGACCTTGTGATGTCGGATATGGCCCCCAATATGAGTGGTATGGCGGCGATTGATCAGCCTCAGGCGATGTACTTGGTGGAGCTAGCGTTGGAGCTGGCGCGCGAAACGTTGTCACCTGGTGGTCGATTTTTGGCTAAAGTATTCCAAGGGGAAGGATTTGACGCCTACTTAAAAGAGCTGCGCGGCAGCTTTAATAAAGTGGTAACGCGCAAGCCAGATGCATCTCGAGCGCGTTCCCGTGAAGTGTATTTTCTGGCAGAAGGGTTTCGTGGGTAACTATCGGTGTGGTTCGATAATTGCTCTTGGGGTTCGGTATTGGACGTATGGTTCATAGCCAAGTTTTATCAGCGCAATTGCCAGACAGGCAGGCGCAACGTGTGTCACATTAGCCGCAATCAGCGCACGTGACACAGATGGCCCGAGGCATAAGACGCTTTGGCAATGGTTGAACGATTGATGCTGGTGTAGTGTCGTAGTACTAAGCTTATTAGTATCAGGCTTTATTAAGCATCAGCGTTTAACTGACGGATTCTTGTTAATGAGGGTAGCCCCTTGAACGATATGGCGAAGAACCTGATTCTGTGGTTGGTCATCGCGGCCGTCCTACTGACAGTGTTCAATAATTTCAGTACGGAAAGCGCACCTCAAAACACGAACTACTCTCAGTTTGTGCAGCAGGTGCAAAATCAGCAGGTAAGAAGCGTGACAATTGATGGTTATACCATCAGGGGTGAGCGCACAGATGGCTCTCAGTTCCAGACGATCCGCCCAGCGGCGGAAGATCCGAAGCTGATGGATGATCTGCTGAGCAATGACGTGACGGTCGTCGGTAAGGAGCCAGAACAGCAAAGTATCTGGACGCGCCTGCTGATCGCTAGCTTCCCGATTTTGCTGATTTTGGGCATCTTTATGTTCTTTATGCGCCAAATGCAGGGCGGAGCCGGCGGTGGTAAAGGCGGCCCCATGAGCTTTGGTAAATCGAAGGCTAAGCTGCTCTCACAAGATCAGATCAAGACGACGTTTGCCGATGTGGCTGGTTGTGATGAAGCCAAGGAAGAAGTAGAAGAGCTAGTCGACTTCCTGCGTGACCCGACCAAGTTCCAGCGTCTAGGCGGCATGATTCCCCGCGGCGTGCTGATGGTGGGGCCGCCGGGTACCGGTAAAACGCTGCTGGCCAAATCGATTGCTGGCGAAGCCAAAGTGCCGTTCTTCTCCATTTCGGGTTCTGACTTCGTTGAAATGTTCGTCGGTGTCGGTGCATCCCGTGTGCGTGATATGTTCGAGCAGGCCAAGAAGCAGGCGCCGTGCATTATCTTTATCGACGAGATTGATGCCGTGGGCCGTTCGCGTGGCACCGGTATGGGCGGCGGTAACGATGAGCGCGAGCAGACGTTGAACCAGCTGCTGGTCGAAATGGATGGTTTTGAAGCTAACGAAGGCATCATTGTCATTGCGGCGACCAACCGTCCTGACGTGCTTGACCCCGCCTTGATGCGTCCTGGCCGTTTTGACCGCCAGGTAACCGTTGGCTTGCCGGATATTCGTGGCCGCGAACATATCCTTGGTGTTCATCTACGTAAAGTGCCGCTGGCAGATGACGTCAAACCGCAGTTGATCGCGCGTGGCACCCCAGGTTTCTCCGGGGCAGATTTGGCTAACTTGGTGAACGAGGCTGCATTGTTTGCCGCGCGTCGTAACAAGCGTTTGGTTAGCATGGAGGAGCTGGAGCTTGCTAAGGACAAGATCATGATGGGCGCTGAGCGCAAGTCGATGGTCATGACCGACAAAGAGAAGCTCAATACCGCTTATCATGAATCGGGCCATGCGATTATCGGTTTGGTTGTGCCTTCGCACGACCCCGTCTACAAGGTGACCATTATCCCTCGTGGACGTGCGCTCGGCGTGACGATGTTCCTGCCCGAAGAAGATCGCTATAGCCTGTCGCGCCAGCAAATTCTTGGGCAAATCTGCTCGCTGTTTGGTGGCCGTATTGCTGAAGAGATGACGTTGGGGCCGAACGGTGTTACTACCGGCGCTTCTAACGATATCAAGCGTGCTACTGAGCTTGCCCACAACATGGTCGCTAAGTGGGGCTTGTCGGATGAGATGGGCCCGATCATGTACGACGAGGACGAGTCGCATCAGTTCCTCGGCGGTCCGGGTCAGGGTGGCGGCAAAATGAAATCCGGTGACACCACGACGCGTCTTGATAAAGAAGTACGTAAGATTATTGATGATTGTTATGAGCAGGCACGTCAGATTCTGACGGACAATCGCGATAAGCTAGACGCCATGGCAGAAGCCTTGATGAAATACGAGACCATCGATGCCAATCAGTTGAAGGACATCATGGAAGGGCGTGAGCCGCGGCCGCCTGAAGGCTGGGATGACGGTGATTCATCTGGCGGTGGTACGCCGATCAACGATGATAAGCCAAAAGCTAAGGCCGAAGACGATATTTCTTCTAATGCTTCTGGAAATGATGCTTCTGGAGATGATGCTTCTGGAGATGATGGTGAAGAAGAGGATGATGACGAACCGCGTCGTCGCCCCTCCGATCCGCTAGGCGGCCCTGCAGGCTCATAAGCCCCAGCAGCCCCCCTATGCGCCGAAGGCGTCCCGTCATGGGGCGCCTTTTTTGTTATGCTATACACCTATCACTGCAATGTTTCTTTTCTTGACCAGGCTGCAGCATGAAATCACTTCTGGACACCTCTTCTACCCGAAACACTGAAAATGCTTTCCAGCTGCGTTGTGGGCGCCATTTGCTGGATCTATCCTTTCCCCGTGTCATGGGCATACTTAACGTAACGCCGGACTCCTTCTCAGATGGCGGGCAGCACGTGGCGTTAGATGACGCATTGCGTCATGCCGAGCGAATGTTGGCGGAAGGCGCGGCGATAATTGATGTGGGGGGGGAATCTACCCGTCCTGGCGCTGTCCCTGTCAGCCCACAGGAAGAGTTGGATCGGGTTGCTCCGGTGGTGGAAATCCTGGTGCGCGAGTTGGATGCGTTGGTATCGGTGGATACCAGCTGCCCAACCGTTATTCGCGAGGCGAGTGAATTGGGCGCTGGGATGATCAACGATGTGCGTGCATTAGAGAGGGAAGGTGCATTGCTGGCAGCGGTTGGTAGTGGTCTGCCGGTTTGCTTAATGCATCGCCAGGGTGAGCCCCAGGATATGCAGCAGGCGCCCGCTTATGCGCGTCCAGTAGAGGAGGAAGTGGCTGACTATCTGACACGCCGAATCGCCGAGTGCGAAGCGGCTGGCCTGCGCCGTAATCGACTATTAATTGACCCTGGCTTTGGTTTCGGTAAGCGCGTTGAGCACAATCTACGCTTGTTGAAATATATGGAGACTCTTCAGTCGCTGGAGCTTCCTCTGCTGGTGGGTATGTCGCGCAAGAGTATGATTGGAAAAGTATTGGGCCGTCCGGTGGAAGAACGTCTCTCCGGTGGCTTGGCGCTAGCGGCCATGGCGGTGGAGCGTGGAGCGAATATTCTGCGTGTACATGATGTCGCTGCAACGGTAGATGCCGTTAATATGACGTGGGCGGTATTACAAGAAGGATGCGAGCCGCCGCTTAACAAGGAGTCTGACGCATGACAAGGCGCTATTTTGGTACCGATGGTATCCGTGGCACGGTGGGGGAATCGCCCATTACGGCTGATTTTATGCTCAAGTTAGGCTGGGCGGCGGGGCAAGTATTGCGCCGTGATAAAGGTCGAACGCGGGTGCTGATCGGCAAAGATACGCGTATCTCAGGCTACATGTTCGAGTCCGCTCTGGAAGCCGGGCTTTCAGCGGCAGGTGTCGATGTCTCTCTGTTGGGGCCGATGCCCACGCCGGGTATCGCCTACTTAACGCGCACGTTCCGTGCCGACGCGGGTATTGTTATCTCCGCTTCGCACAATCCCTTCGATGACAATGGCATCAAATTTTTCTCCGCAGAGGGTAAAAAGCTACCCGATGAAACGGAAGATCGTATTGAAGCCATGCTGGAAGCGCCGCTGACCACAGCCGAGGCCGCGCAGCTGGGTAAGGCAACGCGCATCGACGACGCCGCAGGCCGTTACATCGAGTTTTGTAAATCGACCTTGCCTGACCGGCTTAGCCTGCACGGCCTTAAAATCGTTTTAGACTGTGCTCACGGTGCCACTTACCATATCGCGCCCAATGTGTTCCGCGAGCTGGGGGCTGATGTTACCACCATTGGCTCTGCACCTGATGGGTTAAACATTAACCAGCAGGTGGGCTCAACGCACCCCGCGGCTCTACGCGCTGCCGTTATTCAGCAAAATGCGGATTTGGGGATCGCCTTTGATGGGGATGGCGACCGCGTGCTGCTGGTAGATGGCGACGGGCGCGAAGTCGACGGCGACGATATTCTCTACCTGATTGCCCGTGATCGCCACGAGCGTGGTTTGCTTCAAGGTGGCGTAGTAGGCACCTTGATGACTAATTTTGGCCTATCAATGGCGCTTGATAAGTTGGGTATCCCTTTTGAGAGGGCTAAGGTGGGCGACCGCTTTGTGATGGAGCGCATGGCCGCCAAGGGTTGGGAGTTGGGTGGTGAGTCGTCAGGTCATATTGTATGCGGCCATGTACAAACCACGGGCGATGGGGTCGTCTCGGCCCTGCAGGTATTAGCCCTGATGATGCGCGAGCAAAAGAGCCTACCAACATTGCTGAAAGCATTGGAAAAAGTGCCGCAAGCTCTTGTCAATGTGCGTTTACCTGCTGGTGCAAATGCGAGCGATGTAATGGGGTCTGCACCGCTTCAGCAAGCGGTTGCCGCGTTAGAGCAAGAGTTAGGCGATGAGGGGCGTGTGTTGCTAAGACCGTCGGGCACAGAACCTTTAATTCGTGTGATGGTAGAAGGACGTGCTCATTTGGAGGTAGACCAGTTGGCGCGTACCTTGGCTGATCAGGTGCAGGCCTTGCTCAGCTAACGTGTCCAATAAACCGGGTCTGTGCTTGTAACAGCGGTTGTCTTGACAAGGCCGCTCCTATACCATTTCGCTCCACCTTGAGTGAGGAAAGTCGATGCGTACGCCCTTAATTGCCGGCAACTGGAAAATGAACGGTTCCGTGGCGTTGATCAATGAATTCGGCCGGGCCTTCTCCGAAGCCGTATCGCCAACGAAAGTGGATACCGTTATCATTCCGCCGTTCCCTTATTTGGATGCGGCGCGTAATGCGTTCGAGGGCACGGTGCTGTCATTGGGTGCGCAGACGCTGAACCCCATTCATTCAGGAGCTCATACCGGGGAAGTAAGTGGTCGCATGCTCAAAGAGTTTGCGGTCTCTTATGTATTGGTTGGGCATTCAGAGCGGCGTCAGCTTTATAAAGAGAGTGATGAGCAGATATTTGCACGACTGCTAGCGGCATTAAGCGTGGATATCACGCCGATTCTCTGTGTCGGGGAGTCACTGGAGGAGCGGGACGCGGGGCGCACGATGGATGTGGTGCTTCGCCAAGTAGGGTATGTAATGTCTCGCCTGGAGCCGGGCCAGCGCAAACAGGTGGTGATTGCCTATGAGCCCGTTTGGGCGATTGGTACTGGGCGCACGGCGACGCCTGATCAAGCCCAAGAGGTCATGGCCGGTATTCGTGCCTACCAAGCGGGTTTTGATAAGGAGCTCGCTGATCAACTGCGGTTGCTTTACGGTGGCAGTATGAATGCAAGCAATGCGGTTGAGCTACTCGCTCAGCCGGATATCGACGGCGGTCTAGTGGGCGGAGCCTCACTTAAGATCGATGATTTTTATGCTATTTGTCAGTCAGCAGGATAACGCCATGCAAGTTGCAATTCTTATGATTCATGTGGTGATTGCGGTCGCCCTGGTGGTACTCATCCTGCTTCAGCAGGGTAAAGGCGCTGAAGCCGGTGCTGCTTTTGGGGGCGGTGCATCACAAACCGTGTTTGGCTCACGGGGTAGCGGTAACTTTCTGTCGCGCACGACGGCCATTTTAGCGGCGGGTTTCTTCGTTACTTCCATGGCGTTGGCTTACTTCGCGACTCAAGCCGGACAGGCGCCGGAAGCCGGCATCCCAGACTCGCGTCTGATCGAGCAGCAGCAGAGTGTTCCGACGCTTGACGATAGGCCTGCGGATGTGGATAATACCGCGCCAGTGCTAGAGGAAAGCAGCGAGTAAGTAGTTGATGATTCGGTCGCTGTTATTTTTTAGTCTCCCCTGATGCCGAAGTGGTGGAATTGGTAGACACGCTATCTTGAGGGGGTAGTGACCGTATGGTCGTGCGGGTTCAAGTCCCGCCTTCGGCACCATCTGTTTTGCTGGTTCGCCAGCTTCCCAGAATGTTTTTATTGTCAGAATGCCAGGTTTGGTTTTTAGGCGAAAAAAACAGCTTTAAGTACGTGCTATTGAAATTAGTAATCCTTGAAATAAGCAGTTCTTGAAGCAAGTAGTTCTTGACGTAAGGGGCTTAAGTGTCTATTATCGTCGACCTAGATTGATGCGGGGTGGAGCAGTCTGGTAGCTCGTCGGGCTCATAACCCGAAGGTCATCGGTTCAAATCCGGTCCCCGCTACCATTTTCTAGTGCCATGTTCGTCAGCTGTTTTCTCTATTTGTGTAGATTGAAAATAGCGGCTATCAGGTTAATCCTGGGGCATGTTGCTGAAACGGTACTTAAGGTTTCTTTTAAAAAGCCCCTTCCAGTGAAGGGGCTTTTTGTTAGCAGCTTTTGGTTAGCTATAGCGCTGGGCTAACGCCCGCTTGACGCTGACACGAGTAATCTTAATAGCGGATGCGTCCGTATGAATGGATGCACATTTCCGAGTAACGCCAATCAGCCACCTAGCTTTTCTAATAACTCCTGGCCAGGTGCCTGATGCAACGGCTATAGGAGCTTTGTCTGTGGCCACTAAACACGCTGCGCTTCACGCGCTGATTGAACCTGTTGTTGCCGCTATGGGCTTTGAGCTTTGGGGCATCGACCATCTTTCCCAGGGCAAGAATTCGCGGCTGGTGATCTATATTGAGCGCGAGAGTGGTGTCAGCGTGGAAGACTGCGCAGATATTAGCCGCCAAGTCAGTGCTGTCATGGATGTAGAAGACCCCATTGCCGGTGAGTACCGGTTGGAAGTCTCCTCGCCCGGCATGGCACGCCCCTTGTACTCCCTGGATCAGTTTGCCCGCTTTCAAGGTCATCACGTCGCGCTAAAGCTGCGCACTGCCTTTGACGGGCGGCGCAAGTATCAAGGGCTTTTGGTCGGTGTTGAAGGGGACGAAATACTCCTACAACTGGATGGCGAAGAGTACTGCTTTCCTATAGAAAGTATTGATTCCGCTCACATTGTACCGCAGTTCGACGATTAACCGGGTAGCGGCGCTGCCGGCAGGCTGCCGGGGTGATGCACATAAGGATAGGTTTTCTGGCGAGGCATACGCATGAGTAAAGAAATTTTAATGGTCGTTGACGCGATCTCCAATGAGAAGGGCGTCCCTCGTGACGTCATCTTCGAAGCGGTAGAAGCCGCTCTTGCGAGTGCGTCACGTAAGCGTTTTGAAAAAGAAGAAGCCAATGTGCGCGTGCATATTGACCGGCGTACCGGTGAATACGAAACCTTCCGCTTTTGGACCGTTGTGGAAGATGACGAATTCGAAACGCCAGATTACGAGATTAAAGAAAGCATTGCAGAGCAGCGCGATCCGCCGCTGAAACTGGGTGATGTGGTCGAGAAAAGCATCGAGAACGCTGCATTTGGCCGTATTGCGGCGCAAACTGCTAAGCAGGTTATCGTACAAAAGGTACGCGAAGCTGAGCGGGCAGAAGTCGTTCGCCAATATGCCGACCGTGAAGGCGAGCTGGTCGCAGGGATTGTTAAAAAGACCACTCGCGATGGCCTGATCATTGACCTGGGTGAAAACGCTGAAGCGTTTTTACCGCGCAACGAAATGATTCACGGTGAACGTTACCGCATGAATGAGCGGGTGCGCGCCCTGTTGGTTAAAGTGGACCCAGATGCTCGCGGCGCCCAGCTTCAGCTATCACGGACATGCCCCGAGCTGATCATTGAGCTGTTTAAAATTGAAGTGCCTGAAATTGCTGAGCAGTTAATTGAGATTAAAGGTGCTGCGCGTGACCCCGGTTCGCGCGCCAAAATTGCAGTTAAGACCAATGATCGCCGCATTGATCCTGTTGGTGCGTGTGTGGGTATGCGTGGTTCGCGTGTTCAAGCAGTCTCTTCCGAGCTGCAAAACGAACGCGTCGATATCGTGCTGTGGGACGACAATCCCGCCCAGTTGGTCATCAATGCCATGGCGCCTGCCGATGTAGGGTCTATTCTAGTGGACGAAGATGCCCACGCGATGGATGTGGCGGTTGCTCAGGATAACCTTGCTCAAGCCATCGGTCGGAGCGGTCAGAACGTGCGGCTGGCTTCTGAACTCACCGGCTGGCGAATTAATGTCATGACCGAAGAGGAAGCTGAGTCTAAGCGCGACCAAGAGATTGATAGCCTGGTGGACTCCTTTATCCAGCACCTTGAAGTGGATGAGGATGTCGCCCGCCTGTTGGTAGAAGAAGGGTTCACAACCCTAGAAGAAGTCGCCTACGTGCCGCTGGAAGAGATGCTCGAAATCGAAGAGTTCGATGAAGATTTGGTAGAAGAACTCCGTGCACGAGCGAAAGATGAACTGCTAACGATGGCAATCGCCTCGGAAGAAGCGCTAGACGGCGCCCAGCCAGCAGCTGATCTGCTGGAGATGGATGGCATGGAGCGTCACTTGGCCTTCATCCTGGCCAGTCGCGGCATTGTCACCATGGAAGATCTCGCCGAGCAGTCTGTCGACGATCTGGTCGATATCGAGGAGTTGGACGAAGCGCGCGCAGCGGCACTGATCATGACTGCCCGTGCGCCCTGGTTTGAAGTCGATGACGCATCGGGTTCGAACACACAGTAAACAGGTCACGGGCTGAGGAGGGTCACTATGTCAGATATGACAGTTAAAGATTTCGCAGTAAAGGTGGGCCGTGATGTGCCTCGCCTACTAGAGCAAATGAAAGAAGCCGGTTTAAAGCACGCTTCTGAAAGCGATGCCGTGTCTGAAGAAGATAAGCAGAAACTGCTGAGTTTCCTCAAGAAGAGTCACGGTGGTAGCGATACAGGCGATGCAGGTAAAAACCGCATTACCCTGACGCGCAAAACCCGTAGCCGCATCAATACTGGCGAGCGCGGCAAAACCATCGAAGTGCAGGTACGTAAAAAGAAAACTTACGTCAAAAGCGCTGAAAATGAGAAGCCAAAGGCGCCAGAGCCGAGCTATACAGGCCCACGCCAGTTGGTCGGTGATATGGCTGAAGCGGAAGCTGAGCGTAAGGTAAGCGATGCGCGTGCCGCTGAAGAAAAAGCCGCTGCGCAGAAGGCTCAGGCAGCTAAAGCCGCTGAAGAGGCTGCTAGCAAGAAAGAAGCCGCCGCTAAGAAGCCAGCTGAAACCAAGCCGAAAACTGAAAAAGCGCCAGCAACGCCCGATATCGACGTGCCCAATCTTGAGATTGACGACACGCCGTCCGGCGACGATATGCCGCCAGCGCCGCCGAAAGAAGGTCGCTCTGACCGTCGTACCGCTCCGCCTAAGAAAACGGCGGCGAAAGCCAAAGGGCGGCGTGACGATGAAGATCGTGGTGATCGTGAGGAGCGTAAACGCGGTGGCGGTGGTAAGAAGGTAAAACGTGCCGAGCAGCGTCGTGGTGGTCGCCGTGGTGGCAGCCAGGCCGGCAATGGCAAGCACGCCTTCCAGAAGCCGACCCAGCCGATCGTGCGTGAAGTGTCGATCCCTGAGTCTATCAGCGTGGCTGAATTGGCCGACAAGATGTCGATCAAGGCCAACGAAGTGATCAAGGCCATGTTTAACATGGGCGCGGCGGTCACCATCAACCAAACCATCGATCAGGATACAGCAGCGATCGTGGTGGAAGAGATGGGCCACACGCCGAAGTTGGTGAAAGATGACGCGCTGGAAACGGAAATGCTCGAAGGCATCTCCTACGAAGGCGAAGAGATCACCCGTTCACCCGTTGTTACGGTAATGGGCCACGTCGACCATGGTAAAACGTCGCTGCTGGATTACATCCGTAAAGCGAAAGTGGCGACCGGTGAAGCCGGGGGTATTACCCAGCACATTGGCGCGTACCACGTGGAAGATAACCACGGTGGCGTTACCTTCCTGGATACCCCAGGTCACGCGGCGTTTACCGCCATGCGTGCCCGCGGTGCCAAGGCAACGGACGTGGTCATTCTCGTTGTCGCAGCGGATGACGGCGTGATGCCACAAACCATCGAAGCGATTGAGCACTCCAAAGCCGCTGAAGTACCTATGGTAGTGGCGGTGAACAAGATCGATAAGCAGGGCATCGATCTGGATCGCATCAAAAACGAGCTTTCCCAGCACGGCGTGATTTCGGAAGAGTGGGGCGGTGATACGCAGTTTGTTCACGTCTCTGCTAAAACCGGTGAAGGTATGGAAGAGCTGCTGGAAGCGATCCAGCTGGCCTCCGAAGTACTCGAGCTTAAGGCTGTTCCTTCTGCGCCGGGTAAAGGTGTGGTGGTGGAATCACGTCTTGATAAAGGGCGTGGTCCGGTCGCTACGGTACTGGTTCAGAACGGCACGCTGAAAAAGGGTGATATCGTCCTGGCTGGCCTGCACTACGGCCGCGTACGTGCGTTGACCAACGAGCTTGCCCAGCAAGTCGATGAAGTTGGCCCGGCCATGCCGGTCGAGATTCAAGGCTTGGGCGGCACGCCAGATGCCGGTGATGACTTCATGGTCGTGGCCGACGAGAAGAAAGCCCGTGAAGTGGCTAACTTCCGTCAAGGCAAATACCGCGAAGTGCGCCTGGCGCGTCAGCAGAAGGCCAAACTGGAAAACATGTTCAGCCAGATGGGCCAAGACGAAGTGGCCAAGGTCAACATCGTCCTCAAGGCCGACGTTCAAGGTTCTCTGGAAGCGATCAAAGGCGCCCTGGAAGAACTCTCCACTGATGAAGTCGAAGTGGCTGTGGTCTCCTCGGGTGTGGGCGGTATTACCGGTACCGATGCCAACTTGGCGCTGGCTTCTGAAGCCATCGTGGTCGGCTTTAACGTCCGTGCTGACGCCGCTGCTCGCGAGATCATCGAGCGTGAAGGCCTGGATCTGCGCTACTACAGCGTTATCTACCAGCTGATCGACGAGGTCAAGCAGGCGATGAGCGGTATGCTCGCGCCGGAGTGGAAAGAAGAAATTGTCGGTGTTGCTGAAGTACGCGATGTCTTCCGTGCGCCGAAAATTGGTGCCATCGCCGGTTGTATGGTCATCGAAGGCAATGTGCATCGTAATAAGAAAATCCGCGTGCTGCGTGATGACGTGGTGATCTACGAAGGCGAGCTCGAATCGCTGCGCCGCTTCAAAGACGATGTGCAGGAAGTGCGCAACGGTATGGAGTGTGGTATCGGCGTGAAGAACTACAACGATGTTCAAGTCGGTGACAAGATCGAAGTCTTCGACCAAGTGAAGGTCGAGCGTAGCCTGTAAGGCTGCGAGGAGCTAAACATGCGCGAATTTAAGCGTACCGACCGGGTGGCCGACCAGCTCCAAAAGGAGCTGGCGGTACTGATTCAACGAGAAGTGAAAGACCCTCGTTTAGGCATGGTCACGGTCAGCGGTGTTACCGTTAGTCGCGACCTTGGCTACTCCGATGTGTATGTCACTTTGTTGGGTGAGCAAGAGCCTGAGCGTATTAAAGAGAACCTGCAGGTGCTTAAGCGCGCTGCCGGTTTTCTAAGAAGCCAGATTGCTAAGCGCATTAAGCTACGCCACGTGCCGGAACTACGCTTCCATTTCGATGAAAGTGTGGTGCGCGGTCAGCAACTTTCTTCATTGATAGATGAAGCGGTGACCACGGATCGTGCACGTTATCAAGACAGTGACCAAGACGCCGACGACCAGGAAAGTGAGGAAACTCGCTAGTGGCGCGTCAACGTCGTGGCTTGCCGGTCAATGGAGTATTGCTGCTGGACAAGCCCAAAGGGCTTTCCAGCAACCATGCCTTGCAACGTGTTCGTCGGCTGTTCCAGGCTCAAAAAGCCGGGCACACCGGCACATTAGACCCGATGGCAACCGGTTTATTACCGATTTGCCTAGGGGAAGCGACCAAGTTTTCATCGCACTTGCTGGAAGCCGACAAGGTGTATCGCACCCGGGTTGAGCTGGGTGTGATCACCGATACCGGCGATGCGGAAGGTACGATTATTGAGCAGCATGCGGTTCCTAGCCTAAGCGTCGATGACGTGGAAGCTGTACTCACTCGTTTTCGTGGTGAAATTGACCAAGTGCCGCCGATGTATTCGGCCTTAAAACATCAGGGCAAAAAACTCTACGAGTTAGCTCGCGAAGGTAAGCAGGTAGAGCGTGCAGCACGGCGAGTAAGCGTGTATGATGCGCGCCTGCTTTCATTTGATGGCACTGCTTTCGAGCTGGAAGTAAGCTGCAGCAAAGGCACCTACATCCGCACGTTAGCCGAAGATATTGGTCTGGCACTTGGTTGTGGCGCGCACATCAGTCAGTTAAGAAGGCTCAAAACGGGTCCTTTTTTAGCCGACGCGATGTGGACGCTAGAGGCCTTGGAAGCATTGGCCGACCAAGCGGCACTGGAAGCTGAGCTCATGCCCGTGGATGTGCTGGTGGATCATTTACCGTTACTGACGGTAGACGACACCGCCCATTCTCGTTTGGCCCATGGCCAGCCCGCTGCTCTCGAAACCGGCGCATTAGCTCCGGACGAAGTAGCCCGACTTTATTACGCCGAGACGTTTATCGGCCTTGGCGTAGTGAAAGGTGCTCAGGAAGTGGCGCCTAAGCGACTGTTAAGTACCGTCGCTATCTCGTAAGCAGCGTTGCAAGGATGCAGCCGTGTGCGAGAAAATCGCTAGTAGAAAGTAGTAGCTTGAGACTGCAAATATGCGTGGTCTCACCCATTCATTTTTAGGCATATTGCTTACTGGAGAGACAGATGGCTTTAACCGCTGAGAAGAAGGCCGAGATCGTTACTGAATACGGCCGCGGCGACAACGATACCGGTTCCCCTGAAGTGCAGGTTGCACTGCTGAGTGCCAATATCAATGGCCTGCAGGACCACTTCAAGACCAACAAGCAGGATCACCACTCTCGTCGTGGTCTGATCCGTATGGTTAACCAGCGTCGTAAGCTGCTGGATTACCTAAAGCGCAAAGATTTCGAACGCTATCAGTCTCTGATTCAGCGTTTAGGTCTGCGCCGCTAAGTTTAACGGCAACGATCAGAAACGGGCAGCTCCCAAGGAGCTGCCCGTTTTTTTATGGGCCGCATTTACCAAAGAGGGAGGCGAAAGAAAGAACTGAAAGAGGGAACTGGTAGCCCTATCGCGCTCCAGCGCCTAGAATGGTAACGAGTCAAAACGACCTAAACGAATAGACAAGTAGATATTGATAATGCTGAAGGAAGTCGCTGTGAATCCGGTAAAGAAAACGTTCCAGTACGGTCGTAGCACCGTCACGCTCGAAACCGGGCGTATTGCTCGCCAGGCCACTGGCGCTGTCATGGTTACAATGGACGATACCGTCGTATTATGTACCGTGGTAGCGAGAAAAGAAGCTAACCCGAGCCAACCCTTTTTCCCCCTCTCGGTACATTACCAAGAGAAAACCTACGCAGTGGGTAAAATTCCTGGCGGCTTCTTCAAGCGCGAAGGGCGCCCGACTGAAAAAGAGACGCTCACCTCGCGTCTGATTGATCGCCCTATTCGTCCGCTATTCCCTAAGGGCTTTATGAACGAAGTGCAGGTTGTCTGTACCGTTCTTTCTACCGATCGTAACCACGATCCGGATATTGCCGCTTTGCTTGGCACCTCCGCGGCGCTGAGCATCTCTGGCGTGCCGTTTAGTGGCCCGATTGGTGCGGCACGCGTTGGTTTTAACGAAGAGCAGGGTTACTTCCTCAATCCCACCGTGGAAGAACTCGCTACTTCTGAGCTGGACATGGTCGTCGCTGGTACTGAAAAAGCGGTGCTGATGGTTGAGTCCGAAGCCAAAGAGCTGCTTGAAGACGAAATGCTGGGTGCTGTACTGTTCGGCCACCAGGAGATGCAGGTTGCGATTAGCGCGATTAAAGAGCTAACCGCTGAAGCGGGCAAGCCGCGCTGGGAGTGGCAAGCTGCCGAAGAGAACCAGGCGCTGAAAGCTGCCATTGCCGATGCTTTTGAGGCCAAGGTGGGCGATGCCTACCGCATTACCGACAAAATGCAGCGTCAGGATGCATTGGCGGAGCTGAAAGACCAGGCGATTCAACAACTGGCGGCCGATGAAGGCGAACCGGTTAACGACAAGTTCAGCAAAGATGACGTCAAAGGCGCCTTCGCGGGTTTGGAAAAACGCGTTGTGCGTTCACGCGTCGTCAAAGGCGAGCCGCGTATCGATGGTCGTGACAACCAAACCGTGCGTCCCTTGGCCATCGAAGTAGGTGTGCTACCCAAAGCACACGGTTCTGCCGTTTTCACCCGCGGTGAGACCCAGGCGATTGCCGTGGCGACGCTGGGTACGCTGCGTGATTCCCAGCTTATCGAATCGTTGGAAGGTGAGCGTAAAGACCGCTTCATGCTGCACTACAACTTCCCTCCCTACTCAGTGGGCGAAGCTGGCTTTATGGGTGGCCCGAAGCGTCGTGAAATCGGTCATGGTCGCTTAGCGCGTCGTGGCGTGCAGGCAATGCTGCCGTCAGAAGACGTTTTCCCCTACACCATTCGTGTGGTGTCTGAAATTACCGAGTCTAACGGCTCAAGCTCGATGGCCTCAGTGTGCGGTTCTTCGCTTGCTTTGATGGACGCGGGCGTTCCGCTCAAAGCACCGGTCGCCGGTATTGCCATGGGCTTGGTAAAAGATCCAGACGGCTTTGCGGTATTGACCGATATCCTGGGTGATGAAGATCATCTTGGCGATATGGACTTTAAAGTGGCCGGTTCCGAAGAGGGCGTCACCGCCCTACAGATGGATATCAAGATCGAAGGCATCAATGAAGAGATTATGGAGCTCGCGCTGCAGCAAGCACTGACCGCGCGTCTGAGTATTCTCGAGCAGATGAATGTTGTGATCAGCCAGAGCCGTAGCGATGTCTCTGACAACGCGCCCTCTATGGCAACGATTAAAATCGATCCAGATAAAATCCGTGACGTTATCGGTAAAGGCGGCGCGACGATTCGCAAGATTTGTGAAGACACCGGCGCTTCTATCGACCTGGACGATGATGGCACTGTACGTATCTACGCGGAAGATAAAGCCGCTGCGAAGCGGGCGATAGACACCGTATTGGCGATTACCGCTGAAGCGGAAATCGGCAAGCTGTATCACGGCAAGGTCGTGCGTATTGCCGATTTCGGCGCGTTTGTTAACATTATGCCGGGTACTGACGGCCTGGTGCATATCTCTCAGATCGTTGCCGAGCGAGTGAACAACGTACGTGACTTCTTGAACGAAGGCGATGACGTGATCGTTAAAGTGCTCGATATCGACAATCGCAACCGCGTGAAGCTGTCGATGAAAGAGATCACTGAAGAAGAGAAAGCCGCTTTTGCAGCGGAAACAACGGAAACCGAATCTACGATTTAAGCGTTAATTTATTAATGACGATCTAAATCGCTGGTTAGGTTCCTGACACCGCCCTCGTAGCCTCTGGCTGCGGGGGCGGTGTTTTTTATTGAGCGCAAGCTTATTAAACGAAGGTTGGTTAGGCAGGGAGCAGCAGCTATGGAGCAGGAACAGGCACCGCGCTGGTGGGCGGTGGTGGCCGTGATGATTGGCATCTTTTTATTGGTAACTGCAGAGCAACTGCCGATTGGACTGTTATCTCAGGTGGCATCGAGTATGGATGTTACCCCTGGCATGGCAGGATTAATGGTTACCGTTCCTGGTGTGGTTGCGGCCTTTTCAGCCCCGCTTTTACCGGTTGCTGTAGGGCGCTTGGATCGACGTATCATGCTGACGCTACTCATGGTTGTGATGGTGGTGGGCAGTGCTTTTTCGGCACTGGCAAGCAGCTTTGCATTGTTGCTTGCCGCTCGCGTATTGGTAGGGCTCAGCATTGGTGGCTTTTGGGCAGTTGCTGGCAGTATCGCCCCCCGCTTAGTACCCGAGGAGAAGGTACCTAAGGCGATGACGATGATATTTGGTGGCGTTGCAGCAGCCTCAGTGTTGGGTGTGCCATTGGGTACGCTATTGGGGGATCTCAGTAGTTGGCGAGTGGCCTTTGGAGCGTTGGGCGGACTAAGCATGTTGACGGCCATTGCGCTGTGGCGCTGGCTGCCGCCGTTACCGCCAAGAGAGCCAGTGCGTCTGCGTGTATTGGCGCAACAGTTTAGCAATCGTGGTGTGCGTGTGGCGGTGTTAACCACGGCTTTTGTGGTAGTCGGGCACTTCGCTGCCTACACCTTTATTAGCCCCATCCTGCAGGAGATCAGTGGTATTTCTCAGCGCCATGTGGGCAGCTTGCTACTGCTCTATGGGGCGGCAGGCATTGTGGGCAATATTGCGGCAGGCATGTTCGCCGGCCGACATCCTTACCGAGCAGTGCTGGCGATTCCCAGCCTACTGCTGGTCTTCGTCGCTGCATTTCCTTTGCTGGGTGTCCAGCCAAGCAGCGGCGTTATGCTGCTAATGGCGTGGGGCGCAGTATTCGGCAGCGTATCGGTCAGCATTCAAACCTGGATTTTGCGCACCGCGCCCAATACCGAAGCCGCCACGGCCTTAATGGCATTTACCTTCAATATGTCGATTGGCCTAGGCGCCATGCTGGGTGGGCGACTTGTCGATGGCACTAGCCTGCCTATTGCCATGTGGGCCGCGTCAGGATTATTCCTACTAGGGGCGCTATTGGTATGGCGAACGCCTTCGCGCATTGTGGGGGAAAAGCGTCGTTGAGCAAGAACGAACCAAAAAAATACCCCCGTAAAAACGGGGGTATTGTTTGCTAGTTGCCTGAGAGGAACTATTAAGACCGTTCAATAGCCAAGGCCACACCCTGACCACCGCCGATACACAGCGTCGCGAGGCCTTTCTTGGCATCGCGGGCAATCATTTCATGCAGCAACGATACCAGCACGCGGCAACCGGAAGCCCCGATAGGATGGCCTAACGCGATTGCGCCGCCGTTAACGTTCACCTTGCTGACATCCCAGCCCAGCTCTTTGTTGACCGAAAGCGCTTGTGCAGCGAACGCCTCGTTGGCTTCTGCTAAATCCAGGTCATCCAGGCTCCAGCCCGCCTTTTCCAGGCAGCGGCGTGTCGCTGGTGCTGGGCCAATACCCATAATGGCCGGGTCAACGGCAGCGTTAGCATAACCGGCAATTCGCGCTAGCGGTTCGAGGCCAAGCTCTTTGGCTTTTTCAGCGGAACAAATCATCACCACGGCAGCGCCGTCGTTTAGTGAGGAGGCGTTACCCGCGGTAACGGTGCCATCTTTTTTAAACGCAGGCTTCATGCCGCCAAGTTTTTCGGCAGTGACTTCGCGCGGGTTTTCGTCGGTATCAAAGACGACTGGATCGCCTTTGCG
The DNA here is from genome assembly GCF_052959335.1 of Vreelandella sp. H-I2. NCBI lineage: Bacteria > Pseudomonadati > Pseudomonadota > Gammaproteobacteria > Oceanospirillales > Halomonadaceae > Vreelandella > Vreelandella sp. H-I2. The sequence continues at coordinate 316,157 of NZ_JBRAMC010000006.1, forward strand.
CTGAGGGATATGTACCGGCACGATCTGACTTTTGAATTTACCCTCTTTGATAGCATTCGCAGCGTTCTGCTGGGACTGAGCGGCAAACTTATCCATCTCTTCGCGGGTAATACCGTATTTCTCGGCTAAGTTTTCAGCGGTGATGCCCATGTGGTAATTGTTAAAGGCGTCCCACAAGCCATCGTGTACCATAGTATCGATCGCTTTCCAGTCGCCCATGCGTTGGCCGGTACGCGAGTTGGGCAATACATGGGGAGACGCAGACATGTTCTCTTGGCCGCCCGCCAGAATAAGTTCTGCATCACCGCAGCGAATGGCTTGCGTCGCTAGGTGTACTGCTTTAAGCCCAGAGCCACATACCTTATTGATGGTCATGGCCGGGACGGAATCCGGCAGGCCCGCTTTGATGGACGCCTGACGAGCTGGATTTTGACCCACACCCGCGGTAAGCACCTGTCCTAGCAGCACTTCGTCAACTTGATCAGGGGCGACACCGGTGGATTCGAGGATATCTTTAATCACTAAAGCGCCAAGATCACTTGCAGGGATGCCAGCAAGCGAACCACCAAAAGCACCAACAGCGGTGCGACGAGCCGCAACAATGACTACTTCTTTCATAAGATGACTCCTGGAATAAATAACAGACAGTCTGAAGCCAGATGCCCGATAGGCGTACTCTGTCAGCCGTACTCTTTTATTCGTACTCTGTCAGCCGTCTCTTCAGCATAGGGGAAGGGGGTGCTTTGCGGCAATACGCATTTATAGGCAAATAAAAACGGGCCAACATGTGGCCCGTCATCGAAAAGGGTTAGATACGCTAAGACTACGCTAACTGGACGGGGATAATATTGCTGGTGTGGCTGACGTGGTTGCCTTCCTGGAGATACACCAGCGCAGGCTGATGGGTTTCCAGTTCGGTATTAGAGTAGTGGGCGTAGCTGCAAATAATGATGCGATGACCCGGTGCAGCGAGATGGGCAGCGGCGCCATTGATGGAGATCAGTTTAGAGCCCTCCTCACCGCGAATGGCATAAGTGGTGAAGCGTTCTCCGTTTTCGACGTTATAAATTTGAATCTGTTCGTTTTCACGAATACCCGCTAGATCGAGTAGTTCACCGTCGATGGCGCAGGAGCCTTCATAGTTGAGTACTGCATGAGTAACGCGTGCCATGTGCAGCTTGGCTTTGAGCATAATGGTATGCATGTGAATTCCTTTATGACCCGTTGTTTGGTTATTCTCTGTTACCACTGACATTGCTAGCCGGGAGTTGAACAGGGAGGTTATCAATTAGCCGCGCAGGGCCGAGCTTGGCAGCCGCCAGCAGTATCGCTTGGCGCGTTGCAGAGCTAACTGGGCCGAGCATGGTATCGCGCAGCTCTAGGTAATCTGGTGTAAAGCCCGCATCATACAGCGTGGCTCTGCCCTGGTGTAGTACCTTTTCGATAGACTCGCCGCGCTCCAGGGCGCTACGCAGGGTACATAGTGTGTGATACAACGCGGGAGCTTTAGCCCTTTCCTCGCTATTCAAATAGCCATTGCGTGAAGACAGCGCCAAGCCATCCTCAGCACGAACGATAGGCACACCGATGATCTCGACCGGCATGTGCAGGTCGCTTACCAGCTTACGAATGACGGCAAGCTGTTGGTAATCCTTTTCCCCAAAGCAGGCGACGTCTGGCTGCACCAGGTTGAACAGCATGCTGACCACGGTGGAAACACCGTCGAAGTGACCTGGGCGTGAACCGCCACATAGTCCCTCACCGACAGTGGGGACATGGACGCGAGTCTGAGCATTTAACCCGTTTGGGTAGAGCGTGCTCACGGCAGGCGCGAACAGAACATCACAGCCGGCGTCGGTTAACTGCGCTTGGTCGGCATCAAAGGTACGCGGATATCCGTCTAAATCTTCCCCTGGGCCGAACTGCATCGGGTTTACAAACAGGCTTGAGACTACGATATCGGCGTGCTGGCGCGCGCAGGCCACCAGTGCTAGATGCCCGGCATGGAGGTTACCCATGGTGGGCACCAAGGCAATGCGCTGACCGCGCTGGCGGTGTTCCTGCAGCGTACTGCGTAGCTGATCAATTTCTCGCAAAGTGCGCATAATCGTTTCAAGGTAATGTTAAAGGGCGGCGGATAGGCGAGCCGTGCGAAACTGTCTTTTAAACCAATCCTTAGAAACCGTTTTCAAAAACAGTGTTCTTGGGCCGGGAAGGTGCGGTTTTTAACGGCGTTATGGTAAAGCTCGAAGGCTGCTTGAATGTTGTCTGCGTCGGTCATAAAGTTTTTGACGAAGCGCGGCGTACGACCATGGGTGATGCCGAGCACATCGTGCATGACCAGAATCTGACCATCGGTATCGGGGCCAGCGCCAATGCCGATCACCGGCACATCCAGCGCTTCGGTTACTGCTTTGCCCAGGCTGGTAGGGACGCATTCGAGCAGAATCACCGAGGCGCCTGCGTCGACCAAAACTTTAGCATCGTTAATGATCCGTTCGGCGTGAGCGGCGTCACGCCCTTGCACTTTATAACCGCCTAACTGATGCACCGTTTGGGGGGTTAAGCCCAGATGGGCGCAGACGGGTACGCCGCGGCGGGTCAGTTCTCGAATGCCATCGGCCATCCATGCTTCGCCTTCCAGCTTAACCAGTTCCGCCCCTGCACGCATTACGACGCCCGCATCTTCCAGCATGCGCTCGGTGGTGGCGTTGCTCATAAACGGCAAGTCAACCATCAATAGGCTATGGCCTTTGCCACGTGCCGCGCAGCGGGTGTGGTAGGCGATGTCTTCGATAGTGACGGGTAAGGTACTGTTATGGCCTTGTAGCACCATGCCCAGTGAATCGCCGACCAATAATACATCAATGCCTGCCTGGCTTGCCGCATGCGCAAAGGAGGCGTCGTAGGCGGTCAGGCAACTGAATGTCTCACCAGCCTGCTTGTAGGCTTGCAGCGTGCTTAGGGTGACGGTTTTCATGGCGTACTCTCGTGTTCTACGTAAGGCCGATACGACAAAGGCTATGCTTGAAACGTGCTGCGCTTATTGAATTTTCAGACATACCCGAGGCAGCCGACCATTATTGTGTATGGCGTAACCGGCAATTGTTACCTGAATGGGTGGTCGGTGTCGAGATTTGTGTCAAATGGTAGCGTTAGCTGCACACTAGGCGTCGGGTAGGCGTTCCAAGCCATGATTCTCAACACGTTCAAGCCATGCAGATAGCGGCTGGTGGAGAAAATTGAGAGAGGGGGCGATCTCTGAGAGGGGGACTAGTACAAAGGCCCGGGCAGTCATTTGCGGGTGTGGTACGCGCAAACGCGACGAATTAATCTGGTCATTAGCGTAGAGCAGCAGGTCAAGGTCGAGCGTGCGGGGCCCCCAGTGACGCTGACGGCGGCGGCGATGCTGTTGTTCCAGGGCCTGAAGTTGGTCAAGCAGGGCCAATGGAGAAAGGCGCGTTTCCAGCGCTGCCACGGCATTGATAAAGTCCGGTTGATCCTGCGGCCCGACAGGACGACTAACATAGAGTGATGACGCTGCTGTCAATCGACTCAACGGCAGTGTGGCAAGCTCGTTCAGGGCTTGACGAACTTGCTCAACGGGTGACTCAAGATTGCTGCCAAGGCCAATATAGGCAAGTTGAAATGCCACTATTGGGTCTCGCTATTCTGTCGCACGCGGCTTACGCCGCCGTTTGCGACGTCCATCGCCTTGGCTCGCAGGGTCACCGCCAACTTTTTGCAGCAAGCGACGCTGCTCGTGCTCATCACCGCGCTGAAAGGCGGTCCACCAGTCGCCCAAACCGCGCGGTATCTCGCCCGCTTGCTCACGTAGCAGGAGTAAGTCATATCCCGCCCGAAAGCGTGGATGCTCACGAGTTTGAAAGGCTTTTTTACCACGCCGTTGAGGCAGCCGCTGCTGCAGTTCCCAAATTTCCCGCATGGGAATACCAAAGCGCTTGGGAATTGATGTGAATTCTAACTGACGAGAGACCACTTGCTGAGCGGCGGCTTGCAAGGCAGGAATAGCCGGCATGCCCTCTTGCTCCAGCTCTTCCTGGCGTTGTTTAACCGGCGCCCACAAAAATGCTGCCAGCAGGAAGGCCGGAGTGACCGGGCGCTCTTCGGCAATGCGTTTGTCGGTATTGGTAAGCGCTTGCTCGATTAGCTCTTCTGCCCAGGCGGCATCGGCCATGGCTTCTTCTGCTTCAGGGAACAGCATGCCGAATAGACCGTAGTGGCTCAGCATACGAAAGGTCACCAAACCGTGGCCCGACATAAACAGCTTGAGTACTTCATCGAATAGCCGCGCTGGCGGTATCTGCAGCAGCAGCGGCGCCTGATCGTACATCGTCGCTTCGGTGGCAGGGGCTAGCGTGAAGTCCAGCTTGGCTGCAAAGCGCACCGCCCGGAGCATCCGGACGGGGTCTTCGCGATAACGCGTCGCCGGGTCGCCAATTAAACGCAGGGTGCGCGTTTCAATGTCCTTCGCACCATTGGCAAAATCGGTGATGCTGAAGTCGGCAATATTGTAGTAGAGGGCATTAACGGTGAAGTCGCGACGCAACGCATCCTCTTCGATATTGCCCCATACATTGTCGCGCAGCAGTAACCCTTCATCGGACTGGTGGGCAATGTGATCGCCATGCTCGTCTTGGGGTTTGCCACGGAAGGTGGTGACCTCGATGACCTCGCGGCCAAAGCGCACATGGACAATCCGAAAACGGCGGCCGATCAGTCGCGAGTTACGAAACAGATCGCGTACCTGCTCGGGAGTGGCGTTGGTGGCAACGTCGAAGTCCTTGGGCATCTTGCCAAGCAGTGCATCGCGAATGCAGCCGCCCACCAAGTAAGCGTCGTAACCTGCGCCACTGAGGCGATAAAGCACTTTTAGAGCAGCATCGCTAATATGTTGGCGAGAAACAGGGTGCTCGGACCGAGGGATGTTACGTGGAGAGAGTGCGTTGGTAGTGCTCTCTTGGGGATCGAGCAAGGTCTTCAATTGCTCCCCCGGGCTGTGTAGGAAACGGGTAAATCCTTTAAACATGCGATAATTTCAACTCGCAGGGTACGAAAAAATAGTCATTATTAAGCACTTCAAACGAGTACTGAACATAAACAGTTAGTGGCTGAGTGTAGCCGACCCTCTATGTCTTGCAAAGAGGGGCTTGCAAAGAGCGGTTTGCAAAGCGCTTGGCGCTTGCGTGGATAACGCAAGCCCCAGACACGGAAAAGGGAGGCTAAGAGAGCCTCCCCTATTAAGCAGCAAATCAGCGTCCATGCTGCTGTTTTTCTTCATGATGGCACATCGCCCTGAATACGCACCGCAGTCGGTAGGCGTAAGGATCACGATGGTTCCGACCGCCTCGTATTCAAAACAATAATCCAACCGCGAACTTTTCTCCCCCCGGGAAATTATTATTGGCGCCGGGGTGTACACATTGACTGCTATTGTTGTTGTTAGGATGCAAGTCTTGTATACGTCGCGTCCTTTCGGGCTACTTACACTCTTTATTATTGTTGTCAGCGCCTGTGTTGCCTGCGCCAGCAAGTAATGAGACTCAAGCCTGTTGTTTTTATTGGTACCGTTATCTCTACCTGGCCCTGTTGTTTTTATTGTGGCTCAGGTTAGGGCGGGTCATGTTGTTTTTGTTAGTGACCTACCGCTATGCCCATTTTGTTTTTCTTACTCAGTAATATTGCAGGCGCTGTGCCACCTGTTAGATAAACCATAAATTTCAGGTGGTTGGCATTTTAAAAAAAGTAGAGGAATTTTTTAGTCTGAAAAGTGTTACCCCTTTTGCGTCCGTTTGTGCACGCCGTTGAGTGGGAAGGTAACAGTTTTATAGCCGCGAAGAAGAGGGTAATTGCCATTTAAATCAGCATATTAGACGATGGTCTTAGATGGCAGCTGCCGAGCCGATACCAGGCCATTAGCCTGGGCGGCGGGCAGTTTTTTTGCGCGGGATGCCTAGCCGCTGGCGCCGTTCCCAGAGGTTTTTCCGGCTAATACCGAGCTTTTGCGCCAGCTCGGTTTCACTCATTTGATCTTGGTGCTCGAGCACAAAGTGCTGAAAGTAATCTTCCAAAGAGAGGTCATCTTCATTCTCTTCAGCGGTTTTATCTACGCCGCCGCTGAGCACTGAGGTGCTGGCGGAAGGGGAATGGGGACGAGCCGGCGTTGGCGTTAAACCTAAGTCATCCGGATGGATGAGATGCCCCTCGGCAAGAATGACCCCGCGTTCAAGGGCGTTCTCCAGCTCACGAACATTGCCCGGCCAAGGGTAATCACGCAGGTCCTGGCGGGCCGCTCGGGATAGGCGCAGGCCCGTGCGCTCATGACGTTTACACGCCTTGTCGAGCAGAATATCGGCAATCTCAAGGACGTCCTCCTCACGCTCGCGCAGGGGGGGCAACTCGATCTGCATGACATTCAGGCGGTAGTAAAGGTCGAGGCGGAACTCGCCGGTTTTTGAGAGCGCGCGTAGGTCACGGTGGGTGGCGGCAATTAAGCGGACATTAACGTGGCGGGTTTCTACCGAACCAATTTTACGGATTTCCCCCTCTTGCAGCACACGTAACAGGCGCGCCTGGGCATCCAGCGGCAGTTCACCAATTTCATCCAAAAATAGCGTGCCGCCATCGGCAGCTTCCACCAAGCCTGTGCGTGCTGCGCTAGCGCCGGTAAAGGCGCCTTTTTCATGGCCGAACAGCTCGGATTCGATCAGTGTTTCGGGAATTGCCGCGCAGTTTACGCTGATCAGTGGTGCTTTAGCGCGCTTACTCTGCTGGTGAATGGCGCGCGCCACGAGTTCTTTGCCAGTGCCCGACTCGCCTAGAATCAATACGGTGACATCTGCTGGCGCGGTTTTACGAATGCGGGTGTACACCTGCTGCATGGCAACGCAGTTGCCGATCATGGTCTGGCGTCCGCCGCCTGCGTCAGTGATATCCGGCGGCGGGCTTTGCTGCATCGACTGCTTATGTAGGATCCGCTCAACGGTTTCCAGCAGTTCGGCGTGGTCAAACGGCTTGGCGACATAATCCACCGCGCCCTGTTTTAACGCATCTACCGCCGAGCGCATGCTTGCATAGCTGGTCATGATCAATACCGGCACGGGTGTCGCAGCGGCAATCAGAGATGTACCTGGCTCGCCGGGTAGGCGTAGGTCGCTGATAATGAGATCGAACCCTGTAAGTTCAAGCTGGCACGCCTCCTCCGCATTGCCGGCTTCGCTGACCGTGTAGTCGTGACGTTCCAGCAGCCGCTTTAACGCGCTGCGAATAATCGCTTCATCTTCAACAATCAGAATCCTGGGCATGGGTTAGCTGATCATCCTGTTGGTAAAGCGGCAGCCATAAAGTAATGGCAGTGCCGCGAGGCTGTCCGGGCGGTGGTGAGGCCACCTCTATTTTACCCTGGTGCTCGGCGATAATTTGATAAGCCAGTGAAAGGCCGAGACCGGTGCCTTCGCCTGCTGGTTTGGTGGTGGTAAAGGGTTCAAATAAGTGATCACGTACTTTTGGATCGATGCCCTGGCCATTGTCGGTTATCCGCCACCAGGCAAGTTGCTCATGGCAGCCTGCGTCAATGTGCACTTGCCCACCTGGGCCGCAAGCATCTCTGGCATTGCTGAGTAGGTTAACCATCACCTGGGTTAACCGTTGAGCATCGCCACGTACCACCAGATTATCGGGTATAGCATACGTTAAAGTAACATCCTCTCCCGAGCGGGCTAGGTGGATCAAGTGCAAGGCATCTTCGCTTATCGATGCAAGCGCAACGGGGGAGCTGGGGAGTGGCACCGTTTGACGGCCACCGTGGGCAAAGCCAACCAGTGAGTTGACGATTTTGGTGACTCGCTGAGTGAGTTGCTGTATTTGGTCAGCGGTTTCCAGCAGCGCCGGATCGTTGGTGTCGTAGCGTAAATTTTGCGCCAGTGACGAGATGCCGGTAATCGGGTTGCCGATTTCATGGGCAACCCCGGCAGCTAGTTGACCAATTGAGGCGAGGCGCGCTGCATGCACCAGCTCGTCTTCCAGCCACTTCATTTCGGTATGGTCTTCAATCAGGATGACACTACCGCCGCGGCTGTCATGGCCACTGAGAATCGCTTTGTGCAGGGTCAGAAAGTAGTCCTTGCCGTGCAGCGTAACGGCCTGTTTATAGAGCGGCGTTGACGTGGCCTCTATTACGCTGCCCAGCAGGCTGGGCCAGGGAGCGGGTAGGCTGTCGCGGCGCGAGCCGATGACGCTTTCACCGCTGATCCCCGAGAGCTGTGAGAGTGCTTGGTTCCACATCAGCAGCTCATCATCATCGCCCAATACGCATAGCCCTACAGGCAAATAAGCCAGCGTTTGGCGATGGTGGCGGCGTAAGCCATCAAGTTCCCGGGCTAGCCCGGTGAGCCGCGAGCGGTAGGCTTCCAAGCGGCTCTCGACAAAGTGGATGTCGTCGGTTTCAGGGGTGTTGTCGTGGCGGTAGGGAAGGTAGCGGTCAACAATATCCCGAGCCACGGATGGCCCCATTAACCCTGAAAGATTGGCCTGGATGCGGTCGCGTAAACGGCGCAGTGCGTAGGGGCGACGCTCTTGAGGCGTTAAGTTGAGCGCTTTCAAAGCACGAGCAACTTCGCGGCTGGCGGCTTCATCGCCGAGGGCATGGGCCAGGTGGGCGGAAAAGTCGCTAGCCGTCGCGGCTTCTAACGGAAAGCGCTTGGAACGGATCACCGCATCCACCGAACACGCCTCCGCGGCGGATTGTTCCCCTTCAGAAGTACGCGTAAACAGCGATATGACAATCAGTAGCAGGATATTGGTTGTTAACGACAGCAGCGTGATGTTGTACCACAGTGGTGCATCGGCGGGAGTAAGCGGCGTAAAGGGCAGCGATGGCGCAGGCAGGGAGAACATAAGTGGCACCCAGAGGCCCCACAACCACACAATGACGCCCGCGACCAAGCCAACAATCATGCCTTTACGGTTTGCGCCCGGCCAATAGAGAAGTGCCAGCATGCCGGGCAGACATTGGGCCATACCCACAAAGGCGGCTAACCCCAAGCCGATTAAGCCGTGATGGCGGCCTACCCACTGGTAAAACAGCCAGCCGCTAATGATCACCGCAACCATCAGCCCACGACGTAACCACAATAGCCAGCCGTATAAATCGCTGCGTGCCTCTGGCGGCCTAGCCACCAACACAATGTGGTTGAGCAACATGCCAGATAATGCCAGGGCGATCATAATCATGGTGCCGCTGGCGGCGGCGAGTCCGCCGATAAACGCTAGCGCACCTACCCACCAGTGTTCTGTCATCAGAAAAGCGGCATAGGCCGCGATGGGTATGTCGGGATTGACTGATTGAGCCGCCCACCAGATCAATGGTACGGGCAGCGCCATTAGCAGTAAAAATAGCGGCAGCGCCCAGCTGGCTTGTAGCAAGGTATGCCGCGATAGACTTTCTGCGAAACTAATATGAAACAGGTGCGGCATCATAAAGGCCGCGGCGAAAAACAGCAGTAGCAGGGTTCGCCACTGAGCTGGATCAAGCTGGGGTGTCTGTTGCTGAAGAGCAGCGCCGGGGCCTTCCAGCCATAAGTGAAGGTCGCCAGGGCCGTCAAAAACCATCCACAGTGCCACCGCGCCGAGCCCGAGCATTGCCAGCAGCTTAACGAGGGATTCGAACGCGATGGCGCTGAGCAGGGTGTCATGGCGGCCATGAGCCTGAGAGTGACGTGCGCCAAACATCACTGCAAAGATGGCAATCAGCGCACAAAAAAGCAGAGCAACGCTGCTCCCCGCTTGGCTGGCGCTCAAAAAATCGATGGCATCGCCCATGGTCTGTACTTGAATACCGAGCAGGGGAAGCACTGCCAACAGACTGACTAAGGTTACTAGCGTACCCGCCCACCGTGAGCGAAAGCGAAAAGCAAACAGATCTGCGAGAGAGGTCAACTGATAGGTGCGGGTGATGCGCTGAATAGGCACCAGCAGGACGGGGGCGAGCAAAAATGCCCCTGCTGCGCCCAGATAGTAAGCAAGAAACCCAAACCCTGCATGGGCGGCCATTTCCACGCTGCCGTAAACTGCCCAGGCGCTGGCGTAAACACCCAGCGCAAGGGTATAAACAATCGGGTGGTGGGTAATGCGTACGGGCACCCAGCCACGTTCCACTGCAAAGCCACAGCCAAACAGTAATGCCAAGTAGCCTAATCCAAGCAGTAGGACGCCGATTAACTCAACGTTCATCAAGCTTCCTCTTTTGCTCCAGCCAGAGCGTTAAGGCAATCAAACCGCCCCAGATGGCAAACGGGCGGTACCAGGCAGACTCAGGGTCACTCCAGCCGTTCATTAGCAGCGGTGAGAGCAAGTAACCGCCGAACACCAAAAACAACATGATGCGATAGACGTACATATCAATCTCCTGTTGGTACTGAAGATGGTGTCGATGGTGGCATTGATGCTGGCGTTTGGCGGTGAGCCGTGGGCCGTAATCGTTGCAGCGACCAATTTGCTATCGCCCAGTGTAACTGAGTCGCTGGTGGCTCAGTGGCAAGCGCTTGCGGCGGCGTTTGATCCAGCGCTTCAAGCGCCTGAAAAAGCTGGCCGCGCACGCCTTGCTCATTCTCGCTCAAAGCGGGGGCCAGATTTTGCTTCGAGAGCTTTTGGCCCTCGGTAGTGACGATGAGCGGCAAGTGTAGGTAGCGTGGCTGCGGTAACTGAAGCGCACTCTGCAGCTGGTGCTGCCAAGGGGTGTTGTCGAGCAAATCGAGCCCGCGTACCACATCGGTAATCTGCTGCTCGGCGTCATCTACTACCACGGCGAGCTGATACGCCCATAGGCCATCTTTGCGCTTCAATACCACGTCGCCCAGTTCAGCCGGGTCAAACCGCTGTTCGCCGAACAATCGGTCTTGCCAGCAGGTCGGGCGCTTGCCAAGGTCGCTGCGCAGCCGCCAGGCCACCGGTTTATTCGCATCGCAAACACCCTCGCGACACCAGCCGGGGTAGATCTCAAACGCCTGCCACTGCTTGCGCGAACAGCTGCAGGGGTAGGCAAGGCCAAGTTGGATAAGCTGGTCGAGAGCCTGTTGGTAAGCATCGCCGCGGGTGTGTTGCCAAATAATCGCTTCGTCCCACTCGAAACCGAAGGTTTCCAGCTGGCGTAGGATAGTGCTCGCCGCACCTTGAGGGCAGCGCGGTGGGTCGATATCTTCTATGCGTACCAGCCATTGCCCACCGGCCGCACGGGCGTCTAAATAGCTGCCTAAGGCGGCGACCAGCGAACCAAAGTGCAGCGGACCCGAGGGGGTAGGGGCAAAGCGGCCACGGTAGCGGGACGAGCGGGGCATATCAGGGTTGTCCTAGTCAGCATTGTCCTAGATAGTAGCGCCCTCTTGGGTAGGTCAGGCGAGCGCCGATAACAAAAACGGGCACCCATAGGTGCCCGTGCTTGGCTATCACATTCCATCTGAACTCAGCCGCCAAGCTGTTTCTCTTTCAGCTCCGCCAATGTCTTGCAATCCACGCAGAGCGTAGCGGTCGGGCGAGCTTCCAATCGACGGATGCCGATTTCGACACCGCAGGCTTCGCAAAAGCCGTAGTCATCATCATCGATTTTATCGATGGTTTCGTTGATCTTCTTGAGCAGTTTACGCTCACGATCCCGGGTGCGTAACTCCAGGCTGAAACCCTCTTCCTGGGTAGCGCGGTCGGCGGGGTCGGCGTAGTTGTTAGCATCCTCTTGTAGGTGGCGTACGGTACGATCCACCTCTTCCATGAGATCCTGTTTCCAATCCAGCAGCAGCTGACGGAAGTGTGCTAGCTGCTGCTCGTTCATATACTCTTCGCCCGGTGCTGGCTCATACGGGGTGAAGGACTTGGACGCTTCCGGTTTCTTTTCTGCTACTGGCATGGGACTGCCCCTTACATATGTGACTACTGATCGACCATGAGCGACTGTCACGATCTCACGCCAAAGGGATGCTTGTTTAGCTGAAAAATGACTGGGTTGCAAGCATAATGGCGAGCTTTCTACGATAGGCGGGCCTTGAATATGACTAGCGCCATGTTTTAGTTAGTTTTTCAATATTTGCCCGGTTTTTTAAAATGATGAGATGAAGGAGCCGTTATGGCCTGGAATTCGCGCGTCGATCACGTTGCCCCTTTTCGGGTCATGCATTTATTGGAAATGGCCCAGGCGCGGGAAGCCGCCGGTCACGACGTGATCCACTTGGAGGTGGGCGAGCCCGACTTTGCTACGCCGGAGCCGATTATTGCTGCTGGGCAGCAGGCGCTGACCAGTGGCCATACTCGCTACACTCCCGCAGCGGGCTTACCCGCACTTCGCGAGGCGATCGCCGGGCATTATGCTGAGCACTTTAATGCCACGGTGGATCCTACGCGTATATTGGTGACGCCAGGTGCGTCGGGGGCACTGATGTTGGCCAGCCAGCTATTGGTCGAAACCGGCTCACGAGTACTAATGGCTGACCCGAACTACCCCTGCAATCGTCACTTTATGGCATTGGCGGGCGCTGAGATCGATGCGGTAACCGTGGGGCGCAACAGCGGTTGGCAGTTAGATGCGGCTTTGGTCGCCGAGCACTGGCGCGAGGAGACGAGTCTTGCCATGCTGGCATCGCCCTCTAACCCTACCGGCCACACGTTGAGCGCGCAGCAGCTCTCTGCCGTACTGACGGCGGTTGCTGAGCGCGAAGGCGAGGTTATCGTCGATGAGATCTATCAGGGGCTCAACTACGATGGTGCGCCACTATCGGTGACCTCACTCTCGGCCAACGCCTTTGTAGTCAACAGCTTCTCAAAATACTTCGGCATGACCGGCTGGCGCTTGGGCTGGCTGGTGGCACCTGAGCATGCCGTGGAGCCGTTAACGCGGCTGGCGCAAAACATGTTTTTGGCCGCAGCGACCCCTTCACAGCATGCAGCGCTGGCGGCGTTTACGCCCGAGTGCCGGAATATTCTTGAACAGCGCCGTGAAACCCTGAAAGAGCGCCGTCAGGTGCTGTTGAAAGGCTTGGCCAGCTTGGGGCTGGCGCCGGATCTACCACCCCAAGGGGCGTTCTATTTGTGGCTGGATATCTCCCGCTACAGCCGCGATAGCCAGACCTTCTGCGAGCGCCTGCTGCTGGAAGAAAATGTGGCGATTACCCCCGGCATTGATTTTGCCGTACGCGGCGGTGAACACCATGTGCGGATTGCTTTCACCAATGATGTCGCCCGTTTGGAAGAAGCGGTGGCGCGGATTGAGCGTTTTGTGAGCAGGCTGTGATGCTGGCCTATCCAGAGCTGGTGCCGGGCACGCTGATCAAGCGTTATAAGCGCTTTCTAACCGATGTGCGCTTGGATGATGGCCGCGAGGTAGTCGCACACTGCCCCAATACCGGCTCAATGAAAGCAGTGAACGTGCCGGGCTGCCGAGTGTGGCTGTCACCCAGCGATAACCCTAAGCGCAAACTAGCCTGGACCTGGGAGTTTATCGAGCTGCCACAGGCTGATGGGCAGGTGGCGCTCGCCTCAGTGCATACCGGCCGCGCTAACCGTATCGTGGAAGCGGCGCTGGCGGCGGACGAATTAGCGCCGTTGGCAGGCTATGCCACTTTGCGCCGAGAAGTGAAAGTGGCCGATGCCCGTCTCGATTTTATGCTCGATGATCCTGTGCGGGGGCGTGCGTATATCGAGGTGAAGCAGGTCACCCTCAAAGAGCAGGACGGCCACGGCTACTTCCCCGATTCGGTCAGCGTGCGTGGTACCAAGCATCTGCATTCGCTGAGGGTACTGGCGGAGAAAGGCGAACGGGCGGTGCTGTTGTTTTGTGTCGCTCACGAAGGCATTGTTGACGTGGCCGCCGCAGCCCATATCGACGCAATTTATGCTGCAGCCCTGGCAGAAGCATCGGCCAGCGGGGTGGAAGTGCTGGCCTACGGTATTACCATAGAGAGAGAGCAGGGGCACCCGACGGGAGTGCAGTTAACCCGGAAGCTGCCCGTGCGGTTATAAGGTGTTTTGCGGCTAAGGTTAAGGTCTAACGGTCAATATAAAAACGTTGGATAAAGTTCACCGGCTCGGGGGCGGCGTTACGGTCATAGCGCACGCTTAGCTCAAAGCGCATGCTTTCATCTTCGCGCATGGTAAAAGGCGCAAGATGGTAAGTGGCATCACCGTCGTGCACGGTGCGAAAACTGAGCGATTCCTGAACGCCCGTCAACCCACTCACTTGGCCTTGCACACTGGCGTTAACAGGACGTGTGCTGCCATCCTCCTGGCGCTCCCGTACGCTGACATTCACCAGGCCGCGATTAGCGCTTCGCTGGAGGTTGTTTGCCTGAGCCACTTCCGGCGTTAAAAAACTGCTGTTCACCGCGCTGTAGTGAATCTCGTAATCGCCCACGCTGACGAACTGCTCAGCGTGGGCAGCAGCGGTAGCGAAGAGCGTGCCGACAAGAGCGGCACCGATCATTAATCTACGTAACATGGCGTGGCTCCTTTGATGATCGATAAGTTGAATGTCTAAGCCTAGCGTCGGCGAACGCGGAAAATGGCAATTTCACCAAATAGATTGGGCCAAAGCCGTGATTTCCAGTGCCCTTGATGATCTCCCACGCCCACTGCACGATCAACAATGACGAGACCCTTCTCGCGGCACAGATGCTCAAAGTCGTTGAACGTTGAGAGGTGGATGTTGGGCGTGTCGTACCAGGCGTGGGGCAGCGATTTGGATACCGGCATATAGCCACGCAGACCCAAATGAACGCGGTGACGCCAGTAGGCGAAGTTGGGGAAAGTGATAATGCCCTCTTCGGCGACGCGCAGCATTTCATCGAGCATCTTGTCCGGACGGCGTAGCGCCTGTAGCGCCTGGGTCATGATCACCTGATCATAGCTATTGTCACAAAAGCTGCTTAAACCGTCATCCAGGTTGTGCTCAATCACGCTAACACCGCGTTCCACGCAGGCATTAATGCCGTCGTGATCAATCTCTAAGCCATAACCTGTCACGCCCTTGTTGCGCGCAAGAGTCTCAAGCAGTTCGCCATTGCCACAGGCGAGATCAAGCACATGCGCCCCCTCAGGCACCCAGTCATAAATCAGTTCAAGATCGGCGCGCATCATGGCATCTCCTCCAGGCTCGCTTTATCTTTACCCGCTTCATCTCCGCCCGTTTCGGCGAGATGAAGCTCGCGGGCAGCGCGGTTCATAAAGGCGCTGAAGATGGCGTCGTAGCGCGGCTCTGAGAGTAAGAAAGCATCGTGCCCATGGGGGGAGTCGATGTTGGCGTAGCTAACCGCTTTGCCCGCGCGGGTGAGCGCATCGACCAGTTCTCGAGAGCGCGAAGGCGGAAAGCGCCAGTCGGTAGTAAAGCTGACAATCAAAAACGGACACTGCGCAGGCGCCAGGGCTTTGGCAAAGTCACCGCCTTGGGTAGCCGCTGGGTCAAAGTAGTCCAGTGCTTTGGTCATCAACAGGTAGGTGTTGGCATCGAAGGCGGCGGAAAATGTATCCCCCTGATAACGCAGATAGGATTCCACCTGAAACTCAACATCGAAACCGAAGTTGAGGTCGTCGCTACGCAGGTCGCGGCCAAATTTGCTGCCCATGGCGTCTTCTGACAAGTAGGTGATATGGCCTACCATGCGCGCGAGCTTAAGCCCGCGTTTGGGCACGGTGTCGTGTTCGGCGTACCAGCCATCGAAGAATTCCGGGTCTGAACGAATTGCTTGGCGGGCCACTTCGTTAAAGGCAATATTTTGTGCTGAGAGCCGGGGTGTCGCTGCAATGACGACTGCATTGGCGACCCGCTCGGGGTAAGTCATCGTCCACTGCATTACCTGCATGCCCCCCAGGCTGCCACCTACCGCAGCGGCCCAGCGCTCAATCCCTAGGTGGTCGGCAAGTCTCGCCTGGCTGACCACCCAGTCACTGACCGTCACCATGGGGAATTCAGGCCCCCACTGACGGCCGGTTTCCGGGTTATGACTAACCGGGCCGGTACTGCCGTGGCAGCCGCCCAAGTTGTTTAGCGACACAACAAAAAATCGGTTGGTATCGATCGCTTTGCCGGGGCCGATATGGGCGTCCCACCAGCCTGGCTTGCGGTCTTCCTCGCTATGGTAGCCAGCGGCGTGATGGTGACCTGAAAGCGCGTGGCAAATCAGTACGGCGTTGCTGCGATCAACGTTCAGCGTACCGTAGGTTTCGTAAATCAGCTCGTAGGCTGGCAGCACTTTGCCGCAAGCGAGGGAGAGCGGCGTGTCGAAGCGCGCTAAATGTGGCGTAACAAGGCCGACGGAAGACGGCGGTTGGTCTGCAAACGCAAGCGTATCTGAGTCAGGCATTGAAGGCGTTAGTCCTGCTGAAAGAGTACGACTGAATGAGGCCTGTCGAATAGAACTATTGAAACTAAATCAACTGAAACAGGATTCATTAGAACAAAAGATTGGCAATTGCCATCACAGCCCGACCAGTGCGCCAGAAATACCCGCAGCACGGATCAGGGAGCCGACCACTAAACCATCAATCAGGTTAATGGCAATAAACACCACAATGGGTGAAAGGTCGATCATGCCCAACGACGGGATGACTCTGCGCACGGGTGCCATAATCGGTTCCACCAACTGCATCACAAGCAGCGCGCCTGGGTGGCTGGCGTTGGGCGCTACCCAGCTCAGAATGATCATCACAATTAGAGCGAAGAAGTAGATCTTTAAAATCGCGTTCGCTAAGGCCGCCACGCCTGCGATTAACAGTCCCGCAATGGGGGGCATGCCAACGCCGATCACCATAAAAATGGCGATAATGCTGACTATTTTTAATACAAAGCCCGCTGCTAACGTTGCGAGGTCAAAACGACCGGCCACGGGGCCTAAAAAACCCTGGAAGAGACCCACTAACGGCTGGGTAATCTTGACCACCGACTGGCTGAGTGGGTTGTAATAGTCGGCCCTTGACGCTTGCAGCAGAAAGCGCAGCATGAGTAAAAAGAGGTAAATATTGATCAGGGTATTTACCAGCATTAACCCTGCACTGCCCAATTCATTGCCCATTATTTCGTCTCCTTGATGATTCGTTGCTGAACGACTGCGTGTTAGTGGCCGCTTAGTTCCTTGGCCATCGCCTGGGCACGATCAGCGCAGGCCTGCATGGCGTCGGCAATGGTGGTGCGTAATTGTGCCTCTTCCATATGCTGAATGGCACGTTCTGTCGTGCCGCCCGGTGACATGACGTTCTGTTTCAACGTGGCAGGGTCTTTATCACTTTGCTGGGCCATGGTAGCGGCACCCATTGCGGTTTGAATAGCGAGGCGGCGTGCGGTGGCGGCAGGTAAGCCGAGTTTGACCGCGGCCTCTTCCATGGCTTCGAACATCAGGAAAAAGTAGGCCGGGGCACTGCCAGAAACGGCGGTTACTGCATCTAACAGCGCTTCTTCTTCTACCCACTCGACAATGCCGACCGCTTCCATTAGCTGGGTGGCCACGTCACGCTGGGCATCGCTGACGTGGGCATTGGCGTAGAGGCCGCTGGCGCCATAACCGACCAGCGAGGGTGTATTGGGCATGCAGCGCACCATGGCGTTTTGGCCGCCTAGCCACTGATCGATAGTGTCAGCGTCCAGACCGGCAGCAATCGAGATAACCAATGGCTGTTGACGCTGAATGCTGTCGCGCAGCGCTTCGCAGACGCTGCGCATGATTTGCGGTTTTACCGCCAATACCACCACATCGCTGTCCGCCACCGCCGCGTTGTTATCGGTGTCGGTATTGATGCCTAAGCGTTCTTTAATCAATGTCAGTTCGCTATCGTTCGGCGCGGTGGCGGTAATAGTAGAAGGCTCAACACCACTGTCGATGAGGCCGCCGATAATGGCGCTGGCCATATTGCCGGCCCCAATAAAGGTAATCTTGTTCGCCATATAGGTGTCCTTTAGTGAAGTGTGATAGCTGACTCAGTCAGCGTGCGGGTTGCACTTGCTAGCAGCATGTCGTTATGTGCTTAAGGCATTTGACGGGCGCCAAAAATCGCGGTGCCTAATCTTACCAGCGTGGCGCCTTCCAGTACCGCTGCTTCTAAATCGTCGCTCATGCCCATTGAGAGTGTATCAAGAGGCGCGTCGGGCAATGTGCGCTGTAGCGCGGTTAAACTCTCACGAAGCGCGGCTAATGGCTTGCGCTGAGCGTCGACACCCTCCGCCGGGGCGGGAATCGCCATTAAGCCGCGCAAGTGCAGGTTAGGCAGCGCGGCGACTTCTTTGGCCAATTCCTCTACTTCCTCCGGCAGTACACCGGCTTTGCTCTCTTCGCGGCTGACATTAACTTGCAGGCAGATATTCAGCGGCGCAAGGTGCGTGGGCCGCTGTTCGCTGAGGCGCTTGGCAATTTTTAGCCGATCAACGCTGTGCACCCAGTCAAAATGCTCGGCCACCGAACGAGTCTTGTTGGACTGCAGCGGCCCAATGAAATGCCATACAATGCCATCAAGATCAGCGAGTTCAGTCTGCTTCTCCAGCGCTTCCTGCAAGTAGTTTTCACCAAATTCACGTTGGCCAAGCTGCCAGGCTTGACGAACCATTGCTGCTGGCTTGGTTTTGCTGACTGCCAGTAGCTTGGCTGCATCTTTGGCACGCCCCGCGTCTTCTAATGCGCTCCGCAGGCGTTCACGCGCCTGAGCGTATGAATAGCCGAGTGACTCGTTAAGCGCGATGTCTGTCATACTCAAGCACCTTACCGCAGCTGGGAAGAGAGATGGATATTACCGAACTGCTAGCATTTTCGGCAAAGCAGAATGCCTCTGACTTGCACCTTTCGGCCGGTTTGCCGCCTATGATACGTGTTGATGGCGATATTCGTCGGCTCAATGTGCCCGCTATCGATAATAACGATGTGCGCAAATTGATCTACGACATCATGAACGATAGCCAGCGGCGCGACTATGAAGAACACTTGGAAATTGATTTTTCCTTTGAAGTGTCCGGCGTTGCGCGCTTTCGTGTTAACGCATTTACGCAGGCTCGCGGTGCAGGGGCGGTATTCCGCACCATTCCCAGCCAAGTGCTCTCCCTGCAGGCCCTAGGTCTTGGCGAGGTGTTTGAGCGCCTGGCAATGCTACCGCGTGGCTTGGTGCTGGTGACCGGGCCGACCGGCTCGGGTAAAAGCACCACGCTGGCCGCGATGATTGACTACATTAACGACCACCGCTACGAGCACATTCTTACCATTGAAGATCCTGTTGAGTTTGTGCACGCCAGTAAGCGCTGTTTGATTAACCAACGCGAAGTGCACCGTGACACCCATAGCTTTGCCGACGCGCTGCGAAGTGCACTGCGTGAGGACCCGGATGTCATTCTGGTCGGCGAGCTACGTGACCTGGAAACGATTCGACTAGCGTTGACCGCTGCTGAAACGGGGCATTTGGTGTTGGGAACGCTGCACACCACATCGGCGGCAAAAACCATTGATCGTATTATTGATGTCTTCCCCGGCGAAGAGAAGGCCATGGTGCGCTCGATGTTGTCGGAATCGCTCCAGGCGGTGGTGTCTCAATCGTTGCTTAAACGTCAGGGCGGCGGGCGTGTGGCGGCGCATGAAGTGCTGATTGCCACCTCAGCAGTGCGTAATCTCATTCGAGAAGACAAGGTGGCGCAGATGTACTCCGCGATTCAAACCGGCGGCAGCCTGGGCATGCAAACGTTGGATGCCGCGCTATCGCGGTTAGTGAAAGAAGGCGTAGTGAGCATCGAAGATGCCCAGGCGCAGGCAAAAGGTACGCTCTCGTCGATCGATGAGTAATCTGCGTGCGCCACGCACGAATAGTGGCTTCGTTCATTAGCTGGCGTAAATACCACCCAGCACTCGCGGCCCTGACGCGCCGGTGACCGAGGGTAGGTTGCCAGGCAGGTGGTGCAGACGCTGGTGTGCCAACCAGGCAAAGGCGCCGGCTTCTATCCAGTCTTCAGGCCAGCCGTACGCCGCTGGCGAAGTGAGCGTAGCGCGAGGGAGGTGGTAGGCAATGCGTTGCATCAAATACGCGTTGTGCGCGCCGCCGCCAGCGGTAATCAGCGTGAGCGGGCCATTATCGATCCGCAGTTGTTCAACCCCCTGGGCGACACTGACGGCGGTGAGTTCAGCCAGCGTCGCCTGCACATCGGCGGCGGTTTCCTGGCCGCTGAGGTGTTGTTGAAGCCAATCCAGATGGAATAGCTCACGCCCCGTACTTCTCGGCGGCGGCTGCTGGAAAAACGGTTCGGCAAGCAGTCGAGCCAATAGCGCTTCATCTACCTTCCCGCTCGCGGCCCAATCGCCGTCCTGATCAAAGCGACCTCCCTGGTGCAGGGCAAACCAGCCATCCAATAAAACATTGGCGGGCCCGGTATCGAAACCGGTCACTGGGTCGCTTGATTGCCTAGAAAGCCAAGTGAGATTGGCGAAGCCGCCTAAATTAAGCACCAACTGATGCGCGTCCGCTCGCCCAAACAGCGCTTGATGAAAGGCCGGTGCCAGCGGCGCGGCCTGGCCGCCAGCAGCGAGGTCGCGACGGCGGAAGTCGGCCACCACCGTGCAGCCAGTCAGTTCTGCCAACAGGCTGGGGTTATCCAGCTGTAGTGTGTAAGCCGGGCCACCAGCGTGCCCTGCAGGGGCATGTTCGATGGTTTGGCCATGGCTGCCAATAGCGCTAATCTGCTCAGGCTTTACCGACAGCGGCGTGAGTAGTTGTTTTACGGCTTGGGCCTGGCACTGGCAAAAAGCATGTTCGGCCGCGGCCAACTGGGCAAAGCTCACCTGCTCCGCATGGCAGAGCGTCAGTAGCAGCTCCCGCAAGCCATGAGGCATTGGCTCGGCGTGAGTCGCCAGTAGGCGCAGCGGTAAGTCATTTTCGATGGCGATGAGCGCGGCATCGATACCGTCCAGGCTAGTACCCGACATCAGGCCAATATAGTAAAGCGGCGAAGCGGTAGGCGTTTTCATAAGCGAACTCGTACAAAGCGGGGGCTAAGATCAAACCAGAGCTAAACGAAGGCTCAACCAAGGCGAACGGGCATGGTAACATCGTCGGCTATTTAACACCTGACGTCCGGCCAGGACGGTTCTTATATAGTGGAGAGAGGCAATGAGTGAGGTGGATCAGGCTTTAGCGCTGCTGGCGCGGGGTACGCATGAAATCCTGGTTGAGGATGAGTTGAAAAAGAAACTAGCCTCAGGCCGTAAGCTGCGTATTAAAGCTGGTTTTGATCCCACGGCCCCTGACCTGCACCTGGGTCACAGCGTCCTGCTGACCAAAATGCGTCAGTTTCAGGATCTGGGGCATACCGTCATATTTCTTATTGGTGATTTCACCGGGCGAATTGGTGACCCCACCGGTAAAAACGTGACGCGCAAACCGCTCACCGAAGAGGACGTTAAAGCCAACGCTGAAACCTATAAGGAGCAGGTGTTCAAAATCCTCGATCCAGAAAAAACCGAGGTGCGTTTTAATGCCGAGTGGTTTGGTGAGCTCTCCGCCGCCAAAATGATCGAGCTAGCCGCGCAAAGCACCGTTGCACGTATGCTGGAACGGGATGACTTTGAAAAGCGTTACAAGGCCAATCAATCAATAGCGATTCACGAATTTCTCTACCCGCTGGTGCAAGGCTACGATTCAGTCGCGCTTGAAGCCGATGTGGAGCTGGGCGGTACCGATCAAAAGTTTAATCTATTGATGGGTCGCGAAATCCAAAAGCACTTCGGTCAGGAGCCTCAGGTGGTTATCACCATGCCGCTGCTGGAAGGGTTGGACGGCGTGCAGAAGATGTCCAAGTCATTGGGTAACTATATTGGCGTCGATGAAGCGCCTGGCTCCATGTTCAATAAGCTGGTCTCCATGCCGGATAGCTTAATGTGGCGCTACTTTGAGTTGCTTTCGTTGAAATCCAACGAAGAGATCGAGGCGTTGAAGCAGAGCGTGGAACAGGGGGCGAACCCGCGTGATGTGAAAATGGAGCTGGCGCGTGAGTTGATCGCTCGCTACCACGGTGACGAAGCGGCAGCTAATGCCCATAAGTCCGCGGGTAACCAATTAGCCGATGGCGAACTGCCCGAAGATTTGCCGGAAGTGACAGTGGATTTTGAAGGTGGCGCACAGGCGCCCATTGCTGCGGTACTCAATAGAGCAGAGCTTGCGAACAACAGCGCTCAAGCCAAAGACATGCTGGGGAATGGGCGGGTTAAAGTCGACGGTGAGGTGGTGGCTAAGGACACCATGTTAGCGACAGGTAAGAGCTACGTGATCCAAGCAGGCAAGAAGCGTTACGCTCGTGTGACACTTATTTGAACTTTCTGCTAAAAAGCCCTTGCCAACCCGGCAGCGAATCCGTAAAGTACGCATCCGCTGCCGGGGACGCCAAGCGTTACCAGCGGTGAATGAAGGTGAAAACCTTCGGTTTGTCAGGTAGTTAGCGGTTTTTGATGTGGTCAGGTTTACATCGAAAACAACGCCCTTGACAATCACCAGGAAGTGCGTAGAATACGCCTTCCTCGCTGAGGCAAGCCAGTTCAACGGCGGCCAGGTTGCTTTACGCAGCTTACGACAGCGAAAGCAGCTCTTTAACAATTTGATCAGGTAATTCATGTGGGCGCTTGCTGATGTTAGTGACAAATCACTAAATATCAAGGCAGGCGAACACAACGATACTCTTCATGTCGTTACTTTTAAGTAACGTGGTGAGGTAGGTATCACAGTGAATTCGTTTGAACCTTGAGCCAAGTTTGATCCGCTTTTGTTACTTTCGAGTGACGAGTAAGGATCACAATGATTTTAAACTGAAGAGTTTGATCATGGCTCAGATTGAACGCTGGCGGCAGGCCTAACACATGCAAGTCGAGCGGTAACAGGTCCTTCGGGATGCTGACGAGCGGCGGACGGGTGA